>NZ_JBIAYP010000002.1:585961-674584 GCF_042897975.1 Micromonospora sp. NPDC000668
CCGGGGGGGGCCGCCCCCCCCGGGGGGGGGGCCCCCCCCCCCCGGGGGGGGTCACCCCCCCCCCCCCCCGGGGGGGGGGGGGGGGGGGGGCCGCCGGGCGGGCCCCCCGCCACCGTGGATCAGAGGACGAGCTGGTGCACCCGGTCGTCCACGCCGCGTACCGCCAGCCAGGCGCTGCCATTGGCACCGGCGGCGGCACCCGGTGCGCCCCGGAAGGCGTCGGTGGCGAACTCGCCACGGCGGAACCAGCCGCCCCACGCCCCGTCGACCAGGTTGCGCTGCCAGAGCCGGTTGTCGGCTGCCAACGCGAACAGGTAGACCCGGCCGGCGGTGGCGAGCAGGGTCGGGCTGCCGCTGGTGGTGCCGCCCACGCTGGTCCAGGCCGACCAGGTGGTGCCGGTCCGGCTGCGCCACCACACCTCGTCGGTCCGGCTGCGGACCGCCACGTGCAGCACGCCGGCGTCATCGACGACCGCACTCGGCCGCCCGTAGAACGGCCGGTCCTCGGGCGCGCCGATCCCGGTCCAGCCGGTGCTCGGGGTCCGCGACCAGAGCTTGCCGTCGGCGCCGCGGACGACGAGCGTCCACTCGGTCGGGCTGGTCCAGGCCACCGTGGGTCCGTCGGTCAGCGTGCCACCGAGGCTGCGCCACGGCCCCCACTTCCCGGCGACGTAACTCCGCTGCCAGGCAGCGTTGTCGGTGCCCCGGACGAAGACGTCGAGCCGGCCACCCGGTGAGGCGTACGCCGCCGGCTGGCCGAGGATCCGGCCACCGACCGGGCCGCCGAGTGACGTCCAGCCGGTGCCCCACGTCGCGCCGGAGCGGGTGTTCACCGCCAGCGCGCCCTGCCCGTTGCGAACGAAGGCGGTGGCGTGCGTGTCGTCCACCCGGACCAGCGCCGGGCTGGCGCTGGCGGTGCCGCCGAGGCTGGCGCCGGCGACCTGGTCGGTGCCGGTCAGGCCGAGCATGGCCACCCCGTGCGCCGGGACCTCGACGGTGTACGAGCCGGTGAACGGCTGAACGCCGGCGGTGCCCGGCGCGGCATCGACGGTGGCACGGGACCACAGGTCGCGGATCGTGACCGACCCGCCGAGTGCGACATCGGCGAAGTTCACCGTGATCGTCTGCGCGGTGTCGTGCCGGTTGAGCAGGGCGACCGCCCGCCGGCCCGAGCCGGTGAGCACCTTGCTCCAGACCTGCGCGTCGACCCCGGTGTCGGCGACCTTGATGCCCTGCCGGACCAACGGGTCCTGGTTCACCGCGATGATCTCCGGGTTGGTCAGCGCCGAAATCATCTCGGTGGGCAGGCCGCGCGGGTCGGAGCCGATCACCAGCGGGGCGGCCATGATGGACCACATGCCGAGCTGCGTCTTGGACTCCTCCAGGCTCAGCTCGTACCCGCCGCCGGGCAGCGGGCGCATCGGCAGCAGGTAGTCCGGGTCGTTGTAGTGCCCCGGCCCGGTGGCCGCCGGGTGGTACGCGTTGACGTCCATGTTGCGCAGCACCCAGGGGAAGGCCCACTGCGGGGTCGGATCGGTGAGCCCCACGTCGGTGTAGGTCCGCCAGGAGTCGGCGATGGTGGGCGCGTAGGTGTAGCTCCAGGTGGAGAGCTGTTCCGGGGTGTACGGCCCGCCGCCCCAGTCGGAGCTGACCGGGTTGCAGATGTTGAGCAGCATCGGCCGGGGCGACTGGCGTACCGCCTCGGCGAGCTCGCGGAAGGTGGTCTCCGGGTCCAGGCCCGCGGCCCGGCCGCAGAGCCAGTCGGCCTTGAGAGCGTCGAAGCCCCAGCCGGCGAACTGGGCCACGTCGGCCCGGTAGTGGCCGTTGCTGCCCAGCCCACACTGCCCCGGCAGGTACGGCCCGGCGTCGGTGTAGATGCCGGCCTTCATCCCCTTGCTGTGGATGTACGCGGCCAGCCCGGCCATCCCGCCGGGGAACCGGGCCGGGTCGGCGACCAGCCGGCCGGCCTCGTCACGCGGGGTGGGCGCGGCCCAGTTGCCGTCGATCCAGACGTACGTGTAGCCGGCGTCCCGCAGGCCGCTGCTGACCATGAAATCAGTGACCGACCGGACCTCGGCCTCGGTGGGATCGCCACCGAGACCGAAGTAGGTGTTCCAGCCCTGGTACGGCGTCGGCGCGAGCCCACTGTTGAAGAAGGCCGGCGCACCCTGGTCCTCAGCGCCGGTGGCGGCCGGGGCGTGACCGGGTCGGCCCGGCCCGCCGTGGCCGCCGGCCGGTGGTGGAGCGGTGTGCGGTGGGCCGGCCATGGCCGGCAGCGGGCCGACCAGGCCCAGGCCGAACACGGCCAGGGCGGCGGTCAGCGGTCGGATCAGGCGCATGGGGGTACTCCTGTCCCTCGGGGGTGGGGTGCGGTGGTGCTCCGGCCTCAGTCGCGGTGCAGCACGATGAGGTCGGCGTCGTGGGTCGGGCCCCAGTGCACCGGCAAGCCGACCGCGCTGAGATGGCTGCCGGAGTAGTGCCGATCGCCGTGCCGGTAACGGGCGGCCGGATCCAGGCCGTGCAGCGGCAACCGGACCGGGCGGGACGGGAGCAGGCCTGCACCGTCCAGCCGGCCGGTGTGCCAGGCCAGCACGACCACCCGGCGCTCGTCCGGCGCGGTGTACTGCACCGCGCAGCGGGCCTGGTGGGGGCCTCCGATCAGGTGCACCTCGCCGTACGTGACGACGTCCCGGATCTCCTTGTACCGGGCGATCCAGCCGGCCGCCTCGGCCCGCTGTGCCGGCGTCCAGGCCCGGATGTCCGCGCCGATGCCGAGCACGCCGGCCATCGCGAGCACGAACCGGAACGCCAGTGAGCGCGGGCGCGGGTCGAACAGGCCGGGCGCGTCGGTGACCCAGGAACTGAGCAGGTGCGGGGCGTTGGCGTGCAGGAAGCCGTACTGGATGGCCAGTCGGTCGAGCGGGCCGGTGTTGTCGCTGGGCCAGAAGACGTCGGCCCGGGCGGCCATCGCCAGGTCGGTCCGCGCGCCCCCGCCGGCGCACGCCTCGATCAGCACGCCGGGGTGGTCCCGGCGCAGCCGCTCGTAGATCCGGTGCAGGTTGGCCACGTGCGCGCCGTCCAGGTCGAGCGCGCCGACCCCGTCCGGCCGCCCCGGCTCGGTACGCGGGCGGTTGAAGTCCCACTTCAGGTAGTCGATGTCGTACCGGCGGAGCAGACCGTCCACGGTGGAGTGCACGAACTCGGCGACCTCCGGCCGGCCCAGGTCGAGCAGGTACTGGTTGCGTACCGGGGTGAGCGGCCGGCCGTCGACGGCGTAGACCCACTCCGGGTGCTCGGCGTAGAGCGTGGATCGTGGGTTGACGCACTCCGGCTCGACCCAGAGCCCGAAGTTCAGCCCGAGCGCGCGGACGTCGGCGATGAACGCGTCGAACCCGGCCGGGAACTTCGCCAGGTCGGGCGTCCAGTCACCCAGGCCGGCGGTGTCGTCGTCGCGGCCGACGAACCAGCCGTCGTCCACCACGAACGTCTCCACGCCCAACTCGGCGGCGATCCTGGCGAGCGCCAACTGGCTCTCCGCCTCGACCGCGAAGTAGGTGGCCTCCCAGGAGTTGTAGAGCACCGGACGTGGGGTGAGCCGCTCCCCGGCGAGCAGCCGCTGGTGGGTGTGCCAGACCCGGGCCAGTCCATCCAGGCCGTCCGGGCTGTACGCCCCGGTGACCACCGGCAGGGTCAGCCGGTCACCAGGGGCCAACTCCAGCGGGCCGTCGACCAGCTGACGGCCGGCCCGGACGCGGGTCAGGCCGCCGGTGTCCCGATCGGCGCTGATCTCCCACGAGCCGGTCCAGGCCAGCGCCACCCCCCAGGCCGGGCCGGCCGGCTCGGCCGTGTCCCGGACGGCCAGCCAGGGCACGTGCAGGTGCCCGGGCACGCCCTGGGCACTGCCGATGGTGAACGTGCCGTGGCCCAGCTCGACGTGGGAAAGCTGGAACTCCTGCGCCCACTGCCCCCACTGGTGGCTGAGCAACGCGCCGTGCGGGGTCGGTACGCAGAACCCGGCCGATCCGGCCCGGACCACCCGCAGCGGACCCATGCCGCCGTTGGTCAGCTCGACCCACCGCTGCACCACGTCGGTGCCGGTGGGCACCCGGTAGTGCACGGTCGCGCGCAGCCCGGTGACCGGGTCGGCGAACCCGACCGCCAGCTCCCGCTGGTCGGCGTCGGCCCGTACGTCGGTGTGATCGAAGCCCACCCGGCGCTGCCCCGCGGAGGTCTCCACCACCAGGTCCGCACCGGTGAACGGCCGGTCGGCGTCGGTGGCGTACTCGATCGGGGCGGCATCTCCGGCGGTGAGGAACGGCACCGGGCCGTCGTAGGCGACCGGCGACGGCCCGTCGGAGACCCCGTGCGGGCCCCACGCGACCAGCTCCAGCCACCGGCCGTGCGCCGGCACGGTGACGGTGTACTCGGTGTGCGCGCCGCGCAGCGTCCAGCGCCGCCCGGCCGGGGTGCTCACTTGACCGCCCCGAGCGCCAGACCGGAGACGAAGTGCCGCTGGAAGCGCAGGAAGACCGCGACCGTGGGCACGGCCGCAATGACCGTGCCTGCGGCGATGACGTTCCAGGAGGACACGAACTGCCCCTGGAGGCCGAGCAGCGCGGGGGTGACCGGCATGTTGTCGTCGGTACGCAGCACGGTGATCGCCCAGAGCAGGTCGTTGAAGATCCAGGTGAAGGAGAGCGCGCCGAGGGCGGCGAGCGCGGGCCGGGTCAGCGGCAGCATCACCTTGGTGAAGATCTGCGCCGGCCCGGCGCCGTCGATCGTGGCCGCCTCCTGGATCTCGCCCGGCAGCTCACGCATGAAGCCGTGCAGGACGAAGGTGTAGAAGCCGAGGCCAAAGCCGACCTGCACCGCGATCAACGCCCAGAGCGTGTCGTACAGGCCGGTCAGCTCGCTGAACTTGGCCACCGGGATGAGCAGGATCTGTGGTGGCAGCAGGTTGCCGGCGAGCATCAGCAGCAGGATGGTCCGCCGGCCGGGGATCCGGAAGCGGCTGAGGGCGAACGCGGCCATCGCGGCCAGGGCCAGGCTCAGCGCCACCGACGGGACCGTGACCAGCATGCTGTTGATCAGAGCCCGCAGCTCACCGCCGTCGGTCCACGCCTGCCGATAGGTGTCCAGGGTGAACGAGCGCGGCAGGCTGCCGACCCCGTGCGCGGCGATGTCGTCGAACGATCGGGTCGACATCACCACGACCCAGATCACCGGTCCCAGCCACAGCAGCGAGAGCAGGATCATTCCGGTGTGGAAGGCCCCGGTGCGGAGCTTGTTCATCACGCTTCCTCCCGGAACGCGCGGACCAGGTAGCCGAGGATGACCGCCAGCGCCAGCACGAAGATCACCACGGCGATCGCGGAGGCGTAGCCGAGCCGCAGGCTCTGGAACGCGGTCGAGTACATGTAGGTGCTGAGCAGCTCCGACGAGTGGTACGGCCCGCCCTTGGTGAGTGACCAGACGATGTCGAACGAGCGCAGCGAGTCGATCACGATGACCGAGAGCACCACGGCGTTGACCCCACGGAGCTGGGGAATGGTGACGTGTCGTAGCCGCTGCCAGGAGCTGGCGCCATCCATCCGGGCGGCCTCGTGCAGCGCCGGGTCGATCGCTTTCAGCCCGGCCAGGTACAGCACCATGACGTAGCCGATCTGCCGCCACAGGGCGGGCAGGATCACCGCGTACAGCGCGGTCTGCGGATCGGCGAGCCACGGCCGGATCAGTTGCTCCAGGCCCACGGCCCGCAGCAGCGTGTCGGCCACACCGTCGGGCTGGTAGAAGACCCGCCAGACCAGCGCGGTAACCACCAGGGAGAAGACGACCGGGGTGAACAGGGCGGCCCGGTAGAAGCCGACTCCGCGCCGTTCCCGTTGCAGGACCAGCGCCATGCCGAAGCCGCCGAGCACGGAGAGGCCACCGAAGAGGACCAGCCAGATCACCGTGTTGAGCAGCGCGCCCCGGAAGGTGGCGTCGCCGGCCAACTCGACGTAGTTGTCAACGCCGACGAACGTGGGCGGCGACATGCCGTCCCAGCGGGTGAGGGAGAACCAGAAGCCCTGCAACGCTGGCCAGAAGACCCAGACGCTCTCGACCGCGAACGGCACCAGGACGAACGCCACCAGCAGCGGCGACAGTCGGGCCGACCGTCGCCGCCGCCGGGTGGGGGTGACCGGAGTCGTGGAGATCGTTGCTGTCACGTCAGCCCTTGAAGACCTTCTCGGCGCTGGTCTGCCACTCCCGCAGGATCGCGTCGATCTGGTCCGGCTTGTCCATGAACTTGGTCAGCGCGGTGTCCGCGGTCGGCTGGAGCGCGTCGCTGGAGTCGCGGTTGAAGAACTGGGTCAGCTCCTTGGCGTCGTCGAGCATCGCCTTGCCCTTGGCCACCAACGGCGAGTCGGCCGCCTTGGCCCTGGGGTTGGCCGGCAGCACGATGCCCGAGCTGGCCTTGACGTACGCCTCCTGCGCCTCGACCGAGGACAGGTAGCCGAGCAGGGCCTTGGTGCCGGTCGGGTTGGCGGTCTTCGCGCTGGCGAAGAAGCCGTCGGTCGGGGCCTCCTCGGCCACCGGCACCGCCGGGTCGATGATCGGGAACCGGAAGAAGTCCAGGTCGCCGAGGGCGTCCTTCGGCGCCGCGTCGGCGAAGAAGGTGCCGATCAGGAACATGCCGGTCTTGCCGGCCAGCAGAGCGGTCGTCGCCTCCTGGAACGGGTACGCCTTGCCCTTGGGGTCGAAGTAGGGCAGGGCCTCGCGCCAGCGGGTGAAGACCGCCTTGACCTTGGGGTCGTCGAAGCGCTGCTTGCCGGCGAGCAACTCACGGTGGAACGGCGCGCCGTTGATCCGGATGTTGAGGTAGTCGAACCAGGCCGAGGCCACCCACGGGGTGTCGCCGAGACCGATGCCGATCGGCGGGATGCCCTTGCCCTTCAGCGTCTCGCACAGCGCCAGGAACTCGGTCCAGGTCTTCGGCTCCTGCACGCCCCACTTGGCGAAGTTGGACTTGCGGTAGAAGAAACCCCACCAGTAGTTGTTCATCGGCACGAAGACCTGCTTGCCGCTGGCGTCGGTGGAGAGGGTGCGCAGCGACTGGGGGTAGTCGCCCAGCGACTTCCAGACGTCGGAGACGTCCAGCAGCAGGTTGCGGCTGGCGTAGTCGTTGGCGACCGAGCCCGCGTACCAGGTGTAGAGGTCCGGCGGGTTGGCCGAGGTCAGGTAGGTGGGCAGCTGGGTCCGGAAGGTCTCCGAGGCGATCGTGTTGAGGCTCGCCGTGCCCTTGCCCTGCGCGTTGAAGTTCGCGATCAGCTTCTCCATCGCCGCCTTGGCCTGCGGCGAGGAGAGATTGGACTGAATGGTGACCGCGCCGGATCCGTTGCCCGTCGTCGGCCCGCTGGCCGAGCTGGCGCACGCGCTGAGGAACGAGCTGGCGCCGAGTGCGCCCAGGCCGGCGAGCCCGAGGTGACCAAGGAATCGCCGGCGACCGGGGTCGAAGTCGCTCACGAGGGTGTCCTTCCTCTACGACACGTAGCGTCACGGCGCGATGTGTCGTCCATGTGAATGTGTGTGACCAGAAGGTTGCATCGGCACTCGTCGGCTGTCAAGATATCTTCGTAATTAATGATTAGATGAGATCCGAGGCGAGGTCAGGTGGATCAGCCTATGCGCCGGCTTGAAGGCAGGAACGCGCTGGTCACCGGCGCGATGGGCGGCATCGGTGCGGCCACCGCACGCCGGCTCGTCGCCGAGGGAGCGGCGGTCGCGCTGCTCGACGTGCGCGATCCGGCCCCGCTGGCCGAGGAGCTGACCGCCCAGGGCGGGCGAGCACTGTCCGTAGTGGGCGACGTCAGCGAGGAGGCCGACTGGACGGCCGCCGTGGCGGCGGTACGGGGCGGCCTCGGGCCGGTGGACATCCTGGTCAGCAACGCGTACGCGGTGCAGGTCGCGCCGGCGCACGAGACCAGCAGGCAGTCCTGGGACCACCAGATCGGGGTCAGCCTCACCGGCTCCTTCCTCGGCGTCCGGGCCTGCCTCGACGACCTGCGGTCGCGTGCGGGCGCGGTGGTGCTGGTCTCCTCGGTGCACGCTCTCGTCGGGCTGCCCGGCCGGCCCGCGTACGCCGCGGCCAAGGGCGGCCTGGTCGCGCTCGGTCGCCAGCTCGCCGTGGAGTACGGCCCACAGGTGCGGGTCAACACCGTGCTGCCCGGGCCGATCCTCACCGGCGCCTGGGCCGACGTGTCCGAAGAGGACCGCCAGCGCAGCGTCACGGAGACTGTGGCGAAGCGGTTCGGCACGCCGGACGAGGTGGCCGCGACAGTTGCCTTCCTCGCCTCACCGGACGCCGCCTACGTCACCGGCGCGAGCCTGGTGGTGGACGGCGGCTGGACCGCAGTGAAAGCCTCGGCCTGAGAGATCGACACCGACCAACAAGAAGGCCAGGAGAGCATTGGCACAGTACGCACGCCGCGGCGTCCACGGGCAGACCGTCGAAGCCATCGCCCGTCGCATCCTCACCGGTGAGATCGCCGCCGGGGCGACCCTGAACATCGTCGCGTTGCAGGAGGAGTTCGACGTCAGCCTGACGGCACTGCGCGAGGCGCTGAAGGTGCTCTCGGCCAAGGGCATCGTCGACGCCCGGCAGAAGCGCGGCACGTTCGTCCGGCCGCGAGCGGACTGGAACCTGCTCGACGGCGACGTGATCCGCTGGCAGTTCGCCGAAGGCGCCGACGAGCACCTGCTCGAAAAGCTGCACGAGGTACGCGCCATCATCGAACCGGCCGCCGCCCGGCTGGCCGCCAGTCGGGCCACCGAGGACGACGTGGCCGCTCTCGACCGGGCGCTGGACGAGATGGCCGAGGCCAACGGTGACCCCGCCGCCGCCGTCGCCGCCGACCTTTCCTTCCACCGCGCGCTGCTCGCCGCCACCCACAACGAGCTGCTGGAGCGGATGGAGGTGGTGATGGAGACCGGGCTCGCCGAGCGGGACCGGCTGGTGCACGGCGGCGCCCCGCACGACGACCCGGTGCCCAGCCACCGAGCGGTGGTCGACGCGCTGCGCGCACGGGACGAGACGGCGGCCGAGACCGCCATGCGTGAGTTGCTGGACAAGGCCGTCCGGGACGTGGAAAAGGCAAGGAAACAGAGGGGCAGTCGGTGAAGATCGAGCGGATCGAGACCTTCCTGGTCGCGCCACGGTGGTTGTTCTGCCGGGTGGAGACCGACGACGGGCTGGTCGGGTGGGGTGAACCGGTGGTCGAGGGGCGCGCCGAGGTGGTGCGCAGCGCGGTCGAGGTGCTCTCCGAATATCTGATCGGCGAGGATCCGCTGCGGATCGAGCAGCACTGGCAGGTCCTCACCAAGGGCGGCTTCTACCGTGGCGGCCCGATCCTCTCCAGCGCCGTCGCCGGCCTCGACCAGGCACTCTGGGACATCGCCGGGCAGGCGTACGGGGCACCGGTGCACGCACTGCTCGGCGGTGCCGTCCGGGACCGGGTGCGGGTCTACTCCTGGATCGGCGGGGACGAGCCCGACGAGGTCGCCGACGCCGCCGCCGCGCAGGTCGCCGCCGGTTTCACCGGGGTCAAGATGAACGCCTGCGGCCGGCTCTCCGCCATCCCCACCTCCGCCGAGGTGGACGCGGTGATCGGCCGGGTCGCCGCCGCCCGGGAGGTGCTCGGCGCCGACCGGGACATCGCGCTGGACTTCCACGGCCGCGCCGGGCTGGCCGCGGTACGCCGGATCCTGCCCGAGCTGGCACCCCTGCGCCCGTTCTTCGTGGAGGAGCCGGTCCTGCCCGACCAGGCCCACCACCTGCGCGACATCGTCGCCGGCACGCCGATCCCGGTGGCCACCGGCGAACGGCTCTACGGCCGCTCCGAGTTCCTCGGCCCGTTGCAGGCCGGGGTCGCCGTGGTCCAGCCGGACCTGTCGCACGCCGGTGGGATCTCCGAGGTCCGCCGGATCGCCGCGCTGGCCGAGACGTACGGGGCGCTGCTCGCCCCGCACTGCCCGCTCGGCCCGATCTCCCTGGCGGCCAGCCTCCAGGTAGCCTTCGCGACACCGAACTTCCTGATCCAGGAGCAGAGCATCGGCATCCACTACCACGCCGGCTCCGAGCTGTTGGACTACGTCGTCGACCCGGAGCCCTTCCGGTTCGTGGACGGGCACATCGCCCGGCTCGACCGGCCCGGGCTGGGCATCACCGTGGACGAGGCGGCGGTCCGCCAGGCCGCCCGTACCCCGCATGCCTGGCGCAACCCGGTCTGGCAGCACCGCGACGGGTCGTTCGCCGAGTGGTGACCGGAGCGACGTCGGTGCCGCTGCGGGTGGCGTACGACGCGGCGCGCGGCGGCCGATGGACCAGCCTGCGCGGCGGCGGCCGGGAGTGGCTCTGGCGCGGCCCGGAGCCCGGCCGGCACGAGGTACGCCCCGGCGACGCGTTCGTCGACGCCGGCGGGCTGGAAGAGTGCCTGCCCACCGTGCGCGGCCGGCCCGACCACGGCGACGTGTGGTCCCGGCCGTGGCGTGCCTCCGGTCCCGACACCCTGGTCATCGAACGCCCGACGTTCACCCTGACCCGCCGGATCACGGACCAGGACGGCGTGGTGGTGGCCGACTACCGACTGGCCGCCGACCCCGGCCACCGGTTCGTCTGGGCGGCGCACGCCCTGCTCGACCTCTCCCCCGAGGCCCGCCTCGACGCGCCCGCCGGCACTCTGACCCGACTGCACCCGGAGGCCGCCGCGCTGCTTCCCCCGGGCGACTGGCCCGCCGGCAGCCCCTGGCTGACCGGGCCGTGGCCGACGCCGGCCGGGTTGACGCTGGACACCCTCGGCCCGGACGACGGCACCGCGCTCGGCGCGGTGCTGCTCGACTGCCCCCGGGTCCAGGTGACCGACGGCGCCGACCGGCTGACCCTGGAGCTGGAGTGCTCCGACCAGCCCCGCAGCACCGCGCTCTGGCGCAACCTGAACGGTTGGCCAACCGCCGCCCCCTACCGCAGCATTGGAGTCGAACCGATGCTGGGCGCCGCCTTCGACCTGACCGACGCCGGCCCGGCCGACGCGGCGGTCGTCCCGCCCGCCGGTGAGGTCGCATGGCGGCTCACCATCTCCGCCCACCGCTTCCACTGAGGACGATCTCGATGAACCTGCTCGACGAGTTGCGTACCCACCGGCTGCTGGCCATCGTGCGCGGCCCCGACCCGGCCGCCGCACTGACCGCCGTGCTCACCCTGGCCGAGAGCGGCGTCGCCCTGATCGAGGTCTCGCTGACCGGCGCCGACGCGCTCGGCACCATCCGGCGGGCCCGGGCCGCCCTCGGGCCCGACTTCGCCCTGGGCGCGGGCACCGTGCTCAGCGCAGAGGACACCCGGGCGGCGGCTGACGCCGGCGCCGGCTTCCTGGTCACCCCGGCGCTGGCACCGAGCCTCGCCGAGGCCGGCCGACTCGGGCTGCCGGTGCTCGCCGGCGCGCTCACCCCCAGCGAGGTGGTGCAGGCCAGCGGCGCCGGGGCCGCCGCCATCAAGCTCTTCCCGGCTTCCCTCGGCGGGCCCGACTACCTCGGCGCGCTGCGCGACCCGTTCCCCGGTACCGCGTTCGTACCGGTGGGCGGGGTCGACGCCGACGGCGCGCGGCGCTACCTCGACCGGGGAGCGGTCGCGGTCGGCGTCGGCTCCCCGCTGCTCGGCGACGCCGTCCGCGGCGGCGACCCAGCGGCGCTGCGCGAGCGCGCCGCCGCCTTCCTCGCGGCGGTCCGGCCGTGACCGACCTGCTCACCCTCGGCGAAACGATGGCGGCCTTCCGCACCACCGGCCCGCTGCGGCTGGGCGGCACCGCCGGAATCTCCGTTGCCGGGTCCGAGTCGACGGTGGCGATCGGGCTGGCCCGGCTCGGCCACCGGGCCGCCTGGGTCGGGGTCACCGGCGCCGACGAGCCCGGTGAGCTGGTTCGCCGCACGCTACGCGCCGAAGGCGTCGACCTGACCTGGTCCCGGGTCGACCCGGCGGCCGCCACCGGGCTGATCCTCTTCGAATCCCGGGTCGCCGACATCAACCGGGTCACCTACCACCGCACCGGGTCGGCCGGCTCCCGGCTGCGACCGGCCGACGTCACCCCCGCCTTCGACCCGCCTGGGCCGCCGCCCCGGCTGCTGCACGTCACCGGCATCACCTGCGCGCTGGGCGCCGAGCCGTACCAGGCCGTGGTGGCGGCGGTACGCCTCGCCCGTGCGGCGGGCAGCACGGTCTGCCTGGACGTCAACCACCGGCACCGGCTCTGGTCGGTCGCCGCAGCCGCCGACGCGCTGCGGCCGCTGCTGCCCTCGATCGACCTGGTGGTCGCCTCCGACGACGAGTTGGCCGTGCTGACCGATGCGGCCGACCCGGTCGCGGCGCTGCGGGCGGCCGGGGTGGCCGAGGTCGTCGTGAAGCACGGTGCCGGCGGGGCGACCAGCCACAGCGCGCTCGGCACGGTGCACCGCCCCGCCCGGACGGTGCCGGTGGTGGACACCGTCGGCGCCGGCGACGCCTTCGTGGCCGGGCTGCTCTCCGGCTGGCTGGACGGCGCCGACGCGCCGGCCCGGCTGGACCGGGCGGTCACCACCGGCGCGTTCGCGGTGGCCACTCGGGGCGACTGGGAGGGCCTGCCCGACCGTGCGGAGCTGTCGCTGCTCGACCACGGGCCCGGCGGCACCGTGCGCTGACCACTGGGGGCGGCCGACCGCCGCGCCGATCGTCGAAGGAGCGAGATGGAGCTGACCGAACCGACCGTGTGGAGCGCGGACCGGTTGGAGCTGGGCGAAGGGCTGCGCTGGGTGGCCGATCGGCTGGTCCTGGTCGACCTGCTGGCCGGGCGGCTGCTGGAGACCGCCGGCGACCGACCGGGCCCACTGCGGGAGCTGCGCCGGCTGGACGTCCCGCTGGGCGCGGTCGCCCCAGTCGCGGGCAGTCCCGGCGACTGGCTGGCCGCCGCCGGGACCGGCGTCGCCCTGCTGCCCGCCACCGGCGACACCCGGACGGTCGCCGATCTGGTCAGCGACGGTCCCGAGCCGGCCCGGATGAACGACGCGGTCGCCGACCCGCACGGCCGGTTCTGGGCCGGCAGCATGACGTACGCCGGGGTGCCCGGTGCGGGCTCCCTGTTCCGGCTGGCTCCGGGCGCGGCGCCGGTGCCGGCCGTGACCGGGCTGACCGTGCCGAACGGGCCGGCGTTCGACGCCACCGGCACCACCATGTATCTGGCCGACTCGCCACGCGGGGAGGTCGACCGGTTCACCGTCGACCCACGCACCGGGGCCCTGCACGGGCGCGAGCCGTTCCTGCGGCTGACCGCCGGGGAGGGCGGCCCGGACGGGATGACCGTCGACGCGGCCGGCCACCTCTGGGTCGCGCTCTGGGGCGGCTCGGCAGTGCGCCGCTACCGGCCGGACGGCACGCTGGATCGGGAGATCCGGCTGCCGGCAACCCAGCCGGCCGGCATCTGCCTGGGCGGCCCTGACCTGCGCCGGCTCTTCGTCGGCACCGCCCGGTACGGGCTGACGTCGGCGGGACCGGTGGATGGCGCCCTGCTCGCCGTGGACGTTCCGGTCCCCGGCCTACCCGCCGCGCTCGCCGCCGCGCCGGGCACGAGCTGACCGGAGGCATGTCGGCCGCCGGGGCGGGAATAGCCACCCACGGCCGGCGTGAGGTCCGGCCAACCGGTTGGGGGCGAGACGATGAGAACCGTGGTGCGGGCATCATGAACGGACCGGTCGGCGACGAGCCGCTCGGCGAGTTGGAGCTGGTGCACACCTTCACCGGCCCGATGCCGACCGGGGCGAGCGTCTCGCACCGGGGCCGGATCTTCGTCAACTTCCCCCGGTGGGGCGACGAGGTGCCGGCCACCGTCGTCGAGCTGCGCGACGGCCGGGAGGTGCCCTACCCCGACCAGTCGTGGAACGACCCGTCGGGCGACAACGACGCCGGCGCGTTCGTCTCGGTGCAGAGCATCGTGGTGGACCCGGCCGACCGGCTCTGGGTGCTGGACACCGGCAGCCCGATGTACCAGCCGACGACGCCGGGCGGGCCGAAGCTGGTCCGGGTCGACCTGGACACCGACACGGTCGCTCAGGTGATCACCTTCCCGGCGGAGGTGGCATTGCCGACGACGTACCTCAACGACGTCCGCTTCGACCTGCGGCGGGGTGAGGCCGGGGTCGCGTACATCACCGACTCGGCGTCCGCCGGGCCGAACGGGATCATCGTGGTGGACCTGGCCAGTGGGGCGTCCTGGCGGCGGCTGCACGACCACCCGTCCACGAAGGCGGAGCCGCTGACGACGTTCCGGCCGGTGGTCGAGGGCCGGCCGTTCCTGAAGCGGCCGGCGGACGGGCCGCCGAAGCCGGTGTCGACAGGCTCCGACGGCATCGCCATCTCGGCTGACGGCACCCGGCTGCACTACTGCCCGCTGGCGTCCCGCCGTTGGTACAGCGTGGCCGCCAAGGCGTTGGCCGACCCGTCGGTCACCCAGGAGGCGGTCGCGGCGACGGTGGTCGACGAAGGGGACAAGGGCACTGCGTCGGACGGGCTGGAGTCCGACGACGCGGGGCGGCTCTACCTCACCTCCTACGAACACAACGCGGTGCTGCGCCGGCGGCCGGACGGCGAGTACGAGACGGTGGTCCACGACCCGCGACTGCTCTGGCCGGACACCATGTCGGTGGCCACCGACGGGTACCTGTACGTGACCGCCAACCAGCTGCACCGGCAGCCGCAGTACCAGCGGGGCCAGGACCTGCGGCGCCGGCCGTACGCGCTGTTCCGCACCCGGATCGACGCCGGGCCGGTGCTGCTGCGCCGCTGACCGTCCGAGCGCACACCCGGCCGGCCCCGGAACGACCGAAACGCGCCGGGCGGCTTCGGCTGACGACCGGCCCGGTGCGCAACCCCGCTGGGCTTCTTCAGCCGACCGGCAGGGCCCGGTCCAGCAGGTCGAACAGGGCGGCCCAGTGCCGCTCGGTGGCCTGCTCGTCGTACGCCGGGGTGTCGGCCATGGTGTAGCCGTGGCGCGCGCCCGCGTACACCTCGGAGCGGTACCGCACACCGGCGGCGTCGAGCGCCTTCTCCAGCGTCGCGATCTGCTCGGGCGTCATCGACTGGTCCGCGTCGGCGTGCCCGAAGTACACCTCGCCGGTGATCGAGTCGACGCCCAGGTGCGGGCTGTCCGGCGCGTCGGTGACGATCCGCCCGCCGTGGAAGCTCGCCGCTGCGGCGATCCGGTCCGGGTACGCCTCGATCGCCCGCAGCGCGTTGGTGCCCCCCATGCAGTAACCGGTGATCGCCACCGGCCCCGGCCGGACGTCGTCGCGGGCCGCCAGGAAGTCGAGGTAGGCGGCGGTGTCCCGGATGATCACGTCGGGGGTCAACGCACCGACCAGCGGCATGATCTTCTCGAAGATCGCGCCGCGCTGGTCCGCCTCACCGAGGCGGGACAGGTCGAACAGCGGCGCCCGGCCGGCCCGGTAGAACAGGTGGGGTGTCAGCACGAGGTAACCCCGGGCGGCGATCCGCTCCGCCATCTCCACCAGACGGGGCCGCGGGCCGAAGGCGTCCTGGAAGAGGAGCACCGCCGGGAACGGGCCGTCCCCGTCCGGCCTGGTGAGGCAGGCGTCGGCGACCCCGTCGCCGGTCGGAACGTCCACCGTCGTCGTCTGCACGCGATCCTCCTCGTACGCCAACCGTTGGTCCGTCCGGGACGCTACTCCCCGCGTCAGCGGGGCCGGCCGGCACCGGCGTGAACGGGGCGTCAAGAATTGGCGGTGGTCCGTCAGAACGGCGTATCGGCGCTCGATCCGCCGTCGCCGGGTGGTGACGATGGGTCCATGAGTCCTTGGCGGATGACGCGCTGGGAACGCGGAGACCTGCCACCCGGCACCGACACGACGTCGGGCCGGGACGGCGAACCGCAGGCCCCTGACGGCAACCCCGACGAGCCGGCGGAACCTCCCGCGAACGGGACGGACGGGCCCGATCGGCGGCACGAGGCGCTGGTCAGCGTCCGGCTCGGCCCGTCCGCGCCCGGCAGTCACCTGGTGGAATATCTGCGGCACGAGCCGTGCGCGGTCGCCGCGTGGTGGATCGCGGCCGACGTCGACGCCGTGGTGCGGCTCTCCGCCGACAGCATCACCGTGCTCCACCGGGCCGTGGCCGACCTGCGACGTCGCGCCGGGGTGGAGGTCGTGGTCGCACACTTCATCCTCCGCGCGCTCGACCTGACCACACCGGCCGACCCGCGTGTCATGCGGGACGCCCCAGCGTGGGCGGTGCCCGCAGCATGAGCAGCCCTTGCCCCGCCCCCCGGATCGTGGTGGGCGTCGACCGGTCGTTCGCCGGGATGCAGGCGCTGCGCCGCGCGGTGCAACTGGCCCGCCGCGATGGTGCGCAGTTGGACGCCGTACGGGCGTGGGTCTTCGCGCCGACGTGGCGGCCCGGCACGCTGACCTGGCGCTGGCAGGACGAGTGCGACCGAGCGGCCCTGACCTACCTGCGGGGCGTCTTCGACGCGGCGCTGGGTGGGCTGCCCCGCGACGTACCCGTGCGGATGGTGGTGACGCAGGGCTACGCCGGGCAGGTGCTGGTCGACCACGCACACCGGCAGTCCGACCTGCTCGTCGTCGGCAGCCCGGAACGCGGCCGATTCGGCGGGTCGCGCGGTCACGTCACCCGGTACTGCGTGACGCGGGCGGCCGTGCCGGTCGTCGCGGTGCCCGCGCCGTCCTGGGCCCGGGCCGCGACGATCCGCCGCTTCGCCCGCGACCTCGAACGTTTCAGCAGATGACCGCCGCCAGAGCGGCGGCGCGAACAGAAAGGACCACCTCGACCATGGACGAGGCCCCGATAATCTACGCCGTTCCGGTGCGGGAGCTGCCGGGACGGCTGGTGGGGACGGTACGGACCGGCCGGTCACCACAGGGTCAGCGGGTGGGCATCGCCTTCACCCGGCCCGAGCTGCTGGTCGCCGCGATGGGCGTGGATCAGGCGTGGGAAGAGCTCTGCGAGTCCGCTCTGCGCGGCATGCTGCGCCCGCTCGGGATCGACCGGATCCAGGTCGACCCGCTGCTGGTGGCGCCGCCGCTCGACCCGAGCTTCGGCGACCGGGCGGCGCCGACCGTGCCGGCCATGGTTCCGGCCGCACTCGTCAGCCCGCGGTCCGGGGCCGACCCGGTCGCGGTCACGGTCGGCACCTTCCAGCGCCCGGTCGACCCGGGCCCATCTCTGCGGAGTTCTCCAGATGCTGTCCCCGGTCACCGTTCTGCCGGTCGTGCCACGCCGGTCGTCATCCGCACCCGAACCTGATCCGCAGATCGTCACGGTCGAGATCTCCATCGTGGTCCGATCCGGTGCGGCCGGCATCGAGCGGCTACGGGTTGCCGCGGACTGACGTCACGCACGGTCGGACGCTGCCGGTCACGGCCGGTAGCGGTAGCCCATCCCGGGCTCGGTGATGAGATGCCGAGGGCGGGCCGGGTCGTCCTCCAGCTTGCGCCGTAGCTGGGCCAGGTACTGCCGCAGGTAGTTGGTCTCGTTCTGGTACTCCGGCCCCCACACGTCGTGCAGGAGCTGGCGCTGACTGACCAGCTTGCCGGGGTGGCGCAGCAGCTTCTCCAGCACGCTCCACTGGGTGGGGGTCAGCTTGACCTCGGTACCGTCGTCCCGCCGCACGGCGTGGTCGGCCAGGTCGACGGTGTGCTGGCCGATCCGCAGCGCGGGCACCGCCTCGCTGGGCGCGCCGAGCCGCCGGGTCACCGCGCGGATGCGGGCCAGCAACTCCTCCACCCCGAACGGCTTGGTGACGTAGTCGTCCGCTCCGGCGTCGAGCGCGGCGACCTTGTCCTCACTGCCGGCCCGCCCGGAGAGCACGATGATCGGCACGGCGGTCCAGCCGCGCAGGCCGCGAATCACCTCGACGCCGTCGATGTCGGGCAGGCCGAGGTCGAGCACCACCAGGTCGGGCGGGTGGCTGGCGGCGGCTTTCAGCGCGGCCGCCCCGGTCCCTGCGACGTCCACGTCGTAACGGCGGGCCCGCAGGTTGATCCGCAGGGCGCGCAGGATCTGCGGTTCGTCGTCGACGACCAGGATGCGCGTCATTCCTGCGGAGCCTCCGAGCTGGTCTGTACGGCGGCGGGCAGCCGCAGCACCATGGTGAGCCCACCACCAGGGGTGGTCTCAGGAGTGATGCTGCCACCCATCGCCTCGGCCAGGCCCCGGGACAGGGCAAGCCCGAGGCCGACTCCGGTCTGGTTGTCCCGGTCGCCGAGGCGCTGGAACGGCAGGAAGACGTGCTCCCACTGCTCCTCCGGAATTCCCGGTCCCCGGTCGATGATCCGCAGCTCCACCTGGCCGGCGTGCGCGCTCCCGGTGATGGTGGGCGGCTGCCCGGGCGGGCTGTACCGCAACGCGTTCGCGATGACGTTGACCAGCACCCGTTCCAACAGGCCGGGGTCGGCGGTGGCCGCGGGCAGGTCGGCCGGGATGTCGGTCACGACGGCGGCGGCGGGCGGGCCGAGCTCGTCCAGCGCCCGGGGTACGGCGTCCTCCAGGCCGATCACGGTCGCCGTGATGCCGAGGACGCCGGCCTGGAGCCGACTCATGTCCAGCAGGTTGCCGACCAGCCGGGCGAGCCGGTCCAGCGACTCCTCGGCGGTCTCCAGCAGCTCCTCGCGGTCCTGCTCGTCGAACTCGATGTCCTGGCTGCGCAGGCTGGTCACAGCGGCCTTCGCCGAGGCCAGCGGGGTACGCAGGTCGTGGCTCACCGCTGCGAGCAGCGCGGTCCGCATCCGGTCCGCCGCGGCGAGGGGCCGGGCGGTGGCCGCCTCCTCGGCCAGCCGTTCCTGGCGCAGCGCGACGGCGGCCTGGGCGGCGAACGCCTCGACGATCCGCCGGTCGGCGGCCTCCAGCCGACGGCCGCTGAGCACGACGGTGATCCGCTCGTCGACCGGCACCGCCGTCTCGCCCTCGTCGGGCGTGCAGGCCGGACGGTCGCCGACGCTGGCCACCACGCACCAGGCGTGCTCCTCGCGGGCTCGCTCCGGGCGACCGCTGGCCTCCTCGGCCAGCTCCAGCACGCTCACCGCGCGCAGCCCGAAGGTTTCCCGGAGCTGGTCGAGCAGCGCGGGCAGCGGACGTTCACCGCGCAGCACGCCACCGGCGACGGCCGCGAGGGTCTGCGCGTCGGCGGCGGCACGGGCGGCCTCCCGGGTCCGCCGCGCGGCCACGTCGACGATCCAGCTCACCGCCAGCGCCACGCTGACGAAGACGGCCAGGGCGAGCAGGTTGTCCGCCTCGGCGATGGTCAGCGTGCGGTACGGCGGGGTGAAGAACCAGTTGAGCAGCAGCGAGCCGCCGAGCGCGGCGACCAGGGCCGGCCACAGCCCGCCGACCAGGGCGACCACCACCACCGCCACCAGGAAGAGCAGGATGTCGTTGGTCAGCGTCAGGTCGGGCAGCACCGTCAGCAGCAGGGTGAGCAGTGGTACGCCGACCACGGCCAGGGCGAAGCCAAGCAACCGGCGACGCCGGGACAACGCCGCCGGCACGGCCGCCGCCCGGCGTCCCCTACCGGCCTCGGTGTGGGTGACCAGGTGCACGTCGATCGAGCCGGAGAGCGCGGTGGTGGTCACCCCGACGCCCCTGGCGAACAGCTGCGCGAAGCGGCCCCGCCGGCTGGCGCCGAGCACCAACTGGGTGGCGTTCACGCCACGGGCGAAGTCCAGCAGCGCGGCGGGGACGTCGGTGCCCAGCACCTGGTGGTAGGTGCCGCCGAGGCTCTCCACCAGCACCCGCTGGCGGGCCAGTTGGGCCGGGTCCGCGCCGGCCAGGCCGTCGCTGCGGGAGACGTGTACGGCGAGCAGGTCGGCGCCCTTGCTGCGGGCCGCGACCCGCGCCGCCCGGCGGATCAGTGTCTCGCCCTCCGGGCCGCCGGTAAGCGCCACCACGACCCGCTCCCGGGCCTCCCAGGTGGCGGCGATGCCCTGCTGGCTGCGGTACCGGTCGAGCTGTTCGTCGACCTTGTCGGCCAGCCAGAGCAGCGCCAGCTCGCGCAGGGCGGTGAGGTTGCCGACCCGGAAGTAGTTGCCCAGCGCGGCATCGATCTTGTCGGGTCGGTAGATGTTGCCGTGCGCCATCCGCCGGCGCAGCGCCTCGGGGGTCATGTCGACCAGCTCGACCTGCTCGGCGGCACGGACGATCTCGTCCGGCACGGTCTCCCGCTGGGTGGTGCCGGTGATCTGCGCGACCACGTCGTTGACCGACTCCAGGTGCTGCACGTTGACCGTGGACAGCACGTCGATCCCCGCGTCGAGCAGCTCCTGGACGTCCTGCCAGCGCTTGTCGTGCCGGGAGCCGGGCACGTTGGTGTGCGCCAGCTCGTCGACCACCGCGACCTCCGGCCGGCGGGCCAGCACCGCGTCCAGGTCCATCTCGGTGAACTCGGCGCCCCGGTAGTCCATCGTGCGGCGCGGGACCTGCTCCAGGTCACCGAGCATGGCCGCGGTGTGCTGGCGGCCGTGGGTCTCCACGAAGCCGATCACCACGTCGGTGCCGCGCGCGGCACGCCGCTGGGCCTCCTCCAACATGGCGTACGTCTTGCCGACGCCGGGGGCGGCCCCGAGATAGATGCGCAGTTCTCCGCGTGGCACGGGAACATCCTTCCTGGTCGGGTTCGCCGATGCGGGAACCGGGCGAGGCCGTCCCCGTGGAACGGCCTCGCCCGGTGTCGTACTCAGGGCTTGCTCAGCGCGCCGCGAACTGCTTGTCCAGCGCGATGTTGAGCTCCAGCACGTTGACTCCCGGCTCGCCCATGAAGCCGAGTCCTCGCCCGGTAGTGTGCTCGTCCACCAGCCGGCGGACCGCCTCCGGGTCCGCGCCGCGCTCCCGCGCGACCCGGTTCACCTGCAACTCGGCGTACGCCGGGCTGATCTGCGGGTCGAGGCCGCTGCCGCTCGCGGTGACCGCGTCGGCGGGCACCGCCGGGTCGGCGGGCGCGTTGCCGCGGATCGGGGTGACCACCCCGCCAGCGGCCACGTAGTCCTCGTCGGGCTGCGCCAGCTCCACCGGCACCCCCTGGTACGAGGCGACGAACGGGGTGGTCGGGGCGACCTGGTTGACGCTGACCACCCGGGTGACCGGGCCGGTCAGACCGTCCGCGCGGAAGACCGCTAGCACGGCACCCACGCCCTCGGTGGTGCAGAAGGGGCGCCCACCGTCGACGCCGTTGAGCTCGCCGACCTCCTTGCTGCGCCCGCAGACCTGGGTGAGCAGGCTCTCGCTGGACTCCTCCGGGTCGCTGGCGATGGTGTCGACCACGCTCTCCGGGCCCAGGTTGCTGGCCGAGGTGGAGGTCGGGTCGTAGCCGTCGCCGGCTGCCGACGGGCGGGACTGGAAGTAACGCGGGACGGGGTTGCCGTCGGCGTCGGTGAAGGACTGACCGATCAGTGAGCTGCCGACCGTCGTCCCGCCCTCGTCGATCAGCGAGCCGTCGGCCTTGTGGTTGAGGCCGGGCAGCTGGCCAACCGCGACCAGGGCCAGCGGGTAGACCAGCCCGAGCAGCACCGTGAAGACGAGCACGGCGCGCAGGGCGGCGAGGTGTTGGGCGAGCCAGTTGGGTAGGCGCATCACGAAATCCCCGGGATGAACTGGATGAGCAGGTCGATGAGCTTGATCCCGATGAACGGCACGATGATGCCGCCCAGTCCGTACAGCCACAGGTTGCGGCTGAGCAGCTTCGACGCGGCGGCCGGCCGGTACCGCACGCCACGGAGGGCGAGCGGGATCAGCGCGATGATCACCAGGGCGTTGAAGATGACCGCGGACAGGATCGCCGACTCCGGGCTGGACAGCCGCATGATGTTCAGCGCGTCCAGGCTCGGGTAGAGGCCGGCGAACATGGCCGGGATGATCGCGAAGTACTTCGCGATGTCGTTGGCGATGCTGAACGTGGTCAGCGCGCCCCGGGTGATCAGCAACTGCTTGCCGATCTCCACGATCTCGATGAGCTTGGTCGGGTCGGAGTCGAGGTCGACCATGTTGCCGGCCTCCTTGGCGGCCGACGTACCGGTGTTCATGGCCACCCCGACGTCGGCCTGGGCGAGCGCCGGTGCGTCGTTGGTGCCGTCGCCGGTCATGGCGACCAGCCGGCCACCCTCCTGCTCCCGCTTGATCAGCGCGAGCTTGTCCTCCGGCGTCGCCTCGGCCAGGAAGTCGTCGACCCCGGCCTCGTCGGCGATCGCCTTCGCGGTACGCGGGTTGTCGCCGGTGATCATCACGGTCCGGATGCCCATCCGGCGCATCTCGTCGAACCGCTCCCGCATGCCGGACTTGACGACGTCCTTGAGGTGGATGACGCCCAGCGCGCGAGCCGGCTCACCGTCGACGTGCTCGGCGACGACCAGCGGCGTGCCGCCGGTGCTGCTGATGCCGTCCACGATCTCGCCGACCTGCTCGGTCGGGTGCCCGCCGTTCTCGCGGACCCACTTCATGACCGCTGCGGCGGCGCCCTTGCGGACCCGGCGCCCCGTTCCGGCCGCCCCGGCGTCCACGCTGGCCTCCGGGGCCATGTCGACGCCGCTCATCCGCGTCTGCGCGGTGAACGGTACGAAGGTGGCGTGCGGCATCACGCCGGGCTCGCGCTCGCGCAGCCCGAACTCGTTCTTCGCCAGCACCACCACCGAGCGCCCCTCCGGGGTCTCGTCGGCCAGGCTGGACAGTTGCGCGGCGTCGGCCAGGGTCGCGGCCGTCACCCCTTCGACCGGTACGAACTCGGCGGCCTGCCGGTTGCCCAGCGTGATGGTGCCGGTCTTGTCCAGCAGCAGGGTGTTGACGTCGCCGGCCGCCTCGACGGCCCGGCCGCTCATGGCCAGGACGTTGCGCTGCACCAGCCGGTCCATGCCGGCGATGCCGATGGCGGAGAGCAGCGCACCGATCGTGGTCGGGATGAGGCAGACCAGCAGCGAGATCAGCACCACGCCGGTGACACCGGAGTCGGTGATCGCGCCGCTGTCCGGCGCGGCCGCCTGGTACGCCTTGGAGAAGATGGCCAGCGGCTGAAGGGTGACCACGGCCAGCAGGAAGATGATCGTGAGCGCGGCGAGCAGGATGTTCAGCGCGATCTCGTTCGGCGTCTTCTGCCGGTTGGCACCCTCGACCAGGGCGATCATCCGGTCGATGAAGCTCTCCCCCGGCTTCTGGGTGATCTTCACGACGATCCGGTCGGAGAGCACCTTGGTGCCGCCCGTGACCGCGCTGCGGTCGCCACCGGACTCCCGGATGACCGGGGCCGACTCGCCGGTGATGGCCGACTCGTCGACACTGGCGATGCCCTCGACGATGTCGCCGTCACCGGGGATGATGCCGCCCGCCTCGACCAGCACGATGTCGCCCTGGCGTAGCTGCGGCGCGGGCACCGCCTCGTCCCGGTAGGTGTTGGCTCGGGCGCCCGGCGACCAGTCGACCAACCGGGTGGCGATGGTGTCCTGCTTGGCCTGCCGCAACGCGGCAGCCTGGGCCTTGCCCCGACCCTCGGCGACCGCCTCGGCCAGGTTGGCGAAGAGCACGGTCAGCCAGAGCCAGATGGTGATCGCCCAGGCGAACACCGACGGGTCGGTCACCGCCAGGACGGTGGTGAAGGCCGCGCCGACTTCCACGATCAGCATCACCGGGTTGCGCCACAGCGTGCCCGGGTTGAGCTTGCGCGCGGCGTCCGGCAGGGACCGGATCAGCTGCTTGGGGTCGAGCAGTCCCCCGCCGACCCGGTTGCCCTGGGTGGCCGGGGTGCCGGCGGTCGGTTGCTCGCCGGTCCCGGATGTCACGGAGGTGACGGACATGTCCTCGTTCCTCATGATGGTCAGAGCCCCTCTGCCAGCGGGCCGAGCGCGAGTGCGGGCAGGAAGGTCAGCGCGACGAGGATCACCGTTACGCCGACGACCATCCCGATGAACAGCGGTCGGTGGGTCGGCAGGGTGCCCTCGGACGCGGGGGTGGGTGCCTGGCGGGCCAACGAACCGGCCAACGCAAGCACGAAGATGATCGGCAGGAACCTGCCCAGCAACATGCACAGCCCGAGCGCGGTGTCCCACCAGGTGGTGTTGACGGTGATGCCGCCGAACGCGGAGCCGTTGTTGTTGCTGGCCGAGGTGAACGCGTAGAGCACCTCGGAGAGGCCGTGCGGACCGACGTTGAGCGCGGTGGAGTTGTTACCGGTGGCGAACGCCGCCGCCGTGCCGACCAGCACCAGGATCGGCGTGATCAGGAAGTACAGCGAGGCGAACTTGATCTCCCGCGAGCCGATCTTCTTGCCCAGGTACTCCGGGGTACGGCCCACCATCAGGCCGGCCACGAAGACCGTGATCACCGCGAGGATGAGCAGGCCGTAGAGACCGGAACCGGTACCGCCCGGAGCCACCTCGCCGAGCATCATGTTGAACATGGTCATCATGCCGCCGAGCGAGGTGAACGAGTCGTGGAACGAGTTCACCGCACCGGTCGAGGTCAGCGTGGTGGCCGCGGCGAAGGTGGCCGAGTTCGACACGTCGAACCGAACCTCCTTGCCCTCCATCGCCGCGCCGACCGCCTGCGGCACCGTGCCGTGGCCGGCCAACTCGAAGACGTTGGTGATGACCACGCTGGCGAACGCGAGGATGGCCATCACCGCGGCGATGGCGTAGCCCTGGCGGTTCTGCCCCACCATCCGGCCGAAGACCCGGGGCATGCTGAACGGAATCACGAAGATCAGGAAGATCTCGATCCAGTTCGTCCACGTGGTGGGGTTCTCGAACGGGTGGGCGCTGTTGACGTTGTAGAAGCCGCCACCGTTGGTGCCCAGCTCCTTGATCACTTCCTGGCTGGCAACCGGCCCGCCGGTGATGGTCTGGGTGCCGCCGGTCAGCGTGGTCACGTCGGTGCCGGCCGAGAGGTTCTGCACCACCCCGCCGATCATCAGCGCGATGGCGCCGAGCACCGCGATCGGCAGCAGGATCCGCAGCGTGATCCGGGTCAGGTCGACCCAGAAGTTGCCGAGCTGCCCGGTACGGCTGCGGGCGAACCCCCGCAGCAACGCCACCGCCACCGCGATGCCGACCGCCGCCGAGACGAAGTTCTGCACCGCCAGACCGGCCATCTGCACCAGGTGGCCCATCGTCGACTCACCCGAGTACGACTGCCAGTTGGTGTTGGTCACGAACGACACGGCGGTGTTCCACGCGCCGTGCGGCACGACCGAGTCGAAGCCCAGCGACAGCCACAGGTGGTTCTGCACCCGCTGGAACAGGTACAGGAACAGGATCGAGATCCCGGAGAACGCCAGCACGCTGCGGGCGTACACGCCCCAGGTCTGTTCGGCGGCCGGGTTTACCCCGACCAGACGGTAGATCCCCCGCTCGACCCGGGACTGCCGGGTGCCGGAGACCGCGCGGAACATGTAGTCGCCGAACGGCTTGTAGACGGCGACCAGGGCCGCCACCAGCGCCAGCACGAAGATGACGCCCGCTGTTGTCATGGTCATCAGAAGCGCTCCGGAAACAACAGGGCGAACACCAGGAACGCGCCCAGGACGATCGCGAGCACCAGACCGACGGCATTGACCGCGTTCACAGCTTCTCCACCGCCCGGACCACCAGGGCGAGCACTGCGAACAGCGCCACCGTCAGGATCACGAACACCACGTCAGACACGCTGACTCCTCATACCGGGAAAGTTCGCCGCGACCGCCTCCCGGTCGCGCCGGGCAATCAAAGCCCCACCACCTCGCGAATGGCAGGGGTCATAACGCGACCATGACGGAGGCGAACCATTTATTGACGCGGTTTTCACATCGCCACCTGAACAGGTGAAACGCGGCACAAAGCTCTCGGCAGGGCGCAGACGGGCCAACGTTCAAGGTCCGCACAACTTCAGGGAAGTAGTCGCCTCCCACGCGCACGAGGCGACACTTTCCTTGTTCTTGTGCAGATCTGGCAATACGAGGGCAGGCGGACAGCCCGCGGGCGACACCTCGCGGGTCGGCATGTGCGGACGCGGTGGTGCGACGGAGTGCTGTGGCGGGTGTGGGCCATCACCGAGACTGGCGGTGCGGTGTCTTGTGAGCGACGCAGCCGAGATCGAGGACAGGAGCCGTTGTGGCGGGTGTGGTGCGGCGGCCGGTCAGGCCGGGCGGCGGGCCACCAGCACGTCACGCATGATCGACTGGTCGACGCGGTGGCGCAGCGCGCGGTAGGGCTCCGCGTCGACCACGGTCAGGCCGGCCGCGGCCAGTGCCGCCGCGGCGTCGTCCCGGCTGGCCACGTGGGTGTTCCAGGAGATGCCGAGCGCTCCACCGGGGCGCAACAGCCGCGCCCAGACCGGCGCGGCGTCGGCGAGCAGCGCCAGCGGGTCCCGGGTCAGCCCGTGATCGGCCGTCCGGCTGCCGTGCTGGACGCCGTACGGGGCGTCCGCGACGACCAGGTCGACGGTCTCCGGGCGGAAGAACTCGTTCGCACGGGTGGTGTCGGCGTTGACCACGTCCAGCAGTTGGAGGTCGCCGGCCTTGTGCGCCTCGCGCGTGGGGGCCAGCTCGATCCGCACCCGGCGACCGACCACCTTGCGCTCCCGGCGCACCGGCCCCGACTCCAGCACCCGGTGCTTGATCCGCTTCTGCTTCAGCCAGGTGGTGATGAACGCCCGGTACGCCTCGACATCCTTCTGGTCGCGGTCCATCCCGGCGGCGTCGAAGCCGTACATCAGCGCCTGGTTGAGGGTGGTGCCGCGACCGCAGAGCGGGTCGAGCACCCGGAACCGGCGGCTGGTCAGCTCAGCGGCCCAGTCCGAGGCGAGCAACGTGACGTTGAGCAGCAGCTTGGTGAACTGCTCGTTGGTCTTGCCCGGGTACTTCTGGATGGTGATCAGGTCATCGTCGTAGCGGTCCAGCCGGCTCCACTCGATCGGGCGCAACAGCTCGCCGACGAACTCGAACAGCGCGTACCCGGCGGAGAGATTGCCCAGCACGGCCAGGTCCCGCTCGGTCAGCCCGTCGCCGGTGAAGGTGACGTAGCTGGCACCGCCGACCGTCGCGGTGTCCAGCTCGCCGATCCGGCCGTCGAGCGCCGAACGGCCGAAGATCTCCAGCTCGGCCCGGGTGAGGTCGACGGCGGAGCGGGCGTACACCCGGTTGGTGGAGGGCAGGATCAGCAGGCCGTAGCGCGTCATGATCGGGCGAGTATTCCATAACGGGCCACAGCCGCCGGGAACCGGAGTGGCGGCCGGACCGACTACCCCTACATGGGGTGTGAGCAGTGGCGGGAGGTCCTGTCCGCGCAGTTGGACGGCGAGGAGACCGCCGAGGAACGGGCGGCGGCTCAGCGGCACCTGGACGGGTGCGCCGAGTGCCGGGCCTGGTTCACGGCGGCGGCCGGGGTGACCCGTCGGGTGCGTACCCGATTGGTCACCGAACCGCCCGACCGGACGGAGGCGATCCTCGCCGCCGCCGCTGCCGCGCCGCCGGCCCGTCGGTGGCGGTGGTGGCCCGGGGCGGCCGGGCGGGGCCGACTGGTCACCGGGCTGCGCGGGGCGCTCGGGCTGCTCGGGGCGGTGCAGTTGGTGCTCGGCCTGGCCCAGGTGGGCCGGGGCACGGCCGCCGATCACCTGCACCCGGCCGGTCAGCACCTGTGGCACGAGTCGGCCGCGTGGAACGTGGCGGTGGGCGCCGGCTTCCTCTTCGTGGCGGTGCGCCGCAGCCCGCCGGCCGGCCTGCTGCCAATGCTCAGCGCGTTCGTCGGCACGCTGCTGCTGCTCTCGGTCAACGACCTGGCCACCGGAACGGTGAGCGGGGAGCGGCTGGTCAGCCACGGTTTCCTGGTGATCGGCTACCTGATCACCGTGCTGCTGTCCCGGCCCGGGTTGCGCCCCGGAGGCCCCGCGCCGCAGCGCCAGCCCGCGCCGTCGCGCTGGCGGTTCCGGGCGGACGAGGTCGACCGGCCGCTGCGGGTGGTCCGGTCCGAGCCGTACCCGGCACAGGCCGCCGAGCGCCGCGCCGCCCCGGCCGCACGGTCCACCGACCGACGGGCCGCCTGAGCGTCGGCCGTGCGCCCGGTCAACCGGCGCGGCCATGGTCGGTCTGTGGGCCAGACGTCAGGAAGACATCGGTTGAGCGGGCCGGGTCGTCTCCGTCGCGCCAGCCTGGCCGCCGCCTGCGATGGCCGCCGGGATGACCTGTTCGACGATGGCCAGCAGCGTGGTGGTGAGCAGCAGGTGCACCTGGTCGCGGGTCAGCGCGCCGCGTTGGAGCCACTCCCGGGCGGTCGAGGTGGCCAGCCCGCCGTACGCCCGGACCATCCCGCGCAGCTCCTCGCGGTGCTCCGCCTCGTCCGCCAGGCCGACGGCGACCAGCATCCGGTCGGCGGCGACCTCCTCGGCCTCGGCGAGCACCCGCTCCACGTCGGCGTCGCCGCCCATCCCCCGGGCGGTGACAGCGGCCAGCCAGGAGGTGCCGTGCCGGGAGACCACGTCGAGGAACCAGGAGACGCTGGCGTCGACCCGGGACCGCAGGTCTCCCTTGGGCAGCCGCTCCAGGGCTACCTCCGGGATGGTCACCATGACCCGGACGACCTCCAGGTAGAGGTCCTTCTTGGTGCCGAAGTAGTGGTTGACCAGGCCGCGCGCGACACCCGCCTCCCGGGCGATGTCGGTGGTCGACACATCCGGGTACGCGCGCTCGCCGAACAGCCGGACCGCGCAGGCCAGGATCTGCCCACGCCGGGCATCCGGCTCCAACCGGCGGCGGCGCGGAGCGGTCTCGACAATCATCTGCCCGACCCTATCGGCAGCTCACGACGTCGGCCTACGAGTTCAGCCTCTGGTTGATCGATGATGCGTGCTGGTGAACGGCCGGGTGTTACGTGCGATGGTGGTAGTGGTTGCGGCGGGGTAGCTGATCCGGATCGAGCCAGGCTGGGGGCACGAACTCCGGGTGACCATCGCCGCCAAGCCGGACGGTCCAGTCGCTGTGATGGATGTGCCGGTGGTGATGGCCGCAGAGCAGCACCGCGTTCGTAAGACTGGTGGGACCGCCGTCGGCCCAGTGGCGGATGTGGTGGGCGTCGCACCAGCGTGGTGGACGGTCACAACCTGGAAAAGCGCAGCCGTGATCGCGCAGCACCAGGGCCCGCCGCAGGGGACCGGTGATGAGGCGGCGTTGCCGGCCCATGTCGAGGACCTGACCCGCGCCGCCGAGCACGGCAGGCAGGATGCTCGCGTCGCAGGCCAGGCGGCGCACCGCCTCCGACGTGAGCGCGAGACCGGTGTCGAGAGCACCCGCGTCGAGGTCCTTGAGCAAGGTGTCGTACGCGGTGGTGACCACGACCTGCGCCGGGTCGCCACCGTGCTCGGGCAACTCACCCGTGCGCAGCGCGAGTCGACACACGTCGGCGAGCGCGTCGTGACGACGCTGCCCCGGGGTGCGAGTGTCATCCGGCCCAGCGGGCCCGCTGAGCGGGTCGATGACGGCGCGCAGCACTGCGGCGGCTTCGGTGTCGAGGCTGCCGGCCAGGCGCAGCCGACCATCGGACTGCTCGCTTATGGTGACGTGCCGGTCCCGGGCAGTCCGGCGGGCCTCCGTCTCCAACCCGGCCCGGGCTGCGGCGTCGGCGACCTCAGGGGCGACATGCTCGAGAATCCGACCGCCGAGTTTGCGCAGCAGCGTCGGGTCGAACTGCCCGGCCCAGTCGACCAGCACGCCGACGGCCTTGTCGGCGGCCTCGACACCGGCCGAGGCCGACACGGTCGCGACCGTGTCGGCGATGACCCGGGCCTGTTCCACGGTGATGCTTCCGTAGGCGAGCGCACCACGCACGCCCGAGGCGCCGGCGTCCAGCGCCGCAGCGAGGTCGACCAGTCGGCGGGCAGCGGGGACGGTGAGCCGCAACCGCTCTCGCAGCCACACAGCAGTCGACGAGGCGCCCTGCGCAACCGCCGTGCCACGCCCGTCCAAATCCCGCACGGCCGCCAACTGCACCGCTGCCAACCGCTGCTGAAGGCGATGCGACGCGTCGATCACCGCGACCAGATCCGACTCCGACATGGCCCAGGTGGCCGTGTCAACGCACGCCGCTACTGCGGCTTCTGCCTGCGCCAACTCGTCGACCACCAGGCGAGACTAGAACATACGTACGACAATTTCGGCGGCGCCGGGTCCCGCCGCAGGCATGCCGCCGCGGGCTGGCCCACTCGGTCGCCGCGTTCCCGCCGATTCGGGTTCTGGAGTGCGATCGGGCGGACTGCGATCGCCCAGCGTCTTCCTTCGGCCGGCGCTGCCCAGCGTCCGGCACCCGGGGACGGACGACTGTTGATCGAGACTTATTGACATGCCGTCAACAGCGCGCGAGGGTGATGCACATGCCGACGCTCGCATCCGACGGTCCCCCCTCGCCCTGGCGCGAACCGGAGCACGACGACCTGGCCGATCTGGCCCGCACCTTCTTCACCAAGGACGTGCTGCCGCACGCCGACCGGCTGCTGGCGCAGGGCCATCCGGACCGCGATCACTACCGGCGCGCCGGTGAGCTGGGGCTGCTCGGCCTCTCCGTGCCGGAGGAGTACGGCGGCGGAGGCGGCGGGTTCACCCACGAGGCGGTCCTGCTGCACGAGCAGGCGTACACCGGGGAGGGCAGCCTCGGGCTGGCCGTCCACAGTGGCATCGTCACCGGCTATCTGGTGGCGTACGGCAGCGAGGAGCAGAAGCGGCGCTGGCTGCCTGGCCTGTGCAGCGGTGAGTTAGTCGGCGCGATCGCGATGACCGAGCCGGACGGCGGCTCCGACCTCCAGGCGATGCGTACCCGGGCGATCCGCGACGGCGATGACTATCTGGTCACCGGCGCGAAGACGTTCATCACCAACGGCGGGCTCGCGGATCTGATCATCGTGGCCGTGAAGACCGACCCCGAGCAGCGGGCGGCCGGTGTCTCGTTGCTGGTCTGCGAGGTCGGGGGCGACCCGGCGGGCTTCCGTCGGGGCCGGCTGTTGTCCAAGATCGGTCTGCACGCCAACGACACCGCCGAACTGTTCTTCGACGAGTTCCGGGTGCCGGCGGACAACCTGCTCGGCGGTGCCGAAGGGCTGGGCTTCATCCAGCTCATGCAGCAGCTTCCGCAGGAACGACTGGTGATCAGCGTCGGCGCGGTCGCCGCCATGGAACGCGCCGTCGAGCTGACCGTCGCGTACACCAGGGAGCGCACCGCCTTCGGCAAGCCGCTGATGGGCCACCAGAACACCCGGATGGTGCTCGCCGAGTGCGCCACCCGCGCCCGGGTCAGCCGGGTCTTCCTGGACGACTGCATCGTCCGGCACACCCGCGGCGACCTGGACGTGGCCACCGCCGCGATGGCGAAGTGGTGGCTCACCGACGGCCAGTGCGAGGTCATCGACCGCTGCCTGCAACTCTTCGGCGGTTACGGCTACACCACCGAGTACCCGATCGCCCGGATGTACGCCGACGCCCGTGTCCAGAAGATCTACGGCGGCACCAACGAGATCATGAAGGAGCTGATCGCCCGTGCCCTCTGAGGCGTACGTCTACGACGCGGTCCGCACCCCGCGCGGACGCGGCCGGGACACCGGCGCGCTGCACGGGGTCAAGCCGATCTCCCTGGTGGTCGGCCTGATCGACGCGCTGCGCGAGCGCAACCCCGGCCTGGACGTCGACCGGCTGGAGGACCTGCTGCTCGGCATCGTCACCCCGGTGGGTGAGCAGGGCGGCGACCTGGCCCGGGCCGCCGCGCTGCTGGCCGGGCTGCCCGACCAGGTGGGCGGGGTGCAGCTCAACCGGTTCTGCGCGTCCGGGCTGGAGGCGGTCAACGCCGCCGCCGCGCGGATCCGCTCCGGCTGGGAGCACCTGTTGCTCGCGGGCGGGGTGGAGTCGATGTCCCGGGTGCCGATGGGCTCCGACGGCGCGGCCTGGGCCACCGACCCGCAGACCGCGCTGGCCACCTCGTTCGTGCCGCAGGGCGTCAGCGCCGACCTGATCGCCACCCTGGAGGGCTTCACCCGCGACGACGTGGACGGCTACGCGCTGCGCTCGCAGGAGCGGGCCGCCAAGGCGTGGGCCGGCGGGCACTTCGCCCGCTCGGTGGTGCCGGTACGCGACGGCAACGGGCTGGACATCCTCACTGTGGACGAGCACCTCCGCCCGGAGACCACCCGGGACGCGCTGGGCCGGCTCACCCCGTCCTTCGCCACGATGGGCGAGGCGGCCGGCTTCGACGCGGTGGCGTTGCAGAAGTTCCACTGGCTGGAGGCGATCGAGCACGTCCACCACGCCGGCAACTCGTCCGGCATCGTGGACGGCGCGGCGCTGGTGCTGATCGGCTCGGCGGAGGTGGGCCGGGACCTGGGCCTCACCCCGCGCGCCCGGATCGTCGGCGCGGCGGTCACCGGCGCCGATCCGACGCTGATGCTGACCGGCCCGATCCCGGCCACCCACAAGGCGCTCGCCGCCGCCGGGCTGACCCTCGCCGACATCGACCTGTTCGAGATCAACGAGGCGTTCGCCGCGGTGGTGCTCAAGTACGTCCGCGACCTGGGCCTGGACCCGGACCGGGTGAACGTCAACGGCGGTGCGATCGCCCTCGGCCACCCGCTCGGCGCCACCGGTGCGATGTTGCTCGGCACCGCGTTGGACGAGCTGGAGCGCCGTGACCTGCGCCGCGCCGTGGTGACCCTCTGCATCGGCGGCGGCATGGGCGTCGCCACCGTCATCGAGCGCTGCTGACCCGGAGGACGACCATGACCGACACCATCCGGTACGACCGCGGCGCCGACGGCATCGTCACGCTCACCCTGGACGACCCCGACCAGTCCGCCAACACCATGAACCGGGCGTACGCCGCGTCGATGAGCGCGGTACTGGACCGGTTGGAGGCCGAGCGCGACGATCTGACCGGGGTCATCGTGACCAGCGCGAAGTCGACCTTCTTCGCCGGCGGCGATCTGCCGGAGATGGTCCGGGCGACCCGCGCCGACGCGCCCGCGCTGGCCGAGCTGCTCGGCACCATCAAGCGGGACCTGCGCCGGCTGGAGACGCTGGGCCGGCCGGTGGTCGCCGCGGTCAACGGCTCGGCGCTCGGCGGCGGCCTGGAGATCGCGCTCGCCTGCCACCACCGGGTCGCGCTGGACGCGCCCGGCAGCCGACTCGGGCTGCCCGAGGTGACCCTGGGGCTGCTGCCCGGCGCTGGCGGCGTCACCCGGACGGTACGGATGCTCGGCCTGGCCGGGGCGTTGACCACGGTGCTGCTCACCGGCCGGCGGATGCGCCCGGCCGACGCGCTGGCCGCCGGGCTGGTGGACGAGGTGGTGGCCACCCCGGAGGAGATGCTGGACCGGGCCCGCGCCTGGATCGCCGCCAACCCCCACCCGGCCCAGCCGTGGGATCGACCGGACTACCGGATGCCCGGCGGCAGCCCGGCCAGCCGGTCGCTGGCCGCCCAGCTGCCGGCCTTCCCGGCGACCCTGCGCAAGCAGCTCAAAGGTGCCCGGCTGCCCGCACCCGAGGCGATCCTGGCCACCGCCGTCGAGGGGGCGCAGGTCGACCTGGAGACCGCGTTCACCGTGGAGACCCGGCACCTGATCGGCCTGCTCACCGGGCAGGTCGCCAAGAACATGATCGGCGCGTTCTTCTTCGACCTGAAGGCGGTCAACGGCGGGGCGGCCCGACCGTCCGGAGTCACCGTCTCCCCGGTGCGCCGGGTGGCGGTGCTCGGCGCCGGCATGATGGGCGCGGGCATCGCGTACGCCTGCGCCAGCGCCGGGCTGGACGTGGTGGTCCGGGATGTCTCGCCGGAGGCCGCTGGCCGGGCCCGGGAGCACGCCGAGCGGCTGTTGGCCCGGAAGGTCCGCAAGGGCCGCGCGACGGAGGCCGACGCCCGGGCCGTGCTGGACCGGATCACCACCACCGACCAGGTGGACGCGCTGGCCGGCTGCGACGCGGTGATCGAGGCGGTCTTCGAGGACCCGGCGCTGAAGCGGACGGTCTTCGCCGAGGTGCTGCCGGTGCTGGCGCCGGACGCGCTGCTCGCCTCCAACACCTCCACCCTGCCGATCACCGGTCTGGCCGCCGGGGTGGACCGGCCGGACGACTTCATCGGCATGCACTTCTTCTCCCCGGTGGACCGGATGCCGCTGCTGGAGATCGTGGTCGGCGAGCGGACCAGCGACACCGCGCTGGCCCGGGCGTTCGACCTGGGCCGGCGGATCGGCAAGACCCCGATCGTGGTCAACGACGGCCGGGGCTTCTTCACCAGCCGGGTGATCGGCCGGTTCATCGACGAGGCGGTCGGCATGGTCGCCGAGGGGGTGCCGGCCGCCTCGGTGGAGCAGGCCGCCCTGCAGGCCGGCTACCCGACCGGGCCGCTGGCGCTGGCCGACGAGGTGAGCCTCACCCTGATCCAGCGGATCCGTCGACAGTTCGAGGCGGCCGGCGAAGGCTTCCTGCCACTGCCGGCGCACCGGCTCGTGGACGAGCTGGTCGACGCGTACGACCGGCCGGGGCGTGCCGCCGGGCGCGGCTTCTACGGGTACGACGACGGCACTCGGGGCCGGTTGTGGACCGGTCTCGCCGACCTGACCACCGACGCGGGCCGTGCCGTGCCGTTCACCGATCTCCAGGAGCGGATGCTCTTCGCCGAGGCGCTCGACGCGCTGCGCTGCCTCGACGAGGGGGTGCTGCGGACCGAGACCGACGCCAACATCGGCTCGATCTTCGGCATCGGCTTCCCTGCCTGGACCGGCGGGGTGATCCGATACGTCCGGCAGTACGCGGGCGGCCCGGCCGGCTTCGCGGCCCGCGCCACCGAGCTGGCCGCCCGCTACGGCGACCGGTTCACGCCCCCCGACAACCTGGCCGACCGGCTCGCCGCCTCGGCCACCCGCCCCGTCGAAACGGTGAGCGCCGCATGACGACGTCCAACGAGCCGGCGGGCGGGTCTGCGCGCGGCGGGCCGCTGGCCGGGGTGCGGGTGGTCGAGCTGGCCAGCCTGGCCCCGGCGCCATTCGGCTGCATGGTGCTCGCCGACCTCGGCGCGGACGTGGTGCGGGTGGACCGGCCGGGCGGCCCGGGTGCGGGGCGGCTGGCCGCGCCGACCGGCGGGCCGTTGCAGCGCGGCCGGCGGGTCACCGCGCTGGACCTGAAGTCCCCGACCGGGGTGGCGGACCTGCTGCGCCTGGTCGAGCGGGCGGACGTGCTGGTCGAGGCGTACCGGCCGGGGGTGGCCGAGCGGCTGGGCTTCGGGCCCGAGGTCTGCCAGGCCCGCAACCCCCGGCTGGTGTACGCGCGGATGACCGGCTGGGGCCAGGACGGGCCGCTGGCGCCCCGGGCCGGGCACGACATCGACTACATCGCGGTGGCCGGTGCGCTGGAGCCACTGGGTCGGGCCGGCGAGCGCCCGTACGCGCCGATGAACCTGCTCGGCGACTTCGGCGGGGGCGGCATGCTGCTCGCCGTGGGAGTGCTGGCCGCGCTGCTGGAACGGGAACGCTCCGGTGCCGGCCAGGTGGTCGACGCGGCGATGGTGGACGGCTCGGCGCTGCTCACCGCGTTCCTGCACGGGCTGCTCAGCACCGGCCTGTGGGCCGCGCCGCGCGGACACAACATGTTCGACGGCGGGGCGCCGTTCTACGACACGTACCGCACCGCCGACGGCGGCTTCATGGCCGTCGGCGCGATGGAGCCGGCCTTCTACGCCGAGCTGCTGACCGGCCTCGGCCTCGCCGACGAGGCGGACCTGCCCGCCCAGTACGACCCGAGCGGCTGGGACGAGCTGTGCCGGCGCTTCACCGAGCGTTTCGCCGAGCGGACCCGCGACGAGTGGACGGCCGTCTTCGCCGACCTGGACGCCTGCGTCGCGCCGGTGCTCGCCCCCCGCGAGGCACACCGGCATCCGCACAACGCCGCCCGGGGCACCTTCGTCGACGTGGGCGGCGAGATCCAGCCGGCCCCGGCACCCCGCTTCGACCGGACGCCGACCGGCCAGCCAACCCCAGCACCGGACCCGGAGCGGGACGTCCTGCCGGTCGACACGATCCTCACCGACTGGCAGTGAGCCCCGGCGGGCCACGGGCCCGCCCGGCGGCCGCGCACTGTCGCCGGCCGTGCCGCGCGCCGAGTACGACCGGCTGCGGGCCATCCTGCACAACGCCGCCCGCCCGGCCTGGACACCCAGAACCGGGCCGGGCACCCGGCGTTCGTCGAGCACCTGGCGGGCCGCGTCGCATGGACGGCCACGCCCATCCCACCCGCGCTGCCAAACTGGCGACGCTCATCGCCGCCGCCCAGTCTGGCGAGGACGGCAGCCAGTTCTTTCAGGGGAGTCGACAAGCATGAGTTGGAAGGGCCACGTCAACGGAATCCTCTACGGGATCCAGTTCGACCAGACGCTTGACGACACGGTGGTGACCCGGGTCGCCGACGGGTTGACCGGCAGCCTCTACCCGGGCGACCGGATTGAGACGCTCGATGCGCTCGATCAGGCGCTGCGCCACCCTGGCCCACTCAACGACGAGGCCGAGACACACCACAGCGAGGAGAACATCCGCATTCCTAACCCACCTCTCTACCGCCCTAACAGCGCGCGCCTAACCCCCGGGCCCTCGGGGTTGATCAAGAGGTTTGCGTCAAGGAAGCGCCTTTTCGTGACGCAAACCTCTTGATCAACCGAGGTGGTCGGGCCGACCGGGGGTGGGTGGGGCGGTGGTACCAGGTGGCGAAGAGGGCGATGGCCAGCAGGAGCTCCGCTACGTCGCCGCCGTAGTACATGAGCTGGGCGGCGGAGCGGAACGCCGCCGGGTCCCGATCGGTGAGGCCGAGCGGGAGGGTGCTTGTGGCGCTGCTCTCCGACGGGCTGCTGCACGCCGCCGAGCTGATCGCCCTGGTCCGCGCGGCACGGCACCGACCAAGATCGACACGAGATCGGCGACATCGGGGGGTCCGACCTGGCCGGATGCCACGACTTCCCTGACCTCGTGTTGATCACGCGGTGCTTGCCGTCCGCGGGGCGACAACATCCCCGTTTCGCGCCTCCGCCCCGGCTAACGGCATGATCATGGAGCTGGGGTCGGGCCGGAAGCCTCGCCGGCAGCGGAACCCGAGAAGGAGGTGCCCGTGCCGGACGCAGAGGAACTCGTCGCCGACGCGCTCGCAGCGGTGCGCGGCACCGACGTACGCCAGGCCGAACGGCAGCTGGACCGGCTGATGGTCGGCACCGGCGCGGCGGACGGCACGGCGGCGGTGGACGTGGCGCTGCTGCGTCGCCTGGTCCGCAGCGTGGGGCGGCTCTGGCCACGCGGCTGGCAGCCGGTGGACCTGGACCGGCTCACCACCCGGCGGCTCGGAGCACGCCAGGCCCGGCTGGTCCGGGACGCGATGGCCGCCCAGCGGCGCGACCAGGCCGGGCCGGTCCCGGACTGGTGGGACGAGCAGCTGGGCGAGCTGGCCGTCGAGGTCTGGTGGGACGACGACCGTGGCATGCTGGCCGGCTGGTCCGCCCGGGAAGGGCTGGACCGGGTCGACGCGCTACGCGTGGCGGTGGACACCCTGGTGCTGGTGGAGAGCCTGCCGCCCATCGCGGTGCTGCGCCCGCCACCCGGCACGACCGGCGCGGCGGCCGCCAGCCGACCGGCCGGCCGGGCCCGCAGTGGGTCACCGATGCTCGACCGGGTACGGGCGCTGCTGGCCAAGGCCGAGTCGACCACCTTCCCGGCCGAGGCCGAGGCGTTGACCGGCAAGGCGCAGGAGCTGATCGCCCGGCACAGCATCGACGAGGCGCTGCTGGCCGCCGGGGCCGATCGTGGCGACCTGCCCGGCGGGGTGCGGCTCGGCACCGAATCCCCGTACGCGGGGGCCAAGGCGCTCCTGGTGCAGGAGGTGGCGGCGGCGAACCGGTGCGAGGCGGTCTGGTCCGACGACCTCGGCTTCGCCACCGTGCTGGGCTGGCCGGCCGACCTGGTGGCGGTGGAGTTGCTGTACACCTCGCTGCTGGTCCAGGCCACCGCCGCGATGCTGCGCGGACGGGCCGAGCGCCGGCCCGGGGCCGGGCGGCGGACCCGCGTCTGGGACGAGTCCTTCCTCAACGCGTTCGCGCTGCGGATCGGCGAGCGGCTACGGGCGGCCACCGACGCGGCGGACCGGGCGGCGGCCGAGACGGCCGGCCCGGAGCGGCTGCTACCGGTGCTCGCGGCACGCGGCGAGGCGGTCCGGGAGCGCCTGGACACGCTCTTCCCCGGCGTCACCCGGCACCGCCTCAGCGTCCGCGACGCCGAGGGCTGGTCGTCCGGCACCTCTGCCGCCGACCGGGCGTCGCTGGACGTCGGCGGCGGGCGACCACCACCCCGACAGGTACCCGGCCGGCCCGACCCGCGCTGACCCGCCCGGTGTGGGACCGCCACCGTCGAAAAAATTCTGCGATGTTCTTCGGTAGTCGGTAGGGAACGGAGTTTCGGTTCCGACCCTCCGGTGAGCCGCGCCCCGGCCGGGGCGCGACCAGGACCTGAGGAGCATCGCCGTGAAGTACATGCTGCTGATCTGGAACCGGCCCGGCTTCACCGAGGAGCTGTCCGAGCGGGAGCGCACCGTCCTGTTCGGCGAGGTCGACGAGATCATGAAGGAGCTGACCGAGACCGGCGAGCTGGTCGACGGGCAGGCGCTCGCCAACCCGTCGCAGACGTTGACGGTCCGGCTCGCTGGCGGCCACCCGGAGGTCATCGACGGGCCGTTCATGGAGAGCAAGGAGCAGTTCGCCGGTTACCTGACCGTCGACTGCGACACCCCCGAGCGGGCCGCCGAGATCGCCGCCCGCTGGCCGGACGTGCGCTTCGGCGGCGCCATGGAGGTTCGCCCGATCATGAACCAGGCCGGGACGGAGATGTGACCGAGGACCGGACGGTCGAGGAGCTGCTGCGCACGCTCGCGCCGCAGCTCCTCGGCCTGCTGGTCCGTCGGCACGGCCAGTTCGACCGGTGCGAGGACGCGGTCCAGGAGGCGCTGCTCGCCGCCGCCACGCAGTGGCCCGGCCAGGGCGTACCGGACAATCCCCGCGCCTGGCTGCTCACCGTCGCGACCCGCCGGCTCACCGACGAGTGGCGCAGCGAAAGCGCCCGCCGGGACCGCGAGGTGGCGGTGGCGTTGCGCGAGCCGGCGTACGCCGGGGTGGCGCCGGCGGCCGACGCGGAGCCGGCGGTGGCGGACGCCGACGACACGCTCACCCTGCTGTTCCTCTGCTGCCACCCGGCGCTGACCCCCACGGCGCAGGTGACGCTCACCCTGCGCGCGGTCGGCGGTCTCAGCACCGCACAGATCGCCCGGGCGCACCTGGTGCCGGAGGCGACGATGAGCCAGCGGATCCGCCGGGCCAAACAGCGGATCGAGGTCGCCGGCGCCCGGTTCACCATGCCCGCACCGGATGAGCGGCACGAGCGGCTGCGCACGGTGCTCCGGGTGCTCTACCTGATCTTCAACGAGGGGTACACCGCGTCCAGCGGGCCGGACCTGCACCGGGCCGAACTCACCGGCGAGGCGATCCGGCTGGCCCGCATCCTGCACGGGCTGCTGCCGGACGAGGGCGAGGTGGCCGGACTGCTGGCGCTGATGCTGCTCACCGACGCGCACCGGGCGGCCCGGGTCGGCCCGGACGGGGAGTTGGTGCCGCTGGCCGAGCAGGACCGCACACTCTGGGACCGGACGGCCATCGCGGAGGGGATCGCGCTGATCACCGAGGCGTTGACCTGGTCGCCGCCCGGCCCGTACCAGCTCCAGGCGGCGATCGCCGCGGTGCACGCCGAGGCGCCGACGGCAGCGGTGACGGACTGGCCGCAGATCGTCGCGCTCTACCGGCTGCTCGCCCGGATCGCACCGAACCCGGTGGTCACCCTCAACCAGGCGGTGGCGGTGGCCATGGTGGACGGGCCATTGGCCGGGCTGGCCCTACTCACACCCCTGGATGCCGACGAGCGCACCGCCGGGCACCACCGGCTCGCCGCGGTCCGGGCCCACCTGCTGGAGCTGGCCGGCGAGCCAGGCGCGGCGCGTGACGCGTACCTGGCGGCGGCGCGGGGCACCACCAGCCTGCCCGAGCAGCGGTACCTGGAGCTGCGGGCCGCCCGACTGGCGGGGCACCGATGAGGCCGGCGGTGGCCAGCGGTGCGGTTGGTCCGGCCGTCGTCGACCCGCCCGGACTGCCGGTCTCCCGGCCGGCGGTCACGCCGCCGGCCGTCGGGCGGAGCTGACCACCCGACGGCGACGGCGCACGGTCACACCTCGGGCTCGATGGCCGGGCAGCGGGTGCCGGGGCCGGGCACCACTCCGTCGATCAGATAGGAGTCAACGGCCTGCCCCACGCACGGGCTGGTGGTGTAGCTGCCGTGCCCCCACCCCTGGTAGGTGAGCAGCACGCCGTGCCTACCCAGTTGTCGCGCCACGTTGGTGGCCCAGTTGTAGCCGCTGGCGGGGTCGTGCACGGTGGCGGCGATCAGCAGCGGCACGTCGGTGCGTACCCGCAGGCGGTGCTGCGGGTTGGCGACCGGCGTCGGGGTGCCCAGGCAGGTGACGAGGGCGAACAGGGCCGGCGGGTAGCGCAGGTCGGGAGCGAGCCGGGCCATCCGGCCCAGGTGTCCGGCGTACTCGCGATAGTCGCGGACGGGCAGGCTCCAGTCCTGGCAGAAGACCGCGAAGGGGTACGGAGCCACGGCATCGTCCGTCGGCGTGCCGGCCGGCGGGCCGACGCTCGGCGTGGTGGTGGCGGCCTCCAGTTTCACGATCCACTCGGCCAGTTCCGGCCACCACCGCGTCTCGTAGAGCTTCCGGTGGGCGAGGCGGCTCAGCTCGAACGGGGGCAACACGGCCCCACCTCGGTCCGGGTCGGTCAGCGCGCCACGCTCGGCCCGGCCGTGCAACCCTGCCCAGACCGCACGGACGTCCCGCCCGTTGAGGACGCAGCCGTCGGACCCGGCACACCAGGCCACGAACTCGTCGAACGCGCCTTCCGTGGTGACCGCCTGGGTGTCGAGAAAGGCGCGGGTGTCGACGCTGTGGTCCATCGCGGCCTCCAGCACCACGGCCCGGACCCGGTCGGGGAACAGCTCGGCGTACCGGGTGCCGAGCAGGGTGCCGTACGAGCTGCCGTGGAAGGTCAGCCGCCGCTCGCCCAGCGCGGCGCGGACCGCGTCGAGGTCGCGGGCGGCACTGGTGGTGTCCACGTGGTCGTAGAGCGGCCCGGTGCGGGCCCGGCAGTCGACCCGCAGCAGCGCGTTGTTGGCCAGCGTGGCGTCGAACTGAGCCTGGTCGGCGATCAGTTGCGGTTGCCGGGCGAGCAGGTCCCTGGAGCAGATCACCGGGTGGCTGCGGCCGGTGCCGCGTGGGTCGAAGCTGACGATGTCGAATCGGCGGCGCAGCTCGGCGCTGAACCGTGAACTGCCGGTCACCACCCGGTCGACTCCGCTGTCGCCCGGCCCACCAGGACCGAACACCAGGGTGCCGGTGCGGGCGGCCGGATCGGTGGCGACCCGGCGGGCCAGCGCCAGGTCGAACCGCTCCCCCCGGGGCTGGCGCCAGTCCACCGGCAGCGACAGAGTGCCGCACTCAGCGGTGGCGTCCTTGGGGCACGGCTGCCAGTCGATGCTCGGCGGCGGTTGGGGTCGGGCGGTGGCCGGGCTGGCCGGGGCCAGGGCGGTGGCCGTGATGGCCAGGGCGACCGCCCAGCCGACGGCGGATTTGCGTACACGCAGCATCAAGTGCTGTCCTCTCCTCGAAGGAGCGTCACCGGGAAGAACTCGCCCACTGGGCGAGGTGGTGCTACTTCCATCCGGGCCGTCGAGTAGCCGCTCGACGGCCCGGGGTCTCTGGTCCGCCGGGGTCAGTCGACCTCGCGCAGGACGCGTTCGAGTGTGGTCATCCGGGATTCCATTCCGCCCAGCCGGCCGTCCAGCGCCGCGAGTAGACGGGAGTTCTCCGCCTGCGCCTGGGCGGCCGTCTCGGCGAGCCGGCGGTAGTCGTCTGAGCGGGCCGATTCGAGCCGGGCCCGTCGGGTCTTGGAGATCTGGACGACGGTTACCGCGAACACGGTGATCAGCAGGGCGAAGATGCCGATCGCGCCGACCACTTCGGTCCAGTCGTGGTCGCTCATCCCGGTCATCGGTCCGCTCCGGGCTGCTCGGCCGAGTCGGGCACGGTCAGCGTCTCGACCGCCGCCGCGATGATCTCGGGGGTGAGTGTGAGCACGAACGGCTCCACCTCGTAGTAGTTCATGGCCTTTCCGTCCTCCGACAACTCCATGCTGGCGGTGACCAGCCCGGCCGCCGCCAGCTTCCGTAGGTGGACCTGCAACAGCGCCCGGCTGATGCCCAGTTGCCGGGCCAGCCCGCTGACGTAGGCGCGCTCCCGAGCCAGCGCCGCGACGATCCGCAGCCGGTGCGGGTTGGCCAGGGTGGCCAGCACCCGGACCAGGTCGTCGCCGGTCGGCGGCGGACCAGCACTCATAACCAGCCCTTGCACATGCGAACAGAAGTTAGCGGGTGATGGCGCACGGAGGCCAGGGGTTCCGGACGGGATCAGGGGGATCTCAGGGTCACCACACGGGGTCGGACAGACAGCACGCCGGGCCGGTGATCGATCACCGGCCCGGCGTGTGGAGTGCGTTGTACGTCAGCTCTTGAAGGCGTCCTTGATCTTCTCGCCCGCCTGCTTGAGCTTGGCCCCGGCCTGGTCATTGCGACCCTCGGCCTCGAGGCGCTCGTTGTCGGTGGCCCGGCCGGCGCCTTCCTTGATCTTGCCGGCCGCGTCCTCGCTGGCGTTGTTGATCTTGTCGTCGATACCCATTTGCGAACCTCCATTGCGAGCGTCGCTACGCCATCAGCAGTACCCCCGCCACGGACGGCCCAACCATTTACGATCCGAGGAACGTCACAACCCGTCACCGCCGGCTGCCGAACGGAACCGGCGCAGGCGCAGGCTGTTGGCCACCACGAAGACCGAGGAGAAGGCCATCGTGGCGCCCGCGATCATGGGGTTGAGCAGCCCGGCGGCAGCCAACGGCAGGGCCGCCACGTTGTACCCGAACGCCCAGAACAGGTTGCCCCGGATGATGCCGAGCGTGCGCCGGGACAGCCGGATGGCGTCCACCGCGGCGTCCAGGTCACCACGGACCAGGGTGAGGTCGGACGCCTCGATCGCCACGTCGGTGCCGGTGCCCATGGCGAGGCCCAGGTCGGCCTGGGCCAGCGCTGGGGCGTCGTTGACCCCGTCGCCGACCATCGCCACCGACCTACCCTCGGCCTGGAGCCGTTTGACGACGTCGACCTTGCCGGCCGGCAGCACCTCGGCGATCACCTCGTCCACGCCCACCTCGGCGGCGACCGCCCGGGCCACGGTGACGTTGTCCCCGGTCAACAGGACCGGGGTGAGCCCCAGGGCGCGCAGCCGGGCCACGGCCGCCCGGCTGGTCGGCCGGACCACGTCGGCGACCGCGAGCACGCCCCGAGCCCGCCCGTCCCAGCCAGCGAGGATCGCCGTCCGGCCGGCGGCCTCCGCGTCGGTGACCGCCTGCTCGATCTCCGGCGGTACGTCGAGCCCGCGCTCCCGCAGCAGCCGGAGTCGGCCGATCAGCACCGCCCGCCCGTCGACGGTGGCGGTCACGCCCAGCCCTTCGAGGTTGACGAAGCCGGTCACCGGGGGCAGCGCCCCGGCGTCGGCGGCGCCTGCGGCGACCGCCCGGGCGATCGGGTGCTCGGAGGCGGCCTCCACCGCCCCGGCGAGCCGGAGCAGCTCGGCACGGTCCTCCCCGTCCGCCGGCACCACGTCCACCAGGGTCATCCGGCCGGTCGTCACGGTGCCGGTCTTGTCCAGCACCACGGTGTCCACCCGCCGGGTCGACTCCAGCACCTCCGGCCCCTTGATCAGCACGCCGAGCTGGGCGCCCCGGCCGGTGCCGACCAGCAGCGCGGTCGGCGTGGCCAGGCCGAGCGCACACGGGCAGGCGATGATCAGCACGGCCACCGCCGCGGTGAAGGCGGCGGTCGGTCCGGCCCCGGTGCCGAGCCACCAGCCGAGGGTGCCCGCGGCGAGCGTGATGACGATCGGCACGAAGACGCCGGAGATCCGGTCCGCCAGCCGCTGCACGGCCGCCTTGCCGCTCTGCGCCTGCTCGACCAGGTCCGCCATGCGGGCGAGCTGGGTGTCCCCGCCGACCCGGGTGGCGGTGACGACCAGCCGGCCGCCCGCGTTGATCGTGGCGCCGACCACGCCATCGCCCGGGCCGACCTCGACCGGCACCGACTCGCCGGTGAGCATGCTGGCGTCGACGGCCGAGGTGCCCTCGTCGACCACCCCGTCGGTGGCGATCTTTTCGCCGGGGCGGACCACGAACCGATCGCCGACGGCGAGCTGCTCCACCGGGATCAGGGTCTCCACCCCGTCGCGCAGCACCGCCACCTCCTTGGCGCCGAGTTCGAGCAGGGCGCGCAGGGCGGCGCCGGCGGTCCGCTTGGACCTGGCCTCGAAGTAGCGGCCGGCCAGGATGAACACCGTCACCCCGGCGGCCGCCTCCAGGTAGATGTTGCCGGCGCCGTCGGTGCGGGTGATGTCGAAGCGGAACGGGTGCGTCATCCCGGGCATCCCGGCGTCGCCGAGGAAGAGCGCCCAGAGCGACCAACCGAACGCGGCGAGGGTGCCGAGCGAGACCAGGGTGTCCATGGTCGCCGCGCCGTGCCGCAGGTTGGTCCAGGCGGCCCGGTGGAAGGGCAGCCCACCCCAGACCACCACCGGGGCGGCCAGGGTCAGCGACAGCCACTGCCAGTAGTCGAACTGCCAGGCCGGGACCATGGCCAGTAGGACCACCGGCACGCTGAGCGCCACCGAAACCCAGAGCCGGGTACGCGGCCCGCGCAGCGCGTCCACCGGCTGCTCGGTCGGCCCGGCGGCGGCCGGCGGGGGCGGAAGCGCGGCGCTGTAGCCGGTCTTCCGGACCGTGTCGATCAGGTCGTCCGGCGTGACGCCGTCGTCGTACCGGACGGTGGCCTTCTCGGTGGCGTAGTTGACGGTGGCGCTGACCCCGTCCATCCGGTTCAGCTTCTTCTCGATCCGGGCGGCGCAGGCGGCGCAGGTCATCCCGGCGATCGCCAGCTCGATCCGGTTCGGCGCCTCGGGCAGCGGTCTGCTGCTGGTGGTGGTCATCGTCATTCCCGTCAGTTGTGCCCGTGGCCGGGGGTGCCGTGGTCGGTGCCACCGGTCGGTGCGGGCCCGCTCGGGGTGGGCTCGCCACCGGTCGGCGGGGTGCCGGTCGTCGGGGTGCCGGCCACGACGGTGAACTCGGCGGTGTGCACCGCTCCGCCGTGCCGGAAGTCGAGGTAGAGCCGGTACGTACCGGCCGAGGGCACCTCGGCGAGGAAGGTGACGGCCGGGCCGGGTGGGGTCCGCCCGTCGCCGGGCACCCCGTCCGGGTGCACGTGCAGGTACGCCAGGTCGCCCCGGCGCAGTGCCACCAGGTGCCCGTACGCGCCCAGGTAGGGCTCCAGGTCGGTGACCGGCTGCCCGTCCCGGCTGATGGTCAGGGTCAGCGGTGAGGTGCGGCCGGGCTGCGGCGCGCCGGTCAGGGTGACCGTGTAGCCGTCGACGGTGGTGCTGGTCGTCGGGGCGGGCAGCGGTCGCTCGGTCAGCGCTCCGGGGACGGTCACGTCCACACCGAGGGTCAGCGGCTCGCCCCCGGTCGGGGTGAAGTCGGCGAACGCCCGCCACTGCCCGGGGCCGGCCAGCGGGGTGGCGACCCGCCAGGTGCCGTCCGGGGCCAGGTCGGGGTGCACGTGGCGGAAGCCGGAGAGGTCCCGTCGGGCCACGATCAGGTGCATCTGCTTGTCGTGCGCCACGTCGTACCGGGTCACCGGCTTGCCGTCCGGGCCGCCGATCCGGAAGGCGAACTCGCCTGCCGGGGCGGCGACCGGTTCGAGGGTGTAGCCGTGGTCGGAGACGAGCAGCCCGCCGGGGAACCGGTCGACCGCCTCCCCGTGGCCCGCTGGGTCCGCCTCGTGGGCGGCTCCGCCGTCGTGCCGACTCTCGGCGACCGGGGCGGCGGGGCCGGCCACCTGGCCGATCCCGTACGCCGCGCCGAAGACCGCTGCGAGGCCGAGGGCGAACCCGCCCAGTCTGGTCACCGTGTTCATGTCGGGCTCCCCGGGATCAGGCGTCGACGAGGTTGTAGCCGGCCTCGTCGACGGCGGCCCGGACGGTCTCCACGTCCAGTGGCTGGTCGCTGTTGACGGTGACCCGGCCGGTGGCAAGGTCGACCTGGACGTCGCTCACCCCCGTGATGGCGCCCACCTCGGCGCTGACCGCGCTCACGCAGTGCCCACAGGTCATGCCCTGCACCTGGTACGTCGTGTTGACCATCGGACTGATCTCCCCTCTGCCGCCTCCGAGCCTATACCCCCCGGGGGTAATCTGGAGACGGACCTCCGCCTTTGCCTGTACCGGTACCCGGTTGGGGTATTGCGGCAGGAGACGACCGTACCATACCCCCCAGGGGTACGCTATCCTGGTCCTCATGACCGCACCCACCCCGATCCGCGGATACACCGCCAGCAAGGACCAGCTGCTCACGCGGCTTCGCCGCGTCGAGGGGCAGGTCCGTGGCATCGAGAAGATGGTCGACGAGGACCGCTACTGCATCGACGTGCTCACCCAGATCTCCGCGATCCAGGCCGCCCTGGACAAGGTGGCGTTGGGCCTGCTCGACGGGCACGCCCGGCACTGCATGCACGAGGGAGCGGCCGAGGGCAGGGCCGACGAGATGGCCTCCGAGATGATGGCGGCGGTCGGCCGGCTGATGAAGCGCGGCTGAGGTTTCTCAGCCGGGCTCCGGGGCGAGGCGTACCCGGCGCAGCAACTGGGCGTTGAGCGCCACCACGATGGTGGACGCGGACATCAGCACCGCCGCCAGCGCCGGGCTCAACGCCACCCCCGCCCAGGCCAGCACACCGGCCGCCAGCGGCAGCGTCACCACGTTGTAGCCCGCCGCCCAGGCCAGGTTCTGCCGCATCTTGCGGTACGACGCCCGGGAGAGCCGGACCACGGCACCGACCCCGCGCGGGTCCGACGACGCCAGCACCACCCCGGCGGACTCGATCGCGACATCGGTGCCCGCGCCGATCGCGATGCCCACATCGGCACGGGCCAACGCCGGGGCGTCGTTCACCCCGTCGCCGACCATCGCCACGGTCAACCCCCGCCGCTGGAGTTCGGCAACCCGGTCGTCCTTCTCCGCTGGCAGCACCTCGGCGAAGACCTCGTCGACGCCGGGCCGGAAGCCGAGGTCGGCGGCCACCGCCTCGGCCACCGGTCGGGCATCACCGGTGATCATGGCGATGGTCCGGACGCCCTCGGTGCGCAGCTCGACGATGGCCTGACGGGCCTCCGGACGCACCTCGTCGGTCAGTGCGAACGCGCCAAGCACCGTGTCCGGCAGCCGTACCAGGTGCAGCACGGCGGCACCCCGCGCCGACCATCGCCCGGTCGCCGCGTCCAACTCGGCCGGAAGCGACAGGCCCATCTCCCGCAGCAGCGCCGGCCCGCCCACCGCGTACTCCGTACCGTCGATGGTGGCCTGCACGCCGCGGCCCGGCAGCGACCGGAACCCGGCGGCCCGGGTCGGGCCGGCGCGTCCGGCAGCCGCCACGATCGCCCGGGCCAGCGGATGCTCGCTGTCGGATTCCACGCCGGCCGCGATCCGCAGCGCCTCGTCCCGCCCGACGCCGGGCACCGTCACCACGTCGGTGACCACGTGCTCGCCCCGGGTCAGGGTGCCGGTCTTGTCGAAGAGCACCACGGCCACGGTCCGCATCCGCTCCAGCGCCAACCGGTCCTTGACCAGGATCCCGGATCGCGCGGCCAGCGCGGTGGAGAGCGCGACGACCAGAGGGATGGCCAGACCGAGCGCGTGCGGGCAGGCGATCACCAGGACGGTGACCGCGCGGACCACCGCCTCGTCCGGCTCGCCGAGCGCAGTCCAGACCAGCACGGTCAGCACCGCGGTGCCGGTGGCCACGTAGAACAGCGCGGCGGCGAACCGGTCAGCCAGCAGTTGTGCCCGCCCGCCGGAGCGCTGCGCCTGCGCGACCATCCGCTGGATGCCGGCGAGCGCGGTCTGCTCACCCAGCGCCTCGACGCGGACCCGGATCGCCGAGTCGGTGGCGACGGTGCCGGCCACCACACGGTCCCCGGCCGACCGGGCGACCGGACGCGACTCGCCGGTGATCATCGATTCGTCCAGCTCGGCGCCGCCGTCCACGATCCGGCCGTCCGCCGGTACTCGGCCCCCGGGCCGGACCAGCACCACATCGCCGATCCGCAGCTCGGCCACCGACACCGCCTCGACCCGCCCGTCCGCCGTCACCCGCTCGGCCTCGTCGGGCAGCAGTGCGGCCAGCGCCGCGAGTGCGCCCCGGGCCTGCCCGATGGCCTTCATCTCCTGCCAGTGCCCGAGCAGCATGATGGTGACCAGCGCGGCCAGCTCCCACCAGAAGTCCAGGTCGAAGGCTCCCAGGCTGGTGGCCAGCGACGCGGTGTAGGCGACGGTTATCGCCATCGCGACCAGCAGCATCATGCCCGGCGCCCGGTCCCGCACCTCGCGGACCGCACCGACCAGGAACGGCCAGCCACCCCACCAGAACACAACCGAGCCGAGCACCGGCCCGACCCAGGAGCGCCCCGGTACGTCCAGCCGGAGGCCGAGCCGGTCCAGCACCAGGTCGCTCGTCAGCACCACCGGGACGGTGAGCACCAGGCAGACCCAGAACCGACGGCGGAACATCGCCGGGTCGTGCCCGGCGTGCTTGTCATGCCCGGCGTGCTCGTCATGCTGCTTCGGCCCGGCGGACCCGGCGTGCTGCTGGTGACTGCCGGGACGGTCGGGCTCGGGCTGTGACGGAGCGGACATGACTCCAACATGCCGGTCCGGTCACCGCCGTGCGGGCGGTTCGACCGCGCGACACCGCGCCACAACCTGCGTCCGCGGGTCGGGCTGGCTAGCATTTCCCACGATGGCCCTCCGGACCTCGCTACGCAGTCGGGCGCCGACGCCGCCACGATGTGGCGTCGCCTCCGGTCGACCGCGCCGAGCACTCACCGTCCGTAGTCGTCATGTCGCCACCCAGCGATTCGTCATGCCCGTCGCCGCATTCCCGCGGCGGCGGTGAACCGACCGGCCCGCCGGCACGTACCCCGCACCGGATCGTTGGGAGTCTCGCATTGGGTTCCGACCACAGCCGTTCCACTCCGTCCGCCCCGCCCCGGGTACGACGGATCCTCATCGCGACCGTGGTACCGCTCTTCGTCGCCACCGTGCTCGCCGCGGTGGTGCTCTGGCCACGCGACGGGTCGCCGCAGACCGCCGGGGGCACGGACGTGCCGCGCTACCACGGCACGGTGACCCGGGTGGTGACCGAGCCGTGCCCGCCGGCCGCACCGAGCCCCGAGGGCACGCCGGACGCCGGGGCCGGGCTGTGCGGCACCGTGGACGTCCGGGTGGCCGACGGGCCGGCTGCCGGCCAGCAGGTCCAGACGCCGGTGCCGGACGGACCCGGCGCACCCCGGGTCGAGGTCGGTGACGAGGTCATCCTGGTCGAGCTGACCGATCCGGCCGATCCCGTCGCCAGCAGCTGGAACATCGCGGAGCACCAGCGCGGCACGCCGTTGGTCTGGCTGGCGGTGGTCTTCGCCGCCGCGATCGTCGCGTTCGGCCGGTGGCGGGGCCTGGCCGCGCTGGCCGGGCTGGCCGCCAGCTTCGCCATCCTGCTCACCTTCGTGCTCCCGGGGATCGGCGCTGGCCGATCACCGCTGCTGGTGGCGGTGGTCGGCGCCGCCCTGATCATGTTCGTGGTGCTCTACCTGACGCACGGGGTCACCGCGCAAACCTCGGTCGCGGTGCTCGGCACCCTGGGCAGCCTGGTGTTGACCGGCGTGCTCGCCACCATCGCCACCGCCGCCACCCACCTCACCGGCTTCGGCAGCGAGGACGCCACCACGCTGTCGATGTTCCAGGCCAACGTGGACCTGCACGGCCTGCTGCTCGCCGGGATCATCATCGGCTCGCTCGGGGTCCTCGACGACGTGACGGTCACCCAGGCGGCCACCGTCACCGAGCTGGCGAACGCCAACCCCGGGCTGACCCGGTTGCAGCTCTACCGGGCGGCCACCCGAGTCGGCCGGGCGCACATCGCCTCCACCGTCAACACCATCGTGCTGGCGTACGCGGGTGCCTCACTGCCGCTACTGCTCCTGCTCACCGCCGACTCGCGACCGCTCGGGCAGATCCTGACCAGCGAGTTCCTCGCGCAGGAGATCGTCCGCAGCGCGGTCGCCACGCTCGGCCTCATCGCCGCCGTACCGCTGACCACCGGACTGGCCGCCGTGGTGACCGCAGCCGGCCGGTCGGGTGCCGAGCCGCCCGCCGACCCGGCCGCCGAGCCGCCCGCCGAGCGACCCAGGCCGGACCGCGCGGAGGCACTGGCCGCACTCAGCTCACCGCGCACGGGTCGACCCGACCCAACCGGACCCGATCCGACGCGGGCCACACCCCCAACCACCGCCACCGACCGGTGGCACGAGCCGGACAGGAGCACGGAGACGGCATGGTGACACTCCTCAGCGTGACGAGGTGGGGCATCCGCCCTGAGAACCGCGTCACTGGTCACTCAGCGCCATGGCGAAATGACGCTTTTAGTCGGCATCTGGACGTAGCTCAGCCGGTCGACTCTCGGGTAACCTCGCTGCCGGTTACCGCTGAAGGCGCGACGCAGCGCCTGCGGTGCCACCGCCCAATCGCCAGCTGGCGAGCCGGGGACCCAGGCACGTGGGGTGAATCCGCGTCAGCGGTAGGGGCCACTTCCGCCCCGAACCCGTCAGCTAACCCGGTCGGCGGTCGACGGAAGGGAATATTGTGACGGCACCCCTACGCCGCTGGTTGACACCCGTGGTGGCCGTGATCGCCGCACTGACCGTGCTCGCCGGCCCCCTCCCGGCGCACGCCGCCCCGACGACCCCCACACCGTCCGGGCACGAGGAGGACGGCGAGCCCGCGCTGCTCAACGACGTGATCGAGAAGGCCAACCGCGACTACTCCGCCGCCAAGTCCAAGTTGGACAAGTCCAAGAAGCGGCAGATTGAGCTGGCGGCGGAGGTCGACCGGGCCAACGCGGAGTTGAAGAAGCTGGCCCCCCAGGTCGGGCAGATCGCCGCCCAGTCGTACCGGACCGGCCGGATCGGCGCGATCGCGATGCTGTTGGAGAGCGACGCCCCCGACTCGTTCGTCCAGCGCGCCGCGGTGCTCGACGAGATGAACATGGTCAACGAGAAGAAGCTCTCCGAGGTCAACACGGTGAAGTCCCGCGCCGAGCAGGCCAAGCTGGCCCTCGACGCGGAGGTCCGCGAGCAGCAGAAGCAGACCGCCCTGATGGCGAAGGAGAAGCGCGACGCCGACAAGGCACTCGCGCTGGTCGGTGGGAAGGGCTTCACCGGCGGCCTGGTGTCGGCGACCTCACCGGTCGCCCGGATCGGGCCCAACCGGACCGCCGACGGTGACTGGAAGTCCGAGTCGTGCAGCGAGAACGACCCCACCACCTCCGGCTGCGTCACCCCGCGCACGCTGCACGCGTACAAGGAGGTCAAGCGGGCCGGCTTCAACCGGTTCGTCGGCTGCTACCGCTCCGGCGGGCCGTGGGAGCACCCGAAGGGCCGCGCCTGCGACTGGTCGTTGCAGAAGAGCGGCTTCAGCCCGTGGCACAACGAGGACACCCGGACGTACGGCAACAACGTGGCCGCGTTCCTCATCCGCAACGCCGACCGGCTCGGTATCTACTACGTGATCTGGAACCGACAGATCTGGTTCCCGGCGACCGGCTGGAAGTCGTACAGCGGGCCGTCGAACCACACCGACCACGTACACATGTCGATGCTCTGACCGCATGTCCACCCGTCGAAGGGCCGTCCCGCGTCGCGGGGCGGCCCTCGTCGCGTCAGGCGGCGGCGGGCGCGGTCGGGCCGGCCGCCGTGCTGGGCCCGGTCGGTACGTCGAGCGCCGTGGCGGTAGCCGGCACTGCGGCCACCGGGCGCACCACGCCGGCGGCGAGCCGGTACGACACCCCCACCACCGCGCAGCGCCCCTGCGCCACCTCGGCTGCCAGCACGGGCGACTGGCCGAGCAGCGCCTCGACGGTCTGCGCGATGTGGATGTCGACGATGCCGTCGATGTCGTCCACCCCCTCGGCCTCGGCGCGACGCAGGCTGGGCAGCACGGCGTCGACCACGGCACGCAGGTGCCCCCGGGGCGGGGTGCCGGTGGCGGCCGCCTCCCGGGCCGCCTGGACCGCGCCGCAGGAGTCGTGGCCGAGCACCACCACCAGCGGAGTGCCGAGCACGGTCACCGCGTACTCCACGCTGCCCAGCACCTCCGGGCCGGTCGTGTGCCCGGCTGTGCGGACCACGAAGAGGTCGCCCAGCCCCCGGTCAAAGATGATCTCGGCGGCCAGTCGGGAGTCGGAGCAGCCGACGATCACCGCGAACGGGTGCTGTCCGTCGGCGACCGCCGCCCGGTGCCCGGCGTCCTGGTTGGGGTGGCGCGGGGCGCCGCTGACGAAGCGCCGGTTGCCGGCGGCCAGCTCGGCGTACGCCCGGGCCGGCTCGGTGAGCGCTGGCGCCCGGTCGGTGGCCCGCTGCGGACCCGGCTTGCCGCCGGGTGTACCGGGACTACTCATCCCGCACCTCGTCTCACGCGTTTGACCTGCTCAAATGGCTCTTCAGCCGGGCCGGCGGCGGGCGCTGGCTCGGGCTCCACGGTCACACGCACCACAAGATGCGTCAAGATATGCGTGAGTTAGATTTCATACGTTGGCCCTGGGCCGGCCCTTCGGAGGTGCCACCGAGGCCAGGGCGGACAACCGGAGAGGCGGACCCACGATGGCGAGCACGGCGGCGGGCGACACCGGCAGCGGCCGGAACTGGACGTTCCTCACCAACCACGGACACGTCCTGCTGGCCATCGCCCGCGACCCCACCGCCCGGCTGCGCGACGTGGCGGCCGAGGTCGGCGTGACCGAGCGGGCCGCACAGGCGATCGTCGCGGACCTGGAGGCCGGCGGCTACCTGCACCGCACCCGGGTCGGCCGGCGCAACGAGTACACCCTCAACCCGGCCGGCCGGTTCCGGCACCCCGCCGAAGCAGACCGTCAGGTCGGCGATCTGCTCGCGCTCTTCGCCGAGACGCCCGCCGCAGCAGCCACCCACCCGTCCTGACCGCCGTCCCTCGGGCCGCGGCCCGAGGGAGCACAGCGGTAATCTCTGTGGGTGCGCGAATGCCTGCCGTCAAGCGCGACCGATCCGTCCCGCCACACCGGCCGTGCCATCCGAGGGGTCCTCAGTGGAACGCTGGCGGCCCTACTCGGCGCCGCCCTGGTGGCTCCCTCCCCAGCGGCCGCGGCACCGCCCACCTGCGGCCCCGCCGGCGAGGACGGCCTGGTGGAGATGCCGTGGGCACTGCGCCGACTGGAGCCGTCCTCGGCGTGGCCGCTGTCCCGGGGCGCCGGGGTGACCGTGGCGGTGATTGACTCCGGGGTCTCCGCCATCCACCCGCTGCTCAAGGACCAGGTGATGGAAGGCCGCGACTTCAACAGCCTGCCGGCCAACCAGGGCCAGTGCGACCTGGTCGGGCACGGCACGATGGTGGCCGGCATCATCGCCGGCCGGGAGGGCACCGGCGTCCCGTTCAGCGGCATCGCACCGGCCGCCCGCATCCTGCCGATCCGGGTGCTGCCGGACGCCAAGGGCACCAACGACGAGGCGCTACCCGGGCAGATCGCCGCGGCCATCGACTGGGCGGTCGACAACGGCGCCGACGTGATCAACCTGTCCCTGGTGACCCTGCCCCGCCCCGAGCTGGCGGAGGCCGTCGAGAACGCGCTCGCCAAGGGTGTCGTGCTCGTCGCCGCCGCCGGCAACCGGCAGGAGCAGCAGGAGGACAAGCCGGCCTACCCGGCCGCGTACCCCGGGGTGATCGCGGTCGCCGGTGTGGACGAGCAGGGCGGCCACGTGGGCACCTCGGTCAGCGGCACCTACGTCGACGTCGCCGCCCCGGGGCTGAACATCGTCGGCCCGGCACCGGGCGGCAGCGGCTACCGCGCCGAGCCGACCGGCGGCACCAGCTTCGCCGCCGCGTACGTCTCGGGTGTGGCCGCGCTGGTCCGGGCGGCCTACCCGGACCTCCGTCCACAGCAGATCGCCGAGCGGCTGGAACGGACGGCGGACAACCCGCCGGACGGGCACAACGCGGAGGTCGGCTACGGCGTGGTCAACCCGTACCGGGCGCTGTCGAGCCTGCTGGGCACCCGGACGGACCCGCCCGCTGGCGCGCTCCCGCCGCCCGCCCGCCCGGACGACCCGCTGGGCTGGCAGCGCACCGCCGCGATCTGGGCGGCGGCGGCCGGCGGTCTGCTCACCGTGCTACTGCTGGCCGCCCGGCCGATCATGATCCGGGGCCGCCGACGCGGCTGGCGCCCGGGCCGGCGCACCGACTCACCGGTCGCCGGCTGACGGCGCCGAACGGCACAACGCGATGCGGCTCCGGCCCGGTGGAACCGGACCGGAGCCGCATCGGCGCTTGCCTCAGCCCCACACCTTCGAGTTGCTCATCTCGGTGGTGAGGTAGTTCTCACGGGCGATGCCAACGGCACCACCGATCTCGTTCAGGATCCGGTTGATGTCCCGGACCGACGAGTCCCACTTGGCCTGGTGCTGCTCGTAGGCAGCCCGGTCCTGGCCGTCCCACTCGAGCTTGCTCAGCATCTGCCGCAGCGTGTCGAGCTTCTCTTCGAGAGTCTTCGAGATGGCCTGCATCTGCTGGTTGCTGCTCTCGAGGACCGCGTAGTCAACTTTGATAGCCATGGTTTCCTCCTCTGCTGGCTACGGGATCACGGGTTGAGAGCAGAGTGGAACTTGTCCAGCATCTGCTGCTGCTCTTCGTCGTTGACCTGGTGCGTCGTACCCGACTTGTCGAGCAGGTCAGCGATGTTGTCCATCGCCGTCAGCAGATTGACGGTGTCCTCGTTCCAGCGCGTCATCAACGACTGGAAGCCCGTGGACGCCTGACCCTTCCACGCCATGGCCAGGTCGTCGACTACGTTCCACAGCTTCTTCAGCTCGCCGTCGACCTCGCTGCGCGTGGACCGCACGTCACTCGCGGCAGTATGCAGAGTCGCAGCTTCGACCTCGAACGCCATGCTTCACACCCTTCCGTCTTGTTGTGGCGGCGGCTTTGCCGCACCCCTCCCCCGCGGCAAGGTAGCAACACCCCACCGACGGACACTCCAGTAGAGACCGTAGCGGAACCTGTCCAGCCCGCGCAGCCCTGACCGGCCGCGTTCCATGGATACTGGTGAATCGGGTCAGGTGGATCGGGAATACGACTGGAAATTCATCACCAAACTGACCACCGGAGCGACGCGCCGATCGATCCTGACGCACGGAACGACGTGGCCTGACCCGGCCTCGTCACGACGGCTCCGACCAGGCGGTCTGGATCAGCTGCTGGCCGTCGCGGCGGCGCACCAGCGTGCCCCGGCCGGGCGGCTGCGGGCTCGGCCGCAAGGCGCCGAAGACGGCGCCCTCCTCCCGGCTGCCGGACATCAACAGGCCGGGCGAATCCAGCTCACGCAGCCTCTGCAGCACAGGCTCGTAGAGCGCCCGGGACACCCCGCCGACCCGCCGCGTGATGACCAGGTGCAGGCCGATGTCGCGGGCCTGCGGCAGCAGCTCCAGCAGGGCGCTGAGCGGGTTGCTGCCACCCGAGGCCACCAGGTCGTAGTCGTCCACCAGGATGTACAGGTCCGGGCCCTTCCACCAGCTGCGGTCGCGCAACTGGGCGGTGGTCACGTCCGGGCCGGGCAACCGGTTGGTCAGGGCACTGCGGATCGAGCCCAACCCCTGGGCGAACGCCTGGTTGGACGGGGCGTAGTCCAGCAGGTGGTCGCCCTCCACCGCGCCCAGCAGCCCGCGCCGGTAGTCGGCGATCACCAGCCGGGCCTGGGCGGGCGTGTACCGGTCGGTGATGCCCCGGGCGATCAGTCGCAGCAGGTTGGTCTTGCCGCACTCGGCATCGCCGAAGACCGTCAGGTGCGGCTCGTTTGCCAGGTCCAGGTAGACCGGTGCCAGCGCCGACTCGTTCACGCCGATCGGCAGGCCGGGCGCCGACCGGTCGATGATCCGGGCCAGCTCGGCCACCGGCAGCTTGCGCGGCAGCAGCCGCACCTTCGGCGCCGGCCGGCCCGGCCAGTTGGCCGCCACGTGCCCGGCCAGGGCGATCGACGCCTCGCTCAGATCGTCGATGTCCCGGCGGCCGTCGATCCGCGAGACCGCGGTGAGGAAGTGCAGCTTGTCGCGGGTCAGGCCGCGACCGGGCGCCTTCTCCGGCACATTCATCGCCGAGCGACGGTCGATCTCGGACTCCGAGGCGTCACCCAGGCGCAGCTCCAGCTTGGTGCCGAGCAGATCCCGCATGTTGATCCGGATCTCCGCCCAGCGCACCGCCGTCAGCACCACGTGCACGCCGAAGCCGAGGCCCCGGTTGGCCAGCGTGGTGATGGTCTGCTCCAGCTCCTCGTACTCCTGGCGCAGCGTGTTCCACCCGTCCACCACCAGGAACACGTCGCCGAACGGGTCGTCGGCGAACTCGCCGGCGGCCCGACGACGGCGGTAGCTGGCCACCGAGTCGATGCCGTGCTGGGCGAAACGCGCCTCCCGCTCGTCCAGGACGGCGACCACCTCGGCCACCGTACGGCGCACCGCCTCGACGTCCCGCCGGCCGGCCACCCCGGCCATGTGCGGCAGCCGCTCCAGGCTGCGCAGCGCGCCACCGCCGAAGTCCAGGCAGAAGAACTGCACCTCGCGCGGCGTGTGGGTGAGCGACAGCGAGGCGAGCAGCGAACGCAGCATGGTGCTCTTGCCGCTGAGCGAACGGCCGACGATGACCACGTTGCCGCCGGCCCCGGCGAGCTCGACCATCATCGGGTCACGGCGCTGCTCGTACGGCCGGTCCACCACGCCGACCGGTACGGTGAGCCGCCCTCGGCCCGGCCAGGACGCGGTGCACAGCCCGTACGTCGGGTCGACGGCCAGCGGGCCGAGCAGCTCACCCAGGCCCGGCGGGTCGGCGAGCGGCGGCAGCCACACCTGGTGCGCCGGACGACCCCGGCCCCTGAGCTGGTCGATCAGCACGTCGAGCATCGCGACGGCCTTACCGTCGGCCGGCTGCTCCGGCTCCGGCGCAGTGTCCACCGGCATCTGCGGGATCTGCGCCGGTATGAAGTCGAGGCCGTACGGCACGATCCGGCGCTGCACCAGGGCCTGCGACGCTGATGCCTGCTGCCCCGGCGCCCGGTACGCCCCGGACACGTACGCCGCTCGGAACCGCAGCATCGTGCTGGTGTCGGTCTTCAGATAGCCGTGGCCCGGCGCGTTCGGCAGCTCGTACGCGTCCGGCACGCCGAGCACGATCCGGCTCTCCACGGCGGAGAAGGTACGCAGACCGATCCGGTACGACAGGTGCGTGTCCAGGCCGCGCAGCTTGCCCTCTTCCAGCCGCTGGCTGGCCAGCAGCAGGTGCACGCCGAGCGACCGGCCGAGCCGGCCGATCATCACGAACAGGTCGATGAAGTCGGGCTTGGCGGCGAGCAGCTCACTGAACTCGTCGCAGATGATCAGCAGGCTGGGCATCGGCGCCAGCGGTTCGCCGGCCGCCCGGGCCTTCTCGTACTCGAAGCGGGAGACGTAGTTGCCGGCCGCCCGCAGCAACTCCTGCCGACGCACCATCTCGCCCGCGAGCGCGTCGCGCATCCGGTCGACCAACGGCAGCTCGTCGGCCAGGTTGGTGATCACGGCGCTGGTGTGTGGCAGCGCCTCCAGGGAGGCGAACGTCGCGCCACCCTTGAAGTCCACCAGGACGAAGTTCAGCTCCTCCGACGAGTGGGTCACCGCCAGTGCGGCCACCACCGTACGGAGCAACTCGCTCTTGCCGGACCCGGTCGCACCGATCACCAGGCCGTGCGGGCCCATGCCCTCGTGCGCCGACTCCTTGAAGTCGAGCTCGACCACGTTGCCGTCCGGGCCGACGCCGAGCGGGATGCGCAGCCGGTCCCGGTGACCGCGCGGGCGCCAGGTCTGGTGGACGTCCACCGCCGCGGCGTCGCCGACGCCGAGCAGGTCCGGTAGCTCCGTGCTGCGAGCCAGCGGCTCCTCGTTGCTGGTCTGCTGCTGGGAGAGCCGGAAGGGGGCGATCTGCCGGGCCAGCCCCTCGGCGGCCTCGGCGCTGAGCCGGTCCGGTCGGCCGAGCTGCGAGGACGTGCTGCCCCGGACCAGGTCGAGCGTGCTTCCGTCGCCCACGTCGAGGCAGAGCAGCCAGCGGCCGGCGTCGCGCGGCACCGTTCCGGAGAGGTCGATCATGGTGGCGCCGAGCAGGCCCTGACCCACCAGCTGGCAGGTCGGTGAGACCTCGCCGCCGTCGATCACCAAGACCAGGTGCTGCGCGGTCGTGAGCGGCTTGGCCTCGGGCGCGAACCGGGGCCGCCCGGCCAGCTCCCCGGCGAGCGCCGCCTCGGCCTCGGCCAGGCTGGCGAAGACCAGCCGGCGGGCGCCGGCGGCGTCCGTACGTCCACTGTGGTGGGCGTGCGGCAGCCACTTCACCCAGCCCCAGGCCGACTGCCGGTCGGGCGCGGCGACCACCGCGATCACCAGGTCCTCCGGGGCGTGGAACGTGGCCAGCTGGCCCAGTGCCGCCCGGGTCAGGTCGAGCACGGGCTCCCGGTCGCCGCGCAGCACCACCCGACTGAACGCGCGCACCGACAGCGCGGTCGGCAGGTCGGGCACGGTGGAGTGGGCGCGGACGAACCGGCGCAACGCGATGGCGCTCATCGGCTCCAGGTCCTCGACTGGCTTCGTCTCCGGCGGAACGATCTCCACCGCCAGCCGCTGCGGGCCGAGCGCGATCCGGGTCTCGCCGAAGTCGTCCTCGGTGATCCGCCGCTCCCAGAGCCGCCGGGACGCGGCGATCGACCAGAGCGCGTCGGGCTCCGGGTGACGCCAGGCCATCGCCGCCCGCTGCTGCTCCGCCGCGCGCCGGGTGCGCTTGCGCATCTGGGCCAGGTAGCGCATGTAGTCGCGGCGTTCGGCGTTCACCTCGGCCTTGTCCTTGCCGCCGCTGTTGCTCAGCGAGCCGATCGCCATCCCGAGCATCGAGACGCCGAACAGGCCACCGGCGACGTACGTCATCATGCCGCCGCCCCGGCCGGCGTAGAGGAAGGCCATCGCGCCGACGCCACAGAACATCGGCAGGATCATGAGCACCTGCCCCATCCCGCGGGGCGTGGGCTCGGGGAGCTCAGGAGGTGACTCCAGTAGCACCTCACCGCGCGGCAAGGCAGGCCCCGGCTGACGCGGGAGCCGGCGGAACACGACCGTGCTCACGGCTGTCTCCTCCCCAGAAGCGGCCCTGATGACGTGCAGTCGCGAACCAAAGTCCGCGGGTGGGCATCGTACGTGCCCGCCATCGTAGGTAATCTCCCGTGGGCGCGGTGGACCCGCACCGCGGCACCCCGGCCAGCTGATCGTAGACGGACACCTGGAGGCCACTGTGGCGACGAAGACGGCGACCGGTGGTCTGAGCCGGATCACCATCGTGGCACCCCGTACCCGAATGGACCTGGCCCTACCGTCGGACGTGCCGATGGCGGACCTGCTGCCCACCCTGCTGCGCTACGCGGGGGAGGACCTGGCCGACGACGGCGTGCGGCACGGCGGCTGGGCACTGTCCCGATTGGGCGGTGCCCCCCTGGATGGCGGACGTACCGCCGCGCAGCTCGGCGTGCGCGACGGTGAGGTGTTGTATTTCAACCCCCGGTCCGCCGCCGCGCCGGAGATCGTCTTTGACGACGTGGTGGACGCGGTCGCCACCGCGACCAACCAGCGCCCCGGCGCCTGGCAGGCCGGCTCGACCCGGTCCTTCGCGGTGCTCTTCGCGGCGGCCGCGCTCGGTGCCGGAGCGCTCGCCGCACTCTTCGCGGGTCCGCCACACCTGCCCGGCGCGCTGGCCGCCCTGCTCGTCACGGTGGCGCTGCTGGTCGTCGCCGCGGTGCTGTCCCGGGCTGCGGGTGACAGCCGGACCGGGGCGGTGCTGGCCATTGTCGGCCTGGTGCACGCCGGCGTCGGCGGTCTGCTGCTGCTCGCCGGCGACCGGTCGCTGACCGACCTGGCCAGCCCGCACGTCCTGCTCGCGGCCACCGCCGTGGTGGTCGCCGGGGCGGTGGCCGCGCTGGCCGTCGGCGACCGCTACCCGCTCTTCTTCGGCGCGATCGGGGTGGGTGCGGCGACCGGTTTCGGCGCGGTGCTCTGCCTGATCTTCGGCATCGACGCGCCGGCCGCGGCCGCGGTGATTGCGGCGGTCGCGTTCGGCGCGGTGCCGGCGCTGCCGATGCTGGCCTACCGGCTTGCCCGACTGCCGGTGCCGTCGATCCCGACCGGTCCGGAGGACCTGAAGACTGACAGCGAGTCGGTCGACGGGCGCCAGGTGCTCCAGCTCAGTGAGCGGGCCGACCAGTTCCTCACCGGCCTGCTGTGGACGGTGTCGCTGCTGGTGCTCGGCGCGCAGCTGGTGCTGGCCCTGGACGGTCGGCTGCCGGCGGTGCTGTTCTGCCTGGTGCTGGCCCTGCTCTCGCTGCTGCGGGCCCGTCCGCTCCTGGGCCGCGCCCAGCGCACCCCGGTGCTGCTGGCCGGCACCGTCGGGCTGGGCCTGGCCGCCGCGGCCACCTTCGCCGGCGGGTCGCTGCCGGTCCGGCTCGGCCTGATCCTCGGTGGGCTGCTGCTGGCCGCCGTGGTCAGCCTGATCTACGGCCTGACCGTGGCCGGCAAGCGCATCTCCCCGGTCTGGGGCCGGTTGCTCGACATCGTGGAGATCCTGCTGATCATCTCGCTGGTCCCGCTCGCCGTCTGGGTCTGTGGCCTGTACGGCTGGATCGTGAACCTGCGGCCCTGACCCGAGGGCTCCGCCGCCCTACTGACCGGCCAGGCGAACGGCCGGTCAGTGGGGCGGGCGGTCAGTGGGCGGGCGGTCAGCGGGGTTGTGGGCCGGAGAAGCCGCCCAGCGCCGATGCGACCGGTGCGCTGGCGTACACGCCGGGGGCGTGCTGCCCGTCCACCGGCCGGGGTGACGTGCCGGCCCGCTGCGCGACGTCCTGGACGACCTTGACCAGCGCCTCGACGTGGTTGTCCATCGCCGCGACGCGCACCAGCGGCGCCGCCACCCGCCCGTCCGGCGACACCGCGGCGGCCACCGTGTGCGAAGGCGCGGAGGTCGCGGTGATCGCTTCCACCAACGGGCCTAGCGGTGCGTCCGATCGGCCCCGCAGGGCCAGACAGCGGTGCGTCCAGCCGCCGCCGCGCAGCCCCTGCCAGGTCTCCGCTGGCGGCTCCGGCACCAGGTCCAGCCCGGCGGCCGAGACCACGGCCGCGCGCAGCTCGTCGCGGCCCAGCGGTCGGTGGGCCAGCCCCGCGGCGGTCAGTGCTTTGCCCAATCTGCCAATTCCGGCAGCCAACGTCCGGTGTACGCCGGGCAGCCCGCCGCCCCGGCTCACCGTCTCCACCCGAGCGTCGCGGACGGTGAGCCGCAGCGCCACCCAGACGGTCCGGTGCGCTGCCGGCGGCGCACCGGGCGCCGGGTACCAGACCAGGGTGTGCGCGACGACCTGAGCCCGGGACACCGGCGCGGCGAATTCCGTGAGCACCCGCAGCGCCCGGTCCACCGCCGACGCGTCCATCGAACCGACCGTCGTGCCGGAGGCGGGTTGCAGCGCGACCGCGGCGAACCAGCCCTGGGCGTCCTGCCCGATGCCGAGCCGGGTGCCCCGGTCGGTCAGCTCGATGACGGTCAGCTCGGGGGCGAGCGCGGCCAGCCGGGGGTCCGCCGCCGTACCGTCGGCCAACGTCGCCGCGGCACGCTCGCGGCGACGCCGCAGCCGCCGCCGCAGCAGCAGGTCCTCGAACCACCAGCGGCCACCCCGACGGGCGAACACGGCCAGGACGACCAGCGCCGCCACCGTGCCCACCGCGGCGAGCAACCAGCTGGGCCCGGCCCCCGCGGCCCAGACGGCGACCGCGCAGACCTCCAGCACGACGAGCTGCCCGACCAGCACCGGGCCGACCCGTCCCCGGCCGGGGCGATCGGCTGGCGGGGTCGCCCGCGCCGGGACGTCGGACGGGTTCTTGGCCACTCGGGCGGGTCGCGCCTGAACCTGCGTCATCGGTGACTGTCCCTCCTGCACGGTACGGCTGCGCCGGGTCGTTCCGGCGTCGGCCAAGGGCGGTGGTCCCAAAGACCCGCCGTCGGCCCCTTATCGTAGGGAAGCCCGCGACGGCGTTCCGACCTGATCGTCGCGGATCCACCCCGCCGGAGGTAAGTCATGCGGACCCGCCGCGATCAGGTGCAGGCGTACCGCTTCGTCACCCGCCGGATCGTCTCGGCGTTGCTGTCGGGCGATCCGGAGACCACCAACCTGCCGATGCGACGGCTCGGCATGGCGATCTTCGGCAGTGTCATCGCCGCCGCCGTGGTGCTCGGCGGGGTCGGCGCGTACGGCCAGTTGACCGGGAACACCGCGCCACTGGAAGAGAACACGCTGGTCATCGAGCGGGAGAGCGGCGCGACGTACGTGTTCGTGGAGGGGAAGCTGCTTCCGACGCTGAACTACACGTCCGCCCGGCTGATCCTGGACACGGCTGATCCGACGGTGCGGACGATGTCCCAGGCGTCGCTGCGGGACCGGCCACGCGGCCGCACCGTCGGCATCGTCGGCGCGCCGGACGCGTTGCCGGACCGCAAGTCGCTGACCGGTCTGCCCTGGTCTGTCTGCGACGTGCCCGACCCGGCCGACCCGCGCCGCTCCAGCACCCGGGTGGTGATCGACCGTGCGCTGCCCGGCGGCACGCCGCTGGGTGACCGCGCGGCACTGGTCACCGTGGACGGTCAGCGGTACCTGCTCACCGGCGGCGCCCGGCTCCAGGTGCTCGGCGGCGACCAGGCGATCGCGGCGCTGAAGATGACCGGCACGACACCGCTGCCGGTCGGGCAGCAACTGCTCAATGCCGTACCGGCCGGGCCACCGCTGCGTAAGCCGTCGCTGCCCGGCGAGGGCGAGCGCAGCGGCCTTGCCGTGGCCGATCGACAGGCCAACATCGGTCAGGTGTTCAAGGCGGCCGGGCAGCACTACGTGCTGACTCGGGAAGGTCTCGTCTCAATTACTGAGATCACCGCGCTCTTGATGATTGGCGGCGGCGGTCAGATCACCGACATCACCCCGGATCAGGCCGGCCGGCTGCTGACCCAGCAGCGGGTGGACGAGGAGGGCCTGCCCCTGACGCTGCCCACGCTGTACGCGGCCCGGTCCGGGCAGACCGTGCTCTGCGCCACGTACCGGGCGGGCAGTGGGGGCGGCCCGCCGACCACCACCGTCGAGGTCTTCGACCGTGCTCCGGCGGAGCTGACCGCGAGCGCGTCAGGCCCGGTGCCGGTACGCCAGGCTGCCCGGGACTCGGTGCGCACGGCCGAGGCGGTGCTGCTGCCCGGCGGCAAGGGCGTGCTCGCCCAGGCAGCCCCCGGCGCCGGGACCAGTGGTTCCGTCGCCGCCGGATCGACGATCTACCTGATCAGCCCGCAGGGCGTCCGGTACCCGCTCGGGTCGGCTGAGACGCCGGCCGTCCTCGGCTACAGCGGGGTCACCCCGCTGGCGGTGCCCGGCTCGCTGCTCTCGTTGATCCCGACCGGGCCGAACCTCAACCGGGCGGACGCGTCGGCCTTCTTTTCGCCCGGTGGTCCGTCGTCGGCCGCGCCAGCACCGGAGTCGACGCCGCCCGCCTCGCCCAGCGGCACGCCGGCGAGCGGTGGGGCGGGTGGCGGGGTGCCCACGGCATCGACTGGAGCCGACGACTGAGCGGCCCGGACGGGTCGCCCCGCGTCGCACTGGTGGACTAACCTGAGAGCTGCTGACGGTTGTCAACCAGAACGACGGGGATGTTTGCCATGACCGGGCGTACGGAAGTCGACCTGCTGTCCCTTGAGGACTTCCACCTGCACCTGGCGGCTCGGCTGAGCCAGGCCGAGTCGGTGCTGCGAAAGCTCAACACCGAGATGCAGTGCCGCCCTCCGGCGTTGGGCTCGTTCACCGACGCCACCGACAACGCGAGGCGCTACAGCGATGTCCACCAGTCCTACGTGGTGCAGGCCGAGCGGCTCCGGCAGGCGGTGCAGGCGGCACAGCAGGCGACCAGCACGATCCTGACCAACTACCGCACCGCCGAGGCGCGCAACGCGGCCAACGCCACCGACATCACCGCCGCGCTGACCGGGGTCGACCGGGCGTTGGGGCCGAAGGAGGACGGGCGTGTCTGAGTACACCCAGCGCTACCAGGGCAACAGTCACCAGCAGCTGTACGACGCCGTGATGGCCGGCAAGCCCGAGCAGATCGAGGGTGTGGCCGCCCAGTGGTCCGCCCTCAAGGGCATCCTGGACGGTCTCGGCCGGGAGCTGAGCGGCGACCTCGAAAAGCTCGGCAACACCTGGACGGGCTCGGCAGGTCTCGAGTTCCAGCGGCGGCTGATGATGATCGTCGCCCACACCGAGGCGCTGGGCGAGGGGATGGCCGACGTCCAGCAGGGGCTGACCATGATGGCCGGCCAGCTGCGCACCGCGCACAAGCAGGCGGAGAGCCCGGAAGAGACCGACGACAACGACCAGACGATCTCCGGCGCCCTCCGGGGCGGCGCCACGTTCGGCCTGCCCGGCGCGGTGGTCGGGGGCATTCTGGGTCACCAGCAGGACAAGGCAGAGCAGGAGAAGGCCCATCAGCGGATGGTGAACGTGGTGGCCGAGCTGGCAGCCGGCTACGACCTCTCCGCCTATGACCGGGTGGTCGACCCGCCGCCTCCCGACCCCGAGACGCCGAAGACGGTCCGCGATGACCCGACGACGCCACGCAGCGTTCCGGGCACCGACACGCCGAGCGCCGCGCCCCTCGCCACCAAGCACACGGCACACACCGGCGACGCGACCATCACGACGCCCGACCGTGTGGGCCAGCCACAGGTCGTCGGCGTCGGGCCAGGCACTGGCCAGGACGGCGTGGGCACCGGCGGCGCGCCGGCAGTCGTCACCGGTCCGGGCAGCGACTCCGCCACCGAAAGCGGCACCTCCCTGGCCGGCGCGGAGCCGGTGCTCGGCGGAGCGCCGCCCGCCGGCGGGACGGCCGGCCTGTCCGGGCCGACCACCGTGACCGCCAGCGCCGGCGCTGGGTCAGGCCTGCTCTTCGGAGGGCACGGCGGGGCTCCGGCCGGCGGGGTGCTTCGCACCGCTGCCCTCGCCGGTTCGAGCAGCACGCCCACCGCCTCGGTCCGGCCGGCCGCTGGCCCGGCTGCACCCGACAACCGCCCCGCCACCGGGGTGGGTCGCAGCATTGACGGGCGGCGCGGCGAGACTGCCGGCCGAGCGGCGGCCGGCAGCGGCGCGAAACGCCCCGGGGTGCTTGGCGGGCACGGCCGGCCGGAGGACGACGAGTCCGACGACCGGCTGACCTGGCTGACCGAGGACGAGATGGTGTGGGGAGACCACGGGGACGCTCCACCGCCGGTGCTCGGCACCTCCGGCTGACCCGATCCGCCGCCGACGCCCGACAGCGTCGGCGGCGCCCGAACGTGCCGCGGTGGCCCCGGCCGGACCCGATCCGGCTGGGGCCACCGTCATGTCGGGAAGGTGGATGGCCTGTCCGTCCACAGTGCGCATCGTGGCGGTGGTCACGCCCGAATGAGCCGTTGCCGAGCTGCGACCCGGCGGGTCGGGGGTTAGGTTGGTCGGGTGTCCTCCGCAGCGCTCGTCCGCCCAGCCCGGCGGGCCGTGCTGCGGTCACTGCGTGAGCTGACCCGGCTGGCGGTCACCGCGTTGGTGCTCGCGGTCGGCCTCGGCGGCGCGCTCGCCGCGACGCCACCCCCCGCACCGACGCAGCTGCGGCCCAGCGCCGTGAGCAGCCGGGTGGACACGCTCCGACCCGACGCCGTCGCCGCCACCGAGCGGGCGAGCCAGCCGGCCGCACCTCGGCCGGTCAGCACGGTCGTCGCCGCCGTGGCGACCGGTCCGGTCACCGCCGCGGAGCACCCGGTGACCGTCGAGCCCGGCCACGGCACCCCGTCCCGACGCGGCCCGCCCACCCGCTGATCCTGGCCGGCCACCGGCGCCCCCGACCCACCCGGTCCGGTGCCGGGTCACCGATCGGGTGCCGGAGTCGTCGCCGTCCGCGTGACCACGCCGGCCGGAGATCACCAAACGGTGACCAGCCCGGCAGCCGCCGCACAGTGGTACCGCCCCGGGGGCCGGCGGCTCACTTCGCCCCGACGGCCAACCCGCCCCGGCCCGTGTTGCCGGAACACCCGTCCACCGCCATCCGTCGATAGCCGTCGTTCGACCGCGAGGTGCTGATCATGCAGACCGTCCTCTCCGCCTTCCTGCCCGACGTGCCCCGGGCCGCCGCCATCTGGCTGAGCCTGCTCGGGGTGGTCGTGGTCGCTGTCGCTGCCCTCCTGCTGCGGCCCGGCAAGTTCCGCCTCGACCCGGGCTCCCGGATCCGTCGCGCGGCCATGCCCAGCCAACTCGAACAGGCCCACGAGGAACGGGAGCAGAGCCGCTACGCGCAGGAGGTGACGGTGGCCGCCGAGCGGGCCACCACCACCGCCCAACGCCGCCGGACGGAGTGGGTGGCCGCGCAGGAGACCGTCGAGGCCGCCTGGCAGGCGTACGAGGCGGCCGAGGCGGCCGTCCGACGGTTCGGCGCCGCAGCCGCGATGCCGCTGCCGCACACGGCCCGGACCCCCTCCGAGTACGTCGACCGCGAGCGCTACCTGCACCGGGCCGCACTGGACGCGTACTGGCGGCGGGAGCTGTCGGTGGAGCAGCTCAGTGACGTCTTCGGGCAGCGCGACGGGTGGGACCCGCGGTTGCATCCGGTCGAGCAGGAGCTGGTGTTGCAGCGGGCGATCCGGGACAACCTGGCGGCCCGACACAGTGCCGCCGTGGAGCGGGAGCAGGCCGCCTGGCGGGCCGCGGAGTCGGCTGTGGTGGCGGCCCGCAGCCTGCGCGAGGAGGCCCACGAGGCCACCGGACGGCGGGTGGCGGAGTCGGCTTCGGTGTTGCCGCTGAGCGAGGTCGTCCGGTCGCCGGTCGAGCAGACCCGGGAAGACGCCGTGGTCGCCCGCGGACGCGCGGCGGTACCCGCGTTCTGACCGCTGGGACGCGCTGGTGCTGGCCGCCCCGCGTCCGTGCGTAGCGGGCCGGTCCCGTCACCGGGCCGGGGCGGCCGTGGTGGGTTAGCGTGACGGAATGTCTCGACAGGCGTGGGTTCTCGTGGTGATCGCCGGCATCCTGGCCGTCGCCACACTGGCCGGTGCGGTGGTGCTGGCGGTGCGGGTGGTACGGACCCGGCGTCTGCTGAGCGGTCTCGGCGCGGGCGGCAAGGTCGCCTTCTACGGGGCGCTGATCTACACGATCTTCCCGGTCGACCTGCTCCCGGACCCGATCTACCTGGACGACATGGGCGTCCTGGCCGGCGCGCTGATCTACCTGACCCGCCTGGTGCACCAGCGCCGGGCGGCCGATCGCCGGCTGCCCGGGCAGCCGGACGCGCCGCCGGATCCGGACCGGGTACGCCGCCACGTGCCATGATCGAGGCCGGTTTCGGTGGACGGGGGACAGGCATGGCGGGCGATCACCAGTTGGACGTACGCGACGACCGCGTTGCCGCCTTCTGCGCGGAACGGCACCTCGCGACGCTGACCACGCTGCGCGCCGACGGCACCCCGCACGTGGTCCCGGTCGGGGTCACCCTCGACCCGGCAGCCGGGCTGGCCCGGGTGATCACCTCCGGCACCTCCCGCAAGGCCCGCCAGGTAGCCGCCGCCGGCGCGGCAGGCACCCCGGTGGCCGTCTGTCACGTGGATGGCCGCCGCTGGCTGACCATTGAGGGCCGGGCGGTGCTCCGGTCGGATCCGGCCGCCGTCGCGGAGGCGGAGCGCCGCTACGCCGAGCGGTACCGACCCCCGCGCCCGAATCCGGAGCGCGTGGTCATCGAGATCACTGTGACCGGCCTCCTGGGCAGCCTCTGACGCCGCGCCACCTGCGCCGCTGGTCATCCTTCGCCGGTCACGCGAGTCGTGACCAGGCCGTCCCCGGTGTCCGATCCGTTGGTCGCTGCCCGGATCGTCCGGTTCTCGCTCGACCCGGTGATGGTGTGGCGGGAGAGCCGTGAGCAGCGGCACGTCGAACCCGGAATCCCGCCCGGCCAGCAGCCGTTGCACCTGATCGCACCGCGCCTTGCCGGTTGCCGGCGGCGGAATGCCCGCCGGAGCAGGACGGTTACGTCCCCGGTGAGCCCACGGCCCGGGCCGCCGCGGGTCGTCGCCCACCTCGATGAGCCGAGCGCCATTCCGGTGCTGCTGCCCTCCACCAGTTGGAGGCACCAACCCCCGAACGGAGACTCGATCATGAACCCGATCATCCAGAAGAGCACGCTGTCCGTCGCCGGCCTGCTGGTCGCCGGCGGTTGCGCCCTCGGTCCCGCACTGGCCGCGCAGGCCGCCCCGGTGCAGGGCACCCCGACCCCGTCGAGCCAGACCGACCGGGGCAGCCAGCCCGGCCGCTCCGCCGAGCGGATCCTCGGCATCGACTACCAGGCCCAGCCGAACTTCTTCTACTGCGGCCCGGCAGCGACCCGGATCGCGCTGTCCGCCCAGGGCAAGGCCCTGTCCCAGGACGAGGTGGCCAAGCTCCTCGGCACCACCGAGGCGGGCACTCCCTCGGCCCTGGACACCACCCGCGTGCTGAACGAGCTGACCGGCGGCAAGTACCGGACCACCGAGATCCGTGACTCGGTGGCCCGTCCGGAACAGGTCGAGCAGCTACGCCGGGACGTGCTGGCCGCGCTGGACGCCGGACGACCGGTGGTGGCCAACATCAAGGGCACGGCCGTGGACACCGACGGCAACCCGCACTCGTACGAGGGCGGCCACTACCTGACCCTGGTCGGCTACCGCGACGGGGGCGACACCATCCGGATCGCCGACCCGGCCAACCCGGCGCTGGGCGAGTACTGGATGAGCCTGCCGAAGGTCGCCAACTGGATCGCCGAGCGCGGCTACTCCTCCTGATTCTGGCGGTTCACCGGGCCGGTCTCCCCCTGTCGGGGAGGCCGGCCCATTCGTCGTGCCGGGTCCGAGCGCTGAGCCGCGTCCGCCGGCGGACCCGGGCGGCGCGGTTCGGCGGGGCCCGGTGGATCTGCCGACGGGGCGGCGGATGGACTTCCGCCTCACCGGCGCCGGCCGCTCGGCGCACCATCCGATTGGCGTCGTCCGGATCGCAACCGGTGGCCCGGAGCAGGTCGCTGCACGCGGTACGCAGGCCGGTCACCAGCGCGTCGCCGAACGAGTGCACCCCGATCGCAGTTGACCGACCGGCCAGTTCGGCGCATTCCCGCACCAGTTGGCGGGTCCGCTCGGGATCCTTGCCGCTCCGGTGCTCGGAGTGCATCTCAGCCACCGCCTCGCCCAGCCGGGCCACCGCATTCGGCAACTCGTCCGGAATCGGCTCACCGTACTGAAGAGCGGTCGCCGTCCAGCGAGCCAGCGCTCGGACGTCCAGCGTCAACCGCTCCAGGTGCTCCGCGCCGTTGGCGTACCGGCGGTACTGCTGACGCCGGTGCCAGCGGGCCGGCGCGATCGTCACCACCTCCTCCGCCCCGCTGAGCGACTCGTGCAGCCGACCCAGGTCACCCTCGGTGGCGCGCAGCCGCTCCAGAATCCGCACCGCCCGTTCGGCGTCGCGCTCCCGCAGCGTCTGTGCCAGTTCGGCGAGTTGCTCGCGAAGGACCGTGACGATCGGCGCCACGGCCCGGTCCAGCACGCGCATCGGATTGATCGGCAACAGCAGAGCGACGACCAGCAGGCCGACCACCCCACCGACCAGTGCGTCGAAGATCCGGGGCAGCTCCAGGCCGCGTCCCATCGGGGCCAGCGTGGCGATCAGCACGGCGGTACCACCGGCCTGACCAACCAGCGCGCCACCCCGTCCAGCCACCAGCAGCGCGCTGGCGATGGCGAGCGCGACCACCGCGCCGGTCTGCCACGGCCCCGAGCCGAGCAGGAAGCGCAGCGCGTCACCGATGACGATGCCGATGCCCACCCCGGCCAGCAGCTCGAAGGTGCGCCGGGCCCGCTGCCCGATGGCGGTGGCGATCGTACCGACGGCGGCGGCCGGCGCGAAGACGTGCGCTCCGGGGCCGAGCAGGTGCTGGGCGATCAGGGCGGCCAGCGCCGCGGCCAGCCCGGCCTGGATCGCGATCACCAGGGTGATCTCCCACTGCCGGGCCCGAACCCGGCCGGCCTGCCCGCCCCGGCGCCGCACCTGTTCGACTGCCTGGCCGCCCAGCTCGGCGGCCTCGCCGAGCCGCGACCGGTCGCGGTCGGCTGGTGGGCGGTCATCGGCCATGGCGACGGTTACCCGGGCGTCTCGCGGACAATCGTGCCAGGCCCCGGCGGGTGCAGACCGGGCAATTCGGCCTTCACCGGATGGCTCGGACTACCTGGGCGCACCCGCCACGCCAGCGCCTCAACCGGCGTTGGAGCGATATGGGTGTCGGCGTGCCACTGGCCGGGTACCGACCTCGCGGAGATCGAGGAGGACCGACATGGCGGTAGACGAACCCGGGGCGGGCACCGGGGCGACGACGGACGGCTCCGGGCCGCGCCAGGCGTGGGCGGCCCTGCCCTGGCTGGTCCGGACCGCGGTGCTGTGGAGCGCCTGCCTGGTGGTGGTCGTCGCCGGGCTCTACCTGTTGGGCCGGATCGCCGTACTCCTGGCGCCGCTGGCCATCGCGCTGGCCGCAACCATCTTCCTCACCGCGCTGCTCGACCCGGTGCTGCTCCGGCTGCGCCGGCTGCGGCTGCCCGGGTCGCTGGCCGCGCTGCTCACCGTGCTGCTGCTCCTCGGCATCCTGGTGGGGGTCGGCGCGCTGGTGTGGAACCTGACCGCCAGCCAGTTCGACCAGCTCAGCCAGGAGCTGACCCAGGGGCTGGACCGAAGCCGGGACTTCGTCACGTCCACCCTGCCGGTCACCGACGCCCAACTGGACCGACTGGTCGACCAGGCGCGGCAGGGGCTGGGTGGCAGCTCGCCGGACCCGGTGGCCGGTGCCCGGACCGCCAGCGAAGTGGTCGGCTCCGCGCTGCTCGCCCTGGTGCTGCTCTTCTTCCTGCTCAAGGACGGCCGGTCCATGTGGCACTGGGTCCTGTCCCGGATGACCGGCCCGAACCGGCCCCTGGTGACCGAGGCCGGCCGGGCCGGCTGGCAGACGTTGGGCGCGTACAGCCGGGGCACGATGCTGATCGCCGCGATCGACGCGATCGGCATCGGCCTGGCCCTGGTGGTGCTCGGGGTGCCGCTCGCCCTGCCGCTGGCGCTGATCACCTTCCTCGGGGGCTTCGTGCCGATCATCGGGGCGACGGTGGCCGGCGCGGTGGCGGTGCTGGTGGCGCTGGCCGCCAACGGGCCGACCACCGCGCTGCTCACCCTCGCCGCGGTGATCGCCGTGCAGCAGATCGAGGGCAACCTGCTGGAGCCGCTGGTCATGAAGCGGCAGGTCCGGCTGCACCCGGCGGTCATCCTGGTGGCGGTCACCGCCGGCACCCTCATCGCGGGCATTGCCGGCGCTTTCGTCAGCGTTCCGATCACCGCCGTCCTCTGGCGCATCATCGACACCGTGCAACGCCACCACTCCGCCTCGGGCGCCCCCGCTCCAGTAGGGGTGACCGATCCCCCGCCGACCTCATGATCGACGTACCGGGCTGGGAACAGCGCGGCTGAGGTGGGTGGTGAACCAGGTGCCGGCGTGGTCGGCGACCTGCTCGAGGGTGCCCGGCTCCTCGAAGAGGTGGGTTGCCCCGGGGACCACCCGCAGCTCGCCGACCTCCCCCAGCTCGGCCAGCGCCTGCTCGTTGAGCGCGATCACTTCCTCGTCCAGGCCACCGACCAGCAGCAACGTCGGCGTACGTACCTGGGCCAGAGCGGTGCCGGCCAGGTCCGGTCGCCCGCCCCGGGAGACCACCGCGCCCACCCGGTCGGCGCGGGACGCCGCCGCGACAAGGGCGGCGGCGGCACCCGTACTGGCCCCGAACAGGCCGATCGGCACCTCACCGGCGGGGCGCTCGGCCGCCAACCAGTCGACGATGCCGGCCAGCCGACTGGCCAGGAGCCCGATGTCGAACCGCAGTTCGGCGGTGCGCGCGTCCACCTCGTCCTCGGCCGGGGTGAGCAGGTCCACGAGCACCGTGCCGAGCCCTCGGCCGTTCAGCGTCTCGGCCACCGCCACGTTGCGGGGGCTGTGCCGGGAGCTGCCGCTGCCGTGCGCGAAGAGCACCACGCCGCCCGGTTGAGCGGGCAACATCAGGTCGGCGGGGAGCTGGGCGTCCCCGACCGGGATGGTCACCGTGCTGCGTTGCTCGTCCATGCCCCACCTCCGCGTGCTGGCCTTCGTCCTGGGTACCCCGCCTGCCGCCTGGCACGCCCCCACACCGCCGCCGGGCCGCGTTTGCCGGATGGGCCGCCGGGTACGCGACGGGCGACCGCAGACCGTGTCGGCGCAGCCGCGCCCCGACGGATCGCGAGGATCGCCATGGCTCAGCAGCAGTCGTCCCGGCAACAGCAGATGAGCGAGCGGGACCGGCACCAACAGGACGCCGAGCGCAACCGGGACTGGGCGGACGACGCCGCGCAGGCCCGCCTACCCGATGATCCCCGGGCGATGGCGCCCCGGGACGCGATCGGACGCCCGTCGACCGGCGAGCCCATCTGACCTCGGAGTCGATGACCGGGCGGGCACCGGCCCGTCAGGTGGCGGCCGGGGCGGGATCACTCCCGCCCCGGCCGTCACTGCTCGTGCTCGGGCAACCGCATCAGCGGCGACCGACCCGGCGGCTGCTCCGGCGGCGGCCCGGACGGGTCGGCCGACGGCACCGGCACGGTGACCGGCTCATCGAAGGTGACCCGCAGCAGCTGGTCGTGGTGGCGCAACTCCACCACATCGTCCGGCCCACCGTGGCGCAGCGAGTACGTGGTCTGGTGCGGCCGTACGTCCACCCGCAGTGCCAGCCCGCGCCACTGGAGGGAAAACTCCAGCCGGCTGAGCCGGCTGGAGAGCCGGGGCGCGAACGACAGCTCACCGTCGTGGTCCCGCAACCCGCCGAGGCCTCCGACCAGGGCGAGCCACGCGCCGGCCAGTGAGGCCATGTGCACGCCGTCCCGGGTGTTCTCGTTGAGGTCGTGCAGGTCCATCAGCGCGGCTTCGCGCAGGTAGATGTGCGCCAGCTCGGGATGGCCCACCTCGGCGGCGAGCACGGCCTGGGTGCAGGCCGACAGCGACGAGTCGCGCACGGTCCGGCGCTCGTAGTAGAGAAAGTTGCGCACCTTCTGCTCGGGGGTGAACGCGTCCCCCCGCCAGTGCATGGCCAGGACCAGGTCGGCCTGCTTCACCACCTGCTTGCGGTACAGCTCGAAGTACGGGTAATGCAGCAGCAGCGGGTACTTCTCCGCCGGCGTGTGCGCGAAGTCCCACTCCTCGAGCCGGGTGAAACCCTCCACCTGCTGGTGGACGTCGAGCTCCTCGTCGTACGGGACGTGCATCGAGGTGGCCGCGTCCCGCCAGCTCGCCGCCTCCTCGTCGGTGACCCCGAGGTGGAACGCCGCCTCCCGGTAGCGCATCACCACCTCGGCGGCGGCGAGCAGGTTCCGCTGCGCCATCAGGTTGGTGTAGAGGTTGTCGTTCTTCACCGCGGTGTACTCGTCCGGGCCGGTGACCCCGTCGATGTGGAACTGCCCGTGCCGGTCGTGGTGGCCGACCGAGCGCCACAGCCGGGCGGTCTCCACCAGCAGGTCGAGCCCGATCTCCTGCTCCAACTCGGTGTCCCCGGTGACCAGCACGTAGCGCCGCAGCGCGTCGGCGATGTCCGCGGCGATGTGGAAGGCCGCGGTGCCGGCCGGCCAGTACCCGGAGGACTCCGGGCCCTCGATGGTCCGCCAGGGAAAGGCGGCACCCTTGAGGTTGAGCGTCTCGGCTCGCTCCTTGGCCTGCTCCAGCGTGCTGTGTCGCCAGTGCAGCGCGTTGCGCACCGCGCTCGGCTGGGTGTAGGTGAGCACCGGCAGGACGAACATCTCGGTGTCCCAGAAGGCGTGCCCGTCGTAGCCGGGGCCGGTCAGCCCCTTCGCCGCGATCGGCCGACGCTCGGCCCGGGCACCGGCCTGGAGCACGTGGAAGAGGCCGAACCGGACGGCCTGCTGCACCTCCGGGTCCCCGTCGACCCGCACATCGGCCGCGTCCCAGAACTCGTCGAGGTAGCCGCGCTGCTCCCGGCAGAGCCCGTCCCAGCCGTCCAGCCGGGCCCCGGCCAGCGCCGCGCCGACCTGGTCGCGCAGGGCGGGCAGCGACCGCCGGCTCGACCAGCCGTACGTCAGGTACTTGACCACCCGCAGCTTCTCGCCGGGCTTGAGGACGCAGCCGATCGTGGTGCGGACCCAGTCCTCGTAGCCCTCAGACTCGATGGTGGTGCGGTCTGGCCCGTGCACCTCGTGCTCCATCGCGGCGGCCACCCGCAGCCCGGAGACCTTGGTGCGATGGATCAGCTGCCCACCGTCCGGGGTGGTCAGCTCCTCCTCGGCCTGCAACGGCGACTCCAGCACCGCGGCGACCCGGGGGTCCTTGCTCTGCGCGGGCAGTGTCTCGTTGGCCACCAACTCGGACTGCACGATCAGCCGGAGCGGGCCGTCGACGGCCTCCACCTCGTAGTTGATGGCGGCGACCGACCGCTGGGTGAACGACACCAGTCGGGTGCTGCGGACCTTGACCTCCCGGCCGGCCGGCGAGCGCCAGTGCAACTCCCGGTGCAGGGTGCCGGCCCGCAGGTCGAGGATCCGCTCGTGGGCGAGCAACTCGCCGTAGCGCACGTCGAGCGGCTCGTCGTCGACCAGCAGCCGGATCAGTTTGCCGTTGGTGACGTTGACGATGGTCTGCCCGGACTCGGGGAAGCCGTAGCCGGCCTCCGCGTAGGGCAGGGGGCGCAGCTCGTAGAACGAGTTGAGGTACGTGCCGGGCAGGCCGTGCGGCTCGCCCTCGTCGAGGTTGCCGCGCAGCCCGACGTGGCCGTTGGAGAGCGCGAAGACCGACTCCGACTGGGCCAGCACGTCCATGTCCAGCCGGGTCTCCCGGACGTGCCATGGTTCGACCGGATAGGCCCGTTCCCGGATCACGCGAGACCCCGCTCTCCGGCCGGGCGTGCCGCCGACGGGTCGGCGTCGCCCATTTCGAGCAGCTCCGCGAGGTCCTTGACCACGATGTCGGCGCCGTGCGCGCGCAGCTCGTCGGCCTGCCCGACCCGATCGACGCCGACCACATAGCCGAAGCCGCCGGCCCGGCCGGCGGCCACCCCGGACAGCGCGTCCTCGAAGACGGCAGCCTGCGTCGCGTCGACGCCGAGCAGTCTGGCCCCGGCCAGGAAGGTGTCCGGGTGCGGCTTGCCACGCAGCCCCTGCGCCCGGGCGACCAGCCCGTCGACCCGCGCCTCCAGCAGTGGTTCCAGCCCGGCGGCGGCGACCACCTCGCGCCCGTTGGCGCTCGCGGTCACCACGACCCGACGCAACCCGGCGGCGGTGGCCTCCTTCAGGTAGCGCACCGAGCCCGGGTAGACCTCGACACCGGAGCTGCGCAGGCGCTCCAGCAGCAGGACGTTCTTGCGGTTGCCGACGCCGTTGACGGTGTCGGCGTCCGGCGGGTCGTCCGGGCTGCCTTCGGGGAGCACGATCCCGCGGGAGGCGAGGAACGACCGGACGCCGTCGGCGCGGGGCCGGCCGTCGACGTAGTGGTTGTAGTCCGCGCCGGGATCGAACGGCTGGAACGGCTCACCAGTCGCCGTGGCCCGCTGCCGGAGGAACTCGTCGAACGTCCGCGTCCAGGCGGCGTTGTGCACCCGGGCGGTCTGCGTCAGCACACCGTCCAGATCGAAGAGACAGGCGGTCACATGAGCAGGTAGGCCCAGCACGCTACGAATCTAACCACCCAGCCAGGCCGCCAAACCCCGTTTCCGCCGCCGCCGGCGCGGCTCACTGCGGCCGCAGCGTCCAGACCACGGTCATCGCCGAGGTGAGCGTGCCGTCCTCGGTGGCGATCTCCACCTCGACCGGGAACTCGGGTCGCTGGCCGGACTCCAGCTCTTCGATCACCTCGAGAGCCAGCCGGCCGAGCCGCGCGGTGGCCAGCACCGGCCCGAGTGCCAGCTTGCGGTAGGCGATCTCGGCCCGGACGGCGAGCGGCACGGCTCGGTCCAACAGCTGCCCGAAGGCGGCCAGCACCACCGCGCCGGAGGCCGTCTCGCCGAGGGTGAACATGGCCCCGGCGTGCGGCCCGCCGACGTGGTTGTGGGTGGCCGGCGAGTCGGGGAGCCGGACGACTGCCCGCACCCCGCCCTCCGCCTCGGGGGCCACCTCGACGATTTCGAAACCGAGCGTACGGGCGAACGGCACCGCTTCCAGCAGGCCGGCCGCCACCTGGCGAGAGTCGATGGTCATGCCCTGACGCTACTCGCGGGTAACTTGCCAGGGCAAGGCCGGCGTGGGTTCGGCCGGTGTTCATTGTTCGAACATTCGCCGGCCACCAGCGGATCACCCATTTCCACTAGCCCTCTCGGCGCACACGAAAATTGTCGAAAGCGGCAAGTCGAATCAGGTGAACAGCCGGCGAATAACCGGGGTCCCCGCACCGGAATCTGTGGGAGATACGCCTGATCAGAGCGCCTCCCGGAGGGCGGCCGGGGCAGCCCAGAGTGCTATAACCTGGCGCGGAACTGGAGGAATGAATGACGTCGACGCCCGCAGCCATCACACAAAAGCTGCACATCCCCGCCTTGACCGGATTGCGCTGGTTCGCTGCTCTCGCTGTTTTCTTTCATCACTCGGCGGCGCACGAGTCGCTGCCGGATCCGGTCCGCCGGATCATGGGAGCGGGCAGCAACGGCGTCACTTTCTTCTTTCTCTTGTCGGGGTTCGTCATCGCGTTGAACTACTTCGACGGTGCCACTCGGCCAACCCCCCGCAGCACCTGGAACTACCTGATCGGTCGGCTGGCCCGGGTCTACCCGCTCTATCTGCTGGTCCTCGTCGTCGTCTGGCTGGCCGTTGACGACCACTCCAACGTGAGTCGGTTCCTCATCCAGGTCCTCGCCCTGCAGTCCTGGCATCCGTCGCTCGTCGTCACGTACGGCATCAACGCACCGGGCTGGTCGATCGGCGTCGAGTTCTTTCTCTACGCCTGCTTCCCGCTACTGGTGTTGGCGCTGCGCCCGATCGCCAACAACGCCAAGGCTCTCCTCGCCGTAGCCGTGGCGGCGATAGTCGCGGCCTTCGTACTCGCGGCGTTGTTCCAGCACTTCCGCAACGGTCTGCCCGCCACGAACCCGTTCAGTGCGCACCGGTGGCTCTACCGAACGCCCGCCACCCGCCTGGGGGACTTCACGCTCGGCATGGTGGCGGCACTGCTCCTCCGCCAGGCCAAGCGGTCGTGGCCCGCGTCGGCCGCCCGGGACCGGGTGCTGTCGCCGTTGCTCACCTGGCTTCCCCTCGCGGCGGCACTGCTGCTGATGGCCTGGCCCGGCCGGACCCACTACTACGCCAGTTACGACGCGATGTGGATGCTCCCCGGAGTGCTGCTCTTCTTCGGCCTGAGCCAGTACCCACAGTCCGCGCTCGGCCGCTTTCTCAGCACCCGGCTCGTCGTGTTTCTCGGCGAGGTCTCCTTCGCCTTCTATCTGGTGCATCGCCCGCTGATGCAGGTGGTCGGTGCAGCGTCGTGGGTGGACGACAGCTTCATGGCCTACTTCACCAAGATGACGCTGCTCGTCGTCTTCATCACTGCGGTCGCGACCGCCTGCCACTTCCTCTGGGAGCGGCCGGCCCAGCGGTTCGTCAACCGCTGGCTGAGGATCAAGTCGCCGGCCGCGCCCAGCAGCAGGCCCACCACGCCTGCGTGATCGGCAAGGGTCGTCAGAGGTTGCCGATGGTCCGCAGGATCTCCGCGTAGAAGTTGCCGTCGATACTGCGGAAGAAGGCGAAATCCTGCCCCGGGTCGCCGAAGAACGGGCGCAGCGTCCAGGCCAGTTGGGTGCCGACGAAGCCGAAGAGCAGGATCCAGATGTAGAGCAGGGTCATGCTGGCCGGCCGCTGCGTCGGCTCGGCGCGCCGTGCCGGCGGGTTGCCCCACGGGCGCTGCGGCTGCGCGTAACCGGGCGGCAGCATGCCGGGCGGGAAGGAAGCGACGGCCGGCTGCCCGGCCCACTGCGCCGGGACCTGGGCCGGGACCTGCGCCGGGACCTGCGCCGGGACCTGGGCCGGGACCTGCGCGGCGGGCGACGCCACGTCGGGGGTGGCGCCGTTCGGGACCGCACCGGCCGACCCGGCCGCTGCCGCTCCGGCCGGCACGGCCACCGGCTCGGCGACCTGGCCAGCCACCGGGGCGGCAGCGGGCGCCGTGCCTGCGGGCACGGCGGCCGGCACGGCCTGCGCCGGGGCCTGAGCCTGGGTTGCCTCCGGGGCGAGCAGACCGTGGTCGTTGAGCACCTGCATGCCACCGGTCAGGAAACGCAGCCCGACCAGCGCCGACAGGGTCAGGATCGCCACGTTGAGCAGCTTGAAGAAGCCGTAGTCGGGCGCGGTGATCAGGAAGAAGAGGCTGATCGGCGCGAACGCCACCGCGAGCATCGAGGTGACCGTGATCGCCACCATCACCAGCGCCAGCGACTGGCGCACCGAGAGCCGGGCACCGAAGACCAGGTTGAACAGGTAGAGCGTGGGCAGGCAGATGGCCAGCGTGACCAGGAACAGCAGCGGCAGCTTCAGCGCGGAGGTCAGCGCCATCAGCGGGCTGTGGAAGGCGCCTAGCACCGCACCGTAACAGGCGAGCGCGATGGCGGAGCTGGCCAGCATCCGCCCGGTCATCGCGTTCAGGTCACGCTCGGCCACGATCTGCTGCCAGATGCCCTGCCGGTCGCGCAGGATGCGCTCGATGACGAGCGGGCTGGGACGATCACCCGACACGGGTGGACCCCTCTCGGTGGTCTTTAAAGTGGACTGGGTGCGCAGACGGTAGGACACCGGGTGGCGCCTCCGCCACCCCGCTCCGGCGTGGTGTCAACGCCACCCCACGTCGATCCGGGCTCCGCGCTCGTCGAAGAAGTGCAGCGCGTCCATCCGGACCGAGACGGCGAGCGCGTGGCCGGCGGCAACCGCCGGGTACGGCGCCAGCCGCACCGCCAGCTCCGCCGGCCGGCGGTGGTGTCGGCCCGGATCGGGGAGCACGCTGGTCCGGGTGCCACCACCCGCCGCGTCTTCCGCCTCCACCGGCTTGCCGGTGAGCCGCTGCATCACCGAGCCGAACCGGCGCAGGCCGCGCTGGCCCACCGGCGCCGGGTCCAGCCGCGTGCCCATCTCGTCGACCACGATCGCGGTCGCCCCGATGTCGAGGAACGCCAGTGACTCGTGCCCGTGGTGCTCCAGGTAGCGGATCCGACCACGCAGCACGTCGCCGGGGCTGTCCGGGGAGACCGGGGTGAGCGCCTCGGCCCGCATGCCGACGACGATCCGCTCACCGTGGTAGTGCGCGATCGCCCGGCTGCGGATGTCGTTCCAGGGCAGGTAGAGCGACTGCTCGCCGAGGTTGAGCGTGACGTACCGGTCGAGGTGGACGTAGACCGACGCCTCCAGCAGGTTCATCCGCGGGCTACCCAGGAAGGCGGCCACATAGAGCGTCGCCGGCCGTCCGTACACCTGGGTGGGGGTGCCCACGTCCTGGAGCACGCCGCGACGCATGATGGCCACCCGGTCGGCCATGGTGAGCGCCTCGGCCTGGTCGTGGGTGACGTAGACGGTGGTGACGCCCAACTCCCGGGTCAGGCCCGAGATCTCCGCGCGCAACTCGGCGCGCAGCCCGCTGTCGAGGTTGGACAGCGGCTCGTCCATCAGGAACAGCCCGGGTCGACGGACGATCGCCCGACCCATCGCGACCCGCTGCCGCTGCCCGCCGGAGAGCTGGCCGGGCTTGCGGGCCAGCACGTCGCCGATGCCCAGCGCGCTGGCCACGTCGCTGACCCGCTCACCCCGCGGTTCCGGCTCCACCCCGGCCAGCCGCAGCGGAAACGCGATGTTGTCGCCGACGGTCATGTGCGGATAGAGCGCGAAGTCCTGGAAGACCATGGCGATCTTCCGATCCCGTGGTGGCAGGTCGTTCGCGAGTTCCCCGTCGAGCAGCACCGCGCCCTGGGTCGGATCCTCCAGCCCGGCGATCATCCGCAGCACCGTGGACTTGCCGCAGCCGGACGGGCCGAGCAGCACCATGAACTCGCCGTCGTTCACGTCCAGGTTGACGCTGTCGACGGCCAATGTGCCGTCCTTGAAGATCTTGGTGACATCCTTGAGCGCGACGGTGGTCACCGTCTCCTCCCCCAGCTCGTCGACCGAACCCCACAAGACTGTGACCAGGATCATTGAATTAGCACATCGGGTGAACGTCTCATGTTCGATCGGTGACGCTGCAATTAAGCGACAGAGGGCCGGCGCCGGACGCGATCAACAGCGCGGCGACAGCCCCACCGACTCGCCCAGAAACACCCGGCGGACCACCCGCTCCGCCGCGCGCCCGTCGTCCAGCGCGCAGAACCGTCCCCGGAAATGCTCGCGGGCCTTGGCCGCCGCGTCCGAGCGCAGCGCGTCGGTCCGGAACAGGTCGAGCAGGTCGGCGAAGGTGACGGCCACCGCGCCCGGCGGCTCCGCCGTGACGTCGAAGTAGACCCCCCGGGCCAGCCGGTACGCCTCCCAATCGGGGGCGTAGAGCACGATCGGCCGGTCCAGCACCGCGTAGTCGAACATCGCCGAGGAGTAGTCGGTGACCAGCACGTCGGCGATCAGGTAGAGGTCCTCCACCCGCTGGTACCCGCTGACGTCGCGGACCCGCTCCCGGTCCACCGCCCGGCGGGAGCGGCGATCCCGGTCATGGAAGTAGTGGCTGCGCATCAGCAGCCGGCCGGAGTCACCCAGCGCGTCAACGAACCGGTCGGGGTCGAACGGCGGCCGGTAGCCGGGCAGATGCTCGCGGTGCGTCGGGGCGTACAGCACCACCTGCTCGTCGGGGCCGAGGCCGAACTCCGCACGTAGTCGGCGCACCTCCTCCGGGCTGGCGGTGGCCAGTCGGTCGTTGCGCGGGTAGCCGACCTCCAGGGTGGTGTACGTGGCCGGGTAAGCCCGGTCCCACATCTGGGTGGAGAAGCTGTTCGCGCTGACGCTGTAGTCCCAGCGGTCCACCCGGCGCAGCAGCCCGGCGAAGTCCATCCGGCCCGCCCCGATCGGATAGCGCTGCTGGTCCAGCCCCATCACCTTGACCGGCGTGCCGTGGTGGGTCTGCACGTGCACCTGTTCCGGCCGCTTACGGACGAAGTCCGGGAAGTTGACGTTGTTGACCAGCCAGCGGGCCCGGGCCAGCGCCCGGTAGTAGGCCGGGGTGCCGGCGATGACGTACTCCGCCCCGGCCGGCACGCTGTCCACCCGGTCCCGGCGCACGATCCACACCCCACGCACCCCCGGCGCCAGCCGGCGGGCCACCTCGTAGATCGCCGCCGGGTTGCAGGCGTATCCCCGGTACCAGTAGGCCGCGTACACCGCGAGCGTCGGATCCACCGGCCGGCGCAGCTCCGCCCGGTAGTACTCGTACAGCAGGCCGTCCCGTGTCAGCCGCGCGCCGCGCCGGGCGGCCGGGCCGACCCGGCGTCGCGCGGTACGGACCTTCCGGCGGGCGACGTCGCGGGTCCGGCTGGCGGTCCGCAACGCGCTGAACGTCCGCCAGCGGCCGGCGGCGACCAGCCGATGCTTGATCCCCTCCACCCCGTCCGGCACCGGGTAGCCGCCGTCCGGCAGCCAACGGGCGTAGTCCGCCGTGATCTGCGCGAAGAAGGCGGGCCGCAGCTCCGGGGCGATCCGCTGACCGTTGCCGAGCACGGTCAGGTAGTGCCAGATCATCCGCTCGAAGACCGCAGGGCGCAGGGCGCCCACCGCCGGCCCCCAGGAATCCATCAGGTGGAAGACCCGGTGCCACTGCGGGAACACCTCGAAATGCCGGTCACCCCGGGTCCGGGTGATCGCACCGGCGCGGCGCTGCCGGTAGTTGACGCAGACGAGGTCGAGTACGCCGATCCGCTGCGCCGCCATCAGCACCGGGTAGCTGAACGAGACATCCTCGTACCAGCCGGGCGCGAAGCGCAGACCCAACTCGACCAGGAACTCCCGGCGGACCAGCCGGTTCCACGCGGTGTGCAGCAGCCGCATCGCCTCCGGCCGCTCCCGCAGCCGGAAGGGGGCCGCACCGGGCGACTCCGGGAACACCTCGGCCATCGCGCTCCGGGTGACGGTGTCGTTCCAGTGCGTCCGGACATGGTCGACCAGCAGCACATCCGGCCGGGTGGCCCGCAACCGCTCGGCCACCTCCGGCAGGCACTCCGGCGCCAGCCAGTCGTCGCCGTCGAGGAACCACACGTACTCGCCGACGGCCCGGTCCAGCCCGACGTTGCGGGCCGGACCGAGGCCGACGTTCTCCGGCAGCCGGACTGACCGGACCCGCTGGTCGCGGGCCGCGTACTCATCGATGATCTCGCCGCTGGCGTCCGGTGAGCAGTCGTCGATGGCGATCACTTCGAGGTCGGTCTCCGGCTGGCCGAGGATCGAGTCGAGGCACTCGCGCAGGTATCCCTGCACCCGGAAGGCCGGTACCACGAAACTGATCAGGGTCATCCGGCCGTCCCTCCGTCAGCGCGGCGCGGCCCCTCCCGCGCCCACCGGCGCGGCCGACGCCCGCGCGCTACGGGCCGGCCGGACGAACCAGGCCAGGACGGCGCTCGCCACGAAAACCACGAGAAGGTACGTACCGAGTGTAGCCATTCCGATACTCACGATTCCGGCAATCGCGGCGAGGGCCAGCAGCACCGAGCGTCCCTCCCAGCCCAGCGTTGCCGGGTGCAGCGGTGGTGCCGCCTGCCGCTTCTCCAGCCGGGCCGTCAGGTCGTAGTGGTGCACGGTGAGCACGAAGACGTAGCCGAAGATCAGCCACCCCGGCGCCCCGCCGACCACCCCGACCGCGATCGCGAACAGGTACTCGGCGGCCCGCAGCGCGGCGGGCACCAGCCAGTCCAGCGGGCCGTTGTGCGCGGCCCCGGAGCCCAGGCCGCCGACCAGCAGCACCAGCAGCGCCACCGGCACCGCCCAGCGCAACCCGTCGGGCGCGTCGGTGAGCAGCGCCGCGACCAGCAGAGCCGCCGAGCCGAGCGCGGCGATCACCGCCAGGGTGAGCGGCCCCATCGGGCGGACCACCGGCAACCGGCGGGCCAACGGACCGTCGTCGCGGTGCAGGGTGGCATCGACGGTGTCCAGCACCGGCACCCACATCCAGCGGGCCCGCAGCGTCCGCAACGCCCCGGTGTACGCGAATGCCAGCGCACCCCAGACCAGCACCGCGATGAGGCTGACCAGCGGGTTGAACAGCGCCACGGTCAGCGCGATCAGCGCCCACCGCTCGCCGATCGGAAAGACCACGGTCCGCTTCAGCCAGTACGACAGCGAGCCGGTGTCCGCCTGCACCCGGGTCGACGCGGCGTTCAACCGGTCACCGATCCCCCCGCTGGCACCCGTCGCCGCACGTGGCCGGCGAGCCGCCTCGTCGTGCAGCACCCCGTACCAGGTGTCGGTCATGTGGCGGACGGTCTGCAACGTCATCGCGGCGATCGCCAACGCCCAGCCGTTGCCCAGCCCGGCGTGGCTCACCCCGAAGCCCAACCCGGCGTAGACCAGGTACTCCTTGGCCCGGTCGGCCATCGTGTCCAGCCAGCCACCCCAGGCGCTGAAGTGCCGCGTGTAGCGGGCCAGTTGGCCGTCGACGCAGTCCAGCACGAAGCCGAGGTAGAGCAGCACGGCGCCGCTGACCAGCGCGGGTCGACCGCCGACCCCGAACAGCACCGCAGCGGCCAACGCGAAGAGCACCGAGATCACCGTCACCCCGGTCGGGGTGAGCCGGAGCCGGGCCGACAGCCGGACCACGTACGGCGACCAGGTGCTGACGAAGTAGGTGGAGAAGAAGTCGTCCTTCTCCTTCACCGACAGCCGCAACTCGGCCCGGTCCTCGTCGACCGCGGTCACCGCAGCCTCGGCCGCGGCCAGCCCGGCCGCGTCGTCGACCCGGTGCGCGACGAGCAGGCGTACCCGCTGGGCGAAGATCAGGGTGCCGAGCGCGGCGAGACCCGCGACGAGCCGGTCCACGGCGGACCCGGGGCCACCGGCCGCGACCGGCGCGGGACGCTCGCCCGCGTCGGGCCGCCCCGTCCCGGGGGCGGGCTCGAACGGCGCGACGTCCCCGGCCGGGCCGAGCGGGGTGGCGATGGGCAGCAGGCCGATCGCTGCCGCCCGGGCAGCGGCGGCGAGGTTCGGCAGGTCGTCCACGCCGACCCGCAGCGCGCCGCCGAACACGCCGGTGGCGTCGCCGTCGAGAGCGTCCACCGCGCCGGCGTCGACGATCTGGCCGCGCTCCTCACGCACGGCGGTCCGCCCGGGTACGGGTGGGTCGCCGAGCACCAGCGCCACCGTCGGCCCCACCGGGCTGGTGGCCAGGTGCCGCAGCACGGCGGTGTGTGCGACCAGGTCGGTGCCGGTGACCAGCAGCGGACCGGTGGCGGAGTCGGCCAGCGCGGCCAACTCGTCGAGGTTGGCGGCGAAGCGCACCTCGTCCGCCCCCGCCCGGCGCAACTGGGCGGCGAGCCGGTCGGCCAGCGGCTCGCCAGTCGCGGTGGTCAGGCCCGCCGCGGGCGTCCCGGCGGCGAGCACGATCGCGACCGTCACCGCGGGACCGCGGCGTGGTACGCGTCGAGCGCCTCGGCGATCGTGCCGTCGAGCGTCAACCGGCCCGCGTCGAGGTACAACCCCCGACGGCAGAACCGGGTCAGGTCCTTTTCGTTGTGTGACACCAGCACGAGCGTGCGCCCCTCCCCGAGCAGACGATCAATCGTCGCGTAACACTTCTTGCGGAACTCCGCGTCCCCGACCGCGGTCACCTCGTCCATCAGCAGGATCGGGTGCGGCAGGTGCGAGATGATCGCGAAACCGAGCCGCACCTTCATCCCCGACGAGTAGTGCCGAACCGACGTGTCGATGGCCCGTTCCACCTGCTCGCCGGCGAACTCGACGATCTCGTCGAAGTGCCGCTTCAGATAGCCCGTCGACAGTCCGTGCAGCCCACCGACCAGGTGCAAGTTCTCCCGCCCGGTCAGGTCGTTGGAAAAACCGGCGGAGAGCTCCAGCAGCGGGGCCACGGCGCCGTGCACCCGGATGCTGCCCTCGTCCGGAATGAGCACTCCGGCGATCAGCCGCAGCAGGGTGCTCTTGCCGGTGCCGTTGCGGCCGATCACCCCGACGGTCTCGCCCGGCTCGACGGTGAACGACACGTCGCGCAGCGGCCAGAACTGGCCGGGCAGGGCACCGCGCCCACCCCGGTGGATGAACAGCTCCCGCAGCCGCAACTGGCGGCGACGGTTGCGGACGAACCGGATGCCCAGGCCGTCTGCCTCGATGATCGGCGCGCCCATTCAGAGTTCCTTGAGCACGGCGGGTTCCAACCGGCGGAACGACCACCAGCCGGCGGCCAGCACCAGCAGGCTGACGGCGACCGTGGTGGCGAGCAGCCGGGCGTCCGGGAACTCGTCCGGGTACCAGATCGCGTGGTGCAGCTGGAAGATCCCGACCAGCGGGTTCAGCTCGTACAGCACCTTCAGCCAACCGGGCAGGCCGGACTCCCGGACCAGGCTGAGCGGGTAGATGATCGGCGTGGCGTAGAAGAGCACCCGAATGATCAGCCGCATGAGCCGCTCCACGTCGCGCATCAGCACGTTCCACGCGGAGAGCAACAGCGCGAGCCCCACCAGCAGGACCGCCTGGACGGCCACCGCCAGCGGCAGGGAAAGCAGCGACCAGCCCAGGTGGATCCGGCCGTGCGCCACGTAGATCACCGCGATGGCGATCAGGATCGGCAGGCCGGCCGCGTACTCGGCGAACCGGCCGGTGACCCGGCCGATCGGGAAGACCTGGCGCGGCACGTTCATCGTGGTGATCAGCCGGGACTGGCCGGTCAGGGCGTTGGTCGCCTCGCTCAACGCCGAACTGGTCCACATCCAGGCGAAGATTCCGGTGATCAGGAACAGCGGGTACGACCCGGCCGCCTCGCCGAGGTGCCGCCCGGTGTCCCGGGAGTAGAGCACGCCGAAGACGAACCAGTAGATGGCGCCCATGCCCAGCGGCTCGATCAGCGACCAGAAATAGCCCAACACCGACTGCTGGTACTTGACCGCCAGGTCGCGCCTGACCAGGATTCGCAGCGAGTTGCGGTGCGACCACAACGCCGCGACGCCAGAGGTCACCGCAGCCTCCCGCCTCCTGAAACGGACGACAGGTTAGCAGTCGGTGAACGAATGCCCCGAGTCGGCCAGACTCAGCATTCGATCACGTTGACGGCCAGTCCGCCGCGCGCCGTCTCCTTGTACTTGACCTTCATGTCGGCGCCCGTCTCCCGCATGGTCTTGATGACCTTGTCCAGCGACACCGCGTGCACCCCGTCGCCGCGCAGCGCCAGCCGGGCGGCCGTGATCGCCTTGATGCTAGCCACCGCGTTCCGCTCGATGCAGGGGATCTGCACCAGGCCACCCACCGGGTCGCAGGTCAAGCCGAGGTTGTGCTCCATCCCGATCTCGGCGGCGTTCTCCACCTGTTCCGGAGTGCCGCCCAGCGCCTCGGCGAGCCCCGCCGCGGCCATCGAGCAGGCCGAACCGACCTCACCCTGGCAGCCGACCTCCGCGCCGGAGATCGACGCGTTCTCCTTGAACAGCACGCCGATCGCCCCGGCCGCCAGCAGGAACCGCACCACGCCATCGTCGGTGGCACCCGGCACGAACCGGGTGTAGTAGTGCAGCACCGCCGGGATGATCCCGGCCGCGCCGTTGGTCGGCGCGGTGACCACCCGGCCACCGGCGGCGTTCTCCTCGTTCACCGCGAGGGCGAACAGCGTCACCCAGTCCATCACGCGCAGCGGGTCGGTGGTCCCGGTGTCCGCCTCCAGGCTGCGCCGCAGCTCCGCCGCGCGCCGCCGGACCTTCAACCCACCCGGGAGTACGCCGTCCCGCTCGCAGCCGCGCTCCACGCACTCCCGCATCACCCGCCAGATCTCCAGCAGGCCGGCCCGGATCTCCGCCTCGCTGCGCCAGGAGCGCTCGTTGGCCAGCATCACCTCGCTGATCGACAGGCCACTCGAGGTGGTCGCCTCCAGCAGCTGCGCCCCGGTCAAAAAGGGGTACCGCACCTTGGTGCTGTCCGGCTTGATCCGGTCCGCGCCGGCAGCCGCCTCGTCCACCACGAAGCCGCCACCGACCGAGTAGTAGGTACGGCTGCGCAGCTCGGCACCAGCCCTGTCGTACGCCACGAAGGTCATCCCGTTCGGGTGGTACGGCAGCGACCGGCGGCGGTGCAGGGTCAGGTCCCGGCCCGGGTCGAAGTCGATCTCGTGCGCATCCAGCAGGCTGATCCGCCGCTCGGCCCGGATCCGCTCGACCCGAGGGCCGACGGTGTCCGTGTCGACCGTCTCCGGCGCCTCGCCGGCCAGCCCGAGCAGCACCGCCCGGTCGCTGCCGTGGCCGTGCCCGGTGGCACCCAGTGAGCCGAACAACTCGGCCTGCACCCGCGTCGTGTCGGTGAGCAGCCCGTCGGCCTTGAGCCCGGCCGCGAAGGTGCGAGCGGCCCGCATCGGCCCCACGGTGTGCGAGCTGGACGGCCCGATGCCGACGCTGAAGAGATCGAAAACACTGATCATGGCTGCGCTTCCTCGCCGTCGTCCCGTCGTGCGGGATCCGGCCCTGTCGTGGCCGCCTGGTCAGGTGGCCCCGCTCGTGGCCGCCCGGTCGGGCGGCCGCTGGTCACCCGGGGTGTGGGTGCCCAACCAGCGAGCCTACCCGCCCAGCTCACCGCCCACCCGGCCAGCGCGACGCGGCCACCTGACCGCCGCCCACCCGCCGTCTCACCGCCACCTCCCCGCAGCATCCCGGCGCCCATGGCACACGGACCGCCCGCTCGCTCGCCCGCCCGCTCCCCGCCCGCCCGCCCGCCCGGCCGCCCGGCCGCCGGGCCGCCCCAAGATCACGCTCGATCCTGGTTGTAGTGGTCTCCTCCCGCCCCAAGGCCACTACATCCAGGATCGAGCACGATCTCGCGCGGGGCGCGGGGCGCGGGGCGCGGGGCGCGGGGCGCGGGGCGCGGGGCGCGGGGCGCGGGGCGCGGGGCGCGGGGCGCGGGGCGCGGGGCGCGGGGCGCGG
>NZ_JBIAYP010000002.1:674681-893170 GCF_042897975.1 Micromonospora sp. NPDC000668
GCGCGAGGCGCGAGGCGCGAGGCGCGAGGCGCGAGGCGCGAGGCGCGAGGCGCGAGGCGCGAGGCGCGAGGCGCGAGGCGCGAGGCGCGAGGCGCGAGGCGCGGGGCGGGGCGGGGCGCGGGAGGCGTTGGAGCGGGGCCGCACGGGTAAGTACCTACGGGTCCACGGGTTGCCGATCCTCCTCGCGACGGAGGGCAGGGTGGCCGCACTTTTCTACCGTGGATTGCAGACGCGGCGTACCGCCGCAGAGTGGGAGTACGACGATGAGTCGCAAACTGGTCCGGCCCCGCCAGGGGCGCATGCTCGCCGGTGTCTGTGCTGGCCTCGGTCAGCGGTTCGGCATGTCCGCCGGGATGGTTCGGCTGCTGTTCCTGCTGTCGCTGCTGCTGCCCGGCACCCAGGTGATCGTCTACCTGATCCTCTGGATCCTCATGCCGAACGAGGACCGCTACCTCGCGTCGACCCGGCACTGACCCACCCCGCTGCACGCAGCACTGCCCCACCCGCGCCGCACCACCGGGCTGAGACCGCACCGACGGGCTGAGAGGCCACAACATCGGGGATGTTGTCGCTTGCCGAGCGTCGCAGGCAGCAACATCCCCGATGTTGCGCGGATCTTGCGCCCGAGCCCGAGCCCGCGGCGCGAGGCGCGAGGCGCAAGCGATGCGGATCTTGCGCTGAGGCGTTGGCGAGCACCGGTGGGCTCGCACGGAATCGCCCGTCCCGACGAACGTCGGGGCGGGCGATTCGGCGTACGGGGTGGGGGTCAGGGGGCGGTGTAGGTGACCGTGATCCGCTGGTAGCCGAGGGAGCGCAGCAGCCCCTCCAGCATCTTGCGGGTGTTCTCCTCGGCCCGGGCCGAGAGCCCGCTGTCCCGGGCGGCGGCGGTGATCCGTTCCTCGGCGAGCTGGTAAACCTGCTGCTGCCGGTTGGGGTCGTTGCCGACCAGGTCACCGAGCCGGTTGAGCAGGCCGCGCTGCTCGGCGAAGACGTAGCTCTTCTCCAGGTCGAGGTTGGTCTGGCCGAGCTGCGGCGCGGGCAGCTTGATCTCGACCGAGGTGCCGTCGGCGGACTCGACGATCGCACCATCACCGATCTTGGCGAAGTCGACGTACGCCTCGACGCTGCCCGCCCCGACGAACAGGGTGCGCTCGTTGAGCAGGAAGTCCGGAACGTTGCGCCGGTCGTTCTGGGTGTCGACCACGACCTGGAAGTTGCCCTCCGCGGCCACGTAGCGGCTGAGGTCCTGGATGGACTTCAGCAGCGGCGGCTGGCTGCGGTCGGTCTGCTCCTTGGCGAACGGGTTGCGGAACTCCGGCAGGAGGCCGGTCGCCTGGACGCCGAGCAGCACCACCACGGCAAGCGCGGCAGCCCCGAGCAGCAGGAGCAGACCACGTGCCGGCCCACCGTTGCCACCGGTCGTCGGGTCGCCGGAGCCGCCCGGTGTATCCGTGGTCGACTCGGGTGTCACGGCCGACCGCTCCTTGAGGTCGTCGCCGGTCGGGTAACCGGGGAACTCCCTCGTGGGCTCGTTGATGCCAGCGTCGCGGGCCATCACGCTCACCGTCCTCGTCAGACACGTCGTCTGTCAATGACGGTACGGCCCCGGTACGACAGCCGCGCGTCGAGCGACCGGAATGTGCAGACGGGCAGGTCAGGCGAAGGCGGAGAGCCCGGTGAGCCGCTGCCCGACGACCAGTTGGTGGATCTCCGAGGTGCCCTCGTACGTCAGCACGCTCTCCAGGTTGTTCGCGTGCCGCATCACCGGGTACTCACCGGAGACGCCGTTGGCGCCGAGGATGGTGCGGCACTGCCGGGCGATGGCCAGGGCCTCCCGCACGTTGTTCAGTTTGCCCACGCTGACCTGCTCGGGCCGCAGTCGACCAGCGTCGCCGAGCCGGCCCAGGTGCAGAGCGAGCAACTGCCCCTTCACCAACTCGACGGCCATGTCGGCGAGCTTGGCCTGGGTGAGCTGGAAGCCGGCCAGCGGACGACCGAACTGGGTGCGGGTGGTGGCGTACGTCAGGGTGGTTTCCAGGCAGTCCCGGGCTGCGCCGACCGCGCCCCAGACGATGCCGTACCGGGCCTCGGTGAGGCAGCTCAGCGGGGCCTTGAGCCCGACCGCCTCGGGCAGTTGGGCGTCCGCCGGGAGCCGGACGTCGTCGAGCACGATCTCGCCGGTCACCGACGCGCGCAGGGACATCTTGCGGCGGATCTCCCGGGCCGTGACACCGGGGGTGTCCATTGGTACGGCGAAACCCCGCACGCCGGCGTCGGTGCGCGCCCAGATCACCGCGACATCGGCGATCGGCGCGTTGGTGATCCACATCTTGCCGCCGCTGAGCACCCAGTCGTCGCCGTCGCGGCGGGCCCGGGTGGCCATCGAGGCCGGGTCGGAGCCGTGGTCCGGCTCGGTCAGGCCGAAGCAGCCGATCGCCTCGCCGGTCGCCATCGACGGCAGCCAGCGCTGCTTCTGCTCCTCGCTGCCGTAGCGCCAGATGGCGTACATGGCCAGCGACCCCTGCACCGAGACCAGCGAGCGGATGCCCGAGTCGCCGGCCTCCAGTTCCTGGCAGGCCAGCCCGTACGCGACCGCGGAGGCGCCAGCGCAGCCGTAGCCGGTGAGGTGCATGCCGAGCAGCCCGAGCTTGCCGAACTCCCGGGCCAGCTCGCGGGCCGGCACCCGACCCTCCTCGTACCAGTCGGCGACGTGCGGCCGCACCCGGTCGTCGATGAGCTGGCGTACGACGTCGCGGATCTGCCGCTCCTCCTCGGTGAGCGACGGGTCCAGGTCGAGCAGGTCCAGCGGTGCGGTCATGGACGCCACCTTAACGAAGACTCAGGCCAGCGGGTGGGGGCGCGTCACTCGATCGGTTCGGAGAGCACCAGCACGCGAGCGTGGATCTGGTTGCGCTGTTGCAGGGCGGCGCGCAACGCCCGGTGCAGCCCGTCCTCCAGGTAGAGCCCGCCGTTCCACTGCACCACGTGCGGAAACAGGTCGCCGTAGAAGGTGGAGTCCTCGGCGAGGAGCTTGTCGAGCGCCAACTCACGCTTGGTGGTGATCAACTGGTCCAGGCGCAGCGGTCGCGGCGGAATCTCCGCCCACTGCTTGAGCGTCAGGTTGTGCTCCGGATAGGGACGCCCGTCCCGGACCGCTCTGAAGATCACGACGGCACGCTCCCCTCCCCGTGGCCGGGCCGACCGACGGCGCCGAGCCGGGCCGCGGCGGGCACCGCGCGGCGCGGCACCGATGACCGTGCCAGCCTAGCCGCCCGGCGCACACTGCGTTCTGCTCCCTGATGTCAGTTTCGCTACCGCTCGTCCGATCCTTAACGGGATGAACGGGACGCCGCGCTCAACTCCACCGGCCGCGCCGCACCACCTCGTCCACCGGACGACGCCCACGGCGCAACGATGGTGACCGATGGTCGGGTGCTCGGTAACCGATTGTGACGGCACCGATGGGTTGGTACTCCGTCGGCACCCCGAACGCGTCGCGGTAGGCGGCCAGCCGTTGCGGCGGGATGCCGAAGAAACACGCCCCCAGACCCTCGTCCACGGCGGTGAGCAGCATCAGCAGCGCGGCGAAGCCGCTGTCCACGTACCAGTAGGGCACCGGCCAGCGGTCGGTGGACCGGTCCGTCCAGCCCTTGTCCGGCTCCGCGTACCGCTGCAGGTAGGCCGACTCGTTGGCGTGCGGCACCACGATCAGCGGCGCCCGGCGCATCCCGGCCAACCAGCGCTCCCGCCCGCCGGTGTCGGGCGTGGTGGCGGCCCAGAACCGCTCCCGGTCGGCGGCCTCCTCCAGCACCAGGAAGCCCCAGCCCTGGGCGAACCCGGCCGACGGGGCGCGGACCGCGTGGTCGAGCAGCCGGTCGACCACGTCGGGCGGGACCGGGCGGTCCGGGTCGTAGTTGCGCACCATCCGCCGGCGCCGGACGACCTCGGCGAACTCCATTCCGCTCCCCCCGCCGGCTCGGTCAGGCCCCGGGCCGGATGCCCCAGGCACCCCGCCAGGTCGTGCCGGGCTTGAGCGTGAGCAGGTCCTTGCCGGAGCGGAACGCGTCCGGCGGGCAGGTCATCGGCTCGATCGCCACCGAGCGGCGGTGCCGAACGCCCGTGAGCGCGTCCCCGGTGAACACCTGCCACCAGCCGAACTCCTGGTCCGCCCAGATGCTCACCCCGGCCGAGCCGTCCGGCGCCGCCAGGCTCACCGACGAACCGCCGTCGGCGTCGGGGATCACCTGGCCGAAGCAGAGATCCAGCCGGGCAGCGCCGATCCGGCGCGGGCTGGTCCAGTCGTACTCGGTGCCGGCCACCGGGGTCGCCCCGACCGGCAGCAGCCGCCCGTCCACCAGCAGCCGGGTACGGGTCGGCAGCCGCATGACCAGGTCGTCCACCGCGACGCCCGGCAGTTGCAGGTACGGGTGCACGGAGAAGCCGAACGGCGCCAGCTCACCACCGGTGTTGGTCACCTCGTGCTCGGCGCGCAGTCCGTCCGCGCCGATGCTCCACCGGCTGCGCAGCCGCAGCGGCCACGGGTAGCCGGGCTGCGGCGGCAGGTCGTAGCCGACCGTCACCGCGTCCGCCGACTGCTCCAGCAGCCGCCACGGCACCCAGTTGACCAGCCCGTGGATGGCCACGTGCCGCTCCGGCTCGGTCAGCGGGAGCTGGTGGGTCCGATCCCCGAACGGGTAGCGACCATCCCGGATCCGGTTCGGCCAGGGGGCCAGCACCTGCCCGGCGCAGCCGGGGCAGACCTCGTCGACCTGGTACCCGTCGACCAGGTCGACACCGTCATGCCGGTACGTCCGCAACCCGCCGCCGACCTCCACGATGACGGCCTCGTGGCCGGCCGCGGAGATGGTCCACTGAGCGCCGGAGAACGGACGCTGATCGGGGCTTTCCATGCCGGCGACCCTAACCGGTCACGTCCGGTCGCCGCTCGACGCCGTGGCGGCGCGGTAGCGCAGCAGCGCCGGGAAGGCGACCGCGAGCACCACCACGAGCACCGCCGAGGCGAGCCCGCCGGCCACCCAGGCCACCCCGCCACCGAATCCGGCGGCCATGGTGCCGGCCCGCAGGTCACCCAGGCGCGGACCACCGGCCACCACCACCGTGTTGACGCCCTGGAGTCGGCCGCGCATCCGGTCCGGCGCGTACACGAGCAGCATGGACTGACGCAGCACCGCGCTGACCAGGTCGGCGGCACCGGCCACGGCGAGCAGCAGGACCATCAGCCAGAACTGGTGGGCCAGCCCGGCCGCGGCGATCGCGAGCCCCCAGGCGACCACCGCGACCACCAGGCCGAGCCCCTGCCGACGGAGCCGACCGATCCAGCCGGAGGTGAGCCCGCCAATCATCGACCCGATGGCGATGGCGGCGTAGAGCAGGCCGACCGCGCCACCGCCGCCGAACCGCTCATGGGCGATCTCCGGGAAGAGCGCCCGCGGCATGGCCAGGATCATGGCGATCAGGTCCACCCCGAAGGAGAGCAGCAGCACGGGCGTGGTGGCCAGGTAACGGAACCCGTCGATCACGCTGGCCAGCCCGGCGCGGCGGGGCTCGCCGTCGGCGGTCGGCTCGGGGGGCAGTGAGGGCAGGCGCAGGGCGGCCCAGAGCATCGCGGTGAACAGCAGCGCGTCGACCCCGTACGCGATCGGCAGGACCACCGCGGTGTCCGGCGAGGCGGCAAGGATCAGGCCGGCGGCGAGCGGGCCGGCCACCGAGGCGGCGGTGAAGGTGGTGTAGTTCAGGGTGCTGGCGGCTGGCACCAGGTCCGCCGGGACCAGCCGGGGCAACATGGCGCTGCGGGCCGGTGAGCTGATCGCGAACGCCACCGACTGCACCGCCATCAACGCCAGCAGCAGCACTGGGCTGCCCACGTCCAGCAGCGCCTGGACCAGCAGACCGATAGTGGACGCCCAGAGCAGCACCGACCCGCCGAGCAGCACCACCCGGCGGTCGCGGGCGTCGGCGACCGCGCCACCCCAGAGCCCGAAGACCAGCAGCGGCACGAAGGCGGCCACGCCGAGCAGGCCGACCCAGAACGAGTCCCTGGTCAGCGCGTACATCTCCACCGGCACCGCGACGGCCGTGAACTGGAAGCCGAACATGGCCACGGTGTTGCCGAGCCAGAGCCGCCGGTACGCCGGCACGCGAAGCGGACGTACGTCGATCGCCCAGCGGCGCGCTCCGCGCGGCCGGGCCTCCTGCACCCCCGTCACGGCGCCAACCGCTCGACGGTCCAGCTCTCGCCCTCGGTGCCCGGGCCGTCGGGCGGACCGTCGCCGGGTGGGCCGTCGTCAGTGCGGCGGAAGCGGAGCCGGTCGTGCAACCGGCCGGCCCGGCCCTGCCAGAACTCCACCGACTCGGGCCGGACCCGCAACCCACCCCAGTGCGGCGGGGTCGGGATGACGCCCTCGTCGGCGAACCGCTCGGCCGCCGCGCGGTAGCGCTCCTCCAGCGCGGCCCGGTCCGGCACCACCTGCGACTGCGGGCTGGCCCAGGCGCCCAACTGGGAGGCGCGCGGGCGGCTGGCGAAGTACGACTCGACCGCCGCCCGGTCGACCGGCGCGATCCGCCCGGTGACCAGCACCTGACGCTGCATCGGGAACCACGGGAAGACCAGGCTGGCGTACGGATTGGCCGACGCCTCGACGCCCTTGCGGGAGAGGTGGTTGGTGAAGAAGACGAAGCCGTCCGGGTCGTACCCCTTGAGCAGTACGGTCCGCCCGCTCGGCCGGCCGGCGGCGTCGGCGGTGCCGACCACCATCGCGTTCGGTTCGGGTAGCCCGAAGGCCACCGCGTCGGCGAACCAGCGGTCGAACTGGGTGTGCCAGTCGGCGGCCAGGTCAGCTTCGGTCAGGCCCAGGTCCGCGGCGTACTCGTTACGCATCGCGGCCGGGGCGGGTGTGTCGCCCGTCACGTCCCCACTCCTTCTCGGCGGCCTGGTCGGCGCCCTCCCGCGCTGGCCAGCCCGCACCGCCCAGTCTCACTGAGCCGCGCGGAGAATGCGCGTCCGGGGATGTCATGTGCAGCACAGTCGCAGCGGGTCGCGTATCCGGTTACTCACCAGGCAAGATGTTCCGAACACATCCCTGAGGGTCGCCTAAGGCGCTCGGCCGACCGGGCCGGATGAGCTGATCGGGCGCACCGACCAGATCCAGGAGAGCGACATGGCCGATTTCAAACCCGGGCTGGAGGGCGTAGTCGCCTTCGAGACCGAGATCGCCGAACCGGACCGTGAGGGTGGCGCGCTGCGCTATCGCGGGGTCGACATCGAGGATCTGATCGGCCAGGTCTCGTTCGGCAACGTCTGGGCGCTGCTGGTCGACGGCCGGTTCGGGCCGGGCCTGCCGCCGGCGGAGCCGTTCCCGGTGCCGGTGCACTCCGGCGACATCCGCGTCGACGTGCAGTCCGCGGTCGCCATGCTGGCCCCGTACTGGGGGCTCAACCAGCTGCTGGACATCTCCGACGAGCAGGCCCGCGAGGACCTCGCCCGGGTCTCGGTGACCGCGCTCTCCTTCGTCGCCCAGTCCGCCCGGGGCCTCGGCCTGCCGGCGGTGCCGCAGAAGGAGATCGACAAGGCACAGACCATCGTCGAGCGGTTCATGAAGCGCTGGCGGGGCGAGCCCGACCCGCGGCACGTCAAGGCCGTCGACGCGTACTTCATCTCGGCCGCCGAGCACGGCCTGAACGCCTCCACCTTCACCGCCCGCATCGTCGCCTCCACCGGGGCGGACGCGGCGGCCTGCATCTCCTCCGGCATCGGCGCCCTCTCCGGCCCGCTGCACGGCGGGGCCCCGTCCCGGGTGCTCAGCATGCTGGAGGCCGTGGAGCGCAGCGGTGACGCGGAGGGCTACGTCAAGGGCGTGCTGGACCGCGGCGAGCGGCTGATGGGCTTCGGCCACCGGGTCTACCGGGCCGAGGACCCGCGCGCCCGAGTGCTCCGGCGCACCGCCAAGGAGCTGGGCGCGCCGCGCTTCGAGATCGCCGAGGCGCTGGAGAAGGCGGCCCTGGCCGAGTTGCAGGCCCGCCGCCCGGACCGGGTGCTGGCCACCAACGTCGAGTTCTGGTCGGCCGTGGTCCTGGACTTCGCCGAGGTGCCGGCGCACATGTTCACCTCGATGTTCACCTGCGCCCGGATGGGCGGCTGGAGCGCGCACATCCTGGAGCAGAAGCGCCTGCAGCGGCTGGTCCGTCCGTCCGCCCGGTACATCGGCCCGAACACCCGCAAGCCCAGCGAGGTCGAAGGCTGGAGCGCCATCCCGCACGGCGTCTGAGCGGCAAGGAAGGGCCCCTCCTGAACGTCCGTCGTGCAGGAGGGGCTTTTTCCAACCGCCGTCCGGGCGGTCTGCGCCGGGTGTGGCGAAGGACTCAGGCCGTCCCTCGGGACCCCGCCTGCCCCGCGCGGGTCAGGGTGCGAGGATGAGGGTCGGCAGTGTCGCCGGATCGCCGGTCGGATCCCGGCTGCCGTGCGCCCGCGTACGCGCCCGCCGCCGGTCCGCACCGAGCCCGCCCTCGCCCTTGCGGAAGGACCTTCAAGACCGTGGCTGACGCACCGCTCATCCGGATTCCCGACGAGATCAAGCCCGCCGACGGACGCTTCGGCTGCGGCCCGTCCAAGGTCCGGCCGGCGGCCGTGTCCGCCCTCGCCGAGGTGGCGACCAGCTACCTGGGCACCTCGCACCGGCAGAAGACGGTCCGCGACCAGGTGGCCCGGCTGCGCGCCGGCATCGCCGAGTTCTTCTCGCTGCCCGAGGGCTACGAGGTGGTGATCGGCAACGGTGGCACCACCGCGTTCTGGGAGGTCGCCACCTTCGGCCTGATCCGGGACCGGGCGCAGTTCGCCAGCTTCGGCGAGTTCGGCGCCAAGTTCGCCAAGTCGGTCAAGGACGCCCCGTTCCTGGGCGAGCCGACCCTCCGCAAGGCCGACGCGGGCACTGCGCCGACCCTGGTCGCCGAGGCCGGCGTGGACGTCTACGCGACGCCGCAGAACGAGACCTCGACCGGCGTGGCGGTGCCGATCAGCCGGGTGGCCGGGGCGGACGACGACTCGCTCCTGCTGGTCGACGCCACCTCCGGCGCCGGCGGCCTGGAGGTCAACGTCGGCGAGACCGACGTCTACTACTTCGCGCCGCAGAAGTGCTTCGGCTCCGACGGTGGTCTCTGGCTGGCCCTGATGTCGCCGGCCGCGCTGGACCGGGCCGCCGAGATCAAGGCGTCCGGGCGGTACATCCCCGCCTTCCTCGACCTGGTCACCGCGATCGACAACTCGCGGCTGGAGCAGACGTACAACACCCCGGCGCTGGCCACCATCTTCCTGGCCGCCGAGCAGACCGACTGGATGAACGCGCAGGGCGGGCTGGCCTGGGCCGCCAAGCGCACCGCCGAGAGCGCCGCCACGGTGTACGGCTGGGCGGAGCGGTCCACGGTGGCCACCCCGTTCGTCACCGACCCGGCGCTGCGGTCCAACGTGGTCGCCACCATCGACTTCGCCGACGGGGTGGACGCCACCGCGATCGCCAAGGCGCTGCGTGCCAACGGCATCGTGGACACCGAGCCGTACCGCAAGCTCGGTCGCAACCAGCTGCGGGTGGCGTTGTTCCCGGCCATCGAGCCGGCCGACGTCGAGGCGCTGACTGCGTCCATCGACTACGTGGTCGAACGACTCTGAGGATCGTCACGGACGGTGTTCGTCGGGGCCCCGGCGGACACCGACCGTGATCATCGTTGCAGCTCAGTCGCGACATGCGGGGTGTCGCTTCCCCCACCCCGAGACAGATGCGCGTACGGTGGTCCGAGACGCCTGGGTGGCCGACTCGTGGCGTGCGGCCAGCGAAGCGGGACGGAGGCAACGCTATGCGCCCAGTACGCTTCGTCGCCCTCTCCGAGGACGGCCATGCCCTGGTTCTCGCCGACGAGGTCGGGCGGCTGCTCGCCCTGCCGATCGACGAGCGGATCGCCGGCGCGATGCACGCCGAGCCGGGTGCCCCGCCGCTCGCGGCGGCACCGACGGCTGCCGACCCGATCCCGTCACTGTCCCCTCGGGACATCCAGGCCCGCATCCGCTCCGGTGAGTCCGCCGAGGACGTCGCCCGGATCGCCGGGGTGCCGGTCGACCGGGTGCTGCGCTACGCCGGCCCAGTGCTCCAGGAGCGGGCGATGCTCGCCCAGCATGCCCGCCGCACCCGGCTCAAGGGCGCGGAGAAGCCCACCCCGCTCGCCGAGGTGGTCAACGGCCGGCTGAGCCAGCACGGCATCGACACCGAGAAGATCTCCTGGGACGCGTACCGGCGCGACGACGGCACCTGGCGGATCATCGCCACCTGGCCGTCCGGCAAGGCCACCGCGCAGGCGATCTGGGATCTCGACAAGACCCGGCAGGCGGTCACCCCGCACGACGACATGGCGCAGTACCTGTGCGCCGAGCGACCCACGCCGATCCTCGGCCAGGAGCCGGCGCCGGAGCGGGGCGGGCACTCCCTGCCCGGTCCGTCGCGCGGTGAGCCGAGTCGCGGCGGGCACGGGCTGCCGGCGGCGTCCGAGCACCCGCGCACCGGCCGGGACCCGATCCGGGCCGGGCGGGACGCGCTGCTCGCCTCGCTGGACCGCCCGCTCGGCGCCTCGTCGGGCCGCGGCCTGGAGCCGCGTACCCCGGCCGCCCTTGCCGGGTCGGACGCACCCCGGCAGCGGCCGGTCGGCGGTGGTGCCGCGGCACTGCTCGGCGGCGGCCAGGGGTCGGCCTTCGACGACGACTCGGACGCGCCCAAGGAGGTGCCGGCCGTGCCGTCGCTGGCGGTGCTGCGGCCCCGCCGGACTGGCGCGGCGGCGGCCGGTGGCGAGTCCACCGACGCCAACGGCAAGCCGCGCAAGCGGCTGCCGAGCTGGGACGACGTGCTCTTCGGCAGCGGTCCGGCCGCCCGCGAGTCCTCCTGACGCTTCGCGTTGACGGGTGGCGGTTCGCCACCCGTCGGCGCGAGGCACTCGAAGTGCCCCCGTGGCAGTGTGGGCTTCATGGAGTACACGAATCTGGGCCGCACCGGTCTCTCGGTCAGTCGGCTCTGCCTGGGAACGATGAACTTCGGGCCGCAGACGAGCGAGCCGGACAGCTTCGCGATCATGGATCGCGCGCTGGAGCACGGGATCAACTTCTTCGACACCGCCAACGTCTACGGCTGGCAGACCGGGGAGGGGATCACCGAGCAGATCATCGGCCGCTGGTTCGCCCAGGGCGGCGGCCGGCGGGAGAAGGTCGTCCTGGCCACCAAGGTCTACGGCAAGATGGGCACCTGGCCCAACGAGCAGGGCCTCTCCGCCCGGCACATCATCCGGGCCTGCGAGGACTCGCTGCGCCGGTTGCAGACCGACACCATCGACCTCTACCAGATGCACCACATCTCCCGGAGCACGCCATGGGAGGAGATCTGGCAGGCAATGGAGACGCTCGTGGCGCAGGGCAAGGTGCTCTACGTCGGGTCGTCCAACTTCGCCGGTTGGCACATCTCAGTGGCGCAGGAAGCCGCCGGCCGGCGCAACTTCCTCGGGCTCGTCTCCGAACAGTGCATCTACAACCTGCTCACCCGACACGTCGAGTTGGAGGTGGTACCGGCCGCGCAGCACCACGGCCTGGGCATTATCCCCTGGTCGCCGCTGCACGGTGGGCTGCTCGCCGGAGTGCTGCGCAAGATGGCCGAGGGCGTTGCCGCGCGCGGCACCAGCGGCCGCGCGGCCGACTCGCTGGTTGAGCACCGGCCGACCATCGAGGCGTACGAGAAGCTCTGCGCCGATCTCGGCCACGACCCGGCCGACGTGGCGCTCGGCTGGCTGCTGAGCCGGCCGGGGGTGACCGCACCGATCATCGGCCCGCGCACCACCGAGCAGTTGGACCGGTCGCTCGGCGCGCTGGAGGTCACGTTCGACGAGGCGACGCTGGGTCGGCTGGACGAGCTGTTCCCGCCGGTCGGCAAGGGCGGCCCCGGCCCGGAGGCGTGGGCCTGGTGACCATCCGCCACCGTGGGCTGAGTCAGAGCGGCCAGGCGGCGAGGCGGTCGTAGCGTGGCCCGGGGCCGAGGTGGCTGCGTACCAGCAGCAGCTCGGTCGCCGGCCACGGCAGCCCCTGGTAGCGATCCAGGGTGGCCTGGTCGGCCTCGATGTCGGCCGAGTCCACCCGGTCGCCGGGCCGGGCGACGGTCAGGTGCGGGCGGTACGGCTTGTCGTCGTACGGCAGCCGGGCGTGCCGTAGCCGGGACCGGATGAGCCGGGCCAGTGCGTGCAGCGACTCGACGTCGCCCTGGAGGTCCACCCAGAGCACGGTGGACCGACCCTGGCCGAACCGGCCGCCACCGCCGAGGCTCAGTCGGGGCGAGGCGTCCCGGCCGTCGCGGAACCACTCGGCGGCCAGCCCGAGCGCGCTCTCCACCTCGACCAGCCGGGCCGTCTCGACCTCACCGAGGAAGGCCAGGGTGAGGTGCAGTTCGGCCGGGTCGGCGAGCCGGACGTTGGTGCCGGCGGCGGCCGCCGCGCCGATCCGCAGTCGGGCGACCTCTGCGCCGAGGTGGGTAAGGGCCTCGAGAGGCGGGCAGACCGCCACGAAGAGCCGCAACCGTCGGGCCTCTCAGCGGTGCCGTTGCCGGTGCCCGGCCCGGGCCGCCGGCAGGGCCAGCCCGGCGGCGTGCAACACGCCCTCTACCCGGACCCGCTCGATCTCCTGGTCGACGCCGGTCAACTCGGCGAGATGTTCGGTGATGCCGAGGGCGCGGCAAGCCAGCCGGAGCCGGTCGTCGTACGCCTGGAGCACCGCGCCGTGCCACACCATCGACCGGCCGGTCCCGCCGAGCCGTTGGCCGCCGAGGCGACGCAGGTCGGCGGCGAGTTGTTCGAGAGGGCGTCGGTCGATCCGGTCGAACTCGCTGAGGTCGATGTCCCGGGTCAGTGCGTCGGCTTCGATGGCACGGTCGAGACGGGCGATGGTTCGTCGTTCCCGCCGGCGCTCACGCCACTCGGACCAGCCGCAGACCACCCGGTCCAGGATCTCGTCGGCGCAGAAGAGCAGGGCGAAGGCCGCCGGCAGACTGGCCACGGCGAGGAACGCCAGGGCCAGCATCAGCGCGCGTCCGACTCCCACGTATCGACGCTAAGCCCCGTCGTGCCGCCCCGCCACCGAATTGGCCGCATCCGCGCCATCCGCTCAACGGGACCTGCCCTGGCTCGACAGTGCGGAAAGGGCCCCCTGTTACGCGGAATCCGATAACAGGGGGCCCTTCCCCACACCTCAGCAGTCGGTGGAGGTGACGTAGAAGCGGGGCATCGGCAGCACCCGGAAGCGCAGCCGGGCACCCGAGCGGCGCAGCTGCCAGGTGAGCGCGATCAGCGCAGTGGTCAGCGAGATCAGACCACCCATCCAGATACTCGCGCCGGCACCGTAGTGCTCCGCGACCCAGCCGATCAGCGGCGCACCGACCGGGTTGGTACCCAGGAACACCAGCACCCACAGGGCCATCACCCGACCCCGGAAGGCCGCGTCCACACCCAACTGGACCCGCTGGTTGGCGGCCTGAGCGAAGAAGACCATGAAGAAGCCGGTCGGCACCAGCAGCGTCACGACCAGCCAGTACGCCGAGGCGAAGCCGACCATGGTGCCGAAGCTGGCGCAGGCGATCGCGGCACCGAGCACCAGCCAGACCGACGGTCGACTGCGCCGGCTGGTGCCGCTGAGCGCGCCACCCAGCGCGCCGACCGCGAGCGCGGTGCTGAACAGGCCGAAGGAGGCGGCACCGGTGTGGAACACCGTCTTGGCCAGCGCGGCCAGGGTGAGCTGGAAGTTGAACAGCGACATGCCGATCACCGACATCACCGCCATCGGCAGCAGCAGGTCCGGGCGGCGCCACACGTACCGCAGCCCGTCGATCACCCGGGCCGACGCCCGCTCGTCCCGGGGCAGCAGGGCGTCGCGGTGCAGCTCGGCCGTGCGCATCCGGACCACGTTGACCAGCGGCGCGATCGAGCTGAGCGCGGTGAAGAGGAAGACCGGCCCCACGTCGAAGGCGGCGATGGCCAGACCGGCGACGGCCGGGCCGACGATCCGGGCGGAGTTGAACACGGCCGCGTTGAGCGACAGCGCGTTGGGCAGCAGTGGCGTACCGACCAACTCGGAGACGAACGCCTGGCGGACCGGGGTCTCCACGGCATTGGCGGTGCCGAGCAGCGCGGCGAAGGCGAAGACGTGCCAGAGCTGCACCAGGTCGGTGAGGACCAGCACGGCCATGCCGAGCGCCAACACGGTCCAGAAGGCGTTCGCGGCGAAGAGCAGCACCCGCTTGTCGTACCGGTCGGCGAGCCGGCCGGAGAGCAGCGTGAGCAGCAGCACCGGGGTGAACTGGAGTGCGGTGACCACGCCGAGCGCGGTGGCCGAGTTGTCGGAGAGCTCGAGGACGAGCCAGTCCTGGGCGATGAACATCATCCAGACGCCGATCAGCTTGATCAGCTGCCCGGATGCGAAAAGGCGGTAGTTGCGGACCTGTAGGGACTGGAACATCGTGCTCAGCTTGGACTGCACTCTTAGTGCGCCTCCTCCGGGACGTACGCGTCATCGACACGTGACGGCACGGCCCGGTGGCGCGGGCGCGGGCTCAGGCGCGAGCGAGCTGCTGAAGAATCCCGGCGGCCCTGTGCAGGGTCTCCCGTTCGTCCTCGTCGAGCGCGGCCAGCCGGTGGGCCAACCACTCATCGCGGGCCCGCTCGAACTGGTCGAGCACGGCCTGCCCTCCTTCGGTCGCCGCGAGGATGACCTGCCGGCCGTCGGTCGGATGGGGGGTCCGCTGCACGAGGCCGCGGTCCTCCAACTTCGCAACGATCTTGGTCATCGTCGGTGGCTGCACCCGCTCCACGTCGGCCAGTTCCCGGGGCGTCAGCGCGCCAGCCAGCCGCAGGCTGGTGAGCGCAGAGACCTGGGTGACCGTGAGGTCGCCGACCGGTCGGGCCTGGCGGACCCGTCGGTTGAGTCGGGTGATCGCATCACGCAACTGGGGAGCCAGTTGCGCCGGTGGCACGCGTCTCGCCGTCACCGTCCGCTCCGTCACAATAGTTAGCTTAACTAATGAGCCTGGCTAACGACATCCGATATGATCAGGCTCACGAGGAAGTTTGTGCTGGCCCGGGCGGGGAATCCGATTGGGCTCCCCGCCCGGACGTGCGGTCAGCGCACCAGAGACTCGATCGGCCCGCGCAGGAAGTACAGCACGAACAGCGCGGCCACCCCGTACAGCAGCGGGTGGATTTCCCGGGCCTTACCCCTGGCCAGCTTGACCACCACGAAGGTGATCAGGCCAGCGCCGATGCCGTTGGAGATCGAGTAGGTGAACGGCATCAGCACGATGGTGAGGAACGCCGGGATGGCGATCTCGTAGTCGGACCAGTCGATCGTCCGCACGGCGGTCATCATCAGGAAGCCGACCACCACCAGGGCCGTCGAGGCCGCCTCGAACGGCACGACCACCACCAGCGGCGCCAGGAACATCGCCAGTAGGAAGAGCACGCCGGTGACCAGGTTGGCCACCCCGGTCCGGGCGCCCTCCGCGACACCGGCGGCGCTTTCGATGTACGACGTGTTGCTGGACGTGCTGGCCGCGCCGCCGGCCGCCGCGGCGATCGAGTCGACCAGCAGGATCTCCTTGGCCTTCGGCGGGGTGCCCTTCTCGTCGAGCAGGCCGCCTTCCTGGCCCACCGCGACCATCGTGCCCATGGTGTCGAAGAAGTCCGTGATCAGCAGCGTGAAGACGAACATCAGCACGACCAGCCAGCCGGCCCGGCCCCACGAGTCGAGCACGTTGAACTTGCCGAGCAGCGACAGGTCCGGCAGGTCCACCACCGTCTTCGGCAGCTCCGGCACGTTCAGCGACCAGCCCTTCGGGTTGGGCTGACCGTTGACGAACGACGGGCCGATGTTGCCGATGGCCTCCACGATCACCGCCAGCACCGTCGAGGCGAGGATGCCGATCAGGATCGCGCCCTTCACCCGGCGGACCACCAGCACCAGGGTGATCAGCAGACCCACCACGAACACCAGCATCGGCCAGCTCACCAGCTTGCCGCCGATGCCCAGGCCGACCGGGACGGTGGTGTTGGCGGCGTCCGGGATCCGCCGGACGAAGCCGGCGTCCACCAGGCCGATGATGGTCAGGAAGAGGCCGATGCCAACCCCGATCGCGGTCTTCATCTGGGTCGGCACCGAGCGGAACACCGCAGTCCGCAGGCCGGTGAGCACCAGTACCGCGATGATCACACCTTCGATCACCACCAGGCCCATGGCGTCGGCCCAGGTCATCTCGGGGGCGATCTCGTACGCCACCAGCGCGTTGACACCGAGACCGGCGGCGAGCGCCAGCGGGAACCGGCCCACCACACCCATCAGGATGGTCATCAGGCCGGCGACCAGCGCGGTCGCCGCGGCCAGCGCGGGGATCGGGAGGGTCTTGCCATCACCGTCGACGGCACCGCCCAGGATCAGTGGGTTGAGCACTACGATGTACGCCATCGTGAAGAAGGTCGCCAGGCCACCGCGTACCTCACGGCTCACCGTCGAGCCGCGGGCGGAGATCTCGAAGAACCGGTCGAAGCCGTTACGCGGGTGAGCGGGGTCGGGTGGTGTGCCGTTCTCGGGCGGCTCTACTGCCATCAGGTCCTCGCAGGTGATCTTCCGGTTGTCGCGCGCATCGTCCCAGATCGCGGGTCGGCAGGGGAAGTTGATCGCGTACGCTTGCGCGATGCCGAACGAGCAGCCACCGCGGCCCGCGCCGCTGGACCCGCCGATGGTGCCGTTCGCCGTCGCCGGGCTGATCGCGTGGGCAGTGGCCGGGCTGGTCCTGTTGATCTTCTTCCGGGGCTGGCTCACCGAGCACGATCACGAGAACTGGCTGTGGACCTGCCTGGCCGGCTTCCTGTGGGGCTTCCCCGGTCTCGCCGTGATGCTGCGGCACGACGCCAACCGACGCCGCCGCCGCGCGAGCTGACCCGGGCGGGTGCGCCGGGACACCCGGCGCAGACCGTCAGGAGTGCCCGTACGGCTCCGCCGGCTCGGCGGCCTCCACCGAGCCCGGGGCGCGACTGACCGACATGGCCTCCACCGCGCTGTCGTCGTACACCGTGGGCAACTCCTCGACGGCGGTCTCGGCCGCCTCGATCAGCGTCTCGGAGTGGGCGCCGCAACCGTGGTCGGCACTCACCACCCGGCCGTCATCGGGGGCGTAGAAGTTGCCACACGCGCCAAAGGCCTGCCGCATGGCACCGGCCAGCGGCAGGTAGAACCCGCAGGTGCCGCAGCGGGCGGCGGACGGCGCCGAAGCGGAGATGGCTGCGGCGGGGCCGTGGTCACCCTCGTACCAGCGCTGCGCGGCATCGGCGCGGCCCTCCCGGGAGAGCACCCGGGCTCGCCCGAGGCCCAACTCCCAGGCGGTCTCCTCGACCGCCGGGTCGTCGGAGAGCAGGTAGCCGGGGACCAGCCGGTCATCGTCCGGCGAGGTCGGCAGCAGGTCACCCGGGCCCAGGTCGCCCGGCTTGAGCCGCTCCTGCCAGGGCAGCCACCCCGGCGCGAGCAGCGCGTCCGGGCCGGGCAGCAGCACCGTCTCGCAGATGGTCACCGTGCGGCTGCGCGGCACCCGGGTGACGGTGACCGCCCACCGCCAGCCGCGGTAGCCGGCGAGGCGGCATTCGAAGTAATGGGTGACCAGGCGATCACCCTCGGCCACGACCTGCAGGTGGTCGCCGACATCGTCGGCGTCCACCTCGGTGATGCCAGCGCGGGCCACCTCGACGGCAGCGGCGCAGACCTGGTCGAGACGGGCGGCACGGGTGGAGACGGGCCTGGTCACCTCACCATTGTTCCCCATGCGCCCCGCAGGGGTGACAGGGACTCCCGGGGAACCTTTCGCCGCAGTGGTGCGGCGTACCTGGATCAGATGGGCAAGGATGGTGCACATGCCGTCGTACTCCCGCTCCGGGCGATCCGTCCTCGGGCGGACCGTCGGCACCGGCATCCGCGCCGTCCGTCTGCTGCTGCGTGGTTCGGTGGGCAGCGGGCGCTGGATGACCCGCCGAGCCGGCCGGGCCCGGGCCCGGGGCGCCGGCGGCGAAGTCGGCATGGTCCGGCTGTTCGACCTGCACGCCGTCTCCTGCGCTGGCGACACTCTGATCGCCATCGGCCTGGCCGGGACGATCTTCTTCAACGTGCCGCTGGGTGAGGCCCGCAGCAAGGTCGCGCTCTATCTGCTGGTGACCATGGTGCCGTTCGCGATGCTCGCCCCCGTGGTGGGTCCGCTGCTGGACCATTTCCGGCATGGCCGGCGATACGCCCTGGCCGCCACCATGCTCGGCCGGGCGTTCCTGGCCTGGTTGATCTCCGACTACATCCACGGCTTCGGGCTCTATCCGGCCGCGTTCGGGGTGCTCGCGCTCTCCCGGGCGTACGGCGTGGCCCGGTCGGCGGCCGTGCCCCGGCTGTTGCCGGAAGGGCTCGGCCTCTCCCAGGTGGGCGCCCGGGCCAGCGTCTACGGCACGGTGGCGGGCGCACTGGTGGCGCCGATCGGGCTGGCCGCGTTCTGGTTCGGGCCGCAGTGGCCGCTTCGGGTCGCTTCGGTGATCTTCCTGGTCGGCATGGTGATCTCCCTGCGCCTGCCACCGAAAGCCGACTCCGAGCCACCGGAAAGAGTCCCTCGGGCGCTGCGCGCGCTGGGCCGACGCCGGGGCGACCGGCCACTGGGTCGGGGCCGCCCGGCCGGCCGGCTGGTGATCGCCACCCTGATCGGTGCCGCGACCCTGCGCGCGGTCTACGGCTTCCTGCTGCTCTTCCTCGCCTTCGCGATCAAGAAGGGCGACCTGACCACCGTCGTGTTCGGCCGGGACCTGGGTGCCGAGTGGGCGCTCGGGTTGGTCGGCGGCGCGCTGGCGGTCGGCACCTTCCTGGCCACCGCCATCGGCACCCGGCTGCGCATCCATCGGCCGACCGCCATCCAGTCCAGCAGCATGGTCATCGTGGCCGGGGTGGCCGTGCTCGCCGTCATCCAGTTCTCGCTGCCGATGGTCGCCCTGCTCTGCCTGGTCACCGCTCTGGCCAGCGGTGTCTCCAAGCTGGCCGTGGACGCCTCGATCCAGGAGCGCATCCCGGAGCGGCTGCGGGCCAGCTCCTTCGCCCACTCCGAGACGGTGCTGATGCTCGCCTTCGTCGCCGGTGGCGGGCTCGGGCTGGTCCCGTTCGACGGTCGGATGGGCATCGCGGTCGCCGGCGGGGTGGGCGTACTGGCCGCCGTCCGGGGTGTGCTGGTCGCCGCCCGGCTGCGCGGCGAGAAGCTGGCAGGTCGGCCGCTGGGCGACGACGAACTGGCCGACGACGAGCCGACGGACCCCACGCCCACCTCGCCGGCACCCAACCAGGCTGGCTCGCCACAGTTCGACGACCCGGGCCTGGCCCCACCGGGCTACCACATCTACCGCCCCTCGTCGGCGGTCGGCGGACCGGGTGGCGGCGCGGACGACGACACCCGCCGGGAGTCCCCCGGGTCCGTCTCGTGACCGGCCTGCTGGTGGTGACCGCAGTGCCCGCCGAGGCGGACGCGATCCGGGCCGGGCTGACCGACGCCAGTGTGACCGTGGCTCCGGTCGGGGTGGGCCCGGCCGTGGCCGGCGCCGCCACCGCTCGAATGCTGGCGCTGGCCGAGGCGGCCGGCCGGCCGTACCGAGCGGTGGTCAGCGCCGGTGTGGCCGGCGGCTTCGCCGGTCAGGCCGCGGTCGGGGACACGGTGCTCGGCACCGCCAGCATCGCCGCCGACCTGGGCGCCGAGTCACCGGACGGCTTCATCCCCGTCGACGAGCTGGGCATGCCGCCCGCGCTGCTCGGTAGCGGCAGCGTGGTGCCGGCCGACCCGCGGCTGCTGGCGACTCTGCGGGCCGCCCTGCCGGCCGCCACGGCCGGCCCGGTGCTCACGGTCAGCACGGTCACCGGCACCGCCGCCAGCACCGAGGAGCTGCGCCGGCGGCATCCGGAAGCGGTCGCCGAGGCCATGGAGGGGTACGGGGTGGCGGTCGCCGCGGCGCAGGCCGGGGTGCCCTTCGCCGAGTTGCGCACCATCTCCAACCCGATCGGCCCCCGCAATCGGGACGCCTGGCGGCTGCGTGCGGCCCTCACCGCCCTCACCGCGGCAGCCCCGGCCCTGCGTTGACCCGGCGGACGCCGAGATCAGAGCCGTAGGGCCAGCGCCGACGGCCGGGCCGCCTCCAGCTCGAACCCGCAGGCCAGCAGGAAGTCGACGATGCTGTACTCGGCAATGGCGTGGACGGTCCGGATGCTGGTCCCGGTCATCTCCGCCACCAGCAACTCGACCAGGCGGCGCCCGATACCCAGCCATCGCAGCTCGGGCACCACGACCACGCTCTCCAGCACCAGCTCGCGCCGATCACCGAGGTCGTCACCGAGGAGCAGATCAACACTCCGCTCGTGCGCCCGCAGCTCACCGACGATCTCCCCGTCAGACAGTTCGGCGAGGAACCGCCGCGACGTCTCCGGTGCCCCGCCCACGTCGCGCCGGTAGGACACCCGCCCCAACATCCGTTGCCGCCTCCGCTTCTCGTCGCGGCGAGCGCGGTCGAGATCGTAGGTCCACTCCGGCACCGGTAGCGGCCACAGCTCCGGCGGCAGGGTGTACGAGTACGCCCACCAGGCGCCCGGCCAGTCCTTGAGTGTTCGGACCGGTCGCACGTCGAGATGCGCTGGGTAGCGGCGCCCCGCCTCATCCCGTGGCTCGTCCCGTGGCTGGTCCCGTGGCTCGTCCGGCGGCTCGACGTCGCTACGGCGGGGGTTTGGGTGGGCAGCGCTGGGGTGGGCGTTGGCATGGGCATCGCTGGGCACGGCGAAGGCCACCTCACCCCCGGCCGCACGAATCAGCCGCTCCACCGTGCGGAACCCCGGGTCGCCGCCCCGCCCGGCCTCGATCCGCGCCAGCGTGCTCTTCGGCACACCAGATCGTTCGGCCAGCTCTCGTTGGCTCAGATCCGCACGTCGACGCAGCGAACGCAACGCCGCACCCACATTGATGAGCCCGTCCCCGTCAACCACCCGTCCATGCTTTTCAATCGGCCGAGCGCCGTCAACAGCCCCGATCCGTCCTGTGGATAACTCGGTGAACGGGTCTCCCACCACGGCTGACAGAGGTGCGGGCACTGTGCTCCGAGCCTGTCGAGCTGCCCCAGATGTGGGGCAGAGCCGGGTGCCAAGAAAGTGGCCGCAGCGAACCGGCTGGGTGCGCGACCAACCGCCCGACCCCACCCGAACTCGCCCGACCAACCAACTCCGCCCGAACTCCCGCCCGGCCAGCCGGCTCCACCCGACTTCGCCCCACCAACCGACCCCACCCGAACTCGCTCCACCAACCGACTCCGCCCAACTCGCCCGACCAACCGGCTCCGCCCGAACTCGCCCGACCGGCCGACCCCACCCAAACTCGCCCGACCGGCCGGCTCCGCCCGAACTCGCCCCACCAACCGACCCCACCCGAACTCGTCCCACCAACCGACTCCACCCAAACTCGCCCCACCAACCGACCCCACCCAAACTCGCCCGACCGGCCGGCTCCGCCCGAACTCGCCCCACCAACCGACCCCACCCAAACTCGCCCCACCAACCGACCCCACCCAAACTCGCCCGACCGGCCGGCTCCGCCCGAACTCGTCCGACCAGCCGGCGCATCCCGGCCCACCCTCCGGCAGGCCACTGCCCCATATCTGGGGCAGCTCGACAGGCAGCGAGGTGACACGTCTGCCCCTGGTGGCCGCTGCGGAGCACGTCGGGCTGGAATGACCGATAGCGCGGGACGAGCAACCGGGCCAGCAACCAGGCGGGCGACCAGGCGAGCAACCAGGCCGGCGACCAGGCCGCTGACCAGGCCGGCGACCAGGCGAGCAACCAGGCCGGCGACCAGGCGAGCGACCAGGCGAGCGACCAGGCGGGCAACCGGGCCGGGTCACAGCCGGTGGGGTGGGCGCGGGTGGCTGGGCGGGGGCGGGGCTAACGTGGGGGCGTGGCGCTCTCCCTGGCGATCTCGCCCTGCCCCAACGACACGTTCGTCTTCCACGCCCTGGTGCACGGTCGGGTGCCCGGCGCGCCGCCGGTCGAGGTGACGTACGCCGACGTGGACGTCACCAACACGGCGGCCGAGCAGGGCGCGTTCGACCTCGTGAAGGTGAGCTTCGCGGCGCTGCCCTGGCTGCTCGACGACTACCACCTGCTGCCCTGCGGTGGCGCGCTCGGTCGCGGGTGCGGGCCACTGGTGCTCACCCGGGGCGACCGTGCCGGCGGGCCGGACCGCACCGACCTGACCGGTGCCACGGTGGCGGTGCCAGGCGACCGGACCACCGCGTACCTGCTGTTCCGGCTCTGGTCGGCCGGGCGGCCGCCGGCCCGGATCGAAGTGGTCCCGTTCCACGAGATCATGCCGGGCGTCGCGGCCGGCCGCTACGACGCCGGGCTGGTGATCCACGAGGCCCGGTTCACCTACCACCGGCACGGCCTGACCGCGCTGGTCGACCTCGGCGAGTGGTGGGAGGCCGACACCGGCCTGCCCATTCCCCTCGGCGCGATCCTGGCGCGACGCGGCGCGGTGGACCCGCAGGCCGCCGCCGGCTGGGTCCGCGAATCGGTCCGGCAGGCCTGGGCCGACCCGGCGGCCAGTCGGGAGTACGTGCTCGCGCACGCCCAGGAGATGGAGCTCGACGTCGTGGACCGACACATCGGCCTCTACGTCAACGAGTTCACCGCCGACCTCGGCGAGGCCGGTTTCGCAGCGGTCGCGGCGCTGCTAGACCGGGCCGCCGACGCCGGGCTGGTGCCTCAGACCTCCAGCTCGCGCGCGACCGCGTGGACCAGCTGAGCGATCTTCTGCGCGGCCTTCCTGTCCGGGTACCGGCCTCGGCGCAGGTCCGGCTGCACCTTCGCCTCCAGCACCTTGATCATGTCCTCGACGAGGCCGTGCAGCTCCTCGGCCGGCCGGCGGCGCAGCTCCGCCATCGACGGCGGCGCGTCCAGCAGCTTGACGCCCATGGCCTGCGCACCCCGCCGGCTGTCCACCACGCTGAAGTCGACCCGCTGACCGCCCTTGAGGTCGGTGACACCCGCAGGCAGCGCGCCCTTGGGCAGGAAAACGTCGCCGCCCTCGTCACTGGTGACGAAGCCGTATCCCTTGGCCGTGTCGTACCACTTCACTCGACCCGTAGGCACCTGAGATCCCCTGCTTCACTTGAGCCGTCTACTGCTCCAAGGCTAGCTGGATCATGCCGTCGAGCGCCGCTGGGAATCTGGTGAGATCATCCAGCACCACTTCCGCCCCGGCCGCGAGCAGTTCGTCCGGAGAGCACGGCCCGGTCGCGACGCCAATTCCGGGCACCCCGGCCACCCCCGCTGCCACCATGTCCGCCACGTGGTCCCCGACGTAGTGGGTCGCGTCGTGCTCCCGCAGGGCGGTGGCCTTCTCCTCGGCGAACAGGTCGCCAGCCAGCTCGTCGACGACCAGGCCGAGGTGGTCCAGGTGCAGCCGAGCCAGCCGGCCGAGCTTGGAAGTGACGACCAGCACCCGGCCGCCCCGGGCGCGGATCGCGTCGATCGCCGCCTGTGCTCCGGGCAGGGGCACCGTCGGGGTGATCGCGTACGCCGGGTAAAGCTCACGGAACATGTGCACGGCCGACTCGACCTGCTCCGGCGGAAACCAGTGCCCGATCTCGGTGCGCAGCGGTGGGCCGAGCCGGGACACCGCCAGGTCAGCGTCCACCGGCACGCCGGTCCTGGCGGTCAGCGCCCGGAAGGCCGCGGCGATGCCGGGGCGGGAGTCAACCAGGGTCATGTCGAGATCGAATCCGACGGTCAGTGCGGGCATGTCGAGAAACGTACCCGGCGACTCCCGGCCGGGCGGACGTCCGACGGGCGCGACGGGTCGTTGCCGGGCTAGCGTGGGAAGACGATGACCACCTCACTCGCCGACCACCTGCGGTCGCTGCCCGACGAGTCGCTGGCCGCGCTCCTCCAGCTGCGGCCCGACCTCGTCGTGCCCGTACCGGCCGACATCTCCGCCCTGGCCATCCGCGCTCAGTCCCGGGTCTCGGTGGCCCGTGCGCTGGACGGACTGGACCAGTTCACCCTCCAGATCCTCGACGCGGCCCGACTCACCCGGGACCCGGACGAGGGCACCACCGCCACCGACGCGGTGCTCGCCATGGCGACCAGCGGACCGCAACCACCGGCGCCGACGGCCGTCCGGGCCGCCGTCGGCCGGCTGCGCGCGCTCTTCCTGCTGTACGGCCCGGAGCACGCGCTTGAGGTGGTCCCCGCCGTCGACGAGGTCGCCCCGTACCCCGCCGGGCTCGGCCGCCCCGCCGCGGAGCTGGACCCGCGCACGGCCGCGCTCTGCGCGGACCCGGCGAAGCTACGTCGGACGCTGCTCGCCGCGCCCCCCTCTGCCCGGGCGATCCTGGACCGGCTGGCGGCCGGACCACCGGTGGGCAGCGTGCCCCCGGGCGCGTTGCAGGCGCCGCCGCTCGGGGCGGAGGACACCGTGCTCTCGGACCCGACCAACGGCGGCGCCCCGACCGGCTCCCCGGTGCGCTGGCTGGTCGACAACCGGCTGCTCGTTCCCATCTCGAACGGCTCGTCGACGACCAGCGGCACGGTGGAGCTACCCCGCGAGGTCGGCCTGCTGCTGCGCCGCGACAGCGGCCCGCTCGGGCCGCTGCGCACCAGCCCGCCGCCGGTGGCCGCCGCGCCACGCGAGGCGAAGGCGGTCGACTCGGCCGGAGCCGGGCAGACCATGGAGGTGGTCCGGCACACCGAGGGGCTGTTGGAGCAGCTCGCCGCCGAGCCCGCGCCGGTGCTGCGCTCGGGCGGCATTGGCGTCCGGGACCTGCGCCGGCTGGCCCGTACCGCCGGGTTGGACGAGCCGACCACCGCGCTGCTGCTGGAGGTGGCGTACGCGGCAGGGCTCGCCGGCGAGATGGAGCTACCCGGCGTGACCACCACCCGGTACGGCGCGGATCAGCAGGTACTGCCGACCGGCGGGTACGAGGTGTGGCGGGCCGCCTCGCTGGCCCAGCGCTGGGAGCAGTTGGCCCGCGCGTGGCTGACCATGACCCGACAGGTGGGGCTGGTCGGCCGGCGCGACGACCGGGACCGGCCGATCACCGCGCTCTCCGCCGAGGTCGAGCGGGCCGGCGCGCCGCCCACCCGGCGGGGGGTGCTCGGCGTACTCGCCGACCTGGAGCCCGCGACCGCTCCCACCCCGGAAGAGGTGCAGGACCTGCTGGACTGGCGGGCGCCACGGCGCAGCCGAGGCCGGGAGGCCGCCCACCGGGAGGTGCTGACCGAGGCGGCGCAGCTCGGCGTCACCGGCCTGGGGGCGCTCACCTCGTACGGCCGACTGCTGCTGGTCGACCTGACCTCCGCCGACGAGCGGGGCGGCGACCCGCTGGGGCTGCACGCCGATGTCGAGAGCGGCGACCCGTCGGGTGCCGCCCGAGCGCTGGACGCGCTGCTGCCCGCCCCGGTCGACCACTTCCTGGTGCAGGCCGACCTGACCGTGGTGGTGCCCGGGCCGCCCGAGCCGGCGCTCGCCGCCGAGTTGGAGGCGATGACCGAGCTCGAGTCGGCCGGCGGGGCGAGCGTGCACCGGGTCACCACGGCGAGCGTGCGGCGGGCGCTGGACGCCGGCTACTCGGCCGACGACCTGCACGAGGTGTTCCGGCGGCGGTCCCGTACCCCGGTGCCGCAGGGGCTGAGCTACCTGGTGGACGACGTGGCCCGCAAGCACGGCGGCCTGCGGGTCGGCTCGGCCGGGGCGTACCTGCGCAGCGACGACGAGGCGCTGCTCACCGAGGTGCTGGCCGACCGGCGGTTGGAGTCGCTGAATCTGCGCCGGCTCGCCCCGACGGTGCTGAGCACCCCGTACCAGGTCGGTCGGCTGCTGGGCGCGCTGCGCGACGCCGGGTACGCCCCGGTGCCGGAGGACGCCAGCGGCAGCACCGTGCTGTCCCGGCCAAGGATCCGGCGGGCCCCCGCCCGAGTGCTGTCGACCAGCTGGACGCTGGATCCGGTGGCCACCCAGAAGCTGCCCATGCCGCGGCTGCTCGGCGTGGTGGAGCAGATCCGGCGGGGTGAGGCGGCGGCGCGGGCGGCCCGACGGGCACCGGCGGTGGTGCGCGGCGGGGCGGCGGGGCTCGGTGGCGGCCCGGTGCCGGTGCACACGCACAGCGAGGCGCTGGCCGTCCTCCAGCAGGCGGTCCGGGACCGGGCGTTGGTCTGGGTGGGGTACGTGGACGCGCACGGGGCGACCGCGTCCCGGCTGGTCAAGCCGGTCTCGATCGGCGCCGGCTACCTGCGCGCCGAGGACGAACGGACGGAGATGCTGCACACCTTCGCGCTGCACCGGGTCACCGCGGCGGTGCTGGCGGACTGACCAGCATCGCCGCCGACCGGCCGCCGGGCGCGCCGGTCAGCGTCGGCTGCGGCGTACGGTGCCGACGACCGAGACGACCAGCAGCAGCGCGAAGCCGGCGCCGGCGGACTCCCCGACCGAGTCGACGAAGCCCTGCCGCAGCACCAGCCAGCCGAAGAGGAACCACCCGACGAGGAGCGCCGCCGCGACGGCGTACGCGACCACGGTCGCGCGGGACACCTCGTCGGGTGGTGCCTGCTCGTGCACTTCGATCACGTCACGGTCGACCGTCATGCCAAGCCTCCCCGCCCGGTCCGGCCCTGTACTCCCAGGGTGTCACTCAAGGGACCGGTGGGACAGGGGGTTATCCCCCGCGATTCGCCACGTGGCTCAGGTGCCGGGACGGCGGCCGATCAGCACCACGCGGGTGCCCACCTTCCCCAACTCCCACATCCGGACGGCGTCGACGTGCAGCAGGTTGACGCAGCCGTGTGAGCCGATCGACTTCTCGTGCAGGTACGTGGTGGTCTCGTGGAAGCCCATCCCCTGGGTGAAGTGCTGCCAGTACGGCAGCCACACCTCGTACGGGTCGGACCACTCCTTCGGGTTGCGGTAGTTGACGGTGTACGTGCCGGCCGGGGTGCGGTAGCCGGACATTCCGGTCCGGGTCACCGTCGGCGCCATGATCACCTTGCCGCCCCGGAGAGCCCAGACGGTCTGCCGGGTGAGATCCACGCAGAACGTGGTGCCGGTGCCGGCCTTGCAGCGCGCCGTCTCGGTGGTGGCGAGCCGCTGGGCCACGTCGTGTGTGGTCGGCCCTGCGCGACCCTCGACGGGGCGGATGCCGTACCGCCGCTGGAACTTCTTGATCGCGGCGCAGTCGGCGGCGGACTGCCGGCCGTCGACGGTCACCGACCCGAACCCACCCAACCGGGCCAGGTACGTCTCCACCGCGCGCTGGTGCTCGCCCTGCGGGCAGCCGGCGGCCGGCGCGGCGGTGCTGGTGGCCGGTGCCGGCGTGCTGCGGGTCGGCTTGGGCGTGGGCTTCGGCGTGGCGCTCCGGGTCGGCGTCGGCGCCGGCGCGGCCGGCGTGGGCCGGCCGCGCTGGTCCGGCCCGGACGTGCCGCTCGCCCCCGTTGCCTGTTCCGCCGCGCCCGCCGGTGCGGCTCCCCCGCCGCCACCCCCGCCCGCCTGCGGATCGAACGCGCACGCACCGGCGCCGACCAACGTGACCACCATCAGGGCGACCAGCCGGGAAATGATCCGGACACGCTTCATGGGACCTCCCCTGGACAGTCGTCCCTTTCCTAGACGTTCGTCACTGCCGTGACGGTTGCGTCTGGTGAGCATCTTTCTTGCGACACCCCGCACCGTGCAACACTGGATGGTCGGTCAGCGGCGGGTATTCAGCCCCGTCCCGGCCGGACGGCCAACCGAGGAGAGGACGCTGGCGTGAGCGGTGGACCACTGATCGTGCAGTCGGACAAGACCCTGCTGCTGGAGATCGACCACCCGGACGCGCAGGCCTGTCGGATGGCGATCGCGCCCTTCGCCGAGCTGGAGCGCTCTCCCGAGCACGTGCACACCTACCGGCTGACCCCGCTCGGGCTGTGGAACGCCCGAGCCGCGGGTCACGACGCCGAGGGCGTGGTCGACTCCCTGATCAAGTACTCGCGCTACCCGGTGCCGCACGCGCTGCTGGTGGACGTGGCCGAGACGATGGATCGCTACGGCCGGCTCCAGCTCGCCAACGACCCGGCGTACGGGCTGGTGCTGCGGGCGCTGGACCGGCTGGTGCTGATCGAGGTCGCCAAGAGCAAGAAGCTCGCCGGCATGCTCGGCGACAAGATCGACGATGACACCCTCCGGGTGCACCCGTCCGAGCGCGGCCGGCTCAAGCAGGCACTGCTCAAGCTGGGTTGGCCGGCGGAGGACCTGGCCGGTTACGTCGACGGCGAGGCGCACCCGATCGAGCTGGCCGAGGCCGGCAAGGACGGCCGCAAGCCGTGGACGCTGCGGTCGTACCAGCGGGAAGCTGTCGAGGCGTTCTGGGCCGGCGGGTCGGGCGTCGTGGTGCTGCCCTGCGGCGCCGGCAAGACCCTGGTCGGCGCGGCGGCGATGGCCGAGGCGAAGGCGACCACGCTGATCCTGGTCACCAACACCGTCGCCGGCCGGCAGTGGAAGCGGGAGCTGATCGCGCGCACCTCGCTGACCGAGGAGGAGATCGGGGAGTACTCCGGCGAGCGCAAGGAGATCCGCCCGGTCACCATCGCCACGTACCAGGTGCTCACCGCGCGGCGCGGCGGCACGTTCACCCACCTGGACCTGTTCGGGGCCCGCGACTGGGGCCTGGTCGTCTACGACGAGGTGCACCTGCTGCCCGCGCCGATCTTCCGGTTCACCGCGGACCTCCAGGCCCGCCGCCGGCTGGGCCTGACGGCGACTTTGGTACGCGAGGACGGCCGCGAGGGCGACGTGTTCAGCCTGATCGGCCCGAAGCGGTACGACGCGCCGTGGAAGGACATCGAGTCGCAGGGCTGGATCGCCCCGGCGGAGTGCACCGAGGTTCGGGTGACGCTGACCGACGCGGAGCGCATGACGTACGCGACGGCGGAGGCCGAGGAGCGCTACCGGATGGCGGCGACCGCGCGCACCAAGCTGCCCGTGGTGAAGGCGCTGGTCGACCGGCACCCCGACGACCAGGTGCTGGTGATCGGCGCGTACATCGACCAGCTGCACCAGCTCGGCGAATACCTGGACGCGCCCATCATCCAGGGCTCGACCACGAACAAGGAGCGCGAACGGCTGTTCGACGCGTTCCGGTCCGGGGAGATCCGCACCCTGGTCATCTCCAAGGTCGGCAACTTCTCCATCGACCTGCCCGAGGCGGCGGTGGCGATCCAGGTGTCGGGGACGTTCGGCTCCCGGCAGGAGGAAGCACAGCGGCTCGGACGGGTGCTGCGTCCGAAGGCCGACGGTCGACAGGCGCACTTCTACACGGTGGTCTCCCGGGACACCATCGACACCGAGTACGCGGCGCACCGGCAGAGGTTCCTGGCCGAGCAGGGGTACGCGTACACCATCGTGGACGCCGACGACGTCCTCGGCCCGTCACTGCCGTCGTTCGACTGAGCCCGACGGCCCTTGATCGACTCCGTATCCCCGACATGGGGGTGTCCGAGGCACCCCGACACCCCCATATCGCCGATACGGAGTTGGTCATCGTGCGGGCCGTCAGCCCGGCCCTGACGCCGAGCGGCCAGAGCATTCTGCCTAGCGTCGGCGGGACTCCGCGACGAAGACGCCGCGACCCGGGCGACCGACCAGCACACCCTCGCCTCGCAGCCTCGCCACCGCGCGATGGATGGTCGACACCGACACGTCGTAGTGATCGGACAGCTCCTGGGTGGACGGTATCTGCGACCCAGGCTCGAATTCGCCGACCTTGATCCGCCTCAGCAGATCGTCGATCAACTCGTCCATGGTTGGCGGAATCGGCACGTGGTGGCCCCTTGCAGTCGGTTGGCCCGCCCAGTATCGAGCACCAGGTGAGAGAGCGGCAACAACTGGAAGCGAAGCGGCAGCCAGTGCATCAGCGAGGTTTGGCAGGTACGAGAGCGTTGACAGAGGTGAGAGGTATCGGTAGCGTCGCTCTCGGTGATGCGATGCTGCTGCGGTCGGTTGGCGCCTCTCGTACTGGTCTCGCATCGCCGCCGAGACCTCACCCTCCGCGCTCCCCCGGCGCGGCCCTGCTGCCGTACCTCCGGAACGGCCGCGGGGCGGGGCGGTCTTCGCCGACCGCAACCGGCGGAGACCGCCCCTTCACGTCGACTCCATCCGACGAAGGGCAGTCACCGTGCGCAACCTGATCCGTCGGCTGGCGAGCCGACGCGACGCAACACGTCCGACGAGAGAAATCCAGCGAGGGACGCCGCTGCGGCCGTGGCAGATCCGCGAGCGATGTTTCAACGTCCGCCGACAGGGCCTCGATCCCGTCGAGATCCGGGCCTTCCTGCACCGGGTGGCCGACGAACTCACCGTCGCGCAGACCGCCCTGGTCGCGGTGCAGGAGGAGAACGTACGGATCAAGAACGCCCTGCGTACGTGGCAGAGCGCCCAGTCGGCGAACCACCGCTACCGATGAGCGAGCGTTGGGTGATCCACCTGCCGATCACCGCGCCGGACCTGCTCCGCGCCCGGATCTTCGCGCGTACCGCCGCCCGGGTGCTGGTCCGGCTCAACGCGCGGGTCGAGCCGGGCGGGGTCACCGTCTCGGCCGAGGACCAGCAGGGCGTACGCCATTGGGTCTTCTGCGACCGACCACTTCCCGGCGGGGCGCGGTGTGCGTTGCCCACCGATCACCTGTCGCCCTGCTCAAGCCGGGCGCGGCCGAGTGGTCGTTGATCGACTCCGCTTCGGCGATGTGGCGGCATCAAGGCACTTTGATGCCCCGATATCGCCGACACCGAGTCGATCAAGGCGAGCGGCGCGCGCTCAGCCCACGGCACGTCGATGCCGAGGTCGCGGACGATGTACCGGCCTGTGCCCTGGAAATCCGCCGGAAGCTGCGGGGGACGCGGCACTTTCGGGCTGGGCGAGTCGACCGCACCGTCGACCTGGACCGCACGGGGAAGCGGCGGGGCGCCAGCCGGCCCTGGTGCCAGCACACCGAGGGCGACCAGGCCGCCGGCCACCACTGAAACCACTGTCCGACGTGCACGGATCGACGCCATATCCCCTCCGCCGCTGTGGGAAGTGGCCGGCGCTCCGACAGCGCACGTGCCTTCGGCGAAGCGTATGAGCAGGAAAAATGTGAGAGATGGCGGAACGCGTCGGCTCCACCGGAAGGGTGAGGCGACGGGGTCGACGAGCCGCCACGCGGCTGCCCGTCGACCCCGACACGTGCCGATCTAGCCGGCGCCGCCGGCCCGGAATGCCACCCAGGCGTCGCTCATCCGGTCCGCCTGTCCGGCGGTGAACATGTCCATGCAGGAGTCCTGCGTGTAGTCCATGAAGTTGTGGATCGGGTCCAGCCCGGGTGCGGTGCAGGTGTCCGCGCCCACCGGGCAGTCGAACTGCGGCGCCGCCTCGCGCGGAGTGTCCGCGACGAAGTCGCCGGAGGCGGAGCAGCCGTGCGCAAAGGTGTGCTCCAGCATCAGCCAGTGCCCGACCTCGTGCGTCAGCGTGTCACCGAGGGAGTACTTGCCGGCCGTGCCGCCCGGCATCGACTCGTCGAGCATCACCACGCCGTCGATGTAGTCGCGGCCGTTGTTGTAACCCTTCGGGAAGTACGCCCAGCCGAGGAGCCCGCCGCCGATGTTGGCCGCGTACACGTTCAGGGTGCGGGAGTCGCCGGTGTACAGCGCCTTCTTCATGTCCCGCTCGTTCTTGCCCGGCTCGACGGTGTACCAGTTGCTGTTCACCGTCCACGTGGTGTCGATGAGCGAGAACCGGAACGGCGTGTTGGAGGCGCTCGTCGCCGTGCGGCCCGCGAACGAGTCGTTGAGCACGGTCATCTGCGCCGCGATCAGGGTGTTCCACCTGTTGGTCTCGGCCGCGCTGAGGGGATGGTCGGAGACCATGTGGAAGACCGTCGGCACGGTGACGCTGCCGTTGGCCAGGCGCGGGGCATCCTTGATCACCCCGTAGGCGTTCGCCTCGTTCTTGGAATACAGCTCCGGCTCGTGCGCCGTGGCGCCCTCGGCGACCCGAGCCACGCTGTGTGCCTCGGCGCCCGGCTCACACGCCGCGACACCCGGAGAGACGGGCGCGGGCGCGGCCACGCCCACCGCGCCGTAGGCGCCCCCGGAAGTCAGGAACGTCGCAGCGGTGGCGGTGAGGAGGGCCAGTCGGAAAGTCGATCTCCTGTGCATCGGTGCACCTTTCAGGGAGGCGGTGCGGGTCGACGCGGTGTTGTCATGACCGGGTCAATGACGTCGTCGTTCGGGTATGACACCACGTCGACGGCATCGAAAAAAGACCCTCTGAGCAGGGCAGACGTCGATGTAACGGAAGAAGATCGCGGAGCGCTGTTTGGTTTCGCCGGCCGAATGACGGGACTCAGAGGACCCGGGTTATCTGCTCGGCGGCGACCACCGCGTCCCGCCGCGCCGGGTCGAGGTTGGCGCTGATGACCACGGACGCGCCGGCGGAGAGCGGAGCCAGCAACCACTTCAGCGGCTGCTCGTGCTCGGCGGCGTCGACCAGCAGCCGGTCACCGGCACGCAGGTCGAGCATCTCGGCGATCCCCTGGGCGATCGCGCCCCACTGGCCGTAGGTGGTGCCGTCCGCGCTGGCCGGGTCCGACGGGTGGATGGCGGTGTGGTCGGGTGTGGCGTCCGGGTACCGGAGCACCTCGGCGGACCAGTCGAACCAGCCCAGCGGCACGTCGGCCAGCGGCCCCGGCCCGGTGCCGACGAGGTAGCGGTGCGGTGCCTCCGGGACGTCCTCCAGCCAGTCGTCCTGCCGTTCGGGGGTCACGAAGACCGCGTCGAACGGCCGGTCGCCGCCCGGTTCGATGACCGGCAGGCCCGCGGTGGCGCGCGGCCGGAACGACACCGCCAGGCCGGAGGCCCAGGCCCCCAACAACACCGCGGCGGTACGCCAGTGCGGCGGCAGCAGCACCGCGACCCGGCTGCCCGGGCCGAGCCCGCAGCCGTCCCGCAGCAGAGCCGCGCTACGCGCCGCCCAGGAACCGACCTGGTGCGCGGTCAGGTCGACCCGTTCGCCGGTTGTCTCGTCGCGGTAGCTGAGCAGTGGGTGCTCGGCGTCGGCGGGCCGCGCCGCCAGGTCGGCCGTGACGGTTGGCTGCATCTCCACGCTCCCCGGTGACGACGTCGGAACCACCCTACTCAACGACTTTGGTCGCGCCAGCCGTCGGCCGATGGCGGTAGCGGCCGGCCGGGTGGCTGGCGCACGGTACGGGTGACCCCGAAGCGTCGCCGAGGAGCGCCCATGCCGGCCGAGCCCCGCCCCGCCACCGCCGACCGTCTCCCATTGCGCCGCCGGCTCGTGCCGGTGGTCGCGTTGCTGCTGCTCGCGCCCTGGGCCGCCGAGTGCTCCTGGGGCGGCTTCACCCTCGCCGACTTCCTCCCGGTGCTGATCTTCCTCGGCCCGATGTACGGCGGGGCGGCCATCCTGATCCGGGAGACCGCCCGGCACCTCGGCGCGGGATGGCCGGCGATCGTGCTGCTCGCCGCCGCGTTCGGCGTGCTTCAGGCCGGCCTGGTCGACCAGTCGCTGTTCAACCCCGGCTACCTGGATGACACGGAGTACGCCGACACTCGGGCCGCCGCCGAGGCGACGCTGGTGCCAGGGCTCGGGTTCAGCGTCCGGCAGGCCTTCGACTACGTGGGCAACCACATCACGTTGACCATCTGCGCGCCGATCGTGATCATCGAGTCGTTCCTCGGGCGGGGCCGCCGGCTGCGGCCGTGGCTCGGCCGGCCGGGGCTCGTCGTGGTCGGCGTGATCTACCTGCTCGGCAGTCTGCTGATCTTCTCGGACAGCGGCCGGAAGGGCTTCCTGGCCAGCCCGCTCCAGCTGACCTTCGCCGCCGCGGTGGTGCTCGCCCTCATCGCGACGGCCCTGCTGCCCCGCTGGCGACGTCCTCGCCCGCGACCCACCGACACACCGGCCGTCGAGACGGGCACGGCGACGGCGCGACGCGTCCGTCGAGCGCCGCACCCACTCTGGGTGGGCCTGGTGGTCGTCCTCGTCCACCTCGGCACCGATCTGGCGCCCGGCTGGCCGGGGGTGGCCATCGCGCTGGCGATCGCCGCCGGCACCGGGGGCCTGATCGCATACTGGTCGTCCCGCGCCGGCTGGCGGCAGCGACACGTGCTCGCCGCCGGCTCGGCGAGCCTGGTCAGCGCCGCCGCGTTCGCGTACCTGGTGCCGCCGTACTCCCCGGCGAGCCCGGCAGCGGCGCTGGCCGGCGACGTCGCGGTCACCGTGGTCACCGTGGTCCTGATCGGTGCCGCCTGGTGGCGGCTGCGCCGCACTTCGCCGGCTGTTCATGTCCGCGCAAGCTGATGCTCCTTCTCGGGTGTCAGCCTCCGTCCGGGTATCAGCAGACGGAGGAACTCCTTGTCAGTGAGAAGAGCAATCACCGCGCTCACCGCAGCCGGGGTCGCGATCGCCACCATCACCGGCGCCACCTCGGCGAGTGCCGGCGAGCGGCACCACCAGGGCGGGCCGATGGCCTTCGACCGGGTTGCCACGTACCCGGTCTTCCAGAACCGTCCGGCCGGTGAGGACCCGGCGACCCCGACGGTCGCCGAGATCTCGGCGGTCAGTCCGGACGGCCGCACCCTGATCCACACCGACGCACTGGCCCGGCGGATCGGCTTCCTCGACATCTCCCGGGCCGACCGCCCACGCGGCCTCGGCACCCTCTCCCTCGCCCAACTCGGCAACGCCGAGGACGAGCCCACGTCGGTCGCCGTGGTCGGCAAGTACGTGCTGGTGGTGGTGAACACCAGCAGCAGCTACACCGAGCCGTCCGGCCGGCTGGACGTGATCGAGCTGGCCAGCCGCAAGCGGGTCGCCAGCTTCGACCTCGCCGGCCAGCCCGACTCAATCGCGATCAGCAAGGACCAGCGGTACGCCGCGATCGCCATCGAGAACGAGCGCGACGAGGAGGCCACCCCGCCCGGCGGCGAGGAGGGCGACCTGCCCCAGCTCCCGGCCGGCTTCGTGCAGATCGTCGACCTCACCGGCAAGACCCCGGCCGGCTGGCGGCTGCGGCCCGTCCCGCTGACCGGCGCGAACGGGCAGGCACTGCCCGCGCTGGTCCAGGCCGGTCTCGCCGAGCCGACCGACCCGGAGCCCGAGTACGTCTCGATCAACAGCCACAACCAGCTGGCGGTGACCCTCCAGGAGAACAACGGCGTCGCCCTGATCGACCTGCCCACCGGCCGGATCACCCGGGTGTTCAGCGCGGGCACGGCGACCATCAGCGGGATCGACACCGTCAAGGACGGCACGATCAACCTGACCGGCACCATCACCGATGTGCCGCGCGAGCCGGACGCGGTCGCCTGGATCGACGACCGCTACCTCGCCACGGCCAACGAGGGCGACTGGCGGGGCGGCACCCGCGGCTGGTCCGTCTTCGACAGCCGCAACGGGCGGGTCGCCTGGGACGCCGGCAACAGCTTCGAGCGGCTCGCCGTCACCTACGGGCTGCACAACGAGGACCGTGCCGGGAAGAAGGGCACCGAGCCGGAGGGCGTCGCCATCGCCGAGTACGACGGCGTGCGGTACGCGTTCGTCGGCTCGGAGCGCAGCAACTTCGTCGCCGTCTACGACCTGGGCAACCCCACCAAGCCGGTCTTCAAGCAGGTGCTGCCGGCCACCAACGGGCCGGAAGGGCTGCTGCCCATCCCGTCGCGAGGGCTGCTCGCTGTCTCCAGCGAGGAGGACGACGCCTCGGTCAACGTCCGGGCCTCGGTGTCGCTGTTCCAGCTCGGCAAGGGCACCCCGGCGTTTCCGAGCATCGTCTCCGACACGGACCAGGCCGGCACGCCGATCGGCTGGGGTGCCCTCGGCGCGCTGACGGCGGTGCCCGGCAAGCGGGACCAGCTCTACAGCGTCACCGACGCGGCATACAGCCAGACCCGGATCCTCACCATCGACGCGAAGCGGACGCCGGCCGTGATCACCGGTGCGCTGCCGGTGAAGGACGCGACCGGCGTGCCGGTCGGGTACGACGCGGAGGGCATCTTCGCCCGCCCGCAGGGCGGCTTCTGGCTCGCCGTGGAGGGCGCCAAGGGCCCGGAGAACAAGCTGGTCCGGCTGGACGCCTCCGGGGTCACCCGGCAGACCGTCCCGCTGCCCACGGAGGTCGCCGCCGGCCTGGCCAAGCAGGGCCTGGAGGGGGTCACCGCCACCACCGACCGGCAGGGTCGGGAGATCGTCTGGGTGGCCGTGCAGCGGGAGCTGAGCACCGATCCGGCCGGTGTGGTCCGGCTGGGCCGCTACGACGTCGCGGCGGGCACCTGGAGCTGGTTCGGTTACCAGTTGGGCAGCACCAGCGTGCCGGGTGACTGGATGGGCCTCTCCGAGATCACCGTTGTCGGCGACCGGCTCGCGGTCATCGAGCGGGACAAGCTGAACGGCCCGGCCGCCACGGTGAAGCGCGTCTACACGGTGCCGCTGCCGGGTGCGGCGGCACCGGCCGGTCCGCTGACGGTGCTGCCGAAGACGCTCGCCGTCGACGTGCTGCCCGCACTGCGCGCCACCAACGGGTGGACGCAGGAGAAGCTGGAGGGTCTGACCGTGGCCGGCAACGGCGACGTGTACGCGATCACCGACAACGACGCGGTGCAGGACGCCACCGGCGAGACGGTCCTCCTACGGCTCGGCTCCAGCCGCAAGGTCTTCGGACACCGCTGATCCGGTATCGCCGGTGGGGCTGTCCGCCCGCTCCGGCACCGGCCGGATGAGCCGCCGAGGCCCGGCGTCCACCAACGTGGGCGCCGGGCCTCGTCGCCTCTGCGGGCGGGCGCGGATGTTTCTCGCACCGTCAGCGGGTGGGCAGCTCCGGGCCTCCGTCGAGCAGTGCCGCGAGCAGGTCGCCGTACTCGTCGACCCGGGCCAGGACCTCGGCGGCGGTGAACTGGCGGACGGCCGGCTTCCGGCCGCGGGCGCCGGCCTCGACCTCGTCCCAGGTCAGCGGCGTGGACACCGACGGCACCGACTGGGCCCGCAGCGAGTACGGCGCCACCGTGGTCTTCGCCGCGTTGTTCTGGCTCCAGTCGATGAAGACCTTCCCGGGGCGCAGGTTCTTCGCCATCTTCGAAACGACCAGCTTGGGATGCGCCTGCTCCAACTCCTGCGCAATGCGCTTGGCGTAGTCGGAAACGAGATCGGAGGACTGGGTGCCGGCGATCGGGCAGCAGAGCTGCATGCCCTTCTTGCCCGACGTCTTCGGGTACGAGTCGATGCCGTCGTCGGCGAGCCGGTCGCGCATCAGCACCGCCACCGGGCAGCACTCGGCGAGCCCGGCCGGCGGCCCCGGGTCCAGGTCCACCACCATCATGTCCGGGTGCGTGCCGACCCTCCACTGCGGCGTGTGCAGCTCCAGTGCGGCCAGGTTGGCCAGCCAGACGAGGGTGGGCAGGTCGTCGGCGACCACGTAGTCGATGGTCTCCCTGCCCTTGGTCGACCCGGGCGCGGGCAACGTCTCCACCCGCACCCAGTCCGGAGTCGCCGCCGGCTTGTTCTTCTCGAAGAACGACTTGTCGTCCACCCCGTTGGGGAACCGGATCCGGGTCACCGGCCGGTCCCGCAGGTGCGGCAGCAGCACCGCCGAGATCCGGGTGTAGTAGTCGATCACCTCACCCTTGGTGAAGCCGGCCGCCGGATAGAGCACCTTGTCCAGGTTGGACAGCTCCAGCGGGCGACCCTCGACATCCACGCGCAGCCGGTCAGCCGGCATCGTCGACCTCCTCCGGTGGCTTGTCCGGGCGCAACCGCAGCACCCGGGGGAAGCGCAGCCGACCGTCGGGGGTGCGTTGGCCGTACTTCACCTCCACCACCACCCGGGGGGCTACCCAGATGGCGCCCCGGGCATCCTCGCGCGGCACGCCCGGCGCGAACGGTGACACGCCGGAGCGCAGCGGCTCCAGCTCGGCGAGGAGTTGCCGTTCGATGGCCGCGCCGATCCCGCCGCCGACCCGGCCCCGGTAGATCAGCCGGCCGTCCGGACCAGGCACCCCGACCAGCAGTCCGCCGATCCGGCGCGCGCCCGGTCGCCAGCCGCCGATCACGAAGTCGCCGGTGATCTCCAGCTTGACCTTCACCCAGTCGGGCGAGCGCACTCCGGGGCGGTAGACGGAGCCCACCCGCTTGGCCATCACCCCTTCCAGGCCGTGCTCGGCGGCGGCCTCATAGGTGGCCGGGCCGTCGGCGAACACCGGTGGCACCGCCCATCGGGCGCCGCCGAGGGTGAGCTGGTCCAGGGCCTCCCGGCGGCGCTCGTACGGCCAGCCGGTCAGGTCGTCGCCGTTGAGGCGGAGCAGGTCGAAGATCATGTAAGTCACCGGGAGGACCGCCGCCAACCGGGCCGCCTTGTTCCGGTCCCGGACGTGCATCCGTTCGGCCAACGCGGTGAACGAGGGCTGCCCACCCTCGCCCAGCAACACCACCTCGCCGTCGAGCAGCGCGTCGTCGACCTGCTCGGACAGGGTGGCCAGTTCGGGGTACGCGGCGGTGATCTGCACGCCGGAGCGGGCGTACAGGTGCTGGCCGCCGCCGGAGATGTCGGCGAGCGCGCGCACCCCGTCCCACTTGAACTCGTACGCCCAGCCGGCACCCGCCGGGAGCGGCCCGGTCATCGCGAGCATCGGCTTGAGCGGCGCGCCGGGCACGACCCGACTGTAGTAGCAGGCCGAACACCTCGCGCCAGGTTCGATCGGATGCGAGCATGGTCGATACCGGGGAAGGGAGCGCAGGATGCGGGCCATCTGGAAGGGAGCCGTGTCGTTCGGGCTCGTCTCGATCGGGGTGAAGCTCTACTCCGCGACCGAGGAGAAGGACATCCGGTTCCACCAGGTACACCGCGAGGACGGTGGCCGGATCCGCTACAAGCGCACCTGCTCGGTCTGCGGCGAGGAGGTTACCTACGACGACATCGCCAAGGGCTACGACATCGGCGGCGGCGAGATGGTGATCCTCACCGATGAGGACTTCGCCGAGTTGCCGCTGACCAGCTCACGCGCGATCGACGTGCTGGAGTTCGTGCCGGCCGAGCAGGTCGACCCGATCCTCTACAACAAGGCGTACTTCCTGGAGCCGGAGGGCGCGGCGACCAAGCCGTACGTGCTGCTGCGCGACGCGCTGATCGACTCCGAGCGGGTGGCCATCGTCAAGGTGGCGCTGCGCCAGCGGGAGCAGCTTGCCACGCTGCGGGTCCGCGAGGGCGTACTGCTGCTCAACACCATGCTCTGGCCGGACGAGATCCGTAACCCGGACTTCGGTTTCCTCGACGAGGACCTGAAGGTGCGCCCGCCGGAGCTGGCAATGGCCAGCTCCCTGATCGACTCGATGACCGGCGAGTTCGAGCCGGACGTCTTCACCGACGACTACCGGGCGGCGTTGCAGGAGGTCATCGACGCCAAGGTGGAGGGTCGGGAGGTCGTCCAGCCGGAGGAGGTCGAGGAGGCCCCGGCCGCGGCGGTGGACCTGATGGCCGCGCTGAAGGCGTCGGTGGAGCGCGCCAAGTCGGCCCGCGGCGAGGCTGCCCGCGGCGGCGGTGGCGGCGAGCCGACGCCCATCTCGTCGGCGCGTTCGGCGCAGAAGGCGGCCGAGAAGAAGGCCGCCAAGGCACCGGCCAAGAAGACGGCGGCGAAGAAGACCGCCGAGAAGAAGGCGGCTGCGGCCAAGGCCGAGCCGGCGAAGAAGACCGCCGCGAAGAAGACCCCGGCCAAGAAGGCGGAGCCGGCGAAGAAGACGGCGGCCAGGAAGGCCGCACCCCGCAAGACCGCCTGACCGCACGGCAGCGCCGACGGCGTCTGCCGCACCGGGTACGCTCCGCCGGCCGTTGGCCACCGGAGGAGACCCCATGCCGTACACCCCTGACCTGGACCGGTTGTTGACGCCCGGTGCCCGCTTCACCGACGAGCACGGGGCGTACCTGATCGAGGTCCACCCGGTGGGCGACATCGTGCTGCCGACCGGCCGGGTGGTCGGGTGTGACCCGCTGGTCTGCCCGGAGGCCGAGCCGTTCACGGTCACCGTGCCGCCGGGCCGGCATCCCGCCCGGGCCTGGGTGGCGGTGGTGCTCCGAGAGGACGCCGAGGTGGACCGGCGGGTGGCCGCGCTGGAGCTGGTGATCCACGACGAACCGACGGTCCGCTGGGAGCTGGCCGTCGCCGGCGACCAGGACGTCGCGACCCTCGGCGCGGACGACTACTTTGGGTACGGGGTGGACGCCGGCGCCGGCACCTTCGCCGACCCGACGGCGCTCAGCGCCCTGGAAGGCTGGGACGAGGACCAGGTCGAGGAGGTCTTCATCCCCGCCGAACTGCCCGCCTCGCCGGTCCCGGGGCTGATCACCGCGGTCCTGGACGAACCCACCGGCGCGAACGTCGTCACCGTCGCCACGGGGTGGGGCGACGGCTGCTACGGCACCTGGATCGGGCGTGCCCCCGACGGTCGGGTCACCTCGTTCGTGACCGACTTCATGGTGGTCCCGGAATAACCGCCCGGATGGCCCGGGAACGATGCCGCAGGGCGATTCGGCCGGTCCGGGGCGGGCACGGGGGGCCGACAGGCGGGTACCGTGTGCGTCGGCCTTCCCCCCGGCACCGGGTGTGCCGGCCACACCTTCGCAGCAGGGAGTCGACGACGTGAGCGAGCGCACGCAGCAGAACCGGTCGGAGGGCCAGGGCCCGGCAACCAAGGCGGGGCGCCGTCTGGCCGCCCAGCTGGCGGCGCAGAAGGCGGCCGAGGCGAAGCGGCGTCGCCAGGCGTGGGCCGGCGGGCTCGCCGGTGTCGCCGTGGTGGCGGTGCTGATCACCGTCTTCGTGCTGGTCGGCGGGGGCGACGACAAGCCCGCGAACCAGGCCGGCGCGACCCCGTCCGCCTCCGCCCCGGCCCCGGATGCCGCCGGCGCGCCCCCCGCACCGCAGCTGCCGGAGGGCACCGACCCGGCGCTCGGCACCAAGCCGACCGTCGAGGCGGGCAAGGGCGAGCTGAAGAAGCTCACCGTGACGCCGCTGATCAAGGGCACCGGCCCGGCGGTCACGAAGGGCCAGACCATCACCACGAACTACGTGGGCGTCTTCTACAAGGACGGCCAGGAGTTCGACGCGTCCTGGAAGACCGGCCAGCCGGCTACCTTCCCGATCGGCGTGGGTCAGGTCATTCCCGGCTGGGACCAGGGCCTGGTCGGCGTGACCGTGGGCAGCCGGGTGCAGCTCGACATCCCGGGCGAGCTGGCGTACGGCAACGACGAGGCTGCCGCAGGAGGCCGGCCGACCGGCCCGCTGCGCTTCGTGGTGGACGTGCTCGCCGCCCAGTGACCCGTCCGGATCGCCCCGGTTGTCGCCCGAGGGCGATGCAGTTGTTCACATGGGGCTTCCGGCCCGTCACCCACCGGCAGTAGGTTCGGCGTCACCCCGGGCGGCTCGCCGCCCGGGGTGAGCATCCGGGACGGGACGCGGAGGTGCACGTGACGGCGCTGGACGAGCCTGGGCGGACCGCCCGGTTGATGTGGGCGCACTTCGAGCCGGTGCACGCGGTCACCTACTTTCACCCCCGGGCCCGCGCCGCGTACGAGGCGGTGGGGTTGCGCGGCTACTGGCGGGGCTACTTCGCCGGCCGCGCGGCGCCGCTCGGCCCCACCGAGGCGGCCCCGGTGATCGCCGTCTTCTTCAGTTTCGCGCCCCCGATGGTGAGCCGGGCGCTGCCGGCGGTGTGGCGGTTGGCCACCCCCGCGGAGGCGCTGCGCGCCCGGCTGACCGGCGCGGTGCAGGCGCTCGCGGAGCTGACCTACGAACTGCCGGAGGCGCACCTGGCGGAGGCCGCCGACCTGCTGGAGCGGGCCGCCTCGGCGGTGCAGACCGCCGGCCGGGTGCTCGGCGCGGTCAACGCGGCGCTGCCGGTCGGCGAGTACCCGCTGGCCCGGCTCTGGCAGGCCGCCACGACGCTGCGCGAGCACCGGGGCGACGGGCACGTGGCGGCGCTGGTGGCCGCCGGCCTGGACCCGGTGGAGACGCTGGCCTGGCGGGTCGCCGTGGACATGTCGCCGCAGAACCTGCTCGGCCGGGGCTGGTCCGAGGAGCAGTGGCGGGCCGCCCGCGAGCGGCTGGCGCAGCGGGGCTGGCTGACCCCGGACGGCGCGGCCACCGACCACGGTCGGGTCGGTTTCCAGGCGGTCGAGGACGCCACCGACCGTGCCGCCGCACACCCGTGGGAGGCGCTCGGCCAGGACGGCACGGATCGTCTGCGGGAGTTGCTGGAGCCGATGGCCCGGGCCTGCCACACAGTGATCCCGGTAGGCAGCCCGATCGGGCTGCCCGCACTGCCCGCCTGACCGGGGACCCGCCGGTCGGGCAGGATGGGCCCGTGGTGGATGCGGTGGTCTTCGACCTGGACGGCGTGATCGTGGATTCCGAACCGGTGTGGGAGGAGGTCCGGCGGGCGTACGTGGCGGCGCACGGCGGGACCTGGCAGCCGGACACCCAGCGCCGGCTGATGGGCATGAGCACCGGCGAGTGGGCCCACTACCTCAGCGGCGAGTTGGGCGTGGCACGCACCGCCCAGCAGGTCGCCGACGAGGTGGTCGAGGAGATGACCCGGCGCTACCGGGAGCACGTACCGCTGATCGATGACGCCGACCAGGTCGTGCGCCGGCTCGCCGCGCGGTGGCCGCTCGGGTTGGCCAGTTCGTCGCCGACCCGGCTGATCGCGGCGGCGTTGGCCGCCACCGACCTGACCGACGCGTTCGCGGCCACCCTGTCCACCGAGGAGACCGAGCGGGGCAAGCCGGCACCGGACGTGTACCTGGCTGTCGCGCGCCGCCTGGGCGTCGACCCGGCCCGCTGCGTGGCGGTGGAGGACTCGTCCAACGGGGTGCGGTCGGCCGCATCGGCGGGGATGCGGGTGGTGGCGGTGCCGCACGGCGCGTACCCGCTGGATCCGGACGCCGCCCGGCTGGCCGCGGTGACGCTGGGCGGGATCGACGAGCTGAGCGCGGAGACGATCGACGCGCTCGCCGACTGACCCGGCCGGGTGCGCGGCGTCACGGCCGTCCGGTCCCTGCCGACCTGCGTACGGTTATACGGTTTTCGGGGGCCGGCGGGATCGGCATGACGGGGACTGAGCGGGGTACCGCAGCCGGCGGTGCTCGACCCGGGTGCTGCGCGCCGGACGGGTGAGGAGACGACGGATGAAAGCCATCGTGTACGAGCGCACCGGCGACCCTTCGGTGCTGGAGTTGGTCGACCGGCCGGTGCCGGAGCCGGCTGCGGGCGAGGTCCTGGTCCGGGTGGCGGTGTCGGGGGTGAACCCGACGGACTGGAAGGCTCGCCGCTCCTCTCCGTTGCCGGCGGGGTGGCAGATCCCCGGGCAGGACGGCGCGGGAGTGGTGGAGGCGGTCGGCACGGGGGTGGACCAGGAGCTGATCGGCGAGCGGGTCTGGATCTGGGAGGCGGCCTGGCAGCGGCCATGGGGCACCTCGGCGGAGTACACGCTGGTGCCGGTCCGGCAGGTGGTCCGCCTCGGCGACGCCTCGTTCGACCTGGGGGCCAGCCTGGGCATCCCGTTCCTCACCGCGCACCGTTGCCTGACCGCCGGCGAGTTCATGCCGGACTCGCTGCGCCCCGGCGCGCTGGCCGACCACACCGTGCTGGTCCAGGGCGGGGCGGGTGCGGTCGGGAACGCCGCGATCCAGCTCGCCCGCTGGTCCGACGCCACGGTGATCACCACGGTGAGCAGCGCGGAGAAGGCGCAGCTCGCGGCGGCGGCGGGCGCCTCCTTCGTGATCAACTACCGGGAACAGGACGTGGTCGAGGAGATCCGCAAGATCGCTCCCGACGGGGTGCACACGATCGTCGAGGTGTCCCCGTCCCGTAACGCCGCGACGGACGTGCAGGTGCTCCGAAACGCTGGCGCGGTCTGCGTCTACGCCGACGACGAGCCCGAAGTGGGCATCCCGGTCCGGCCGTCGATGATGCGGAACGTCCGGTGGCAGTTCGTGCTGGTCTACACGGAGCCGACGGTGGCCAAGGCCCATGCCGTACGGGACGTGGCGGCGGCGGCGGACCAGGGCGGCATCCGGGTTGGTGTGGACGCCGGCCTGCCGCTGCACTACCACCCGCTGGCCGAGACGGCGGCGGCGCACCAGGCGGTGGAGAACTCGGCGGTGGGCAAGGTGCTGATCATGACGAGCGACGCCTGATCGAGGCGCTGACTACGCGATTTCCCCATCATCAGGACAGAGGCGAACAACTTTCGCAACAATGACGGTGCGGGTCGCCCCGCAAGTAAAGGGCGGCCCCGGCGCGGTGCGAACGCCGGGGCCGCCCTCCTGGGGAGGAATGTTCAGGAGAATCCTCTGCCTCAACAGGCGACGGCGCCCGGTAAAACGTTACGGGGCTGTCAGCTCCCGGACAGTCAGCTCGCCCCCCGCGTACCGCGATCGGACGACCTTCTTGTCGAACTTGCCCACGCTGGTCTTCGGCACGGTGTCGATGAACGCCCACCGCTCGGGCAACTGCCAGCGGGCCACCGAGCCGGCCAGGAAGTCGCGCAGCTCCTCGGCGGTCACCGAGGCACCCTCCCGGACCACCACGGTGGCCAACGGTCGCTCGTCCCACCGCTCGTCCGGCACGCCCACCACGCACGCCTCCAGCACCGCCGGGTGGGCCATCAGCGCGTTCTCCAGCTCCACCGACGAGATCCACTCACCGCCGGACTTGATGACGTCCTTGGCCCGGTCCGTCAGGGTCAGGTAGCCGTCCGGAGAGAGGTTGCCCACGTCGCCGGTGCGCAGCCAGCCGTCCCGGAACTTCTCCTCGTCCGGGGCGTCGTCGCCGACGTACCGGGCGGTCACCCACGGCCCGCGGACCTCCAGCTCACCCACGGCCCTGCCATCGGCGGGCAGCGGCTCACCCAGCGCGCCGACGATCCTCGCCTGCACCCCGGCCGGCACCCGGCCCTGCGTGTAGCGGTAGCGCCACGCCTCATCACCGGTCGCGCCGGCCGGTGGACGGGAGACCGAGCCCAGCGGGGACATCTCGGTCATACCCCAGGCGTGGATGACGTCGATCCCGTGCCGCTCGTCGAACGCGTGCATCAGCGCCGGCGGACAGGCCGAGCCACCGACGATCACCTCCTTGAGCGAGGAGGTGTCCACGTCGTGGCCGTCCAGATAGGTCAGCAGATCGGTCCAGATGGTCGGCACCGCGCCAGCCAAGGTGGGTCGCTCGGCGGCGATCATCTCGGCGATCGGCGCGGCCTGGAGGAACCGGTCCGGCATGATCAGCGATGCGCCGGAGAGGAACGCGGCGTACGGCAGCCCCCACGACATGGCGTGGAACATCGGCACGATGGCCAACTCCCGGTCGGTCGGCGCGAGGCCGAAGCCCTCCGGCATGCAGACCTGCAACGAGTGCAGATAGATCGACCGGTGCGAGTAGGCGACGCCCTTCGGGTTGCCGGTGGTGCCGGAGGTGTAGCAGAGGGCTGCCGCGTCGCGCTCGTCCACCTCGGGCCAGTCGAACACCTCCGGCCGGTCCGCGAGCAGCGCGTCCCAGTGGTGCACGGTGATCCGGTCACCGGCCGCCGCCACCAGCGGCGCCGGGTCGCCACCGCCGACCACCACGACGTGCCGCACCGTGGCCAGCTCGCCGATCACCCGGGCCAGCAGCGGGATGAGCGTGCTGTCGACCAGCACCACCCGGTCCTCGGCGTGGTTGGCGATGTAGGCGACCTGGTCGGGAAAGAGCCGGATGTTGAGGGTGTGCAGGACCGCGCCCATGCTCGGCACCGCGAAGTAGGCCACCAGGTGCTCGTTGTTGTTCCACATGAAGGTGGCGACGCGCTCGTCGCCGGTCACCCCGCACTCGTCACGCAGCGCGTGTGCCAGCCGGGCAGCCGACCGCCCCACCTCGGCGTACGTCATTCGGCGGGGTTCCGCGCCCGTCCAGGTGACCACCTCGGCCGTGCCGTGCACGGTGGCGCCGTGGTCGAGGATCCGGGAGATCTGCAGAGGGGCGTCCATCATCGTGCTACGCATGGGTAACAAGTTAGTGTCGCCGGTCACAGCTTGGGAACCCCCGTAAATTGTCGCAGGTGAGCATCTCCTGGGCCGACTCATACGTAGGGCAGTTGCGTGCGCTCGCCGGGGACCGGACGCTGATGTTCGTGGGCGCCCGCGCCGTGGTCCGCGACAACGCCGGGCGCATCCTGCTGATCCAACGCTCAGACAACGGCCAGTGGGCCATGCCGGCCGGGGCGATGGAGCTGGGCGAGTCGATCGCGGACTGCGCGGTACGGGAGGTCCGCGAGGAGACTGGGCTACGGGCGCTGCGCGTCTGCGCGTTCGCCCTCTACACCGGCCCGGACCGGACCAGCACCAACATGTACGGGCACACGTACCAGGTCTTCACCGCGGCGTTCCGGGTCGAGGAGTGGGACGGCCAGCTGGCCCGGGTCACCGACGAGACCACCGACGCCGGTTTCTTCCCCCGGGACCGGTTTCCCGACCCGCTCTCCGCCTCGGTCAACGAGACCCTGGCCGACCTGGACGTCTTCGAGCAGACCAACCGGCTGATCCTCAAGTAGGTCGGCCCCGCCGCGCCCGGTCCGGCGGGTGAGCGCCGGACCGGGCGAACGCCTCACTGCGGCAAGCGGGTCCCCGCGAACGCGTCCTGGATCCAGTTCGGGTACGCGACCGGCATCTTGGAGACCTCGTCCAGCTCGCTGAGATCCTGGGCGGTCAGCGTGAGGTCGGTGGCGGCGATGTTGTCCACCAACTGCTCCTGCTTGCGGGCACCGACGATCACGCTGGTCACGGCCGGCCGGGACAGCAGCCAGGCGACTGCCACCCGGGCCGGGCTGACCCCGTGCCGCTCGGCGATGACCTTGAGTACGTCGACGACCGTGAAGGCATGCTCCGGGTCAAACGGCGTGAAGCTGGTGAAGCCGGGCTGGGCGCTGCGCGAGCCACTGTCGGCGACCACGCTGTCCCGGCCGACCTTGCCGGAGAGGAAGCCGCCGGCCAGCGGGCTCCACACGGTCAGCCCGACACCCTCGTCGAGCGCCATCGGCACCACGTCGCGCTCCACGTCCCGGCCGAGCAGGGAGTAGTACGACTGCACCGAGACGAAGCCGGCCAGCTTCTCCCGGGCTGAGATGCCCAGCGCCTTGGAGATCTGCCAGGCGGCGAAGTTCGCGCAGCCGACGTAGCGGACCTTGCCCTGCCGGACCGCGTCGTCCAGCGCGCGCAGCGTCTCCTCCATCGGGGTGACGTGGTCGAAGTTGTGGATCTGGTAAAGATCGATGTGATCGGTGCGCAGTCGCCGCAGGCTGTCCTCCAACGCCTGCATGATGTGCAACCGCGAGGTGCCGACGTCGTTCGGGCCGGGGCCTGTCCGGGCGTGCACCTTGGTAGCGAGCACCACGTCGCGACGCCGCTTGCCGAGCGCCTGGCCGAGCAGTTCCTCGCTCTCGCCATCGCTGTACATGTCGGCGGTGTCGACGAAGTTGACGCCCGCGTCCAGCGCGGTGTCCACCAGCCGCTGGGCGTCGGGCAGCTCCAGCGCCCCCAGACCGCTCCAGATCGGGTGCCCGCTGCCGCCGAAGGTCATCGTGCCGAGCGAGATCTCCGAGACGTACACCCCGGTGCTGCCCAGCAGTCGGTACTTCACGTATTGCTCCTCGCTGGTAGGGGGCCGCCGTCGGCACTCCCTGGTCACTATGTCGGACACTGTGTCCGGCAAAAGCGTACGTCGCCGATCCCGCACCCGGCCACCTAGGATTTCGACCATGCCCTCGATCACCCGACGCCGCCCGCGCAACCCCGAAGGTCGGGCCGCCGTCGAAGCGCGGGTGCTGGCCGCCACCGAGCGGCTGCTCCAGCAGGGGGTCCGGTTCACCGACCTCGGCGTCCAGCGGATCGCCGCCGAGGCGGGGGTCGCCCGGTCGACCTTCTACACCCACTTCCGGGACAAGAGCGAACTGCTCATGCGCCTCGCCGGCACCATGCAGGAAACCTCCTTCGACCGGATCCGCGGGTGGGATCCGGCCGGACCCCGCGACCCGCTCGACACGCTCACCGAGGTCTTCGCCGACGTGATCCGGATCTACCGGACGTACGCGCCGGTGCTGGCCGCGATCACCGAGGTCGCCGCGTACGACGAGGTGGTCCGGGAGTACTGGGCGGCCGGGTTCGAGCAGTTCGTGGCGCGTACCGAGGAGGTGCTCCGGGCCGAGCAACGAGCCGGACGCACCCCGGCGGACCTGGACCCGGCAGCCGCGACCCGGCTGGTCGTGCTCGGCGGTGACCGGTTCCTCGCCCACCACGTCGGCCTGATCCCGGCCGACCCCGACGCCGACGCCGCGGCCGCCCGGGAGTTGGCCGCGACCTGGTGGTACGGCGTCTACCACCGCCCCGCCTGACCGCTGACCGCCCCGGAGGGGTCCGGGGCGGTCGGTCGACGCGGTCAGATCATCGTCTGGGACTTGGCCTCCATGTCGGCGGCCGCCTCCTCCTTGGATTCGCGGGTCAGCGGCTTGCCGCCCGGTGCCGGGGCCTCACCGCCGAGCGGGTCGGCACCGCCCTTGGCGCCCTGCGGACCGGCGCCCCGGAGCTGCTCGTTCGGCAGCGCCACGGTGACCAGCACCGCCACGATCGCGATCAGACCGGCGGTCAGGAAGACCATGTCCAGCGCGTCGACGAACGCGCCCTGGATCGCCGCCCGCACCGGCCCGGGCAGGGCCAAGATGGTCGCCGGATCGTTGATCGAGATGTCCGCTCCGCCGCTTGCCGCCACCTCGGCCTGCTGCTGCGGCGGAAGCTGGGCGATCGCGCCGGGCAGCCGGTCGGCCAGTCCTCCGGTGAGCCGGGAGGAGAGCACCGCGCCGAGGATCGCCACCCCGAACGAACCGCCCAACGACCGGAAGAAGGTCGCCGAGGATGTGCCGGCGCCCAGGTCGCGCACGGAGACCGCGTTCTGCACCGCGAGGACCAGCGACTGCATGCAGAGGCCCAGGCCGACGCCGATCACCACCATGAAGCCGAAGGCGATCCAGAGCGAGGTGGCCACCTCCAGTCGGGTGAACAGCAACATGCCGACCAGCAGGGTCACCGACCCGGCCACCGGGAACCATTTGTACCGACCGATCCGGCTCATCGCCCGACCGGTGAGGATCGAGGTGACGATGATGCCGGCCATCATCGGCAGCATCAGCAGACCGCTTCGGGTCGGCGAGGCGCCCTTGACGATCTGCAGGTACAGCGGAATGAAGATGATCGACCCGAACATCACCAGGCCGAGCACGAAACCGGCCGAGTTGGCGAGCGCGAAGGTCGCGCTGCGGAACAGCCGCAGCGGCAGGATGGGTTCGGCGACCCGGGCCTCCTGGAGCACGAAGAGCACGGCGAGCACCGCGCCCGCGGCGAGGAGGCCGATGATCACGCCGGAGCCCCAGGGGTACTCGCTGCCACCCCAGCTCAGCGCGAGCAGCAGGCAGCTCACCCCGGCGACCAGCAGGCCGGCGCCGAGCCAGTCGATCGCGTGGTCCCGGCGCTCGAACGGGATCAGCCGCATCACGTGGTAGCAGACGATGATGGCGAGGATCGCCAGCGGCACGTTGATGTAGAAGATCCACCGCCAGTCGGTCTCCGCGAAGTAACCACCCACCAGTGGGCCGGCGACCGACGAGATCCCGAAGACGGCACCGAAGAGACCCTGGTAGCGGCCTCGCTCTCGGGGTGAGACCACGTCCGAGATGATGGTGAACGCCAGCGTCAACAGACCACCCGCACCGACGCCCTGGATGCCCCGGGTGATGATCAGCTGGGTCATGTTCTGCGACAGGCCGGCCAGCAACGACCCGACCAGGAACGTGCCGATCGAGAAGAGGAAGACCGGGCGGCGCCCGTACAGGTCGGCCATCTTGCCGTACAGCGGCGTCGACGCGGTCGAGGCGAGCAGGTACGCGGTGACCACCCACGAGTAGTGGTTGATCCCGCCCAACTCGCCGACGATGGTCGGCAGGGCCGTACCGACGATGGTCTGGTCAAGGGCGGCCAGCAGCATGCCGGTCATCAGACCGATCATGAGCAGCCGGATCTGCTGACGGTTCAGCACCGGCGCGGCGGAGGCTTCGGTGGTCATCTCGCCTTCTTTCCCGACCGACAAGGAACATGCGCCGGACCGGGAAAGGACTTCGACCTCACCCCCGTTGATCATGAGGTTGGCAGCGCCGCCACCGGCGTGTCGCGCCGCCAACTTCATGATCAACGGGGGGGGAGGGGTGGTTCGGGCACTGATGTGCTGGGGCGGGGCTGGAAGGCCCGTGGGTCGGGCTGGGTCGATCACCGCGAGGTTTGACCTCCAGGGCGGTGGGGACCCGGGGAGGCATGGCAGGAGCAGCAGCGGAACAGCGCCGGCTCGCGACCGTCGTGGAGAGCTGGCTCGGGCGCCCGGTCCTGATCGTCGGCGACGCCATGTTGGACGAATGGCGGTTCGCCGACTCCGACCGGCTCTGCCGGGAGGCACCCGCCCCGGTCCTCACCCTGCGCCGGCGGATCTCCGCCGCCGGTGGAGCCGCCAACACCGCGGTCAACGTCGCCACCCTCGGCGGCCGGGCCGTGCTGGTGGCACCCGTCGGCGCCGACGTCGCCGGCGACGAGCTACACGACTGTCTGGACCGCGCCGGAGTCTGGGACCGCACGGTCAACCAGGCCGGACGGCCCACCCCGGTGAAGCGGCGGATGCTGGCCGGCAACCAGATCCTGCTCCGGGAGGACTCCGGCGACCCGGACGACGCGCTCGACCCGGACGGGGTGACCCGGCTGCTCACCGCCCTGAACTGCGCCACCGAGGAGCTGCGCGCCGCCGCCGGTGGAGAGGCGCCGACCCTGGTGGTCTGCGACTACGGCCTGGGCGCCCTGCCCGCGCCCGTCCGCGCCTGGCTGGTCGAGCAGCGGGAACGGTACGCCACGGTCGCGCTGGATGCCCACGACCTGGCCGACTGGCGGGGCCTCGCGCCGACCGTGGTCACCCCCAGCTTCGCCGAGGCGACCCGACTGCTGGCCCGGGCCGGCGGTGCGACCCGTCCGCCCTCCGGCGCCGGACTGCACCTGGAGCACCCCGACAGCGACCCGGCCGACGGACCGTCCGAACTGACCGTCGGCGCCGCCCCGGGCGGGGCCCACGCGGACGACGTCAGCGCCGAGACCACCCCGGACCCGGTGCGGGCCGACCGCCCGGGGCCCGTCGGCGAGCCCACCCCGAGCGAGGGCCGGGTGGCCCTCACCGGCGACGGACTCAGCGTCACCGGCACCGGCGTGACCGTGAACTCCGAGGCCGGCGAGGGCGTCGACCGGGCCGTACTGGCCGAGTCGCGCCTGGCCGAGTTGCGCGCGCACACCGGTGCCGACGTGGTCGCGGTGACCCTGGACACCGAGGGCGCGGTGGTCGGCGGCGCCGACGGGGAGCCTCGGCGCAGCCACAGCACACCGGTCCCGGCGAGCCACGCCGTGGGTGCCGGCGACGCGTACCTGGCGGCGATGACGCTGGCCCTGGCCGCCGACGCGCCGCTGCCCACCGCCGCCCAGCTCGCCCAACTGGCGGCCACCATCACCGTGTCCGACACCGGCACCTGCGTGTGCCGGCGCGAGGACCTGCTCACCGCACTCGACCAGCCGTCGGTGACCAGCGGGCATCCGTCGCTGGTCGGCACCGACGAGTTGGACGCGATCGTCGCCGAGCATCGCGAAGCGGGGCGGTCGGTGGTGTTCACCAACGGCTGCTTCGACGTCCTGCACCGCGGGCACGTGCGCTACCTGGAGCAGGCCCGCGCCCTGGGCGACCTGCTCATCGTGGCGGTCAACTCGGACGGCAGCGTACGCCGGCTGAAGGGGCCGGACCGGCCGGTCAACCCGGTCGAGGACCGGGGTGCCCTGCTCGCCGCGCTGTCCTGCGTGGACCACATCGTCGTCTTCGAGGAGGACTCACCCGCCGCGCTGATCGAGGCGGTCCGGCCGGACGTCTACGTCAAGGGCGGCGACTACCCGCCGGAGCTGGTGCCGGAGGCTCCGCTGGTGCGCCGACTGGGCGGCCAGGTGCGCACCCTGGGGTACGTGCCGGACCGATCCACCTCGGCGATCATCGAGCGGATCCGGTCGCACAACCAGGACCGGGAACCCGACCCGTCGTCGCACAGCCACCACCGGCAGGCCGACCCGTCGTCGCACAGCCACCACCGGCAGCCCGACCCGTCGCTGAGCACCCGCACCCGCGCGTCGTGAATCGGCCCCTCGATCTCGACACCCCGGCGGCCTTCCGCGCCGACCGGCAGGTCGACGTGCTGATCCCGACCCGTAACCGGCCCGCCGAGCTGGCGGTCACCCTGGCCGGGCTCGCCGCCCAGGAGGGGGTGCCCGGCTTCGGGGTGGTGGTCAGCGACCAGTCCGACGGGGAACCGGCGTACGCCCACCCCGCCGCGGCCACCATGGTCCGGGCGCTGCGCCACCGGGGTCACCCGGTGCTGCTGACCCGCCGGCTACCCCGGCGTGGGCTGGCCGAACACCGGGCGTACCTGCTCGCCGCCTCGGACGCCCGGTACGTGCTCAGCCTCGACGACGACGTCTGGCTGGAGCCGGGGGCACTGCACCGGCTGGTCACCGCGCTCGGCGAGCTGGGCTGCGGGTTCGTCGGCAACGGCGTGCACGGGCTCTCGTACGTCGACGACGTCCGACCGGAGACCCACGGGCACTACGAGGAATGGATCGGCCCACCCGCACCGGAGCGGATCCGGCCGGGCACCCCGGAGTGGAACCGGGCCCGGATCCACTCGGCGGCGAACCTGCTGCACGTCACCGCGCAGTTGGCGCTGCCGCCGGGCGCGTGGCGGGCGTACAAGGTCTCCTGGATCGGCGGGTGCGTGCTATTCGACCGGGCCAAGCTCGTCGACTCCGGTGGCTTCGACTTCTGGCGTCGGTTGCCGGACAAGCACCAGGGCGAGGACGTGGCCGCCCAACTCGCGGTGCTGGCCCGGTACGGCGGGGCCGGCATCCTGCCCAGCGGCGCCCATCACCTGGAGTCCCCCACCACGGTCACCGAGCGGGACGTCGAGGCGTGGGAGGTCGTGCTCGCCGACGAGGACACTCCGCAGCCGGCCTGATCCGCTGGCGGCCGGGGCGGTCAGGGTGCGCCGGGCTCGGGGTTGAGCAGCTCCCGGGCCGCCTCCAGCACCTCCACCATCGGCACGTCCGTCACGAAGGAATCCCGGTGCGGGCACTCGCCGTCGCCGGGCCGGTGCGGGTAGATGCCCGGCGTGCAGTCCACCCCGCAGACCGGGCAGTGCACCGTCCACGAGCTGATCGGCCGGTGCCGACCGCGCAGCGGACTCGCCGTGTTGATCAGGTTGCCGACCCAGTAGATGCCGACCGTGGAGGTACCCACCGCGGCGGCCAGGTGCAGCGGGCCGGTGTCGTTGGAGACGACCAACGCGCAGTCCGTGTAGCAACCGGCCAACCCGCCGAGACTGAGCGTGCCCACCAGCGGCCGGACCGGCACCCCCGCCGCCGCGACCACCCGGTCCACCACCTCCCGCTCGGCGGGCGTACCGGTGACCAGCAGCTCGTAGCCGTCGCGGTGCAGCTCGCGGGCCACCTCGGCGAAGCGCTCGGCGGGCCAACGGCGGCGGGTGTCGGTGGCGCCCGGATGCAGCGCCACCCGGGGTCGGCCCGCCGGGCCGAGCACCTGGGCCGCCTCGGCCCGGTCGGCGTCGGTGACCGCCAGCGCGGGCACGATGGTGGTCGCGGGTGCGCCCACCAGACCCACCACCTCCAGATAGCGGATCACCTCGTGCTGGTAGTAGACGTAGCGAATCCACCGGTCCAGCGGCGGTGCGTCGTCGGCCCGCAGCCCCACGGTGACCCGGGCGCCGAGGCGACTGACCAGCGGATTGGAGTTGGCGCCCCCGCCGTGGATCTGCACCGCCAGGTCGAAGCCCTCGCCAGCGGCCGCCGCCAGGAAGTCGTCCATCGCCGACTCCGGCTCGCCCGGTTCCGGCTCGCGAATGCCGGGTGCCGGCGGCACCACCAGCACCCGGTCCACCGGGCCGGGCCGGTCGCGCCAGAGCTTCGCGTGCCACGGCGCGCCGAGCAGCACGATCTCCGCCCCGGGGTACGCGACTCGCAGCGCCTCCAGCGCCGGCAGGGCGAAGATGAAATCTCCGAGCGCGTTGGCGCGCAGCACCGCGATCCGTCGCACGTCGGGCACGAGCCCGGCCGACGGGCCGAGCAGGGATGCGGTGACCACGCAGTCCCGCTACAGCCGGTCGATCTCGCCGAGGGTGTCCGGGCGGTGCAGCTCCCGGTCCGCGGCGGGATCGGCTGGCATCGGCGTACCACGGGAGAGGCCGCCGGAGCGCGGCCCGGTGCGGCCGACGGTGATGGTGCGCGGCGTGGGCCGGGCGGCGCGGGGCAACCGGACCCGGAGCAGGCCGTGGTCCATCACCGCGTCGATGCCCTCGGGGTCGACGCGGGACGGCAGGTCGACGCGGTACTCGAACCCGCGGGTCTCGAAGCCGCCCGGGATGCCCTGGTCGGCGTTGACCTCCGCCTCGGAGCGGGCCCGCACGCACAGCTCCCGGTCGTCCAGCTCGACCGCCACCTCTTCCGGCGCCACCCCGGGCAGCCGGACGACGACCTCCCAGCCGTCCGAGGTCTCGGTCAGCTCGACGTCGCACGCTCCGGCCCGGCCACCGACCAGCCGGCTCAGCTCGGTGCGCAGCGACTGCAGCTCGCCCATCGGGTCCCAGCCCTGCTGCCGGCCCCGCCATCCCCGGCCGAAGCCGCCGGTCTGCTGTTGCTCACTCATCACACCTCTCCGATCCGGTGGGGGGCCGCGGTCGGCCGCAGTGAGCTCGGGGCGTCGAGGCCGGCGTCGCGGTCGACGCCCACGCCGAGCCGGTCCACCAACTCGCCGCCGAGCCAGGCGCTGATGCCGAGGATGGCCACCGCGACCACCTCGACGACGAGCAACGCTCCGCCGGCGGCGCGGGAGTCGGCGTTGAGCCGGACCACCCAGATCGCGGCGAAGAGCAGGATCACCGCGACGTTGGCCCCGGCGTGCAGCAACGCCACCCGCTTGGCGCGGGTGCCGGTCGGGATGGCCAGCAGGTCGAACGTGCCGGCCGCCGCGGCCAGCAGGCCGCCGATCAGGCCGACGGTGATGTTCCAGTACGCGACCTCGCCGAGGAGGTCGGGCCCGCCGAGGGTGTCCACCAGGTCGAACAGCACCGCGGTGACCAGCAGCGCGACCGGGAACATGACCAGCATCGGATGGACCGGGTGGCCCAGCACCTTGAGTCGGCTCTCCATCTCCCGGCCTCCACTGGTCGGCTTTGCCTGGCGTGACGGTTCGTGCGGCGGAGCGTCCGCGTGAGGCCGTACCCCCGACAACCGGGCGCAAACCTCCCGCTGGCCGCGCGGGCCTAGGCTGGCGACTGACGCCGTTGGGACGGTGGCACCCGCCACCCGGGTCAACGGCTGGGGGGAGGATCACGTGACGGTGGAGATCACCTCGCACGAGGAGCTGCGCGATCTGCTCGGCGTGCCGAACGCGCGGGCCGTGAACAAGGAGCGCACCCGCCTGCACGAGCGGGACCGCGACTGGCTCGCCGCCGCGCCGTTCTGCCTGGTGGCGACGGCCGGCGCGGACGGCAGCTGCGACGTCTCGCCCAAGGGCGACCCGGCCGGGTTCGCCCTGGTGCTGGACGACACGACCATCGCGCTGCCGGAGCGGCCGGGCAACAAGCGCGCCGACGGCTACCGCAACATCCTGGACAACCCGCACGTCGGGTTGCTCTTCATGATCCCGGGGCGAACCGACACGCTGCGGATCAACGGGCGGGCCCGACTGGTACGGGACGCGCCGTGGTTCGACGACATGGTGGTCAAGGGACACCGGCCGGTGCTCGCGGTGGTGGTGGAGATCGAGCAGATCTTCTACCACTGTGCCAAGGCGTTCCTGCGGTCCGCGCTGTGGCAGCCGGAGACCTGGCAGCCAGACCTGTTGCCGACCCGAGCCCGCCTGATCAAGGAGGTCGAGGCGCCGACGGAGAGCCTGGAAGACCTGGAACGGCACTACGGCCCGGAGTACGCCAAGAAGATCTACGTCTGACCCCGCCTGCCGTTGTCGGTCAACTCGACCAGCCGGCGGGATTGCCGAACGACTCCCGGGAGATGCCGGAGCCCGTCTCCGGCCAGGAGCCGAACCGGTCGTTGTGCAGGTGGGCGAAGAAGTAGCACAGGCCCTCGCAGTCGGCGTCGAGCAGGGCCATTGCGGGGTCGGCGCGGACCGCCTCGTAGTACGCCCGGCCAAGGGCGACGATAAAGCCCCGGCAGTAGAGGAACCCGTCGTCCGAACCGTCGGTCACCTCGTGGATGTCCTCCCGATCGATGTCGTGCAGCTTGCGCTCCACCACCCGGTCGAGGTCGGTCAACTCCTGCCCGGACAACTCGGCGCTGAGGTGCCCGAGGCGGTCCAGGAGCGGGTCGAGCCAGGCGTCGATCGCGTAGAGACCGGCGTCATCGTCATCGTCGTCGCCGTTGTCGTCCCGGGGGTCACGCTCGACGAGGGCCCGGCGTAGCGCCAGGGCCTCGGCGCCCAACTCGGCCCACGCCGACTCGATGAGCGCCCACAGCCGGGCCTCGTCGGCGGGGGTGGGCAACGTCCCAGTGGCATCGGTGGTCACGGTCACGGCCGGACCGTACCCGGCACCACCGACGCTTTTCAGGACTCCGAATCGGCGGAGACCATCCACAAGTGACCGTCCGGGTCGGCGAACACGCCCGTGTATCCCCAGGGTTGTGCCACTGGCTCGCTGACCACCTCGGCCCCCGCGGCGCGGGCCCGCTCGACGATCGCGTCCGCGTCGGCGGGCGAGGCGACGCTGAGGCTGAGCACGCACTCACTCTGCCCCCCCGCGGCGACCTCGTGCCGGCCGATCACCCACCCGAAGCCTCCGGTCGGGATCAGCATCAGCCGCAGCCCGTCGTTGACCACGAACTGCAGAGGCTCCGGGATGCCGTCGTCGGCCAACTCCCCCACGGTGTCCAGACCGAGGCCGTCGCGGTAGAAGCGGTGCGAGGTCGGCCGGTCGGCGATGGGCAGACTGATGATCACAGGTGCGAAGGTCATGGAAGGACGCCTCCAGGATGTCGGACGGGACATTTGCCGGATGTACTGCTTTGGACCGCGAAACTCGTCGGACCCACCGTGTCATCACCCCCTGACAAACCTCGGCCGCTGCGCTCGCGCGGCTTGCCTCCTAACCGAGGTACGCCTTTGCCTCTCAACCCACGTACGCCTCGCGGCGGTCCTCGTAGCCATGCTTGACGCGGAGCATCGTCGACGTGTGGACCGATAGTCGACTCAACTCCTCGCGCGTCACCCACCGCATCGCGGTTGACTCACCGCTCGGCGTCGATACGCCGGTTAGTGGCCGTGCTCGGAAGCAGAGCGATAGTTGCTGCCGCACTTCGCCATCGGCGTGCTCGATGACATGCGAAGGGTCGGAGTACACGCCAACCAGGCCCGCCATCTCGACGAGCACGCCGGTTGCCGCAAGGGTCGCGCGTACGGCCGTCTCGGCGACGTACTCGCCGATCTCCTGCTCCCCACCGGGCAGGGACCACACGCCGTTGTCGTCGCGCTTGACGAGGAGCAGCAGACCCTGTTGGTCGGTGACGAAGACGGAGACCGCCACAACGATGCTGTTGGCCGTGGGGGCGTCCGGGTCGTGGTAGTGCTCAGTCCTCGCCATAGCTCCAGGCTGCCACCTCGGCAGCCTGAGCCGGTGTTACGGCGGACATGCCGGCACACCTTTAGAGCCTGACCAGGCCGGCAGAGTCCTAACGCGAGCGAGTTGCGGGATCGCGGTAGCGGCAAACCCGGCCCTTGGGACGGCCTGCGGCATACTTGGCCTCGTGCCACCTCGGCCGTTCATTCGCAGGGTTCGTTTCGAGATCCGTCCATGGGGCGGTGGGCCGAACCCAGCGCGCGAGCTGTTGCCGTACGTCGACGACGTGAGCCTGGTGGACCTGGTTTCCGGCTTCGAACATGCCGCCGGCCACGATGTGCCTGGCGCGTATGCCGGGCTCGTGCTCGACCACTTCAACTTCGGCGACCTGGCCGCCTACCTCGCTGGACGACCGGACTCCGCGTACTGGGCCAGGATGGGTGTGATCAACCTGCTCGGTTGCGACTGCGGCGAGGTTGGCTGCTGGCCACTGGATGCCCAGGTGGTCACTGCTGACGACTCGGTGACGTGGCGCGGCTTCGCACAGCCCCATCGCCCCAAGCGCGACTACGGGAGCTTCGGTCCTTTCGTGTTCCGTCGGAACCAGTACGAGCGCGCAGTCCGCGAGGTCGTTGCCGCCACGTCCAGCTCTTGATCACTTCCGCCGTCGCCACGAACACCGTCGCCAGGAGTCAGATTCATGACTGCCAACGACGCGGAGCTGGCCGTCGAAGGCCGGTCCTGCTCGGGATTGTCCTGAATCACTATGAAGTCCGGGCTTTCTGAGCGGGCGACGAGCCTCCGCTTTTGCCGCTACGATGCGGCCCCCGAGGCACGTCGCACCACCGGAGGGCGCGGATGCTTGGACCGAAGAGAATGGTGAGAACAAAGACCGCCATCTGGCGCTACAGATTGTGGCGATACAGGCTGACCACCGTTGGTTTGGTTCTAGCCTCGTTCGGGTTGGCGACGTCTCTGGTCGACCCGCCTCGGCCGGTCAGTGTAGCCGCGGGCCTCGCTGGCGCTACCCTCTCCCTCATGGAGACCGGGACGAACCGACGCCGTTCAAAAGAGGTCCGGTTCCAGCAACGGACGGGCGACAACTACCGGGACGTGATTAGCCTTTCGGCGGACCTCGGGCCAAGCGTGGAAAGCGCCCGCGACGTAGGAATCATGCTGTCCCGCGAGAACGCCGAGCTGCGCAAACGGCCCATCAGAGCTATTGTCCAGACCCCCGGTTACAAACTTCCACGTGACCTGAGAACCTGGTCGCTTGACTATCTCACCTACCGTGCGAGAACGGGAAAGATCTACAACGACAGCACGCTCTGTCTGGCGTCGGATCTTTTGAGCGACGATGTCGTCAAGCTGAGAGCCGGCCGCTATTTCGACTTTATGTGCAGCAACCTGCTCGCCCCGTTGGACATCTGGGAGGTGGGTCGGAAGAGCCCAGCTGTTCGTGGACGGGACCTCATCCTCGACCTGGACGGCCGGCTGATCCCTTTCAAGCGCAGTCGTCTGGCGAACTTGATCGGCGTATCGACGCTAGCCTTCACCACCGACGGGCAGTTGCTTCTTGTCGCGCAGACCGACGGCAACATCGGCAGTCCTGGCTTGCTCGCCCCGTCCGGCTCGGGGGCGCTCGAACCCAAGGACGTGCCCCAAGACATGGCCGACTGGACTATCCAGAAAATCGCGATAAGCGGAGCCGAGCGTGAGTTGCGGGAAGAGTGCCACCTGAAGGCACGCGATATAGAAGAGAGCTCTCTCGTTGGTCACGGTCGGTGGGTCAGCCGGGGCGCGATGCCAGAGTTCTGCGCCGTGACCCTCCTCAACCTTACGGGCGATCAGGTGGTCGACCGGTCACCGCGCCGGGTCGAACGGTCTTATGTTCACGAATTCATGGCTGTCAGCCTCGCGCCTCTGCGACTGTGGGATCCCAGCCGACCGCTCGATATGTTGCCGCAGCACAGACAGGCGGTTTCCTGGCCCTTGGCACTCGGGCTCGCCTGCCTAGCAGAGTGCATCAATGACGAGTCGTGGTCCCTGCAAAAGGATTTGTTGGCGCGACTCGAAGGGTAGTTCGCCGAACTAAATTACCTGGGCCAACCCCTGTTGTCCTGACCCAACGGCACGCTGGTCCCCCTGCGCGTGGATGTGACCGGCCTGAGCACCCCACGCCTCCCGCGTAGCCACCTTTTTGTGGGTACTTGTCGACGCGAGGGGGCGGGGCGAATCTGGTTGTGGGCGGTCGCGAGACGGCCAGATCGGGTGGACGGGGAGGTAGGCGATGTTTCAGGAGGCCCGATCGGCCTCGGTGAGCTTCTCCAGACGGCGGTGGCCCCAGTCGGAAAGGGGGGACAACGCCTCGGCGAGTTCGCGGCCGAACGCGGTCAGCAGGTATTCGGTCTTCAGCGGCAGCACGTCGTGCACCTCCCGGTGCACCAGTCCGTCGGCCTCCATTTCCCGGAGCGCCTGAGTCAGCACCTTCTCGGTGAGGCCCGGCAGCTGCCGGCGCAGCTCTCCGGGACGGCGCGGACCGGATTCCAGCAGCCAGAGCAGAGTCGTCTTCCACTTGCCGTCGATCACAGCGATCGCGGCGGTCACTCCGCAGACGTTCGGGTCCTGGGCACGACTGCGCGTCATCTTCGTCCTATTCACTACCGTTTAATGACATTTATGGTGGGAGTCAAGCATGTCCCCGTACACCGAAAAGTCTGTCACCGTGCTCGGTCTGGGACCGATGGGGCGGTCCCTCGCCGGCGCATTCCTGGACGCCGGTCTGCAGACCACGGTCTGGAACCGGACCCCGGGCCGGGATCGGGAGCTGGTTGAGCGGGGCGCGGTCAGCGCCCGGTCGGTCGAGGAGGCGGTCGCCGCGAGCGGGTTGACCGTGGTCTGTGTGGTGAACTACGACGCGTCGGACGCCATCCTGCGACGTGACGCGGTCACCGATGCGCTCAAGGGGCGCACCGTGGTGAACCTGACCGCCGACACTCCGGACCGAGCCCGGGACACCGCGGACTGGGCGGCCAAGCACGGCGTCCGATACCTCGACGGTGCCATCATGACGCCGATCACCACCATCGGAACGCCGCACGCGGTGCTGATCCACAGCGGCCCGACGGAACTCTATGCGGAGCACCAGCCGGTGCTGGACGCGTTGGGCGGCAGCCACACCCACCTCGGCGAGGAGATCGGCCGGGCTGCGGCGTACGACATCGCGCTGCTCGACATCTTCTGGACCGCGATGGCGGGCTACGCGCACGCACTGGCGGTGGCGAAGGTCGAGGGTGTCACCGCGAGGGAGCTGGCACCGTTCGCCAAGGGCATCGCCACGATCCTGCCTCCGATTTTCGAGGAGGCCGCGGAGGAGATGGACCGTGGCAGCTTCTCCGGTGAGGGCAACCCGATCACCTCGACGGTGTCGTCCATGGCTCATATCGTGCACACCTCCGAGGCGCACGGCATCGATGCGGGCGTGATGCGCGCGGCCGAGGGCCTGGCCCGCCGCGCCATCGGACTGGGCCACGGTACTGACGGGTTCATGCGGGTCGCCGAGGTCCTGGGGCGGCGCTGAGAGTCTGCCACCGGTAGGTGGGGAAACGGCGAAGCCCAGGTCGATGACCTGGGCTTCGGTGCCGAGCCGCCTGACGGAATCGAACCGTCGACCTACGCATTACGAGTGCGTCGCTCTAGCCGACTGAGCTAAGGCGGCAACGATCAGCAAGTGTACGGCACCGCACGGCCACCAACCGAACGGGATACCCCCACCGAGTGCGGTGCCTCCAACCGGACATCGGCCGCCATCTGGACGCTTACCGGACAGCGGATCATCGAGGTCGGGACTACGCTGCGGCGGGTGAGCGACGATCACGCCCCCCTCGACGACCCCGACCAGCAGGACCCGGCGGACGGACGTCCCGACGGTGCGCCGGCCGGGGAGCGGGCCGCCCACCGCCCGCGCACCACGGACCCGCTGGAGCTGGGTTTCACCCCGCGCAAGCCGGTGCCGTGGCTGGCCCCGTTCCTGCTGATCAGCACTGGCATCCGGACGCTGCTGGCGGTGCTGTTCGGGGCGTACCTGGACAAGCGCGAGCTGCAGAACGCTTTCGGCGACGGCATCTTCCGCCAGGTCGGGCCGGATGGCGGGCTCTGGCTCGACTACGTGGCCGACCTGGGTGACGGCTTCAATGCCACCTACTCGGTCGCGTACCTGCTGGCACAGCCGGAGCTGACCGTGGACGGGCACCGGCTGCCCCGGGCGCAGACCCTGGTGATGGGCGGCGACCAGGTGTACCCGTCGGCGGCCTACGAGGAGTACGAGAACCGGTGCAAGGGCCCCTACCAGGCCGCGCTGCCGGGGACCCCGCCGGAGCGGCCCACTCTCTACGCGGTGCCGGGCAACCACGATTGGTACGACGGTCTGACCGCCTTCCTGCGGCTGTTCGTCCGCTCCCGGGACCGACACTTCGGCGGCTGGGGCACCGGGCAGTCGAGGTCGTACTTCGCTGTGGAGTTGCCGGCAGGCTGGTGGCTGCTCGGCGTGGACGACCAGTCCGGCTCGTACCTGGACGACCCGCAGTTGGCCTACTTCGACGAGGTGGCCCGGCGGCTCGGCCCGGAGTCGAAGGTGATCATCGCGGCGCCGGCGCCGACCTGGGTCAAGGCCGTCGACCAGCCGACGGCGTACGACTCGATCGACTACTTCATCCGGACGATCATCGCCCCGACCGGGGCACGGGTCCGGCTGCTGCTCTCGGGCGACCTGCACCACTACGCCCGCTACGCCGGGCCGGACCGGCAACTGATCACGTGCGGCGGCGGCGGCGCGTACCTCTACCCCACCCACAAGCTGGCGGAACGTATCGAGGTACCGCCTCGGGACACCCTGGCCCGCCGGGCCAGCCGCACCCAGCCGTACGACCTGGTGGCCCGTTATCCGGACGCGGTCCGCTCCCGCCGCTACGGCTGGGGCATCTTCGCTCGGCTGCCGTTCCGCAATCCCGGCTTTACCACTCTGCTCGGCACCGTGCACACGCTGCTGATGCTGGCCATGGCGGGCGCGGCGGCGAACTGGGCGGACACCACCGAGCAACGGCTGTTCAGCGTCCCGCTGGTGGTGATGTTGCTCGTGACGGTGCTGGCGGCGGCCCTGTTCGCCAAGCCGCCCAGCGCCAGCGGCAAGCGGCACGCGCGGCACTGGATTCTCGGCGTCACCCACGGCCTGGCGCACGTCGGGCTGGCTGCCGCCGGCACCTGGGTCTGGTTGGCACTGCCGTTCTATGACTGGCCATGGCCGCTGCCCCTGGTCGCCGCGGCGGTGCTCTACGGTCCGGTGATCGGCCTGGTGGCCAGCCAACTGCTCGCGGCGTACCTGCTGGTGGCGGCGTCGTTCGGGGTGAACGTCAACGAACTCTTCGCCGGTCAGGGCATTGAGGACTCCAAGTCGTTCCTCCGGCTGCGCATCGACCCGGACGGCACGCTGACCATCTACCCGATCGCGGTCGACCTGGTCGCCCGTGACTGGCAACCCAACCCCGACCAGACCCCCACCGCCAGCTGGCTGACCCCGAAGACCCCCCTGACCGCCCGCCTGGCCGAACCCCCCGTCACCCTGCCCTGAGGCCCCGTCGCCGCCGTTGACCATGAAGTTATTGCTGCGACACGCCGGTCCGCCGGGCAACAACTTCATGATCACCGGGCGGGACGGGACGGGGAGAGCGCGGGGCCGGTGGGGTTAGGGGGTGTAGTGCTGGTCGTGGGCTTGGCGGGGGGCGCAGACGGAGGCGCGGGAGCAGGAGCAGCGGGAGCCGTCGGCGTCCAGCCGGACCGTCACCGCGTCGCGGGGGACGCTGTGGCCGACCACCCGGCCTTCGCCTTCCGACGTGGAGACCCTGCTGCCGACGGCTGGGGCGGTCTCCTGGAAGCGCTGGTAGAGCGGGTGCTCGTACTTCAGGCAGCACATCAGCCGGCCACAGGCGCCGGAGATGCGCAGCGGGTTCAGCGGCAGGTCCTGGTCCTTGGCCATCCGGATGGTCACCGGCTCGAAGTCGGTGAGGAACGTGGCGCAGCACAGGTCCCGGCCGCACGAACCGATGCCGCCCTGCACCCGCGCCGAATCCCGTGCAGAGAGCTGCCGTAGCTCGACCCGACAGTGCAGGGTGGCGCCCAGGTCGCGGACCAGGGATCGGAAGTCCACCCGGTGCGGGGCGGTGAAGTAGACGGTGCTGCGCTCGCCGCCGCCGTCGGTGGAGCCGAGCACGTGGTCGACGGCCACCACCTTCATCGGTAGGCCGTGCGCGCGGATCAGCCGCTTCGCGGCCACCTTGGCCTCGGCCTTGCGCCGGCGCAGCGCCTCGTCCCGGTGCAGGTCGGCGTCGCCGGCCAGCCCCACCAACTGGGGGAAGCCGTCGGTCTCCTCCGTCACCCACTGCGCGGCCCAGACGCACTCGGCCACCTCGGGCCCGTCGTCGGTGGGCACCAGCACCTTGTCGCCGACCTGCGGGCGCAACTCACCGGGGTCGAGGTAGTAGAGGCGCCCGTACCGGTTGAAGCTGACCGCACAGAGCATGCCCATCTCCCCACCCTACGACGGATCACCGGTGAAGCGCGCGCCGGCCGTCGCCAACCAACTACGCCCCGCTGCCATCCATGACCGTCGACTTGACCGATTGCCGGGCCACCCCGTCGTGCCGTTGCACCTCGCCCGGACGGTTGAATCCGGGCCAGGGCAGGGGACAAACGCGTCCGGGCGGCGTTGAGTGGAGGCAGACCTGCGGGGGGTGCAGGGGGAAGACCACGGCGTCGCCGCCGGTGCCGGCTCAGGCCAGGTGCCCGCGAGCGACGCCGTGGCCTGTCCGGGGCCTGGTGGCCCGGCTACCAGCCGACCCGGGTGGGCTGACCGTAGTGGGGCCGACCGTCGGTCGACGGCCGCCAGGCGGACTCGGCCATGCTCGGGGCCCACTGGCGCAGCAGCGTCTCCGCACCGTCGTACGCGACGCAGAGCACCGCCAGCACCCGCGCGGCGATCTCGGCCGCGTCGGCCACCCCGGGCCCGACCGGCCCGTGCCGGGGCGACGCGCCGGTCGCGGTGGCGGCGACCACGCTGACCGCCTCGGCCGAGCGGAGCACGTCGGCCAGCGTCCGGGCCAGGGCGAGGCGGCTGCCCTCGACCCAGTCGGCGAGCGCGTCGGCGTACCCGGCGGTGGACTCCAGACGCCCGACCAGGCTCTCCGGCCCCTCGTCGAGGTGGCGCAGCAGCGCCGCCCGCTCCTGCCCGTACGCCGAGGCGGCCGGGCCGGACCAGAGCACCGGGTCGGTGAGCGCGGCGGAGACGTCGTCGTACCCCCGGACCAGCCGGCGCACCGCGCGCCCGGCGCCGGCGAGCGGCGCCGGGTGGAGGTCGAGGAAGCCGCGGACCGCGTCGCCGGGGAGCACCTGCATCCGGCGTAGCAGCGGCCAGACCCGGTGCCCCTCGGGGACACCGGCGGCGAGCAGAGTGTCCACCCGGCGCAGCAGGTCCAGGCCAGGCTCGGCGAGCCGGTCCAACGGGTCCATCACGGCTCTCCGGTGATCCGGCGGCGGGCGGCCCGGTCGACCTCGCCGTAGCGGTCGGCGGCCTCGCGCACCGCTGCTGCGGCGGCGGCCAGCCGACCGGCGGCGGCCCGCGCCTCGCGGGACCGGTCGTCGGTGGCGACGGTCCACTGCCGGTGCAGCGCGCGGCCGATCTCACCGGGCCGGCCGGGGGCGTCCGCGCCGAACGCGGTCTGGGCCGGATCGCTGGCGGTGACCGTGCGGGACAGGGCGGTGAGCGTGGCGCTCGCCTCGTCCAGCCGGGCGGAGAGCCGGCGCAGTGTCTCCATCTCAGGCTCCCGCGAGCGGTCGGTAGGCGGCGAACGTCTCGTTGTGCAGCTTTTCCCGAGCCCACTCGGCGGCGTCGGCCGCCGCGGTGACCGCGGCCTGCACGGAGCCGGCCACGTCCCGTGGGCTGCGGCTGTGCAGCGGCCCGAGGAACCGGACGTCGGTGATCCGCCCACCGGCGGTGACCACCACCTCGACCAGCCCGTCCGGCGACCGGACGGTGACCTCGACGGTCGACACCGCCTGGTCGAACTCGGCCTGGAGCGACTCGATCCGGCGGTAGCGCCGCACCGCCTCCTCGATCCAGGCTTCGTCGATCTCCCCCCGCGGCATCGGCCGACTCCTCCCGGATGATCCCTCACTCTGCGTGCTGTCACCGTCACCACGGCACACCGGACCGTACCGCACAGCAATCGCGCGTGTCGATGCCTGTGGATGACCGGTCCGCCCGGTGGGACCAGGGGTCGGGAGCTGCGGGTCAGCCCTTCCAGAGGGCGAGCATCATCGCCTCGACCGCGATCCGCGGCTTGACGTTCGCCTCGATCGCCGCCCGGCAGGCCAGCACGGCCTCCAGCCGGCGCAGCGATCCCTCGGCGTCCCACTTCTGCGCCCCGGCGCCGGCCAGCGCGGCGGTGTCGGTGTGCACCGGGGCGACGGGGGCGCGCAGCGCCATGGTGAGCGCGTCCCGGTAGAAGCCGGCCAGGTCGACCAGGGCCCGGTCCAGCGCGTCCCGCTGGGCCCGGGTGGCCCGCGACTTCTGTCGCTTCTCCAGCTCCTTGAGCTGCCCGGCGGCGCCCCGAACAGCGCCGGCCGCGCCCCGGCCGGTGCCGCCCGCGCCGAGTGCCATCTCCAGCGCCGCCCGCTCGGTCGTGTCGGCCTCGGCGACCGACGCCTCGGCCTCCGCCTCGGCCGCCTCGATCAGCGCGGAGGCCGCGTCGAACGCCGCGCCGACGCCGGTCAGCCGGCGCGGAACGGCGAGCACCGCCTCACGCCGCTTACGGGCCTCCGGGTCGCGGGCCAGCCGACGAGCCCGACCCACGTGCCCCTGCGCGGCCGCCGCAGCCCACTGGGCCACGTCGGGCGCGATGCCGTCCCGACGGACCAGCACCTCGGCCACCGCCGTGGCCGGCGGCTGCCGCAGGGGTACGACCCGACAGCGCGACCGGATGGTCACCGAGATGTCATCCGGGTGGGTGGACGGGGCGCAGAGCAGGAACACGGTACGCGGCGGAGGCTCCTCGATCGCCTTGAGCAGCGCGTTGCCGGCCGCCTCGGTGAGCCGGTCGGCGTCCTCGACGACCACCACCTGCCAGCGCCCGCCGGACGGGGTGCTGGCCGCTCGGAGCACCAGCGCGCGCATCTCACCGACACCGATGGAGAGCCCTTCCGGCACGACCAGCCGGACGTCGGCGTGCGTACCGCCCATCGTGGTGTGGCAGCCGGGGCACTCGCCGCAGCCGGTGCCGTGTACGCACTGCAGGGCGGCGGCGAAGGCCCGCGCGGCGACCGAGCGGCCGGAGCCGGGTGGCCCGGTGAAGATCCAGGCGTGGGTCATCCCGGTGGATGGGTCCACGCCGTCGGGTGTGGCACCGCCGGCCGGGCCGGCGGCGATCAGCGCGGGCTCCCGAGCGGCTGCGCCAGCGCGCAGCACGGCCGCCGCGGCGGCGGCTGCCCGGCGCAGCTCGTCCACCGCCTCGTCCTGACCGACCAGGTCGGCGAAGACGTCCGGCATCAGGTCCGATGCTCCATCGTCACCAGCTCCGCGTCGGATAACTCAGGCTGCACCGAGGTGTCCGGACCGTGAGCCGGACGGGGGTGCACGATGCCACCCGGCTTGCCGAGCATCTCCTCGATCCGACGGACCACCTGCCCGGTGATCTCCTCGGCCGGCCGGGACGCGTCGAGCACCAGGTAGCGCTTCGGGTCGGCGGCGGCGAGGTCGAGGAAGGCGTACCGGACGCGCTCGTGGAAGGCCACCGACTCGGCCTCCAGCCGGTCGGCGCCCGCGCTGCGGGAGGCCACCCGGGACAGGCCGGTCTGCGGCTCGACGTCCAGCAGCACTACCAGGTCGGGCTTGAGCCCGCCGGTGGCCCAGGAGGAGAGCCAGGAGACCTCGTCGACCGGGAGTGTCCGCCCGGCGCCCTGGTAGGCCAGGGACGAGTCGACGTACCGGTCGCTGATCACCACACCACCTCGGACCAGCGCGGGCCGGACCACGGCGGCCACGTGGTGCGCCCGGTCGGCGGCGTAGAGCAGCGCCTCGGCCCGTGGCGAGGGCGCCTCGTCGCCGGAGGTGTCCAGCACCAGCGACCGGATCCGCTGACCGACCGCGGTCGCGCCCGGCTCGCGGGTGACCACGACGTCGCGCCCCTTGCCGCGCAGCCGCTCGGCGAGCGCGGCGAGCTGGGTGGACTTGCCGGCACCCTCGCCGCCCTCGAACACCACGAACAGCCCGGCGGAGACGAACGGCTCGGAGGGCATCAGCGGGCGACCCCGGATCGAGCCCCAGAGGTCGGCCAGGACGGGGACGCCCTTCTTGTCGTCCATCTGGCCGAACGCGCTGATGCCGGCGAAGATGCCGGCGGCACCAGCGGCGAGCAGCAGCAGCCGGGTCGACGAGATGGACAGGCCCAGGTCGGCGATCTCCAGCTTGCGGGAGCCGCCGACACCGGCGAGCAGGCTGCTCAGCGCGATAGCCAGGATCAGCACCAGTCGGGTGCCGATCTGCACCACGGCGAAGACCCGGCCGCGCACCTCGTCCTTGATCTCGCCGCCGAGCAGGGTGGTGCCGGCCAGGAAGGCCATTCCGGCGCCGGCGCCGACCAGCACCGCGCCGACGATCGCCATGGACAGGTGGATGGCGAAGGCGAGGGTCATCACGGCGGCGCTGGCCAGCACGATGCTCATGCCGAACCAGCGACGCCGGGACATTTCCTTGACGATCATCGGGCCGAGGCCGATGCCGATCGCCAGACCGACGAAGATCGCGCCGAAGAGCAGCGAGAACGCGGCGTCACCAGCACCTAGCGAGCTGGCGAAGAACTTCGCTGTGCCGATCACGATGCCGCCGCCGGCGAACGCGCCCAGGATGCCGAGGACCAGCCCGCGCACCAGCGGGGTCTGGCCGATGAACCGCCAGCCCTCCTTGAACTGGCGCAGCATGCTCTGCTCGTGACGGTCGCCCTCGGCGGTCTGCCCCTGGCTGATCTCCTTGATGCCGAACGCGACGACCAGTGCGGTGGCCAGCCGGGAGAAGGAGTTGAACCAGAGCGCCAGTTGGGCCGGCTCGGCCCAGTTCGGGAAGTTGCCGCCGGTCACGCCCCGGACGCTGCGGTCCAGAACGGCGCTGACCAGCGCGGCGAGCACCGGGGTCAGGCCGTAGGTGGTGATCAGCGTGAGCTGGTTGGCCGCCTCCAGCCGGGCGCGCGGGATCAGGTTGGGGACCGCCGCTTCCTTGGCTGGGATCCAGATCAGCGTGATCGACTCGATCAGGAACGTGGCGATGGTCGCCCACAGAACCACCATCGCGCCGCTGGCGCCGGCCAGCGCCACCAGCGGAATCGAGGCGAAGAGCACGAACCGGAGCAGGTCGCAGATGACCATCGTCCAGCGCCGGTCGAACCGGTCGGCGAGCACGCCGGCGACCGGGCCGAGCACCAGCGCGGGCAGCAGCCGGATGGCGATGACACCACCGAAGGCCGCACCCTTGGCGGTGCTGCCCTGCACCTGAGAGGCGGCGAAGACCGAGGTCGCCAGCAGGCCGAGCCAGTCACCGAAGGAGGCCGCGCCGAGGACGATCCAGAGCCGCCGGAACGGCCGGATCCGCAGCACCGAGCGGATCGCGGCGTAGCCGGACGGGTCCACCTGGGCACCGTTGGACTGGTTGGCGGCGTTGCCCGACTGATCGCCCGAGCGCGACACGCCGTGCGACTCGCCGCTGTTCTGGCTTTCGATGGCCGTACCTCCACGTGCCGGCCCATCGCTGGGCGCCTCCGGTGGAACACTCTAGACCCGGTGGGGGGCCGTCCCACCGGCGACATTCTCCTGCTCGCTGAGCCTAGGCCGCCAGAGGCACCAGCCGCAGCCCGGACGTACGCGAGGGTATTTCGCATTCACCGTCGGACAGTTAGCGTGCACACGTGGCCAGAGAAAGCGACAAACTTCGCGAGCGCCTGGATCGGGCGACCGCCCACCTCGACCCGCCGTACGCGGTGGTTGATCTCACCGCCTTCGACGCCAACTCGGCCGCCCTGGCCGACCGCGCGGCCGGCAAACCGGTCCGGCTGGCCAGCAAGTCGGTCCGCAGCCGGGAGCTGATCGGCCGGGCGCTCGCCCGACCCGGCTGGCGGGGCGTGATGGCGTTCACCCTGCCCGAGGCGATCTGGCTGGTACGCGCCGGAGTGAGCGACGACGTGCTGGTCGCGTACCCGAGCGTGGACCGGACGGCACTCGCCGAGCTGGCCGCCGACCCGGCGCTGGCCGCCGCGATCACCCTGATGATCGACGGCACCGGGCAGCTCGACCTGATCGACGCCGTGCAGCCCCCTGGGCAGCGCGCCGAGCTGCGGGTCTGCCTCGAACTGGACGCCTCGTGGCGACCGCTGCGCGGGCGGGTGCACGTCGGCGTCCGCCGCTCACCGGTGCACAGCGCGCGGGCGGCCGGTGCGCTCGCCGCCACCGTCGCCGGTCGGGCCGGCTTCCGGCTGGTCGGCCTCATGGCGTACGAGGCGCAGATCGCCGGCCTGGGCGACGCGCCGCCGGGGCAGACGCTGCTGGCCGGCGCGATCCGGCTGGCCCAGCGCGGGTCGTACCGCGAGCTGCTGGCCCGCCGGAGCGCGGCGGTGGCCGCGGTGGGCGAGCACGCCGAGCTGGAGTTCGTCAACGGCGGCGGGACCGGCAGCGTGGCCGCGACCAGCGCCGATCCCGCGGTCACCGAGGTCACCGCGGGATCGGGCCTGTACGGGCCGACGCTGTTCGACGCCTACCGCGCCTGGCGCCCCACCCCGGCGGCGTTCTTCGCCTGCGCGGTGGTCCGTCGGCCGACGCCCGAGCTGGCGACCGTGCTCGGCGGGGGCTGGATCGCCTCCGGCCCGGCCGCCGACAGCCGACTGCCCCGACCGTGGCTGCCGGCCGGCCTGAAGCTCGTCGGCAGCGAGGGGGCCGGCGAGGTGCAGACCCCGCTCTCCGGCGCGGCGGCGGCCACCCTGCGCATCGGCGACCGGGTGTGGTTCCGGCACGCCAAGGCCGGCGAGTTGTGCGAGCGGGTCAACGAACTGCACCTGGTCGAGGGGGACGCGATCGTGGCGACCGTGCCCACCTACCGGGGCGAGGGGCTGGCCTTCCTCTGACGCCACCCCGCCGCGCCTTGCCGACCCATCGGCCGAGCCAAGGCGCGGGCGGGTCAGGCCGGCTGGATCGCCTGTTGCTCTGCGGTGTACCGCTCGCCCTCCGGTCCGTCGACCTGACGGTGCAGGTACTCCCGGATCAGCGCCTTCGCCTCGAGCAGCACCCGCTCGTCGCCGTTCGGCTGCCGCCGGAACGCGAGCTTGATCAGCGCGTCGGCCGCCTCCACCGCGATCTCCAGGACGAAGCGCAGCTTCGGCACGTCGGTCAGCCCGAAGCGCTCGGTGAGCACCCGAGCCAACTGGTCGGCGATCACGCCGTTGTTGTCCCGCTGCTCATCGAGCAGGTGCAGGTCGACCACGTCGCCGAAGTGCAGGGTACGGAAACCGGGGACGGTGCGGTGCATCGTGATGTACTCATCGATCCCCGCGTCGACGCCGTCCCACCAGTGGGTCATCTCGTCCGAGGCGAACCGCTCGTCGAGCCGCTGGAGGTAGGACTCCATCGTGCGCAGGGTCAACGCCTGCACGATCGCCCGCTTGTCCGGGAAGAACTGGTAGACCGACCCGATCGCCACCTCGGCACGCTCGGCGAGCAGGGTCGTTGTCAGACCCTCGTACCCCACCTCGTCGACGAGTTCGGCGCAGGCGTCCAACATGCGCTGTACCCGCGCGACACTTCGACCCTGCACCGGTACGCGGCGCAGCGGCCCGGTCGTGGCGGCTGGTGTGGACACTCGGCGCCACCCCCCTTCGACGAATGAACATATCTGCACGTCACGACTCCGTGACTACCGGTACAACGAGCGGACCCTGATTGCGGTATTTACCAGGTACAACGTTCCTGATATGAAGTCAGTTCATATTCATCTCTGAGGAGCGCGCATGGTCGGCACCGCACCGCTCACCACCCGCTGGTCCAACTGGGCCGGCAACCAGCGTGGCAGCGCCACCGCCATCCTGCGCCCCGGCACGCCGACCGACATCGTCGAGGCTGTCCGCGCCGCCTCCGCCGACGGCGGCCGAATCCGGGTGACCGGCAGCGGCCACTCCTTCACCGCCGTCGCGCTCGCCGACGACCGGCGGATGGAACTGTCACAGCTGGACACCACCGTCAGCGTCGACGTCGAACAGCGGCTCGTCACCGTACCGGCGGGGATGACCCTGCGGGCGCTCAACGGCCTGCTCGCCCGACACTGCCTCGCCCTGCCCAACCTTGGTGACATCGACGCTCAGACGGTGGCCGGGGCGATCTCCACGGGCACCCACGGCACCGGCGCCCGCTACGGCTGCCTGTCCACCTTCGTTGAGGCGATCACCCTGGTCACTGGCACCGGAGAGGTGCTGCGCTGCTCCGCCGACGAGAACCCGGACGTCTTCGCCGCCGCCCGGGTGTCGCTCGGCGCGCTCGGGGTGCTGGTCGAGGTGACCCTGCGCTGCGTCGATGCCTTCGTGCTGCACGCCCACGAGCGCCCAGCCGCGCTGGCCGACGTGCTCGACGACCTGCCCGATCTGATCGGCCGCCACGACCACGTCGAGTTCTACTGGTTCCCCTACACCACGCGAGTCCAGGTCAAGACCAACGACCGGGTACCCGCCAACGACCGGCCGCTGCCCCGGTGGCGCGGCTGGCTCGACGACGACTTCCTGTCCAACACCGTCTTCGCTGGCGCGTGCCGGCTCGGTCGGGCCGTGCCGGCGCTGGCCCCGGGAATCAGCGCGGTCTCCGCCCGCGCGCTCACCGAACGCCGCTACACGGGCCGCTCCGACCGGGTGTTCTGCACCCCGCGCCGGGTCCGCTTCGTGGAGATGGAGTACGGCCTGCCCCGCGAGGCGCTACCCGAGGCGCTGGCCGCGCTCCAGCGGATCGTCGACGGGCTGCCGTTCAAGGTGCTCTTCCCGGTGGAGGTGCGGTTCACCGCCGCCGACGACATCTGGCTGTCGCACGGCTACGGCCGGGACTCCGCGTACATCGCCGTGCACCAGTACGTCGGCATGCCGTACGAGCCGTACTTCCGTGCCTTCGAAGAGGTGGCCGCCGGGCTGGGTGGCCGGCCGCACTGGGGCAAGCTGCACTACCGCGACGCCGCCTCGTTGGCCACCGCCTACCCGCGCTTCGCCGACTTCCAGACCCTCCGCGACCGCCTGGACCCCGACCGCGTCTTCGCCAGCCCGCACCTGACCCACATCCTCGGCGGCTGACCGCCGGGCGGCACGGCCCCCGTGGTGGCCCGCCCTCGGGCTCGACGTCCACCCTCGGATTTTAACGAGATTCATACAGTTCAGAGAATTCACGATTCTGTGAAACCGGCGTAGCGTTCCGGGCATGACTAGTGCTATCTCAGTCTCCGGCCTGGTGAAGACCTTCGGTCGGGAACGCGCCCTCGACGGACTGGACCTGCACGTCGACACCGGCGAGGTGCACGGCTTCCTGGGCCCGAACGGCTCCGGGAAGTCCACCACCATCCGCGTCCTGCTCGGGTTGCTGCGGGCGGGCGCCGGGACGGTCAACCTGCTCGGTGGCGACCCGTGGCGGAGCGCGGTGGATCTGCACCGACGGCTGGCGTACGTGCCGGGCGACGTGAACCTGTGGCCGAACCTGACCGGCGGGGAGGCGATCGACCTCCTCGGCTCGCTGCGGGGCGGCCTGAACAAGCAGCGCAGGGACGAGCTGCTCCAGCGATTCCAGCTCGACCCCTCGAAGCGGGCCCGCACGTACTCGAAGGGAAACCGGCAGAAGGTCGCCATCGTCGCCGCCTTCGCCTCCGACGTCGAGCTCTACATCCTCGACGAGCCCACCTCGGGGCTGGACCCGCTGATGGAGGCGGCCTTCCAGGAGTGCGTAAGCGAGGTGAAGCGACAGGGCCGGACCGTCCTGCTCTCCAGCCACATCTTCTCCGAGGTGGAGGCACTCTGTGACCGGGTGAGCATCATCCGGCAGGGCCGGACGGTGGAGAGTGGGACCCTCACCCAGCTACGGCACCTGACCCGCACCACGGTCACGGTGGAGACCGCGCTGCCCATCGACGGGCTGGCGAAGCTGCCCGGCGTACACGACGCCGACGTGACGGCCACCCACGCGACGTTCGCCGTCGACGCCGCCGAGCTGAACCGCGTGCTGGAGTATCTGACCCAGTTCGAGGTTCGTGCCCTTTCGAGTGCCCCGCCGTCGCTGGAAGAGCTCTTCCTGCGGCACTACGGCGACGAGCTGGCGGGTGCGCGATGAGCGGTGCCTACACCGGAACGGCCCGGCTGGCCCGCCTCGCGCTGCGGCGCGACCGCGTGCAGTTGCCGGTCTGGATCCTGAGCACCGTCGCGCTCGGCGCCTTCGCCAGCTCGGCAATCGACACGCAGTACCCGACCGAGGCCGACCGGGTCGCCGTCCTGCGGGTGGCCGTCGACACGCCCGGGCTGCTGATGTTCCGCGCCGCACCCACCGGCACCAGCGACGGCCAGATGACCGTCTTCGGAATCCTGGCGTTCCTGGCGTTGATGGCGGGCTTCATGAGCACCCTCGCCGTCATTCGGCACAGCCGGCAGAACGAGGAGACCGGACGCGCCGAGATGATCGGCGCGACAGCCGTCGGCCGACACGCCAGCCTGACCGCCGCCCTGGTGGTCGTGGTCGGGGCGAACATCGCGCTCGCGGCGCTGATCGGGCTCACCCTCGCCGGCGGCGGCGAACCTGTCGCCGGATCCTTCGCCGCCGGCGCCGGAGTCGGTGCCGCCGGCATCTCCTTCGCCGCGATCGCGGCCGTCGTCGCACAGCTGACCCAGGGTGCGCGCGCCGCCAACGGAATCGCCGCCGCGGCGGTCGGCACCGGCTATCTGATCCGTGGCCTCGCGGACGCGTTCGGCGAGGTGCAGCCGGACGGGTACACCATGAGCAGCGCCTGGCCCTCCTGGCTTTCCCCGATCGGTTGGACCATGCAGATGCGGCCCTTCGCCGGCGACCGGTGGTGGGTCCTCGCGCTCCCGCTCGTGTTCCTCGGGATCATGACAGCGGTGGCCTTCGCCCTGACCGCACGGCGCGACGTGGGCATGGGCCTGTTCCCGGACCGCCCCGGCCCGGCGCGGGCGTCCTCCGCGCTGCTCAGCCCGCTCGGCCTGGCCTGGCGGCTGCAACGTGGCACGGTGCTCGGCTGGGCAGTGACGATCGCGGCGTTCGGGCTGCTCGTCGGCTCGATAGCCAACGCGGTCAAGGACCAACTGGCCACCAACGAGAACGTGACGGGGAGGCTCGACGACCTCGCCGGTGGGGGCGGGCACGAGGTGATGGACACCTTCTTCGCCGCGATGATGGCGACCATCGGCATGCTGGTCGCCGGCTTCCTGGTCCAGGCGCTGCTGCGGGTGAGAGCCGAGGAGGCCAGCGGGCGGGCCGAGGCGGTGCTCGCCACCGCGACCGGCCGGCTGACCTGGCTGGGCAGCCACGTCATGGTCGCCACGGCCGGCGCCGTGGGCATGCTCGGGCTCGCTGCGGTCTCGATCGGCCTGGTGTACGGCGCGAGCGTCGACGATCTCGCCGGCCAGACGGGGCATCTGGCCGGCACCGCGTCCCTGCAACTGCCGGCGGTGCTGACCCTGGCCGGGCTGGCCGTGGCCCTCTTCGGCCTCGTGCCGCGGATCGCGGTCGGGCTGACCTGGTTCGGCTTCGCCCTCAGCTTCGTTCTGGGTCCGTACGGGTCACTCTTCGGCGTGCCCGAGGCGGTGCGGGAGCTCTCGCCGTTCAGCCACATCCCGGCGGTGCCGGCCGACGCCACGGCAGCGCCGATCGTGGTCATGTCCGCCGTCGCGCTGGCACTGGGCGGGGCGGGGCTGATCCTCTTCCGCCGACGTAACCTCGTCTCGTAACCCGATGGACGATCGATGTTCATGGCGCGGCCGGCTTCGAGCCGGCCGCGCCGTCGGCCAACCGGACCGGTTCCGGGCGGCCGCGCCGTCGACGTCCCGCCGTCGGCCGTCCCGGACGCTCATTGGAAGAAATTCAGAAAGTAGTGAGAGATAAGTTGATGCAACCCGCAGGCCACCGCGACGAGGAAGCGGTACGACGCTTCGTCGAGCACTTCGCTCTGACCTTCAGCGACATGGGCGTACCCAGGATGCCCTCGCGGGTGCTGGCTGCGCTCCTGGTCGCCGAGGAGCCCGGGTTGACCGCGGCGCAGATCAGCGAGCGGCTCGGGGTCAGCCCCGCCGCCGTGTCCGGGGCGGTGCGCTACCTGATCCACGTCGGCATGGCGGTGCGCGAGCCGGCCCCCGGGTCCCGCCGGGACCTCTACAAGGCGGCCGAGTCCCGCACGTACACCTCGATGATCCGCGGCGGGATCTACACGAGGTTCGCCGACGTCGTCCACGAGGGTGTGGTGGCGGTCGGTGCGGACGAATCGTCGGCCAGTGCGCGACTGGGCGAGCTACGCGACTTCTTCCTCTTCGTCCAGGACGTGATGAGCGACGCCGCGGAGCGGTGGGAGAAGAACTACGACGAACGGCGGAAGCCACCGCCGGCCGGCTGACCTGCCCGGCGGGCGCACGGCCGAGCAACGCTGGCCATGCGCCCCGCCTCGACGGGAGTTACTCCGCTGGCGCCTTGCGGGGGGTCGCCTTCTTGGCGGCGGTCGCCTTGGCGGTGGTGGTCTTCTTGGCCGCAGTGGACTTCGTGGCCGCCGCGGTCTTCTTGGCCGCCGTCGCCTTCTTGGCCGGGGCCTTCTTCGCCGCCGCCTTCTTGCGCGGCGCCGGACCCTTGGCCCGCTTCTCGGCCAGCATCTCCGAGGCTTCCTCGAGGCTCAGCGCCTCCGGGGTCTGTCCGCGGCGCAGCGACGCATTGAACTCCCCATCGGTGACGTACGGGCCGAATCGGCCGTCCTTGATGACCAGCGGCTTCTCGGTCGCCGGGTCGACGCCCATCTCCCGCAGCGGCGGTGCCGCGGCCCGCCGCCCACGGGCCTTCGGTGCGGCCAGCAGGGCCAGAGCCTCGTCCAGGCCGACCGTGAACATCTGGTCCTCGGACTCCAGCGACCGGAACTCCTCACCCCGCTTGACGTACGGGCCGTACCGACCGTTGTTGGCGAACACCTCGACGCCGTCCGGCGCGACGCCGACCAGCCGGGGCAGGCTGAGCAGCCTGAGCGCCTCCTCGAGGGTCAGTGAGTCCGGCGTCTGCGAGCGCAGCAGCGAGGACTTCCGCTCGCCGCTGGACACGTACGGGCCGAACCGGCCGGACTTGAGCACGATCGGCTCGCCGGTGGCCGGGTCGTCGCCGAGCTTGCGCTCGCCGCTGCCGCCGAGGAACAGCTCGTGCACCTTCTCCGGGGTCAGCTCGTCCGGGGCCAGGCCCTCGGGGATCGGCGCCCGGTCGCCCTGGGCGCCGCCCTCCTCGCCCTCGCCCGCCGCAGCCGGCGTCGGCTGCTCGCCGCCGGGCAGCTCCCGCTGGAGGTACGGCCCGTACCGGCCGACCCGGACGACGACCTCGCGGCCATCCTCGTCGGTGAAGAGCGGGATGGAGTTGACGCTGCGCGCGTCGATGTCGCTGAGGTTCTCGGTGACCAGCTTCTTGAGCCCGCCGGAGCGGGCGATGTCCTGGTCGCCTGCGCCGTTGGCGCTGCCGAAGTAGAACGCGGTGAGGAAGTCGACCGCGGCGTGGTCGCCGCCGGCGATTTCATCCAGCTCGTTCTCCATGCTGGCGGTGAAGTCGTAGTCGATCAGCCGGGGGTAGTGCCGCTCCATCAGCCCGATCACCGCGAAGGCCAGGAACGTGGGGATCATCGCCTGGCCGCGCTTGGTGACGTACCCCCGGTCCTGGATCGTCTGCATGATCGACGCGTAGGTGGACGGGCGGCCGATGCCCAGCTCTTCCAGGGCCTTGACCAGCGACGCTTCGGTGTAGCGCGACGGCGGCTGGGTGTGGTGACCCTGGGCGGCCAGCTCGTCGGCGGTCAGCGGCTGGTCCTTGACCAGGGTGGGCAGCCGGCGCTCGGCATCCTCGGCCTCGGCGTTCTCGTCGTCGCTGGACTCGACGTACGCCCGCAGGAAGCCCGGGTCGGTGATGGTCTTGCCGGTGGCGCCGAAGTCGGCTTCCTCCTGGGCCGCGGAGACCGCGCGGATGCGCACCGAGACGCTGGAGCCGACCGCGTCGGTCATCTGCGAGGCGATGGTCCGGCGCCAGATCAGCTCGTAGAGCTTGAACTCCTCGGCGGACAACTCCTTGGCGACCTCGCCGGGGGTACGGAAGTTGTCCCCCGCCGGGCGGATCGCCTCGTGCGCCTCCTGCGCGTTCTTCACCTTGCCGGTGTAGCGGCGCGGCTCCGGCGGCACGCTGCGCTCGCCGTACAGCTCGACGATCTGACGGCGGGCCGCCGAGATGGCGGTCTCCGACAGGTTCACCGAGTCGGTACGCATATAGGTGATGTAGCCGTTCTCGTACAGCCGCTGAGCGGTGCGCATCGTCTGCTGCGACGAGAGGCGCAGCTTGCGGGCCGCCTCCTGCTGGAGGGTCGAGGTGATGAACGGCGCGTACGGGCGGCGACGGTAGGGCTTCTCCTCGACCCGGGTGACGGTGAACGGCCGTCCCTCGAGCCGGGCCGCCAGCCCCCGGGCGCCACTCTCGTCCAGGTGCACGACGCCGGCTCCGGGCTTCACCTTGCCGGTGGTCGGCTCGAAGTCCTTGCCGGTGGCGATCCGGTCGCCGTTCAGCGCGATCAGGGTGGCGTTGAAGGCGCGCGGCCCCTCGCCGGCGTTCGCCACGGCGAGGCTGGCCAGGATGTCCCAGTATTCAGCGGTGCGGAAGGCCATCCGCTGGCGCTCCCGCTCGACCACGATCCGGGTCGCCACGGACTGGACGCGGCCGGCCGAGAGCTTCGGCATGACCTTCTTCCACAGCACCGGGGAGACCTCGTAGCCGTAGAGCCGGTCGAGGATCCGCCGGGCCTCCTGGGCGTCGACCAGATCGCGGTCGATCTCCCGCGGGTTGGCCACCGCCGCCTGGATCGCCGGCTTGGTGATCTCGTGGAACACCATCCGCTTGACCGGCACCTTGGGCTTGAGCGTCTCCACCAGGTGCCAGGCGATCGCCTCGCCCTCGCGGTCCTCATCCGTCGCCAGGAAGATCTCGTCGACTTCCTTGGCCAGCTTCACCAGCTTGCTGATCTGCTGCTTACGGTCGGCGGAGACGACGTAGAGGGCCTGGAAGCCGTTGTCGACGTCCACCCCGAGCCGGGCCCAGGCCTCGCCCTTGTACTTGGCCGGCACGTCGGCGGCGTTGCGCGGGAGGTCCCGGACGTGGCCGAAGCTGGCCTCCACGACGTACCCCGGGCCAAGGTAGCCCGAGATCGTCTTGGCCTTCGCCGGTGACTCGACGATGACCAGACGGGTGGTTCCAGCGTTGCTCGGCACGTCTCTCCCCGACCTCACTCCTGCTCGTGGCCTGCCGGCGCTCGGACAGCGACCGCTCTCGACCCCGCCGTCGCACCGGCGCTCCGGATGTCCAACGTAACGCGCCGCCCGTGTTTCGGGTTTCGGGGGCGGCAAACCGCTCTGTGCGGCGGTCAACTCCCGCCCCGCCGCGCTCGGCACTGTCGGACGGCGCCACCGTACACCGTGGGTAGGGCTCCAAGCGGGTCACTGTGACGATGGCAGACCCTCGGCCGAGGTCCGACCCGCCCGTTTTCCGCCGGGATCGGCCCGCCGGCTGTCCGGGACCGGACAGCCGGCCGCGGCGCCGACCTCCGCTGCACACTGGGCGGAATGACCGGTTCGCCCCTCGTTCAGGGTCGGGTCGGCCAGGCGTCGGCCGGTGCCGCGCGCGGCGGCCCTCCGACCAGCTCAGCGAGCCGACCCAACCGGCGCCGGCCGGTGATCCGGTACCCCGGGCCGCCCTCGCCTCGGCCAAGCAGTGTGCCGGCCAGGCCGGCGGCGGCGAGCGCTGCACCGATGGGTTGCCAGCACTCCTGGTCGCCCTCGCCGAGCCGGAGCAGGAAGCCGCCGGAGGGCTCCGGCGTCCCGGCCGCGGCGAGCCAGAGCCGCAGCCGCCGGCCGGTGAGGTGAAAGGCGGCCGGCGGGCGTTTCGCCGGGCCGTGCAGCCAGGCGACCGCGAGCGGCTTCAAGACCCGGGTGTACGAGGTACGGACGGCGTGTCGCTCGTCCCCGGTCGGCTCCCAGCTCGCCGCCAGCCCGCGCAGCGCCAACTCGGCGACGAGCACGTGCACCCGCCAGGCGTCGTCCACCTGTATCGAGAGGCGGGCGGTGCCGCCCATCCGCACCACCTCGCCCGGCCCGGCGAGCAGCCCGGCCAGGTCGGCGACCGTCGGTTCGGCCGCCTCCGCACCGAAGAAGACCAGTTGCCGCCCCGCGTCGTCGCTCTGTGGCGGCGAGGACGACGGCAGGCTCGCCCCGGAGCGGAGCGGCCGGGTGCGCCGTCGTGCCGACCCGGGTGCCGGCGCGTCGGGCTCGGGTGCCTGCGCGTGAGGCTCGGGTGCCGGGAACAGCGCCGGCAGCGGCTGGGCCGCTCCGGTGTCGCCGACCCCGCTCAGCGACACTCCGGCACCTCGTCGAAGGCTTGTTTCAGCTCCTCGGAATTGAGCTGGCTGGTGTCCAGGGCGCTGGCGTCGTACTCCTTGTTGAGCGTCTCCACCGCGGCCCGCACACCGTCGTAGAAGACGGTCGGCTCGCCGGTGCCCAACCCGTCGATGGTGTCGCGGGCCCGACCGTAGGCGTCCCGCATCTTCTCCAGTGAGCTGCGGAAACCGGCGGAGATGGCCGCGCCGTTGTCCGTCTCCGGGACGCCGGCCTGCTCCACCTTGCGGCGCGCGGTCTCACTGGCCCGTTCCGCCCCACCGAAGAGCCGCACCAGGTTCTCCTTGGCCTGCGCCGGCGTGGTCTGCGCGGTCATCTGCTCATCCGTGCTGCTGGTCAACTTGCTGATCTCGGAGCGCCACGGGGTGAGCGCGCCGCAGACCGTGGCCGCCCAGGCCCGTGGGCTGGGGCCGCCGCCACAGCCGGCGAGCAGGACGACGAACGTGGCCAGGACCACCGTGAACTTTCCGGCGGCTGACGCCCGGCACGTACGCATGCGTTGCAGCGTACGGCCTTTGGCCAGGTGTGGCACCGGTCAGGACGGCCCGGAGGAGGACCCGGCGGTCCCCGGTCGGCGCAGCACGCCGACCGGGGACCCGATGCCGCGGATGGTCAGGCGTTGACCGTCTCCGGCCGGTGGTCCGTGCTGCCCGCACCGGTGTCGGAGTCGTCCATCGCGATGCCCTTGCGCTTGCTGAACACCACCGACGCCACGATGATCAGCGTGGCCACCACGGCGATGCTCACCCGCACGGGGGTGTTCCGGTCGTCGCCGATGCTGAACGCCACCACAGCCGGCGCGATCAGCAGCGAGACCAGGTTCATCACCTTGAGCAGCGGGTTGATGGCCGGGCCGGCGGTGTCCTTGAACGGGTCACCGACCGTGTCGCCGATGACCGTCGCGGCGTGCGCCTCGGAGCCCTTGCCCCCGTACGCGCCGTCCTCCACCAGCTTCTTGGCGTTGTCCCAGGCACCACCGGAGTTCGCCAGGAAGACCGCCATCAGCGTGCCGGCACCGATCGCCCCGGCCAGGTACGCCGCGAGCGCGCCGGGCCCGAGGCCGAAGCCGACCGCGATCGGCGCCAGGATGGCGAGCAGGCCGGGGGTCATCAGCTCGCGCTGCGCGTCCCGGGTGCAGATGTCCACGACCTTGCCGTACTCCGGGCGCTGGGTGCGGTCCATGATGCCGGGCAGCTCACGGAACTGCCGGCGGACCTCCATCACGACGGCACCGGCCGAGCGGGACACCGCGTTGATGGCCAGCCCGGAGAAGAGGAAGACCACCGCCGCACCGATGATCAGGCCGACCAGGTTGCGCGGGTTGGCCACGTTCAGCGAGTTGAGGATCTCCGTCCCGACGTCGCCCACGCCGGCATCCGCGTACGCGGTGCGGAGCGAGTCGGTGTACGAGCCGAACAGCGCGGTCGCGGCGAGCACCGCGGTGGCGATCGCGATGCCCTTGGTGATCGCCTTGGTGGTGTTGCCGACCGCGTCCAGCTCGGTGAGCGTCCGGGCGCCGTGCTCGTCGATGTCACCGGACATCTCGGCGATGCCCTGGGCGTTGTCGGAGATCGGCCCGAAGGTGTCCATGGCGACGATCACGCCGACCGTGGTGAGCAGGCCGGTACCGGCCAGCGCCACCGCGAACAGCGACAGCGTGATGGAGCTGCCGCCGAGCAGGAACGCGCCGAAGACACCGGCGCCGATCAGCAGCGCCGAGTAGACGGCCGACTCCAGGCCGATGCTGATGCCAGCCAGGATGACGGTGGCCGCACCGGTCTGCGAGCTCTTGCCGATGTCCTGCACCGGGCGCCGGTTGGTCTCGGTGAAGTAGCCGGTCAGTGCCTGGATCGCGGCGGCCAGCACGATGCCGATCACCACCGCGCCGATGGCCACGAGCCGCGGATTGCGGTCGACGTCGGTGAGCCCACCCTCCAACTCGGCGAAGGTCGCCGGCAGGTAGGCGTAGGCGGCGATCGCCACCAGCACCGCGGAGAGCACCGCCGAGATGTAGAAGGCCCGGTTGATCGCGGTCAGGGCGTTGCGGTCGGACGCGCGCAGCCGGGTGATGAAGACTCCGAAGATCGCGACCAGCACGCCGATGGTGGAGATGATCAGCGGGAAGACCAGGCCGTCCTCGCCGAACGCGGCGCGACCGAGGATCAGGGCGGCGACCAGCGTGACCGCGTACGACTCGAACAGGTCGGCGGCCATGCCGGCGCAGTCACCGACGTTGTCGCCCACGTTGTCCGCGATGGTGGCGGCGTTGCGCGGGTCGTCCTCGGGGATGCCCTTCTCGACCTTGCCGACCAGGTCGGCGCCGACGTCGGCGGCCTTGGTGAAGATGCCGCCGCCGACCCGCATGAACATGGCCAGCAGGGCGGCGCCGAAGCCGAAGCCCTCCAGCACGGTCGGCGCGTCACCCCGGTAGACCAGGACGACCAGCGCGGCGCCGAAGAGGCCGAGGCCGACGGTGAGGAAGCCGACCACACCGCCGGTGCGGAAGGCGATCTTCATGGCCGCCTCGCGGCCGCCTTCGCGCTCCCGGGCGGCGGCGGCCACACGCAGGTTCGCGCGGGTGGCCAGCCACATGCCCGCGCCGCCGATGGACGCGCTGAACAGGGCACCCACCACGAAGAAGAGCGAGCGGCCGAACTTCACTGCGGTCTCGCTGCCGTCGGTGTCGTGCACCGGTAGCAGGAAGAGCAGCACCACGGCGATGACAACGAAGATCGCCAGGGTGCGGAATTGGCGGAGCAGGTAGGCCGAGGCGCCCTCCTGGACCGCCCCCGAGATCTCCTGCATGTTGGTGGTGCCCTTGCCGGCTGCCAGTACCGCCTTTGTCAGGGCGGCGGCGAAGGCGAGCGCTACCAGCGCAAGTACCGCGGCGATGACGACGTACGTGACATTGCTACCGGTAAGGGAAAGCCCGCCGCCGTCGGCGGCCAAGGTCTCGGACATCTGTGTCCTCCTGTTACCGAACACTCGCGCCGGTGAGTGGAGACGCACCGACCAGCGCCTGAATGCGGACTCGCAAGCGCGCGCCAACCCACCCCAGCGGACCAGCGATGAACACCCATACCCGCTGGCTGCGGGATGGATCACTTGCTGACAACCCGGGTACTGTAGCCCTCTGCAGTGTCGGAGGTCACACCCAGGTGGCACCGTGTCTCGATGATCTTCGTCGCTGTGTTATGAAACGAAATCTGATATAGGGCCCGGTCCATCACAACAAGGCCGCCTCCCCCGTGGGGAAGCGGCCTGTGGAGCGGGACGGATCAGCGGCCGAGCGGCCACACCATCCGCACCTCGGTGCCGATGCCCTCGTCGACCGGACGCACCTGAAGGTCCTCGACGAAGCCGGCGAGCAGCGCGAAGCCGACGCCGGTGGTCAGCGCCTCGTCGGTGAGCGACTCGTTGGCCAGCGCGTCCGGCGGCAACGCGGCCAGCCCGATGCCGGCCTCGATCGGCGCGCGGTCGACCACCCGCACCGAGTACGACCCGGCGTCGGACATCTCCACCAGCACCGGGTCGGCCAGGCCGTACTGGCGGTGCAGGGCCACCGCCCGGGTGCACGCCTCGCCGATGGCCAGGCGCACCTCGTCCAGCAGGTCCTCCCGGACCCCGGCACGCCGGGCGACGGCGACACCGACCAGCCTGGCGGTGCGCACGTGAACCGGCGCTGGGGAGAAGGAGAGGCGGACCGTCGCCATCACGCGCTGGCGCCGGTCGGCTCCGCGCCAACGGCAGCGTCGACCGTGGGGTGCAGCGGGAACACCTGGTCCAACGCGGTGATCCGGAAGATCTTGAGCAGGGGCTCCTTGTCGCAGACCAGGGCGAACGAGCCGCCGGCCGTACGGAGCCGCTTGAGCGCGCCCACCAGCACGCCCAGCCCGGTGGAGTCGAGGAAGTCCACCCGACCGAGGTCGACCACCACGTGCCGGGCGCCACCGTCGATCAGTTCGAGAAGCCGTTCGCGGAGCCGGGGCGCGGTGTAGACGTCCACCTCACCGCCGACCTCGAGCACCGTGTGTTCGCCCACGGTGCGGGTCGCCAGCGACAGCTCCATCGGTCCTCCTTGCCAGAGCCGTAAACTCTCCTGGGCATCTAACCACTACCGCCGGGACACCCTGCGGTCACCGGCGGCGGCTTCCCTATACCCCCCGGTCCGACTTTTCATCTCCGAACACCAGTGCGAGAGTGCAGGACGTGACTCACGACAGCTTCAGCTCGGCGCACCTGTCGCCGCGCCACGACCTGAAGCCGTCGTCTCTCGCCACCGTATCCGCAGGTCCCGGCCCCGGACCATCGCCGACCGACCTGCTGCGCCGGCTGCGCGCCCGGGGCGCCGGCGACCCGGTCACCCACGTCGAGCGGGTGCCGGCCCGCGCCGGGGTGCCCGCGCCGTGGCCGACGTGGGCACCGACGGAGCTTCGCACGGCGTTCGCCGGCCGTGGCGTGGTCGCGCCCTGGCGGCATCAGGCCGAGGCCGCCAACCTGGCGTACGACGGTGGGCACGTGGTGGTCGCCACCGGCACCGCGTCCGGCAAGTCACTGGCGTACCAGCTCCCGGCGCTGGCCACGCTGCTCGCCGACCCCCGGGCCACCGTGCTCTACCTGGCGCCGACCAAGGCGCTCGCCGCCGACCAGCTGCGGGCCGTCACCGCGCTGGAGCTGGAGGGGGTACGCCCGGCCTGCTACGACGGGGACACTCCGCGTGCCGAGCGGGAGTGGATCCGCCGGCACTCCCGGTTCGTGCTGACCAACCCGGACATGCTGCACCACGGCATCCTGCCCGGGCACGCCCAGTGGTCCGGCTTCCTGCGCCGCCTGGCGTACGTGGTGATCGACGAGTGCCACACCTACCGGGGCGTCTTCGGCTCACACGTGGCGCACGTGCTGCGCCGGCTGCGCCGCCAGTGCGCCCGGTTCGGGGCGACCCCGGTGTTCGTGCTCGCCTCGGCGACCTCCGGCGACCCGGCGACCGCGGCCGGGCGGCTGACCGGCCTGCCGGTGACCGCCGTCACCGAGGACGCCTCACCGCGCGGCGGGGTGACCTTCGCGCTCTGGGAACCACCGCTGCTCCCACCCGACTCCTCGGCGGCATCTTCCCTGGCGCCGGCCCAGGCGGCGGGCGGGCACGACGACATGCCGGACCTCGTCCAGGTCCGCCGGTCGGCGCTGCGGGAGACCGCGGACCTGCTCGCCGACACGGTCGCCGAGGGGGTACGCACGCTCGCGTTCGTCCGGTCCCGCAAGGGCGCCGAGGTGGTGGCCGCCAGCGCGCGTCGGGCGTTGGACGATGCGGTCCCCGGGCTCGGCGACCGGGTGGCCGCCTACCGGGGCGGCTACCTACGCGAGGAGCGGCGCGAGCTGGAGCGGGCGCTCCTGGAGGGTGACCTGCTCGGCCTGGCCTCCACCAACGCGCTGGAGCTGGGCGTCGACCTGATCGGGCTGGACGCGGTGCTGATCTGCGGATACCCGGGCACCCGGGCGTCGCTCTGGCAACAGGCGGGCCGCGCCGGGCGCTCCGGGCAGGAGGCTCTGGCGGTGTTGGTGGCCCGGGACGACCCGCTGGACACCTATCTGGTGCACCACCCGGAGGCCATCTTCGGGGCGCCGGTCGAGGCGACGGTGCTCGACCCGGCCAACCCGTACGTGCTGGCCCCGCAGTTGGCCTGCGCCGCCGTCGAGGCACCGCTCACCCCGGCTGACCTGGCGCTCTTCGGCGACGGGGCGAAGGAGGCGATCGACGAGCTGGTGGCGGCCGGGGCGCTGCGGCAGCGACCCACCGGCTGGTACTGGCGGCACCGGGAGCGCCCCGAGGTGGACCTGCGCGGCGAGGGCGGCTCCCCGGTAGCCGTGGTGGAGTCGGCCACCGGCCGGCTGCTCGGCACGGTGGACGGCGGCTCCTCGCACTTTTTGCTCCACCCCGGCGCGGTCTACCTGCACCAGGGCGTCTCGTACGTGGTCGACGACCTCGACCTCGCCGACGGCTGCGCGCTGGTGCACGTCGAGGAGCCGGACTGGTCCACCCACGCCCGGGACGTCACCGATCTCTCCGTGGTCTCGGTGCGCTCCTACGTGGACGCCGGGCCGGTCGGCATGTTCCTCGGCGAGGTCGACGTGACCAGTCAGGTGGTGTCGTACCAGCGGCGGCGGATCGCCACCGGCGAGGTGATCGACACCCGGCCGCTCGACCTGCCCACCCGGGAGCTGCGCACGGTCGCGGTCTGGTTCACCCTGTCGCCGCAGTCGCTGACTCTTGCCGGGGTCCAGCCGGCCGACGTACCGGGTGCGCTGCACGCCGCCGAACACGCCGCGATCGGCCTGCTGCCGCTGATGGCCACCTGCGACCGGTGGGACATCGGCGGGCTCTCCACCGCGGTGCACCCGGACACCGAGGCGCCGACTGTCTTCGTCTACGACGGACATCCGGGGGGCGCCGGCTTCGCCGAGCGGGCGTACGGGACGGCTTCGGCGTGGCTGCGGGCCACCCGGGACGCGATCGCGGAGTGCGGCTGCGAGACCGGCTGCCCCTCGTGCGTGCAGTCGCCGAAGTGCGGCAACGGCAACAACCCGCTCTCCAAGCCGGACGCGATCCGGGTGCTCGACGTGGTGCTGGCGAACCTGCCCGCCTGAGCCGCGCTGCATGATCAGGAGAAACTCACCACCGACCAGCAGATCGCGCTCGGGTCCGCGCTGGCCGCCCTGGCCCAAGCGGAACGGCTGGAGCAGATCAACGAACGGCTGCGCGGTATCCACCAGATCCTCAACGGCTGGGCGATACGCGCCACCGTCGACGGCCGCTGACCGTCACCGGAACCGATGGACGAGGTGGATCCACCGCTGGTGGGAGCGCCGGGGGATGCGGGCCGGCGGCAGTTGCCGGGCTGTGCGAGACTCCGGCCCACCAACCCCCTGAGGAGACCACATGCAGCTCGACAATTTGCAGACCCTGCGGCAGTTCCACATCCGCCAGCGACTGCGGATGATGGTCAACCAGTACGAGGTCCGGGCGGTCTCGCCGGACGGCACCGAAGGTGAGTTGCTGGCGTTCGCGCAGCAGAAGCGGCTCGCCTTCAAGGAGCAGGTGACGATCTACACCGATGACTCCAAGCAGCAGCCCCTGCTCGGCTTCAAGGCCCGCCAGCGCATCGACCTCGGTGCCACGTACGACGTCACCGACGCTGCCGGCAACCCGATCGGCCTGTTCCGCAAGGACTTCGCCCAGTCGCTGCTCCGCTCCACCTGGCACGTCGAGCAGGCCGGCCTGCCGCAGGTGACCGGTCAGGAGCGCAGCATGCCGGTGGCGCTGCTGCGCCGCTTCGTCGACTCGCTGTCCTGGCTGCCGTACCACTTCGACTTCACCGCTGGCGGCCAGCCGGTCTTCTCCGTGATCAAGAAGTGGGGCCTGCGCGACAAGTACGTCGTCGAGGTGCACAACCCGCAGATCGACCGCCGTCTGGTCATCGCGATGGCCGTCGCCCTCGACGCGCTCCAGTCCCGCTGACGCACCCGGCCCACTCGGCCACCCACCCCTTCGGCCGCTGGCCGGGACACGGGCCCCCAGCCCACGTTCCGGCCAGCAGGCTGCCGGCCGCCGGCTATCGGCTGCGGCTGCGTCTGCGTCATGGCGAGCGACGGGTAGGGGTCGAGCCGTTCAGCCGCGAACCGGGCCGGCGCGGGCCGTAGACGCCGCGACCCGGGTCAGACCGGGCAGAGGCGTGATCACGACCTCGACGGTCACCAGCACGTCCAGCCCGTCGAGACGACAGGCGACCAGCCGCCCACCGTTGCGACCGGTGACGTCGGCGGCGAACGCGCATGCCGCCGCGTCGCCGTCGAACGCCCTGGCGGCCCCGGCCAGCGCACCCAGGTCGGCCGCCACCGCCGCCCGTTGAGCCGCCATTCCGGTCGCAACGACGGCGGCGCCGAACGTCCCTACCAGCACGAAGACCAGCCCCACCGCCAACAGGAGAACGGTAGCCCCACCGCGATCGCGATCCTGCCGCTCGGCACCGAGCCGCTCGGTGCTCGGTCGTTCCCCTCGCGACCACTCAACCTCCGGGCGGTCGGTGCTCGGCCGTTCCCCGCGCGACCAGTCGACCTTCGTGCGTTCGGTGTTCGGCCGCCTGCGGCGCAGGTGCGGCGGGCTGGTCGTGGTTGCTTGCTCCGACATGCCCTGCCGTCTGTTCACCGGCTCTCCTCCATGGCCCCGGGTTCCACGGCCGCGACGGCGGTGGCGACCACGGTGATCCGCGGGAGTCGACCGCCCAACGCGCGTACAGGTGCCCGCACCGTCGCCTGCGCGAGATCCCCGTCGATTGACACCGACACCTCCGCCCCCGGCGGCGCCACGTCCCGGCCGTCAGCGCTACCGTCCGCGCCCCGAGCGGCGGCCAGCGCGGCCTCCCGGGCCGCGTGCAGGCAACTCGCCCGGATGCTGACGGCGTTGACAGCGGTCAGGCCCGCGAGCAGAAGCAGGAGCAGCGCCGGCAGGCCAGCCGCCAGTTCGGCGGTGAAGGACCCCCGGTCGCCATCGCCCGCCCGGAGGCCGATGCGGAATCTCCGCCCGCCGCCGGCCGTCCACTCGGTAGCGCCGGTCCCCCGATCGCGGCCGGCCTGCCGGCGCCCGATCACTTGAGCGCCCGGTCGATGACGGCGGTCAGCGCCGACTGGACGTTGCCGGAGGTCAGGACCTTCAACAGGATCCCGGCGAACGCGACGGCAGCGAGAGTGCCGACGGCGTACTCGGCGGTGTTCATCCCGGCGTCGCCACGCAGGCGGCCGATGAGTTTGCGCATGGCTGTTTCCCTTCTCGATGGGTCAGAGCACGTCGCCGAGGACGGCGACGATCACCGGCACCAGGCCGGCGAGAATGAACGCCGGGAGGAAGCAGAGCCCCAACGGCAGGACGATGAGCACACCCGCTCGGCGGGCCGACGCTTCGGCGGCGGTGGCCCGGTCGGCGCGCAGGTCGTCGGCGAGCCGGGTCAGCGCACCGGCCAGGGCGGCCCCGCTGTTGGCCGAGCGGAACGCGGCCGCGGTCAATCGCTCCGCCCCCGGCACCCCATCCAGCGCGGACCACGCCTCCGCCGGACCACCGCCGAGCAGCAGGGTGCGGCCGACCCGGGCCAGCCGGTCGGCGAGCGGGCCGTCCAGCGCCTCGGCCACGGCCAGCACCGAGCGGTCCACCGGGGCGCCCGCCCGCATCGCAGCGGCCAGCAGGTCGGCGGCGAGCGGCAGGTCGGCGGCCTCCCGGAGTCGCCGGTTGCGGGCGGTCGGCGACTCGATCCGCCGCAGCAGCAGGTCCAGCAGGACCGCAGTCGGAACCGCGCCGAGCAGCCCGAGCCAGCCTCCGATCACCACGGCCACGGCGATCCCGCCCAGAGCTGCGGCGAGCCGGATCACGTCCGGGCGCCGCCGGCCGGCCGCTGCGCTCGCTCCCGCGCTGGGAACCGTCCGGGACATCAACCGGCCCGCCCCGGCGTCGCGCCGAGCCGCTCGGCCCAGAACAGGCCGACGACCTGCAAGGCGACCGCGAGGACCGCACAGACCCCGCCGACCGTGCTGTGCAGGAGCACCGCCACGGGATCCACGCCGACGCCGTAACCGAGCCCGATCCCGCCGATCGGCAGGGCCGCCAGCAACCAGGCCGTGGCCCGAGCGCCAGCCGCCTGCGCCGCCGCGGCTGCCAGCCCCCGGTCGGTCGCCCGGGCGTCCGCCTCGATCCGCTCGACGAGTTCGGCGAGCGGCGCGCCCGTCCGGTCCGCCAGCCGCACCGCGGCCGAGGTCAACTGGCGAAGCCGGTCCGCACCACCCGACCCGCTTGCGTTGGCGACCTCGACGACCGACGGGACGGGCAGGCCTGCCCGGAGATCCGCCGCGAGACCGCACAGCTGGTCCAGCCCGCGCCGTCGGTTCCGCTCGACCTGCCGGTTCGTCCGCCAGCGCAGCAGAGCGCGCACGGCCAGCATGCCGTAGCCGGCAGCCGCGACGGCGGCCACCGGGCCGGCGAGCACGGCGCCAGTGCCGGCGCCCGCCAGGCCGACCAGCAGCAGTACGCGCGCCGGTGATGGCGGGACGCGCGCCGGCGCACCCGCCCCGCGCGGTCCGCCGACCGGCATCCCCGCCGGACCGACGAGCTGGCGCCCACGGCGATCGACGTCTCTGGACCCGTCGGCCGTGCCGGCGGGATCGCCCCGACGCTCCACGTCCGGGCCTCCGCCGTCGACCGTCGGCACGGAGAGGGACGTGGCGGCACCCCGCCCGGCCTCCAGGGGCCCGGCCGCTGGCCGGGCGGTACCTGCCGGCCGACGGGGATCCCGACGGGTCGGCGGGCGTGCCGGACCTGCCGGACGGGTGGACCCCGCCGAGGCGCTCGCCAACGATGGCCAGGTCTGGCCGCCAGCGACGTCCCGAGTGGGCCAGCCGACCGGCATCCGCGCACCACTGAACCCGTCGGCCGGTCCGTCAAGGGGACGGCCGAGTTCGGTGACCCAGTCCACCAGCGGGTCGTCCGGTTCGGCCCGCGCGTTTCCACGGCCCGCCGACGTCAGCACCCGACGGCGGCGCCCCCGGATGCTGTGCACGGGCCAGGCCACCAGTGCCGCGGCGGCCAACAGCAGCGTCACCACCAGCACCGCTCCGCCGGTCATGCCGGACCCGCCGATCCGGGCCACGGCTCGCCGAGTATCGGAGGTACCGCCACGCCACGGTCCCGCAGCAGCGCCCCGAACGCGCGCGCGGCCAGCCCTAGCCCCCGGCCGCGCACCCAGGCGGGCACCACGGTGACCAACCGGTCGGGCCCCTCCGGGAGCAGCAGGCAGATCGACTCCAGGACGCGCCCCCGGTCGCCGCGGCGCACCTGAAACAACACCTGCAACGCGGCGATCACCTGGGCGTGCAGCGCGGCACGGGGCAGCCCACCCAGCATGCCGAGCGCCTCCAGTCGGGCCGGCACGTCGGACGGGGTGTTGGCGTGCAGCGTGCCGGCGCCCCCGTCGTGGCCCGTGTTCAGCGCGGCAAGCAGGTCGACCACCTCGCCGCCCCGACACTCCCCGACCACCAGCCGGTCCGGGCGCATCCGCAACGCCTGCCGGACCAGATCGCCGAGGCTCACCACGCCCGATCCCTCCACATTGGCCGTACGCGCCTGGAGCCCCACCACATGCGGGTGCCCCGGGTGCAGCTCGGCGGCGTCCTCCACCAGCACGATCCGCTCGGTGGACGGCACCAACCCGAGCAGCGTGTTGAGCAGCGTGGTCTTGCCCGACCCCGTGCCGCCGGTGACCAGGTACGCCAGCCGGGCCGCGACGACGGCGGCGAGCACCGGTGCCACTGGTCGCGGCACGGTCCCCTGGTGCACCAGCTCGTCGAGGGTGAACGGCCGGTGCCGGAAGGTCCGCAGGGACAGGTACGGGCCCTCGGTCGCCACCGGCGGCAGCACGGCGTGCAGCCGGGTGCCGTCGGGGAGCCGGGCGTCCGCGTACGGGGAGCCGTCGTCGAGCCGCCGCCCGGCGCTGGCGATCAGTCGCTGCGCCAACCGGCGGACGTCCTCCACCGAGCCCACCGGGATCGCCACCTGGTGCAGCCCTGCCCCCCGGTCGACCCAGACCCGGGTGCCGTTGACCAGTACGTCGGTCACCTCCGGGTCGGCCAGCAGCGGAGCCAGCGGCCCGGCGCCGACGAGGTCGTCGTGGACCCGGTCGGCGATCCGAAGCACGGCGGTGTCACCGAGCACCGCGGCGGTGGGCTCGGCCCGTACCGCCGAGACGATCGCCGCCGGGGTGACCGGTGTGGTGGCCGCGGCGATGCGCTGCCGTACCCGGGCGGCGAGGGTGCCGTCCTCCGGCCGGCCCGTCATGCCGCACCCGCGGCCGGAACGCCGGTGAGCTCGGTGACGATCCGCTGGCAGAGGGCGGCCAGCGGACCCTTGCCGGCGGCGGCCGGGGCCTCGCCCCGTTCCAGCCCGCGGCAGAGCCCCGGCTCGGGCCGCAGCGTGCCGGCGAGCGGAAGCCCGAGTGCCCGCGCCACCTCGGTCGCGCGCAACCGGCCCGGGGCGGGCCCGCGCACCACCACCGAGAGCGCGGCGCAGTGCGGGACGGCGGCGGCCACCACCCGCGCGGCTGCCGCGGTGGCTCGCAGCTCGGCCGGGACGACGACGAACGCCTGATCGGCCGCCTGCAACGCCATCACGGCGGCGTCGTCCAGCTGCCGAGGCAGGTCGATCACCACGAAGTCCCGGCCACGCCGGGCCGCGTCGAGGGTCGCCGCCATCGCCGCCGCGGGCAACGCCAGCAGGTCGCCGCGGTCCCAGGAGAGCACCACCAGGTCACCGCGGCTGGGTAGGGCCCGGACCAACGCTGGGGCGTCGACCCTCCCGTCCGCACCGGTGAGTGAGGGCCAGCGCAGCCCTTCCAACTGCTCCCAGCCCAGCACGAGGTCGAGGCCACCGCCGAGCGGGTCGGCGTCGACCAGCAGGGTGCGCAGCCGGGCCCGGGCGGCGGTCACGGCAAGCCCGCCGGCGAGCACGCTCGCTCCGGCGCCGCCCCGCCCACCGAGCAGCGCGACGATCCGGGCGCCGGAGCCGTCCGGACGGTCCGGGCCGTGCTCGGCGAACCGATCCACCAGCCACGGTTCCGCGGCGGGCAACGCGGCGACGTGCTCGGCGCCGATCAGCTCGGCGATCTGCCAGCCGGGGTCGATCTGGCCGGCCCGGCCGACCAGCACCAGCCGGGGCCGGTGCGGCAGCCGGGCACGCAGGCACGGCTGCGCCTGGTCGGCGCCGAGCAGCACCAGCGGTGCGGGAAGCCAGCGGGTACGGGCGGCCGCCGGGTCGGCGGCGAGCTCAACCTCGGTCCCGCCTGCGGCGGCGAGCCGGAGCAGGTCGTCGAGCAGATCGCCGTCCCCTGTGACGACCAGGGGAAGTCGTCGGATCGGCGGAACGGAGGTACGGGGTGCCATCGCGGCCTCCAGCGGGTCGGGCTCGGGTGTGCCGCCGACCCTGCTCGGGATCCGCCCCGCAAACCGTCCCGACCGCGCCGCCTGTGGACAACGCGGCGGGCTGTGGACAACGCCCGGCGAGACAGTTGATCTGCTACGCGCGGGGCATTTCCGACCGATGCTCCGGCTGGAATGGAAACGCGGCAGGGCCGCTCCCGAGGGAGCGGCCCCGCTGCCGGCGGTCAGCCGAGCCGGTCGGTCCAGGCGGTATCGAGGATCACCTTGTACGAGCTGATCCGGACGGGCGCGAGCGTCAGCCGCTCGTGGGCGAGCAGCTCGCCCGTCTGTGGGTCGAAGATCAGCAGGGACTGCGCGTCGTGCTCGCGGTCGTCGAAGGTGACCGCGACACCCTTCCGTCCAGCGCGGTCGGTCACCTGCCCTCGCCAGCGGAAGCCGGGAACGTCGGCGAGGACCCGCAGGATCTCCGCGCGGGTCTGCCGCGGCACCACGTACCGCCCGTACACCGTGCTGACCTCCTTGCTCACCGCACCCGCGCCGTGGGCGGCCTTCAGCAGCTCGCGCAGCTGCGACCGATCAGCCTGCGGTGGCGTGAGTTCTCTGGGCGGCAGCGGAACGGTGGCGGGTGCGGGGGTGCCGGCGACCGCAGGGCCCTTCCCGAGATTGCGTTGCCAGTAGTCCCGGGACTCCTGGTCGGGATACTGCGGTTCCAGTTGGATGGTGGTCTGGTTCCCGGTCCCGTCGGCGGCCTGCCAGACCTTGGTCTCGTCGGCGAATGCGACGTGGTGGCGGCCGTCAGCGGAGGTCATCACCGGGTCGCCCCACAGCTTCGTGTGGTGATACATGTAGCGCCCGCTGCTGTTGTCGTACTCCGCGTCGACGAGCCTGCTGGCCAGGGCGCGCAGCTGCGGGCCGGCCGCTGGGGCGTCCGAGTCGAACTGGTACGCGACCGGCACGAGCACCGATCCGGGTGCGGCAACCGGCACATCCCCGGTGTCCGGGGCGACCTTGTCGAACGGCTGGAGGACCGCCACGGCGCCAGCCGCGACGGCCAACGTCCCGGCCGTCAGAACCAGCCGACGGGTCGGGCGTGCGCGGCGATGACCGACGACTGGCTCGGCGCCGCCGGCACGGTCGATCAGGTCGCGCGCCGAGACCGAGGATGGCGCCACGGCGGCGTCGCGGGCCGGGTCGACCGGGCCGAGGAGGGTACGGGTTGGCTCTGCTCCGAACATCACAGGTCCTCTCGAATGGTCGCCAACACCGGACGCCGGGGCCGGACGGGCTGATCTGACATCGCTTCGGTGAGACGGCGGCGGGCACGGTGCAGACGCACCGCCACAGTGGCGCGGGCGCAGCCCAGAACCTGGGCCGCCTCGGAGACCGTCAGCTCCTCCCAGCCGATCAGCCGGAGGATCTCCTGGTCGAGGTCGCTGAGGGTGGCCAGGGCCGCCCGGACGTCGGCGACCCCCACGGTGGCGTCGGCGCCGGACGGATGCGCCACCCGCGCGAGGTCGGCGTCGGTGATCGGCAGGACGTCCGGGGCGGCGCGCCGGGACCGCCACTGGTTCGCCAGCAGGCGCCGGGCCACCCCGTACAGCCAGGGCAGGCTGCGGTCCGGCACCTCACCGCGACGCCGCCACGCGACGACGAAGACCTCCTGGGCGAGCTCCGCCGACGCGTCCGCGTCGGCGAGTCGACGCAGTCCGTACCTGACGATGTGCGCGTACTCGGCGGCGTAGAGCCTGGTGAACCAGACCTCGTCGCGATTCTCCGGTGGACCCACCCGAACCCCCATTGCCTCGGCGACTCTCACCCTGGCTTGTGTCGCGACCGGCCCGACGATTACCGCACGACGGCCGCTGAGCTTTCGCTCTCGCAACCCCCCAGTGCCCTGATCACAAGGCTCGGAGTATCGGGGTGACACGCCCGCCCGGCTGCACGCCCAGCTGGGTCCCGTGTCTCAGGCTTGGGCGGTGGCAGAACCTGTTCGCGGACCAGGAAGGTCAATGGCGTTCGGCGTGGAACGCAAACCGGCGCGGCTCGTCGCCTTCAGCGATGCGGTCTTCGCGATCTCCATCACCCTGCTCGTCCTGGAGATCCACCCGCCGCAGGACACCCGACACCTGGCCCACGGCCTTGCTGAGCTGTGGCCGTCCTACCTGGCTTACGCCCTCACCTTCCTTCTCATTGGGCAGGTGTGGGCCAACCACCACGTCATGTTCGACCACCTCCGTGGCGTCGACCGGGTGGTGCTGTTGCTCAACACCCTGCTGCTGATGACCATCGCGTTCCTGCCATTCGCCGCTTCCGTGCTGGCCGCCGCGTTCCGCGACGGACACGGGCAGCGGACTGCGGTCGTCTTCTACGGCATCGCGCTCGGAGTGGCAGCCTCTCTTTTCAACGCGATCTGGGAGTACGCGCGCCGTGATCATCGGCTGCTGGCCAGCACCGTCGATCCCGCAGGTGAGAGGGCGATCAGCAGGCGTTTCCGGGTCGCACCCTTCTGGATCGCCGCCGGAGTCGTGCTGGGTGCCCTACTCCCCGCCCTCGGCGTGGCCGTGATCACCGCGTTGATCCCCTTCTACTGGTTACCAATCGCGGGCGAAATGTCCAGGTCAAAGCGTGGGCGCGCCGGTCGGAGTGACGGTCGGGAGGAGTGGCCCGAAGGAGGACGGGGCGACCTGTGACCTGCCCGGCACACTCCCTGGAAAGGGACGACCCCCGTCGGGGGGATGCGGTCTCAAGCCGTCAGCTGGTACCAACTGGTGCCGGGCCGCGTCGTCGAGCAGGGGCCGAACGCCGTCGGTTCGTGTTCGGGGTCGACCCGTACCGGTGCTCGTGCTGCCTTCTCGCTGCCTCGCTGCCTGACGCCTCGCTTATAAGTTCTGGGCGCGCGCGGTCTGGCTCCGTCTTCCTACGTCCGCCACCTCGGACGCTCGTCCGCGCGCCACCGTCGGCGGCTGCCGAGATGCCGACTTGTTGCTGTCGCCGCTGCTGTCACCAGCCCCGAGACACACGGTTCGGGAAGGTTGTAGCCCCTTTCCGATTAATCTTTCGTTCTTCCAGGACGAACGCCCGACGGCTTCCCAGCGTTGCGCTTGGTCAATCCGTGAGCGTTCCGGATATGACGACTCAGCCCAACGTCTCGCTTACACGCTTTGCGCGCGTCGTCTACGCTCGCCCCTGCGCGTTCGGGCAACCGTCCACCGCTGACCGTCGACGGCTTTCCGCGTTTTGAACGGCTGCTGCCGCCGTTGCCGCCTAAAAGGGCAGAGGGCCCACAGGATGCGACCTTTCACCTGCCATGGATACCTGTGACTAATGGCGGCCCTGACTGAATTTTCCGACTTTCCAAAGGAAGTACATGTCCTTACTTGCAAGCGATTCGCGATCTTCCACGAATTTCTTCGCATCAAGCATGGGGCTCGCCAATGCAGTAGCGCCAGCGGCAATGACGAGTGGCATAGCAGTTATGACGCCGGTCGTCACGAGCACCGAGCCAACGGCGACCGCGGTAGCACTCTTCTTAACAAGAGCCCTTCGGGCAGACATTAGAGATGCTTCGATGTCTGCGATGGCTGGCTCCACGTAGTCTTTCTGTACGCGCCGAGCTATTTCCTCCGGGGATGCGTCGCCCGCCTTTGTAATCTTTTCCTGTACCGCTTTTCTAAGCGCTGCATGGAACTTTGCAAGCGCTGGACGCTCATCCCGCATAAGCTCCAGAACATCGGCCGCTCGCACGCCTTTAAGGTAAGGCAGAGGAAGTTCCAGAGCTACAGACTCCTCCTGCGCCCTCAGCGCTTCAGACTGACCGAAGTAGGAAGCCCGAATTTCTTGCAGCAGCGGGAGTCGCAGCACGCCACTTTGATGAACGTCCTCAAACAGATTATTTGCGCCCACCTTGATGAAGTCATCAATTACTTCTCGCTTGCTCGGCTTGCGTTTAGAGCGCATTCCCCACACTAAGCGTTCTGGCAGCGATTCATGCTCCAACTCGACCGTCCAACTCCCAGGATACGCAAGGTGAGCAGTGGCAGAGGCGTCCGCCTGCAAGAGTCCCACCAGGTCAGCCCTAGCAGCCGGATCACCAAACGCTTTTAGCCCCTCTTTTTCCGCTCGCTCTTCAAGGCAACAATCACAAAGCCTGTAATTCTTCCTGCGGAAATAGATGCGATCAGTCGCTCCAATCTGCCGCAAATACTGAAAGAGAAGAATGTATTCGCGCAAGGGCTCTACGATTCGCTTCTGTCGATCACGCTTCTTGGTGGTTGATATGGCACGCACGAAAGCTCTTTCGTCCGGCCCCACCAACACCACCGAATCGAAATAGTGCCAGGTGCTTAGGAAGGTTCGATCAAAACGAGCGCTAGTGCACCCAAACCTTCCGCAATTGAATGGCGCAGAAAGGTCGAGCGTCCTTCCCGCCACAATGGCATCTCGGGTGGGCGGAACGGGGGAGGGCTCAGCGACTAATGCAATGCTTGCGAGGTCATGAAGGCGTAAAACCGCATTAGGTGACTCAAAGACGCGCGCCACATTATGGCCGTCAACTTGGAACTCGTCCATCCATTGATACAGCCAATGATCCGACGTGCTGTCTAACTCAGTCATGCGAGCAAGTCTAGGTCGCTCGCGCCACATCGGACAGTGAGGCGCGGTGATGGAATGACGTCGGGCGACGGGCGCGCGCCGTGGGACTTGCCATCCCGTCTGCCATCGACCCGCCCTCTTGGGGAGCAGGCCTCCGCCCGGCCCGCCACGTCAAGACGGCCTTGACGCCCGTACGGACGCTGGCGGGCCGGGCGGGGGTCTGCTCGGCTTGCCCGGGTCGATGGCAGACGGGATGGCCTACAGCAACCACCCACAGCCCGGTACCCGCCGACGGACCCCCGGCCATCCTGGAGCCGGAGCGCCCCCGCCGGAGGCGCAGTAACCGCAGCCCCGCTACCCGCCGGTAGCTCGCCGACGCGGCCGGCGTGCGCTCTCCTACGCCGCGCGGGCTCGTGGCCCGCGCGGCCCGGCCGGCTGCCGGCCCACCACCACCCGGTCAACGCCCCCTGTGGTTCTGCGGCGGCCCCTTGGGCTTCCCGCTTCCGCGCCAGCCGCCGGGCGTGTTGCGTGGCCGGAGTCGGAGCGCCAGCGGAGCGACGGACGCGCGCCCAGGCGGCGGCGCGTGCGGCCCGTTCAGGGCCGCCTTGAAGACGTACAGAAAGTTTGAACCACTTCGCCGGCAGCCGGCTGTCGTGTCTCAGGACCTGCGTGACAGATCGGTCTCAGGACCTGCGTGACACTTCGCCGCCTGTGGCACTGGCCCGACCCTTGGCCAAGGTCGACGAGCTGATCAGAACCGGCGGCGGCTGGAAGGAACTGATCGGCCTCTACCGTCGCCTACCACGGGCGAGGCCGTTCGACCCCAGGCCGCGGCAGCACATCCGCATCCACCAGCGTTGCCGGGTGGTACGACTGTTCAGAGGCTGACAGAAGCGGCAGAAACGGGGCGAACCGATGACGGGTGGCGCAGCCCGGCTGGTGCGGGGACCGAAGGAGCAGCGGGCGACGTTCCTGGACCTGTTCTTCGACCTGGTTTTTGTCTTCGCGCTCTTCTGGCTCTCGCAAGGACTGCGGGAGCATCTGAACTGGAACGGCGCGTTCCAGACGCTGGTATTGCTGCTCGCCCTGTGGTGGGTGTGGACCCAGTCGGCGGCGGTAGCCGACAGGTTCGACCCGTGGCAGCCCGCGATACGGCGGCTGGCCATCGGGGCCATGTTCGGCAGCTTGGTGCTGGCGGCCGCAGCGCCTGAGGCGTTCGGCGGACATGGCCTGGTCTTCGCCGGCACGTACGTCGCCGTCCAGGTCGGCCGCAGCCTGTTTCTCGTGATCTTTACGTGGGGCGACAAGCGGGCGCAGCGTCCCGAGCTGCTGGTGCTGTTCTGGTTCGGCGTGTCGGCGGTGCCGTGGATCGCGGGCGCCCTCGTGCAGGGTTGGCCGCGTGGGGTGCTGTGGGCGTTGGCCGTGGCCGTGGACTACGCGGTGCCCGGACTCGGCTGGCCCACGCCGAGGCTGGGCCGCGCCGGTGCGGCGGAGTTTGCGGTCTCGGGCGAGTTCCTGGCCGAGCGGCTTCGGCAGTTCTTCATCATCGCGCTGGGCGAGCTGATCCTGGTGACGGGGTTGGGGCTCGGCAGCGGCGGCTTCGAGGCGGACCGCGGCGCGGCGGTCGTGGTGGCGTTCGCGACCACGGTGCTGCTGTGGTGGATCTACATCTACCGTGCTGGGGAGGTGTTGGGCGGGGCCGTCGCCGCGGCCCGTGATCCGCTCCGCGTTGCCCGGTCGGCGATATACGCCCACCTGGTCATGGTCGCCGGCATCGTCGCGATCTCCGTCGGCGACGAGCTCATCATCGAGCACCCGTTCGGGCACACACCACCGGCGTGGGTCGCCGTCATCCTCGGCGGACCCGCACTGTTCCTCGCCGGACGGGCCATCATCGAGTACACGGTGTTCGGCCGGGTGTCCCGCGACCGCGTGGCCGGGGTCCTCATGCTCGCCGCCATCTCGCCGGCAACGATCTTCCTGCCGCCGGTGCTCGTCGCCGCCGCCGCTGCTCTCGTCCTGGCCGCGATTGCCGTATCCGACGCGGCCCGTGCCCGAGGACGCCCACCCGAGCCGCCCTCACCGCCTGGCTAGCCGGACGTGTCACCCACGTCCCGAGACTGATGTGTCACGGAGGTCCCGAGACCGGACATCGCCGGCAGCCCGCCGGCAGCCCGGTGTCGTACTCCGCTTGATGCGTTACAGGTTGGCTTCACTCGATGCGGGACACTCCCGTGGCTGGGGCACAAGCCCGGCTCGACAGTCATGCCTACGATGCCAACGTGGACCCGGCCCGTCGCAGGCAGTTCGATCACCTCGGTACCGCCAAGCGCGAGCTCCTCTCCTGGGCAGTTGCCAACGAGGTACCGCTTGTGCGCGTGGAGTTCGTCGTCCCGTTTGTCCCGACCGACTTCGACGCGGCAGTGTGGCTGTTCTTCGACACCGACGCCAACGTGGCACGCTGCGCCAGCAACGGCGTGACGGCAAGACTCGAACAAGAATTCCGGACGATCCTCGCCCGTAGCGGGCATCCCGCCGACTGGCTCGCCGGTACCTCGTTCTACGTCGACTCTCATGAGAACGTTGAACGCAACTACGAAGGTAGCTACTTCTACCGCCTGCGGTAGGCAGCACCACCCGCGCCGCAGCGGCCGTCGGGCGCGCACAACCGAGATCGTCTAGCCGGACGTGTCACCCAACACCTGACACCGATCCGTCACGCATCAAGTGGAGTCGGACATCGCCGGCAGTCCGGCCGGTCGGCCCACTTGACACGGGATGGTGCGCGGGCTGGATCGCTCCGTACCCTGGCGACATGGCCGCCCTCGTCGACACCGCCCGGGAAGTTGCACGACACCTGTTGGAGACGCCGTTGCCCCGTCGGTGGAGTCACGTCCAGGCGGTCGCTGCCAAGGCGGACAGGATCAGCGCAGCGGTTCCGGCCGAGGATCGCGAGGTGCTTGTAGCGTCGGCGTGGCTGCACGATGTGGGCTACAGTCCCGACCTGGTCGACACCGGCTTCCACTCGCTGGATGGTGGCCGTTGGCTGCGTCGTGAGCGGTTCAACGAGCGGATTGCCGCCCTGGTGGCTCATCACTCCTGTGCGTGGCTGGAAGCTGAGGAGCGTGGGCTCGGCGAGGTTCTGGCTGCCGAGTTCCCTCGGGAGGAAACCGCGGTGACCGACGCTCTCTGCAGCTCGGACATGACGACCGGGCCGGATGGCCAGGATTTCGAGGTGTTGGAGCGGCTGGCAGAGATTCGATCACGGTACGGGTCGGAGCACCTGGTTACCCGATTCATCAGCCGGGCAGAACCGGAGATGGTTGCTGCCGTCCGGCGGACTCAACGTCTGCTCGCCGACAGCGCCCATCAGCCGATATAGGGCTCGGGGCGCTCCTCGTAGCCGTGAGTGATGCGGAGCAGGGTCGACGGGTGGATGTCGAGCGCGGCCAGCTCGTCGCGGGCCACCCACCGGACGTCATGTGACTCGTCGCTCGGGGTCGGTATGCCGCTCACCGGTACGGCACTAAAGCAGAGCGAGAACTGCTGCCGTACCTCGCCGTCTGAGTACTCGATGACGTGACCGGGGTCGGAGTAGACACCAACCATCCCGGACACCTCGACGCTGATGCCGGTCTCCTCGTGAGTCTCCCGGACTGCCGTCTCCGCGACCGACTCGCCGATCTCCTGGCCGCCACCGGGCAGCGACCATAGGCCGTTGTCGGCGCGCTGAATGAGCAGCACCCGCCCGTGTTCGTCTCGCACGAAGACGGAGACGGCGACGACGATGCTGTTGGCCTTCGGCGCGCTCGGGTCGTGGTAGTGCTCCGTTCTCGCCATGCTCTTAGGCTGCCACCTCGCCGCGTGGCTGAGTGGTCGAGACAGCCAAGACCCGGTCGAAACTGTCGGCGTACGTGCCGAACAGGTCGCCTCCGTTGAGCCTGCGCAGGTGCATCACTGGCGCGTGTGGCGCCGGAAACCCGAGCACATGCATGTTCACCAACATCTCTTCATCAAAGCGATAGATCGAGTTGTAGAGGGTCGTGTCGTGGTAACGGACCTTCACCCCGGGCACACCGTCAAGCCGTTTGTAGTACTGCTGAACCTGGCGGATCTTCGCCGCCATCACACCCGGCGCACCCTCCTCGACGCTCTTTCGCTCGATCGCCTCGCTGGTCGGGTCCCCGAGCAGGATCGTCACCGCGACGCCGTCGACAGCCTTTTGACGCAGCGTGTCGACCAGCCTCCGGTCCTGCTCCACGAGGAACAGGCCGGCGTAGGCCAGCACGTCGATCCGCTTCTCTGCCCGTTCGATCAGGCGACGCCAGAGGTCATACGGCACGGCGGAGCGCCGGGTGTAGAGCTGGACCATCTCGCTCTGCCCGATTCTCGACGCCTTCTCCGGAGTCACCGCGTCCGGCCACAGGTACGGCACGTCTTCCCGCACCATCGCCGCGATCGCATGCCGGTGACGGGGGTACGGCGTCCGATCCTGCGTGATCCACCGTTCCACGGTCTTCGCGTCGACACCGATCTTCTCGGCCACCGCGACAGGGGTCAGGCCGTTGCGCAGGATGGCATCGCGGAGCCGGTCGTTTGGCATCGATCCTCCTCAAGGGACAACTAGGGACGCATTCATGGTAGCCAAGACGTCCCATAGTCGTCCAGCCCATCGGATGGGCTGTCCCTGGCTTTTCGGGAGCCTTATCCGCAGAGGCCACGAGCAAGAGTCCACCGGGGACTAGCTCATTACCTGGCCCAAGACCCAGGAGGTTTGTTGTGAAGCTGTACGTGGACACCCAGAGCAAGCAGGTCCAGGTGACGAAGGACCCGGAGCCGAAGAACGACCAGAACGGCAATCAGCGGTCGGAGAAGAACACTGGCCGGCTCATGTGGTCGACCCAGGTCTTCGTGCTCGACGAGACTGGCGGCGAGATCATCACCATCACCACGGCGGGTGAGAAGCCGGGTGTGACGGTGGGACAGCTCGTCGCTGTCGAGCAGTTGGAGGCTATTCCGTGGGCGACCAACGGGCGTAACGGCGTCGCGTTCCGTGCGATCTCGCTGAAGCCGAAGGCTGGTAACTCGGCGGCCAAGTAGGTCCCTCGCTCACCGCGCTGTGTGAGCCCTGGTGTCTGACGCACGAAAGCGGCCTGATGGTCCGCTGATCTGAGATCCAAGGTCCGGGAGTGGTTCCGACTCCTACGTTCCCGGCCGGTCATCACCTGTGGTGGTGGCATCCCCCGTAAGAGCTGGCGCGGGGTCGGTCCGACTCCTACATCTGCCGACCCCGTGCCCTCCAACTCATCCACCCTCGTGCAAGGGAGGACTCGTCGTGTCCAAGTCTAGCCCTCGCCGGCTCGCCGGCAGGTCAACCGGAACGGTGACGGTCATCGAGGCCAAGGTTCACCGTTCCTCCGCGCGTAACGCCAAGATGGCGTTCATTCTGACGGCGGTCATCGTCGGCCTTTTGTCGGCCGTGGTGGCCGCTTCTTACTGGCACCCCATCGTGTCCCTGTTCGTCGGTGCTCTGATCGGCGTTCCGACCGGTGCCCTGGTCTGGCTACTTGTCCGCGTGTGGCCGGTTATCCGGCTGCTGTGGTGGTGGAGTCTCGAAACCGCCTTGGCGGTTCTGCTGCTCACCGCGTGGGTGCAGCTGGCCAACCACACTCCGACCCTGGTGACCTTGTTGGTGGTCGCCCTGATCGTCGGCGTTCCCGCCGCCATCCGGCCAGTTCGCCGCCAGGTCATCGCCTGGACCTGGTGTCTCGTGGTGCGACATCGGCTGCGTGTCTGCTTCGCGCAGTTCATCATCGCCAACCAGTCAGGTTCGCTGCCGCTGATCCTGTGGGCACGTCCCACCCCGGTTGGCGAACGGGTCTGGGTCTACCTGCGACCCGGCCTGTCCGCCAAGGACCTGGAAGGCCGCCTCGACAAGATCGCGGTCACCTGTCACGCCTCCACCGTGCTCATCGAGCGCGCTTCGGAGAACAACGCCGCCTACCTGCGGTTCGACATCAAGCGCCGTGAGGTGCTGACCGCACACGTCGCCTCTCCGCTGGTCGACGTGATCGACCCGGCCGCACCTGTCTCGGCATCGCCGATGACGGTTCCCACCGCCCTGGATCTGCCGGACGTCGACGCTCCGACGATCACCCTTCCCACCCAGGGCAAGCCGGCGAAGAAGCCGGCCACCACTGCCAACGGCAGCAAGCCCGTGGCTTCCGCGTCGTCCATGCCGGACGACGACACCTCCGACTGGATTTGACCTACGCCCAACCCGGGATGCGAGGAGCCATTGCGGCTCGTTCGTGTGGCTCCTCGCGCCCACAACGCCCAGGAGGGCAACGATGACCACCACGATTCCCACCACCGCTGACGCGGTGCCGGTGGGTCCTGGCCTGTCGATGTTCGACCCGATCTTCATCGGGATCGACGAGTTCGGCCAACCCGTCTACCTGGACGTCATCTACCGCAACCTGCTCACCGCAGGCGAACCCGGCGGCGGCAAGTCCGGCCTGATCAACAACATCTGCGGCCACGCCGCCCTGTGCGACAACACCCGCCTCGTGCTCTTCGACGCCAAACTCGTCGAACTCGGCCCCTGGCGCGACCTCGCCGACGCGTTCATCGGCCCCGACATCGACCAGGGCATCGACGTGCTGCGTCGCCTCCTGGTCGTCGCCACCAACCGCTACACCTGGCTCCTCGCTAACCGGCGCCGCAAGCTCGCCGACGGCGACGGCATGTCGGTCATCGTCACCATCATCGACGAACTCGCCATGTTCTCCACCGTGCTCGGCACCAAGGCACAGCAGGAAGAGTTCTCCACCCTCCTGCGAGGGCTCGTCTCCCTCGGCCGTGCCTGCGGCATGCCCATCATCGCCGCGACTCAGCGGCCGTCGTGGGACATCATCCCCGCCTCGTTGCGGGACCTGTTCGGCTACCGGGCCGCGTTCCGCTGCACCTCGCTGAACAGCTCAAACATCATCCTCGGCCAGGGCTGGGCCGAGCAGGGCTACACCGCCTCCGACATCTCACCCACCAACCAGGGCGCGGCCTACCTCCTGGCCGAAGGCGGCGTTCCCCGCCGCATCAAGGCCGCCTACCTCACCGACACCGACATCTACAACATCGCCGACTACGCCGCCTGGACCCGCCGCCCCACCAACACCGTCCCGACGGTCAACCCCACCGAGTGGGAGATGGCGGCATGACCACCAGAGAGCGCACCTACGCCCGCGCCAACAACCAGCGGGCCGCGCAATACACCGAACTGTGGGTCATCGGCCGTCCCGAGGACATCGCCGCCATGGTCCAGGTCGCGTCCGCAAGCGGCCGACTCGTCTACGCCTCCGCGCCGACCCGCATGCCGGGTGACGACAACCGGCACCGCCGCTACCTGCGGCTACGTACCACCTGATAGGCCGACGGAACCGGCTCAAGCCCTGGAAAGCAGACCGGTTCCGCCGACCTCCCACCAAGCCCTTCTGAAAGGACGTGGCTGCCATGAAGGCTACCCAGAACCCACCCATCGCAGTACCGGTCACACCTGCTGACCTGCTGCGGATGGCTGCCCTCTACCTGCGCCGGCACGGCTGGCACCAGGGCACCTACTACGCCAACAGCACCGATAACCCGACCCCGCCGGCCTGCGCCGCCGGGGCTATCGGCATCGCCTGCGCCGGATACACGGTGGAGCACTTCTCCCAGCTCGACCCCGACGCCCTCGCCGACTACCTCGCCGCCCTGGGCGTGTTCGTCGACTACCTCGACACCACCGCCCCGGTCTTCCACATCGACGAGGACGGCTACCTGCTCGACGAGCACACCTCCCCCTACTCGTGGAACGACGACCCTGCCCGCACCGCCGAGCAGGTCATCACCGCCCTCCAGGCGGCTGCCAATGAGTGGGACTCCCTTCGGACCGTCGGGGGTGAGAACGCATGAGCACCGTCAAGGCCTCCTTGACGTCCAACCTTCCTCGGCAGCGGCGTCGGGACGTCGTCGAGAACGACCAGTTCACCGGCTTCGCTCGGCGCATCATCCGCGCCCACGGTCGCCGCGTCGCCGCCGGAGACGTCGAAGCACTCCGCGACCTGGTCGCCCTGTCATCGGTCATCGACGACGCGATCGGTGACGCCGTGATCGGCCTGCGGGCCTTCGGCTACTCCTGGGCCGAAATCGGCCAGCGTCTCGGCATCTCCCGCCAAGCCGCCCAACAGCGCTGGGGAGACAAGCCATGAGCGGCCTCCGCAGCGTCGACCTCGACAACCTGGCCGACCGCACCGGTATCCGGGTCGAGTTCTACGACCCGCTCGGCACCCGCTACGGGTTCCCCACCTTCCCCTACCACGGCGCACCCGACGGCCTGGCCACCCTGCGGCAACTCCGCGCCGCCGGCCTTCGCCCCGGAGGGCATGACCCGGTCGCCCAGATCTATTGGCGGCACCGCAAAGACCGCCGGGTCGCCTACCTCTACCGCACCGACCTCGCCGCACCCAAGCGCACCGCAACGCCCGCGCAGCGGGAGGCCATCGCCAAAGCCCTGCTTGCTCGCCGCACCTGCGGTGTCTGCCAGCAGGTGAAGCCCTACTACATCCCCCGCCGCTACGGCTGCTGCCTCGACTGCCACGGAGGCCACTGATGCCCGCGACCAATCCGACCAGCGCCGGCACCCGCCTGGAGGGCATGGTCCTCGTCCTCATCCTCATCGCCGTCGGCGGCTCCGCTGGTGCCGCCTCCTTCACCCACGTCCACGACTGGACCATGGCCAACAGCCCCGCCAACACCCCGGGATGGTTCGGCTGGGCCAACGCCGTCATCTCCGAACTCGTCCCCATCGCCGCCCTGCTGACCATCCGCCGACGTCGCCGGGCCGGCGCTCCCATCGGCTATCCGATGGTCCTGCTCATCGCCGCCGCTGGTCTGTCTCTGGCCGCGCAACTCGCCGTTGCCAAGCCCGGCCCGTCCGGGTGGCTCCTGTCGGCTGTTCCCGCGCTGGCGTTCATGGCTCTGGTCAAACTCGTTCTCGCCCCGGCACCGACGCCGGAGCACCTACCGCCGACCGCTAAGTCGGTCGAGCCGATCCGCGTCCGGGTGGCCGAGCAGCTCACCACCGAGCCGGCACCACCGGCGGCCATCACCCCGGTGCCCGAGCCGGCAGTCGAACCGGAGCCCGTGCCCGTCCCGACGCATCTGCTGCCCCCGGCCCGCTTCGCGGCCGTGCAACACGAACAAGCCACCGGAGCACCTATCACCCCCGCCGAGCTGGCCGACCGGCTCGACATCACCCCGGCCGTCGCCGGACAGCTCCTGGCCACCATCGGTGGTGTCCGATGACCATCTACCTGGTCGACATCGAGCAGGTCACCCACACCTGCCCCGCCTTCGCCGACGCGCACCCGTTCGACATCCGCCGGACCCTCGTCGACGTCATCCCCGGCGGACCCTGCCGCGCACCGGTCACCATCCACTGCGGCAACACCACCGCCCTGATCCCCTGCCGTCGACACGAACCGGCCAAGCGCCAATGCGGCGCCTGCCGGGTCATCGTCACCGAACGCACCATCACCACCCGCGACCTCACCGAGGCTCGCGGCTGATGGCCTCGACGCTGGACCTCACACCCCGGACCACCACGGCCCGGGGTGTGGGCTCGAACGCCGACACCATCACCCCCGTCTACGACTACACCGCCGAAGGCTCCGCCTTCACCCGCGCCGCCAAACCCGACTACTTCGGGTGGCTGGAACACGTCCGCGCCGCCGCCGGCTGCACCCGCCCGATCCGCCTCGCCGGGCAACTCCTCACCGTCGAACAGTCGACGGGCCGTGTCCTGGACCAGCGGCACACCGACGCCATGCCCGACGCCGCCATCTACACCGCCTGCGGCAACCGCCGCGCCACCGTCTGCCCCGCCTGCGCCCACACCTACCAACGCGACGCCTTTCAGCTCCTACGCGCCGGTCTCATCGGCGGCAAAGGCATCCCGAAGACGGTCGCCCAACATCCGGCCGTGTTCGCCACCTTCACCGCCCCGTCATTCGGCACCGTGCACGTCCGCGCCGTCAAGCGGCACACCTGCCGCAACCGCAAACGCTGTGACTGCCGGCCCGAGCCGTGCCACGCTCGCCGCGACACCGGCCTGTGCGAGCACGGCCGACCCGCCGTCTGCTGGGCCAGACATGAAGCCGGGGACCAGGCGCTCGGTCAGCCGTTGTGCCTGGACTGCTACGACCACACCCACCAGGTCGTGTGGAACCTGTTCTCCGGTGAGCTGTGGCACCGCACCAAGCAAGCCGCGGAACGCCACCTCGCCAAGGTTGCCCGCCGCCGGGGCATTCCCCGCGTCCAGGTCGTCACCGCCTCGGGCAACACCCGCACCGTCGCCCCGGTTCGGCTGTCTCACGGGAAGGTGGCCGAGTTTCAGGCACGCGGGGCGGTGCACTTTCACGCCCTGGTGCGCCTCGACGGCGTCCACCCAGACGACTCGACCGCCGTCATCCCACCGCCAGCCGCCTTCACCGTCGCTGACCTTGACGACGCGATCCGGGCCGCCGTCGAGCACGTCTCCTTCGCCAGCCCGACCCACCCCGACCAGCCCGGAGGTTGGTCGATCGCCTGGGGTGACCCGGACAAGGGCCTCGACATCCGCCCGATCAGCCTGACCGGAGACGGTGAGGTCACCGACAGCATGGTCGCCGGCTACCTTGCCAAGTACGCCACCAAAAGCACCGAGGTAACCGGGCACCGCTCCGTCAGGCTCGACGCCGACAGCATCGGCGACTACGCCGACCCCGACGGCGACCACACCGCCCGCCTCATCGACGCCTGCTGGCACACCGGCCGACCCACCAGCACACCCGTGCCCCTCTCGGAACGGCCCCGGGACCACCGGCCCGCACCCGGCTTCGTCGACCGCTGGGAGTGCCCCGACTGCGGCACCCACACCCGCTACGCCGTCTGCCCCGTCTGCGTCGCCCACCGTCAAGCCAGCCTTGACGCCGAACCGACGAAACCAGCGACTGGCAACCCTTACGCCCGGCTGCGGCGGTGGGCTCACATGCTCGGCTTCGGCGGCCACTTCCTCACCAAAGCCCGCCGCTACTCCGTCACCTTCCAACTCCTGCGCGACACCCGCGTCAGCTACCGACGCCACGAGCACCAGGACCAGGCCGACGAGCAGCCCGGCACCCTCCGCGCCGTCGACCACCTCGACGAAGACCACACCACGCTCATCGTCGGCACCCTCACCTTCGCCGGAGTCGGCTGGCATACCACCGGAGACGCACTGCTCGCCAACAGCGCCGCCGCCATGGCACGCGAGCGACGAACGACGGGCCGCGAAGAACTCGCCCACGAACTCGGCACCACCCCTGCCGGCACCGTGTCGGCTGCTGCCTGACCCCGACAGACCTGAGGAGGTCACCCCGTCATGAGCACCACCGCCCGACCCAGCCCGGTTGTTCGGCTCGTCCCTCGCACCGGGACGGTCGTCGTCGAGCCGGTCACCTACACCGTCCGGGAAGTCGCCAAGCTGCTCGGCATCTCGCTCGGGAGCACCTACGCCCTCGTCCGCGACGGAACGATCCCCGCCACTCGCCTCGGCGGTCGTTGGCTCATCCCGCGCGCCCGATTTCACGCCTGGCTCGATGGCGTCAACGAGCAACCCGCCACCGGCACCGAGCACGGGCGGAGGCACTGATGGGCTTCGTCCGCAAGACCCCGGCCGGCACCTTTCGCGCCTGCTGGCGTGACCCTGCCGGTGACCAGAAGTCCAAGAGCTTCCGCACGAAGCGAGAGGCCAGCGCGTTCCTGGCAGACGTTGAAGGCAGCCTGAACCGGGGCACCTACGTCAACCCGCACGCCGGTCGTACCCGCTTCGGTGACTTCGCTCAGCAGTGGCTCGCCACCCGGGCCGTCGAGGCGCGTACCAGCGAGCGGACCGCCTCCATGCTCCGCACGCACGTCCTGCCGAAGTGGGGTGACTGGCCGCTCGGCAAGGTCGACTTCATGTCGGTGCAGGAGTGGGTTACTGGCCTCGGTCGAGACCTCGCCCCCGCCACCGTGGCCAAGTGCTACCAACTGCTGTCGATGATCCTCCGCACGGCGGTTCAGGCGCGGCTGATCGCCACCAACCCGGCCGAAGGGGTGAAGCTGCCGCGTGACCGGTCCCGCGACGTCAAGCCGGTCACGATCAGCCGGGAGGACTTCCTCGGCCGGCTGCTACCCGCCGTCCCGCCCCGACACCGGGCGATCGTGTCCACCGCCGCCGGGGCCGGCCTGCGCTGGGGTGAGTGCGCCGGGCTGACGTGGTCGTCGGTCGACCTCGACCGAGCATCGCTGCGGGTGGTCCAGGTGGCCGAGGAGACGCACGGCGGGATCGTGCTGCGTCCGTACCCGAAGAGCCGTGCCGGGGTCCGGACCGTGCCGCTGCCCGGCTTCCTCTTGGCCGCGCTCCGCGAGCTGCACGCCGCCACCGACGATCCGCACCCGCGCGCCCTGGTCTTCCGCGACCGGGTAGGGCGCCCACTGCGCCGGTCGAACTTCCGGCGTCGGATCTGGCTGCCCTCGCTCGTCCGCGCGGGCCTGCTCGGCCAGATCGCCAACACTGGTCCGCACCGGTACCGCGCGACCTGGCCCGATCTGGAGGGCATCGAGTGGTTGGCCGAGTTCACCACCGAACGGGAGGCCATCGCCTGTGTCGCTGCCAAGGCTGCCGGCGGGATGCGGTTTCACGACCTGCGGCACGCCTACGCCACCTGGCTGGTCACCGACGGCGTCCCGATCAACCTGGTGCAGCGGGTCATGGGCCACGAGCAGGCGTCGACGACGCTCAACCGGTACACCCACACCCCGGACGACTACGCCGCTCGCGTGCTGGAGGCGTTCGACGGCTCTGCTGCCTCCCTGCTGCCTCCTGCGGCCGGAACGCCGTCCCTGGACGGCCTGGACGGGCAGGGAGACGACCTGTGAGCTGCTGTGGCGCGCTCACCCGGGAAAGGGACGACCCCCGTCGGGGGGAGACGGGGGTCGTCGGAGGTTCGGCTCCGGGGGGGTCGAGCCGAACCACTCAGCGGTTACGGGGGGTGCAACCGCCGAGGGTCTGTCTGTTTTCGGAGATATGAAAACTCGTCGTGCGGACAAGTCTGCCTGAGCGGGCCCGTCACGTCGAGTGGTGTCGACCCCACTCAGCGCGAAAATCTCCTCGCAAAGTGTGAGCACGGTCACGCCGAGTGGAGGTGGTGGTGCCGGCCCGCAGGTCCGAGGGGTGGCGTGACCCCGGGCACCCGCCGACGATAGACCATCCGGCTAGACTTTCGCGCCGTGGGCCGAAGTGCCGCTTTCTTCGATCTGGACAAGACCGTCATCGCCAAGTCGAGCGCCCTGGCGTTCGGTCGGCCGTTCTACCGGGACGGGCTGATCACCCGGCGTGACGTGGTCAAGTCGGCGTACGCGCAGCTGATGTTCCGGCTGGGCGGCACCGACGAGCAGACCATGGCCCGAACACGGGACTACCTGGCTGCGCTCTGCAAGGGCTGGCAGGTGGAACAGGTCCGCCAGATCGTCGCGGAGACACTGCACGAGCTCATCAACCCCTACGTGTACGCCGAGGCCGCCGCGCTGATCGAGGAGCATCAGGCGGCCGGCCGGGACGTGGTGCTGGTCTCCGCCTCCGGCGAGGAGATGGTCCGGCCGATCGGCGAGCTGCTCGGGGTGACCGACGTGATCGCCACGCGGATGACGGTGCGGGACGGCCGGTACAGCGGTGAGGTCGAGTTCTACGCGGCCGGCCCGAGCAAGGTCGAGGCGGTCGGCGAGCTGGCCGCCGCTCGGGGCTACGACCTGGCCGACTCGTACGCCTACTCCGACTCGTACAGCGACCGCCCCCTGCTGGAGTGCGTCGGGCACCCGAGCGTGGTGAACCCGGACCGGCAGCTGCGCAAGCTGGCCTCGGAGAACGCCTGGCCGGTCCTGGAGTTCCGGCACCCGATCCCGCTGGGCCGTCGGCTGCGGGAGCGGCCCGCCGTCCCGGTCGCCGCGGCGGCCCTGGGGGTCGGCGTGGGCGTCGCCATCGGCATCGCTTGGTACGGCCGGCACCGTCGCACCCGCGCCGCCGCCTCCGCCTGACCTCCGCGCCACGAGGGCGATCATCAAATCGGTGGTCGCCTCAGGCAGTGTTGCGCCCGTTGTGAGGCAGCACAGCGAAATGATCGACGGCCGCAGGTGCGCAGCTCAGGCGGCGGCGAGGATCTCGTCGCCGATGGCGGTGAGCTGGTCGGCACCGACCTCCACGGCCGCCATGTAGTGGCGCAGCCAGGATCGCAGGCCATCCGGGGTGCCGGTGGCGAAGGCGCCGGCCGAGCCGACGTACTCGGGCTCCCGCTCACGGTGCCCGACGTCGACGGCAAGCAGGCCGCGCGGGTCGAGGCCGCTGGCGAGCAGCACCAGGCGCGCGGCACCGCGGGCCACCACGCCGGACGGGCCGGCGAACGGGCGCAGGTTCAGCAGTTCCCCGTGGACCACGGCGGCGAGCACCAGCGGCGAGACCTTGGTGCCGCCGGCGACCAGCCCGGCCAGCCCGTCCAGCCGGGCGGCGACCACCGGGTCGGCGACCGGTCGGCCCAGTTCGTCCTCCGGCACCATGTCCCGGGCAGCGAGTACGTGCAGCTTCGCGAGGGCCTGTCGGGGGGCCTTCGGCCAGAGCTCGCTCAGCCCGGGCAGCGCCCCGGCGACCCGTAGCGCCCCCTGGAGCACCGGGTCGGTGACCGTGCCGCTCCGGACGGCTTCGCGCTCGTGGGCGTACCCCTCGAGAGCGGCGCTGGCCACCGCGGACCGGAGGCTGACCTCGGCCGCGACCTGGCCGCCGTGCCGGCGCAGCGCGCGGTGCCCGAGTGCCTGGTCGAACCGCTCGCGGGCCCGCTCGACGGCGGTGGAGATGTCGGCGAGCGCGAGCAGCGGGGCGAGCGGGTCCGTGGTCACCCCGCCACGCTAGCGACCCGTCCCGACCTCCCGAGCCGCACCCGGCCGCAACGCGACCCCGGCCACCGCCCGGCGCGGCCGCGCCCCCTCGGGCAGGGCAAGGCCAACACCATGTCGCCGATAACGGGGGGTTCCAACCGCCGGATACCGCGACATCCCCGACCTCGTGTCGATCAAGGCCCACGACGCAGACCGGCCACGCGAGTACGGCCGCACGACGCAGGCGGGCACGACCGCCCGACGCACGCCGGCCACGCGGACCGCGCGCACGGCCGCCCGACGCAGGCTGACCACGCGGACCGGCCCGGCGGGCACGGTCGCGCGGCGCAGGCACCGTCGCGAGGGCCGCCGGGCGCGCGGCGGGGGCCGCTCGGCGCGACGGAGCGGGCAGCCGTCGCGAGCCGGGACCACCGCGACTACCCTCGTGCCCAGCGAGACGCAGGTCACCCGAGGACGAGGAGTCACGGCATGAGCGAGGCATTGGCCAATCTGCTGAACGAGACGCGCCAGTTCCCCCCGCCGGCCGAGCTCGCCGCGCACGCCAACGTCACCGCCGACGCCTACGCCGAGGCGGACGCCGACCGGCTCGCGTTCTGGGCGAAGCAGGCCGACCGGCTGGCCTGGTCGAAGAAGTGGGACGAGGTGCTCGACTGGTCGAACCCGCCGTTCGCGAAGTGGTTCGTCGGTGGGCAGCTCAACGTGGCGTACAACTGCCTGGACCGGCACGTCGAGGCGGGTCGGGGCGACAAGGTCGCCATCCACTGGGAGGGCGAGCCCGGCGATACCCGCACTCTCACCTACGCCGACCTGCACGAGCTGACCTGCCGGGCGGCGAACGCGCTCACCGACCTGGGTGTCACCGCCGGCGACCGGGTGGCGATTTACATGCCGATGATCCCGGAGGCGGCGGTCGCGATGCTGGCCTGCGCCCGGATCGGCGCGGCGCACAGCGTGGTCTTCGGCGGCTTCTCGGCCGACTCGCTGAGCAACCGGATCCAGGACGCCAGCGCCAAGGTGGTGATCACCGCGGACGGCGGTTACCGGCGGGGCAAGCCGTCGGCGCTGAAGCCGACCGTGGACGAGGCGGTGGCGAACTGCCCGTCGATCGAGCACGTCCTGGTGGTCCGCCGCACCGGCGAGGAGGTGGCCTGGTCGTCGAAGGACCACTGGTGGCACGAGACGGTGGAGACCGCTTCGGCCGAGCACACCGCGCAGCCGTTCGACGCCGAGCACCCGCTGTTCATCCTCTACACCAGCGGCACCACGGCCCGGCCGAAGGGCATCCTGCACACCACCGGTGGGTACCTCACCCAGACGTCGTACACGGCGAACGCGGTCTTCGACCTGAAGCCGGAGACGGACGTCTACTGGTGCACCGCCGACATCGGCTGGGTCACCGGCCACTCCTACATCGTGTACGGCCCGCTCTCCAACGGCGTCACCCAGGTGATGTACGAGGGCACCCCGGACACCCCGAACAAGGGCCGGTTCTGGGAGATCGTCGACAAGTACGGCGTCACCATCCTCTACACCGCTCCCACCCTGATCCGGACGATGATGAAGTGGGGCGACGACATCCCGGCCGGCTTCGACCTGTCCTCGCTGCGCCTGCTGGGCAGCGTCGGCGAGCCGATCAACCCGGAGGCGTGGATCTGGTACCGGCAGCACATCGGCCGGGGTGAGCTGCCTGTCGTGGACACCTGGTGGCAGACCGAGACGGGCGCCATCATGATCTCTCCGCTGCCCGGGGTGACCGCCGCCAAGCCGGGCTCGGCGATGACCCCGCTGCCGGGCATCGTGGCCGACGTGGTGGACGACCAGGGCCAGTCGGTGCCCAACGGCGGTGGCGGCTACCTGGTGCTGCGCGAGCCGTGGCCGTCGATGCTGCGCACCATCTGGGGTGACGACAACCGGTTCATCGAGACGTACTGGAGCCGGTTCGAGGGCATGTACTTCGCCGGTGACGGGGCGAAGAAGGACGACGACGGGCACATCTGGCTGCTCGGCCGGGTCGACGACGTGATGCTGGTGTCCGGGCACAACATCTCCACCACCGAGGTGGAGTCGGCGCTGGTGTCGCACCCGTCGGTGGCCGAGGCGGCGGTCGTGGGCGCGACCGACCCGACCACCGGTCAGGCGATCGTCGCGTTCGCCATTCCACGCGGCAGCACCGACATCGCCGGCGAGGCGGGCGAGAAGCTGATCGCCGACCTGCGTAACCACGTGTCGAAGACGCTCGGCCCGATCGCCAAGCCCCGGCAGATCATGCTGGTGCCGGAGCTGCCGAAGACCCGCTCGGGCAAGATCATGCGCCGGTTGCTGCGGGACGTCGCGGAGCACCGGTCACTGGGCGACGTGACCACGTTGCAGGACTCGTCCGTGATGGAGCTGATCTCCTCCGGGATGAGCGGCACGAAGTCCGACGAGGACTGACAGCAGGCGTACACACCGGAGGGTGGCGGTCCGTGCGGACCGCCACCCTCCGCTATTTCTTACGGGTACGACCCACACAGCCCCACCAGTGTCACATCGGTCAGTCGGATGAGCCCGGAAAAGCTGAACGGACACAGGCAGCGGGTCGCCTCTGTCCTTTCGGCCAGTTGTGATTTAGGTTCACGCAGGTTGGGACAGTTCGACGTTCATCACATCGATGGTCGGCGCCCCACGTCCTCCTCCCCATGCCCGAGAAACGGAGCGGCATGAACCACAAACCGCAGTCCGGGGCGCGACGACGACTACTCGTCGCGCTGCCCGCCATCGCCCTCGCGGCCACGTCACTGACCGTGACCGGCAGCGCGGCGGCCCAGTCGTCGTCCGCCACCCCCAGGGCGGTGATCGGCGCCGATGAGTACTACATCAACTACGCCGAGCCCGAAGTTCAGCCGGACACCGCCGGCCGCGAGGTCAAGGGCAAGGGTGGCGTCTACACCCCCGCCGTCGACGCCGCGCGGGCGTTCGACCAAAAGCACGCTCGGGGCAACCCGGTGACGGCCCAGCAGCTGGCGAAGATCGAGGCCAAGTCGATCAAGACCGGCAAGAACCCCCGGAAGATCAAGCAGGCGCCGACCACCCAGACGGCGAAGCTGCTGACGCTGCTGGTGGAGTTCAACGACCAGGCGAACGACGACTTCACCGGTGTGATGGTCCCGAAGACGGTGTTCGAGGACCGGACCTGTGTCCCCGGTACCGTCCAGAACGGCCCGAAGCACAACAACATCGTGAACCCGGCGACCCTGCCGCACGAGGACAACAACTCGATGTGGGTGCCGGACTTCTCGCCGGCCCACTACGACAAGATGCTCTACAGCAAGAAGGGCATCACCGAGCGGGTCCGCAAGGACCTGACGGGCCCGGACGGCAAGCAGGGCATCGACATCTCCGGCCGCACCATGCACAACATGTACCTGGAGATGTCCAAGAACGCGTACACGGTCGCGGGGCAGGCCAGCCCGTGGATCACCGTGCCGCACTCGGAGGGCTGGTACGCCGCCAACCGCTGCTTCCAGGACGCGAACGGCAACTGGGTCCCCGGCCGTGAGCAGTCGATGAACGGCCACCCGGACAACCCGGCCGGCGCGGGCCGGCTGGCCACCGACGCGATCGACTCGCTCGCCGCGAAGGACCCCAACTTCCCCTGGGCCGACTACGACATCGAGGACCAGGCCGACCGGGACGGTGACGGCAACGTCTTCGAGCCGGACGGCGTGATCGACCACCTGGTGCTCGTGCACGCCGGTCAGGGCAAGTCCCGCGGCGGCGGCGCCGAGGGTGTGTACGCCGTCTGGGCGCACTCCTCGTCGGTTGCCGGTGGCTACCGCATCCCGGGCACCAACCTCCAGGTGTCGAACTACATCGTGCAGCCGGAGGACGCCGGTGTCGGCGTCTTCGCGCACGAGTTCGGTCACGACCTCGGCCTGCCGGACCTCTACGACACCTCCGGCAACGCCGACTCCGACGTGGACTTCTGGGACCTGATGGCCTCCGGATCGCACTCGGGTGAGATCTTCCAGGCGCTGCCGACGCACATGGGTATCTGGGACAAGTGGGTGCTCGGCTGGGCCGACCCGCTCACCGTGACCCCCGGCTCCAGTGGGCGCAACGTGGAACTCGGGCAGACCTCGCGTACCCCGGTCCGCACCGAGGACGGCATCAAGATCGACCTGCCGGACAAGGTGACCACGCTGGCCACGCCGCACAGTGGCACCAAGATGTGGCACAGCAACAACGACCAGGAGTGGGCCGACGTCAAGCTGGGCCGCTCGGTCGACGTGCCGGCGGCGGCGGACGCGAAGTTCTGGATGTGGAACAACTACATCATCGAGCAGGACTGGGACTACGGCTTCGTCGAGATCTCGACGAACGGCGGCACGTCCTGGACCGAGGCGAAGGTGTACGACGAGGCCGGCACGGCGGTCACCACGCCCGACGGTTACCCGGACCCGAACGGCCGAATGAACGACTTCGGCGGCAAGAAGTACGGGCTGACCGGCAGCACCGACGGCTGGCGCCACGACTACGTCGACCTGTCGGCGTACGCCGGCACGACGATCCAGCTGCGGCTGCGTCTGGCCACCGACGAGGCGTTCGAGGAGCGCAATTGGTTCGTCGACGACTTCTCGGTCACCGGCGGCGGCGCCACCACGTGGAGCGACGACGTCGAGGGCGGCGACAACGGCTGGACGGCCACCGGCGGCACCTGGGTCGACACCACGGGCGCGGGCTGGAAGGTCAGCAGTGGCACCGAGAATCACGCGCACTACTATCTGGCCGAGTGGCGCAACTTCGACGGCTTCGACAAGGGCCTGAAGTACGCCTACGACACGATCTACTCGCATGACGCGTGGAAGGTCGACCGGATCTCGTACAACGCGCCGGGCATGCTGGTCTGGTACCGGGACACCGCGCTCGGCGACGTCAACCACGTCACCGGGCAGATGACCGCGCTGCCCAGCTACGGCGCGAAGGGCGGGTTGCTCATCGTCGACTCGCACTTCGACCCGTACCGACGTACTGGTGAGGCGGCCGTGAAGGACCCGTCGGTGACGGACAACCTGCCCAGCCGTCCGCAGTCGGCGAACGCGGCGTTCTCGCTGAAGCCGACGTACTCCTTCACGGAGTGCCTGGAGGCGGCGGGCGAGCCGTACAGCGCGTACTGCACCAAGTTCAAGTCCCAGCCGGGCGTGAAGACCTTCACCGATGCCAAGACCTGGTACCCGGGCATCGAGATGCGGGACGGCGCCGCGTACGCGCGGGACAACGACGCCTCGGTGGTGCTCCCGTCGCGGAACAACGCGCCGTACACCACCCGGGTCACCCACCCGGACGGCAGCCCGGCGCCGGAGTTCTACGGCGTGACCCTGGGCGGCGGGGCGATCGTGCTGGGCACCGGCAACCCCGGTGACCAGGGCGTCAACTTCGGCGTCTCCCTGACGATCAAGCGGACCGCGGGGGACAACTCGTCGGCCACGATCTACGTAACCCCGGCACGGAACTGACATCAGCGGGTTCGCCCGCACGAGGTTCGATCGGCGGCCCGCCCGGAGCACTCCGCTCCGGGCGGGCCGTCGTGTATTCAGGGTCACCCGTCCCACCGCGTGACAGTTCCGCAGGCTCGAGCGCTCAAGGTCCCGGGGACCTCATAATCCCGGCCAAAATTGATGATCTTGGCCGAACCGTGATGTAAATAGTTGCCCCGGGCTACGGCTATCTGGTCCCGATTTGTCGGGGCAAAAGCCTTCCAAAACCCCAGCCTTTCGACCGATTGACCCGTGACAACCGACCGGGCCCTCTGTAAAGGTGGGTGACGCATCTCATGACAGTCATGGCTTCGGTTACGCCTGTCATGTAACAGGTCCACAAAGGAGGAGACCTTTGAGGAGACGAGTCACAGCCGGTCTGGCCACGGCCGCGGCCGCGCTGCTGGCGGCGGGAGTCGTCGCGACGCCGGCCTCCGGCGCCCCGGCGGCAGGCCCGACCCCGGGATCCGACAAGGCGAGGCATGGCAGGGACAACCTCCCCGATCCGGTCGCTGATCAGCAGCGGGAGGTCCGGAAGCAGGCGATCGCCGATCTGCTCGCCGGCAAGGCCAAGCTCCAGACGCGCAACGGCTCGAAGGTCATCCAGGTGAAGGATGACCTGTTCGTCGAGTACCAGCAGCCCCCGAAGACGGACCCGATCTTCACGATGCTGGTCAACTTCGGTACCCAGACCGACCCTCGCACCGGCGGTGTCCCCGGCCCGGTGGTCAACCAGATCCCGGAGCCGGACCGCAACTGGGACGGCAGCGCCACCGACGACAACAGCACCCTCTGGCGCCCCGACTTCCACCGGGAGCACTACCAGGAGATGTTCTACGGCGACGGCGAGTCGATGCGGGACTTCTACCTGAAGCAGTCCGGCGGTCGCTACACCGTCAGCGGTGACGTCACCGACTGGGTGACCGTGCCGTTCAACGAGGCGCGGTACGGCAGCAACGCCATCCCGGAGAGCGACGGTTACTGGAACTTCGTCAAGGACAGCGCCACGTCCTGGTACGAGTCGCAGGTCCAGGCGGGCAAGACCCCGGAGCAGATCAAGCAGTACCTGAGCCAGTTCGACATCTGGGACCGGTACGACTTCGACGGCGACGGTGACTTCAACGAGCCCGACGGGTACATCGACCACTTCCAGGCGGTGCACGCGGGTGAGGGCGAGGAGGCCGGCGGCGGTGCCGAGGGCGAGGACGCCATCTGGTCACACCGCTGGGCGGCGTTCCCCAACCTGGCCGGCAGCGCCGGCCCGGCGGGCAACAAGGCCGGTGGCCTGCAGATCGGTGACACCGGCATGTGGATCCGTGACTACACCACGGAGCCGGAGAACGGCGGCCTGGGCGTATTCGCCCACGAGTACGGCCACGACCTGGGCCTGCCGGACCTCTACGACACCGTGGGCGGCGACAACGGCGTCGGCTTCTGGAGCCTGATGTCCTCCGGCTCGTGGCTGAGCCACGGCACGGATGACGTCGGCTCGACCCCGGGCTACATGGACCCGTGGTCGAAGCTCTTCCTCGGCTGGCTCAACCACTCCACGGTCGAGTACGGCAAGGGCACCACCCAGGTGACCCTCGGCCCCGCCGGCGACAGCGACGGGCCGAAGGCGCAGGCCGTGGTCGTGAACCTTCCGGCGCAGACGCAGACCACCAGCTACAACACGCCGTACGGCGGGTCGAACGAGTGGTGGGGCGGCAGCGCGGACGACCTGAACACCACGCTGACCCGTCAGCTGGACCTGAGCGGGACGACCTCCGCGTCGATCACCGCGAAGGCGTGGTACGACATCGAGGAGGACTACGACTACCTCTACGCCGAGGTGTCCTCCGACGGCGGCGCCAGCTGGAAGCCGCTGACCAACTCGCTGGTTGACGCCGGCGAGACCGGGGTGGACGGCTCCACCAGTGGCAACTGGGTGGATCTGAGCTACGACCTGTCGGCGTACGCCGGGCAGACCGTGCAGTTCCGGTACCGCTACCAGAGCGACGGCGGCGTGCACCTCGCCGGCGCGTTCCTGGACAACGTCTCGCTGGTCAAGGGCGGCACCACCGCCTGGACCGACGACGCGGAGACCCTCGCCGCCGAGTGGACCGCCAAGGGCTTCACCCGGATGACCGGCTCGGTGACCGACACGTACCCCCGCTTCTACATCGCGGAGAACCGCAGCTACGTCGGCTACGACGACACCCTGCGGACCGGTGGGTACAACTACGGCTTCACCAACACCCGGCCGAACTGGGTGGAACGGTTCGCGAACCAGCCCGGCATGCTGGTCTGGTACGTGAACTACGCCTACGGTGACAACAACACCTCGGAGCACCCGGGCTATGGCCTGAACCTCCCGGTGGACGTCCGTCCGGGCGCGATCACCGTCAACGGTCAGGGCACCCTCACCAACCGGCGTAACGGGTTCGACAGCACCTTCAGCCGGTACGCCAAGCCCGCGCAGACCTTCCACCTCAACGGCGTGGCGGTCCAGCTGCCGAAGCTGAAGGCCAACCCGGTCTTCGACGACCGCGTGGTCAACCGCTACTGGACGCCGAGCAACGAGCAGAACTCGGTGAAGGTGGCGGGCAGCGGCACCCAGATCGAGATCGTCAAGCAGGGCACGAAGCCGACCGATGAGATGGTCGTGCGGATCAGGAACTGATCACTCAGTTCTCAGTGGGGCCGGTGGCGGATACGCCGTCGGCCCCACTGTCGTATGCCCGATCATATTGATCGAAATGTCTCACTGCGCAACGCTGCCGACCGATCCATCCTGGTCAGCGCCGCAGATGAAGCGCCGGGGTGTGACGGTGAAAGGCATTCCCAACAAAATCTTGCAACAAATCGACGCGCGCATCTTCCCACCCGTCCCGGCAGTGTCTATGTTCACCATTGGTCCCACTAGTGGGATCGATCTATCACCGGCCCCGTACCCCCGTTGGGCCGGGTTCCCTCACACCGGAGGTACCACGTGCGCAAAGTCGCAGTGGGTCTGCTCGGGCTTTCGCTGACAGCGACGGGGCTGGCGTTCGGACCGTCCGCCAGTGCCGCGCCGCAGCCGAAGTTGCCGACGGCCGCTCCGTCGGTCGCCGAGCCCGCCCATGCGGACCACGACCTGCCGAACCCGCTGGAGGACAAGCGGCGCGCGCTGCGCCAGGAGGGCCTCAGCGAGGTCCTGTCCGGCGAGTCCAAGGCGGAAAAAATCAACGGCAGCACGGTCGTCAAGGTCGGCAAGACCCAGGCCGACGGGGTCACCGCCCGCGCGGCCAAGGCGGGAGCGGTCCAGACGGAGGATCAGTACGTCGAGCTCTCCCGCGAGCAGACCGACAAGATCTTCGTGATCCTCGCCGAGTTCGGCAACGATCGGCACCCGAGCTACCCGGACCAGGACACTGATCCGGACACCGCTGGTCCGACCCGGTTCGACGGGCCGCTGCACAACGAGATCCCGGCTCCCAACCGGGCGGTGGACAACTCCACCGTCTGGCAGCCGGACTTCAACGCCGACCACTACCGGCAGCTGTACTTCGGCACCAACCCCGGTGACGAGTCGCTGAAGCAGTACTACGAGGCCCAGTCCTCGGGTCGCTACAGCGTCGAGGGTGAGGTCACCGACTGGGTCAAGGTGAAGTACAACGAGGCCCGCTACGGTCGTTCTGGCGGCTTCCCGTGCGCCTCGAACGTCTGCACCAACACCTGGGCCCTGGTCCGGGACGCCGCCAACCAGTGGGTCGCCGACCAGAAGGCGGCCGGCCGGACCGACGCCCAGATCGCCGCCGACGTCAAGTCGATGGACGAGTGGGACCGGTACGACTTCGACTCCGACGGCAACTTCAACGAGTCGGACGGCTACATCGACCACTTCCAGATCGTCCACTCCGGCGGTGACGAGGCCGACGGTGACCCGCACCAGGGTGAGGACGCCATCTGGAGCCACCGTTGGTACGCCTTCGCCTCCGACCAGGGCAACACCGGTCCGGTCAACTTCCCGGCCGGCGGCACCCAGATCGGCAACACCGGCGTCTGGATCGGCGACTACACGATCCAGCCGGAGAACGGCGGCCGTAGCGTCTTCTACCACGAGTACGGCCACGACCTCGGCCTGCCGGACGACTACAACGTGCAAAACGGTGGCGACAACAACAACGAGCACTGGACCTTGATGGCTCAGAGCCGGCTCGGTGCCAAGAACGACGGCGGCATCGGCGAGCGCGGCGGCGACCTCGGCGCGTGGAACAAGCTCCAGCTCGGCTGGCTCGACTACGAGGTGGTCGTGGCGGGGCAGCAGCGCACGCTGACGCTCGGCCCGCAGGAGTACAACTCGCCGGAGGCTCAGGGCGTCGTGGTCGTCCTGCCGGATCGTGAGTACACCTTCGACAACGGCGCGCCGTTCGAGGGGAGCAAGCAGTTCTTCACCGGCAATCAGGACGACCTGAACAGCACGATGACCCGGACCCTGGACTTCACCGGGAAGTCGTCGGCCTCGTTGTCGATGAAGGGCCGCTACAGCATCGAGGCGGACTTCGACTACCTGTTCTTCGAGGCCTCCCTCGACGGCGGTCAGAACTGGGTCACGTTGCCCGGCACGGTCAACGGCCAGCCGCTGAAGGAGATCTCCCCCGGTCGGTTCGCACTGGACGGCAGCAGCAACAACCAGTGGGTCGACATCAACATCCCGATGAACGTGGCGGCGGGCAAGGCCGTGCAGTTCCGGCTGCGCTACCAGACCGACGGCGGCGTGTCCGACGGCGGCTTCTACGGTGACGCCATCACCGTGACCGCGGACGGCCAGACCGTGCTCTCCGACGGCGCCGAGACCGGCGCGGCCGGCTGGGCCCTCGCCGGTGGCTTCGAGGTCGTCGCGGCCACCTACACCCGCGAGTTCGACAACTACTACATCGCGGGCACCCGGTCGTACACCTCGTACGACAAGTACCTGAAGACCGGCCCGTACTTCTTCGGCTACGCGAACACCCGGCCGGACTGGGTGGACCACTACGCGTACCAGGAGGGTCTGCTGATCTCCTACTGGAACCTGCGGTTCGCGGACAACGACACGTTCGCGCACCCGGGTGAGGGTCGGAACATGATCATCGACGCGCACCCGCGGCCGATCTACAACCTGACCGGTGCCGCCTGGCGGTCCCGCGTGCAGGTCTACGACGCGCCGTTCAGTCTGAAGAAGGCAGACTCGTTCACGCTGCACCTCAACAGCCAGCCGCAGTACATCCGCGGCCAGGCTGCGCAGCCGCTGTTCGACGACACCCAGAAGTACTGGTACGCGGAGCTGCCGAACCACGGTGTCAAGCTCCCGGCCACCGGCACCAAGATCAAGGTGCTGGAGCAGAACGGGATCAACACCAAGATTCGCATCTCCTGATCCTCGTTTTACGCGACACCCGCACCACAGCGATGCCCGGGCAGGTCACCTGCCCGGGCATCGCCCGTTCCGGGAACCCCGGCGGGGCCCAGCGCGTCCGAACACCCGTGCACCCCCGAACCCGCACCACCCTGACCGGCGCCGGCCTGGCCACGCTGCTGGCGCTCACCGGCTGCGCCGGTGCCCGCAACGGAGGAGACGCCGTGTCCGCCGAGCAGAGCCCGTCCGGCACCCCCTCGAACAACGCACCACCCTCCGCCGCGGCACCGACCGGTCCCAGCGACCCGACGCCGTCATCCCCCGCCGGCCGACCGTCGCGCTCGCAGACCCCGCTGCCCACCGTGGGCCCGCCGACCGGACCGCCGCGCAACCCGACCGACGCGCGCAAGGCCAACGTGCTCGCCGGCCGGATCACCCGGGGCGGTGACGGCCCCTGCTACGGCCTGGTCACCGACGACGGCCGGCAGTACGCGTTGCACGGCATCGGCAAGGGCACCTTCGCCGTCGGAACGACCGTCCGGGTGACCGTCGGACCGGCCGACCCGGCCGCCGACTGCGGCCCGGGCATCCCGGCCACCATCGTGACCATCAGCCCGGTCGGCTGACCGCCGTCCGGCGCCACACCGGTCGGCGAAAACGGGCGGTTCTCGACGTGGCCCTAGGCTGTCTGCCATGACCGACCAGCGCGGCGGAGCCGTCGACGAGTCCTGCGTCCTCACCGAGGGGCCGTGGACCCACCGCTTCGTCGGAGCCAACGGCACCCAGTTCCACGTGGTCGAGGCCGGCACCGGACCCATGGTGCTCTTCCTGCACGGCTTCCCCGAGCACTGGTGGGCGTGGCACGACATGCTGCCGGCGGTCGCCGACGCCGGCTTCCGCGCGGTCGCCGTCGACCTGCGCGGCTACGGGGCCAGCGACAAACCACCCCGGGGGTACGACGGCTACACGCTCGCCGCCGACATCGCCGGGTTGATCCGCGCGCTCGGCGAACGGTCGGCGACGCTGGTCGGCAGCGGTGTCGGCGGCATGGTCGCGTGGACGGTGGCCTCGTTCCACCCGTCCCTGGTCCGCCGGCTGGTGGTGCTGGGTGCCCCGCACCCGCTGCGGCTGCGCGCCGCCATCTTCGCCGACCCGCGCGGGCAGTTCGCCGCCTCCACCCCGGCGCTGAAGTTCCAGCTTCCCCGCTACGAGCACGTGCTGACCCGGGACGGCGCCGCGCCCGTGGCGGAGATCCTGCGCCGCTGGGGCGGGCCACGCTGGGTGGCCGGGCCGGACTTCGAGGCGTACGCCGAGCGGAGCCGGGAGGCGATGCGCATCCCGCAGGCCGCGTTCTGTGCGCTGGAGGGGTACCGCTGGGCGTTCCGCTCGGTGCTGCGGCTGCACGGCTACCGGTTCGTCCGGCTGATGCAGAAGCCGCTGGTCACCCCGACCCTCCAACTGCACGGCGCGCTGGACGTCGCCTCCCTGCCGCGTACCGCACTGGGCTCCGGCCGGTACGTCGTCGCCCCATACGAGTGGCGGCTGCTCGACGGGGTGGGGCACTTCCCGCACCTGGAGGCACCGGAGCTGGTGCTCGGCGAGATCCTGCGGTGGGCCAAGTCCTGAACGGTCAGACCCGCTGCTCCCGCAGGTCGGTGACCTCGGCGGCCGGCGCCCAGCCCTGGTAGACGCCGAAGTCGAACACCTCCAGCCGCATGGCCTGGGCCACCGGCCAGCGACCACCGGTGTACTCCACCCGCAGCCAGGCGTCGTGCTCGCCGAGCACGATGAACGGCTGCCCCTGCCAGGTGCAGGTGGTCCGCACGTACGCCAGGTCCTCGACCTCGCTCGCCGGCAGCACCCGCACGTACCGGCCGGCGCGGACCTCCTCGAAGCCCTCAGCAGGCTCTGGTTGGTACAGCCGGATGTCATCGCCGTCCGGGCTGGCCTGGTACTCCCGGCCCTGCCAACGGGCCACGTAGCCGTCCCGCATCACGCCTCACCGACCTGTCGCCACACGACCGCGTCCGTGTCGAGCACCGCAACCACCCGCTCGGTGCCGTCCACGCCGATCCGCCAGAGCTGCGCACCATGTGGCAGCCGAGCGCTGTCCACCTTGAACTCCGCCACCACGTCGCTGCTCTCGCCCGGGGCGAAGCCGTTGCCCCGGAACGGCGGGCGTTCGATGACCCAGCCCTCCATGGCCCGCATCGCCGGCTCGTTCTGACCGCCGTAGGGGATCCGGTAGAGGCTCGGCCGGTGCGCCGGCCAGCGCAGCACGTAGATCTCCTCGGCGTCCCGAGCGAACGGCGAATCCGGGTAGCTGAGGCCGAGCGCGTCGTGCAACTGAGCCGGCGTGGTCAGGTGGGCCAACTCGCCGGCCCGGTGCACGAAACCGGAGACCCGGTCGTACCCCCGCTCCAGGTAGTACGCGAGCTGGCTGGGCGCGATCGCCTTCTGCATCACGGTTGGTCGGGCCGGGTCGACCGCCGCCGGGGCGTACCGGGGGCGGACGGCGGGCTCCGCCACGACCGGCGTCTCCGCCGCGTCCACCTCCAGGTCGTCGCCCAGCCCCACCTCCGCGGCCCAGTTGGCCAACGCGACGATCTGCTCGCCGGGCAGCTTGGCCCCGACCGGAGTGCCCGGGTTGACGGCGAACGACCAGTCCTCGTCCGGCCAGCGCCGGATCAGTTGGGCGAACTTCACCCGGACCGTGTCGACGTCGCCCTCGGCGTGGTCGGCGAGGCGCTCCGGGGAGGTGTAGACCACCACGTACGTCTCACCGTCCAACTGCTCGGTGCGCCAGACGAAACCCGGGTCGCCGGGGCGGCTGCCCCGCACCGAATCCGGGGCGGCCGGCAGCAGGACCCGGGCCAGCAGCAGCGTGGACAGGAACGTGTCCGTGCTGCCGGCACCGGCCGCGCCGAGCAGGTCCTCCTCGACCGTGTTGGCGGGCAGGAACTCGACCGGCGCCCGCCCGTGCTGCTCGTCGCCGTCCGGGACCGTGCGCTCTGCACTGTCGTCGGCATCGGGCCGCGCCGGCTCCGCCCCGCTGCCCGTCCGAGGTCGCGGCGTCTGCCCGCCGACATCGTCGGCGACCCGATCCGCGCCGTCCACGCCGACCGGTGGTCCGGCGAGGTCGGCGCGATCTCCGCCGTCCTGCCCGCCGACGCGGTCGTCAACGCGCACGCCACCCCAGCCACCGTCCGCCGGGCCGCCGCCCACACCGGCCTCCGCTGGGCCGAACAGGCCCAACCCAGAGGATCCCGGACCGGACGACGCCGGACCGAACTGGTCCGGGCCGGAAGTGGGCGGGGCTGTGGGCTCCGGACCGAACTGGCCCAGTCCGGTGGACGGCGGGGCTGTGGGCTCCGGGACGGACGCCGCCGGACCGAACTGACCCGGACTGGACGAGGGCGCGGCGGCGGACTGCGGGCCGGACCGCCAGGCGGCGTCGGCCGGGCCCTCGGCCTCGGCCGGGTCGGGGAGGTCACGGGACTCGATGATGGTGCCCTCGATGACGATGGGCGTGAAGCCGCGGCGCGGCGCGGGCGGGCCGGAGACCGGTTCCGCGATGGACGCCGGCAGCTCCTCCCCCGGCTCGAACCGGCCCGAATCGCCCGTTCGGCGGCGCGGAATCGCCTGGGTCTCGTCCGCCGAGGGATCGGTTCGCCCGAGTCGGGTCAGCGGCACCTCGCCGGTGGGTCGACCGGGCACCCGGAAGGCACGGGTGGGCTCCTCGGCCAGCGGACCGGACCGACGGGGTGGCAGGGGCTGGGTGGGTTCGTCGTCGGGTGCCGTCGCTCGTACCCCCCGGGACGCGCCAGGGTCGACGGCCGGGGGCCGCAGCGGCCGGGTGGCGTCCGGATCCGGCATCGGGAAGGCCCGGGTCGCGTTCTCGCCGCCCGGCCCGTCCGCGGGGCGGCGGCGCGGGAAGGGCTGGCTGCCCGGCCCGAACCGGGACGGCGGAACCGCGCGGTCGCCGGACCGGCCCTCGCCCGAGGCCGGGCCGGTGGTCCGGCCCCGGCCGGACGCCGGTTCGAAGAAGGAGCGTCGGCCGCTCTCGGCGCTGCTGTTGCCAGCGGCTGGGCCGTTGCTGAGGGCTGGACCGTTGCCGGCGGCCGGGCCGTTGACGTCCGCACCTGGCCGCTTCGGCGGCGGCCAGCCCGCGCCGGCACCGGTTTGCTCAGTGGGGGCGACATTGGGGCGGTCGGCAGGCGACAGCGGCGTGAACCGGGACGCGGCCGGCCGGGACACGCCGGGTATTGCGTCGCCCGGCCTGCCGGGACGGGGCGGGCCGGTCGGGTACCGCTGACCAGCGGCGGGCATGTCTTCCCCGCCAGATCGGCGCGTCAGCTCACCTGGGCCGGGCGTCCGGGACGACGTGCCCGGTGCGACCGGGCCGCCCACCCGGGGCACCGCGCCCCGCGCTGGCGAGGGCAGCCCGGACGGGGTCGCCGCCGGGTCAAACCCGGACGACGTCGACCCGGTGTCGGGCGGCGCACCCGTGGCGTTCGTGCCGTCCCGACCGGACCCACCGGTCCGGGACCGGGACAGGGTCTCGGCCCGCTCCAGGCGGGCGCGGGCGCCCATGGCGCGGCCGGGCAGCCGGACGTCGCCCCGGGAGAGCTGGGCGACGAACCAGGGCGGTAGGTACCCCTCGACGGGCAACCCCGGGTTGACCGCGAGCCACCACTCCTGGTTGGGCCAGCCGACCGCGAGATCCGTGAACGGGACGCGTCGGTTGCTGCCGGGGTGATCGCCGAGGCAGGCCCGCAGCGCGGCGGCGGAGGTGAAGGCCAGCACGTGGGTCCGGCCGCCGGTGGTCCAGGTGCCCCAGCCGGATGGTGCCTGACCGGGCAGCGCAGGGGCGGCGACCGGCAACAACAGATCGGTGCGGGACAGGAGCCGGAAGTAGAGCTCCTGGTCGTTGGCGCGCAGCGCGTCCCGCATCGCCACCTCGGCCTCCGTGGCCGGCTCCCATTCGGTCACGGCCACCTCTCCTTCCGAGAACGGGCCACAGGTATCGCGTACAACCTACAAGGTGGTACCAAGATCACAATTGCTGGCCGGCGGCGGTCCGCCTGCGCGTCGATGAGGCGATAACATCCCGTTCCGGAGCCGACACGATACGGAGGCCGTCGATGTCCCGGTCGATTGCGCGCCCGGTCCTTGCAGGTCTGACGGCCACACTGCTGACCGGCACGGCCGCCCCGGCCGTCGCCGCCGACGTCGCGCTCCGGGTGGCACCGGCCTGCGCGACCCCACTCGCCCCCGTCCGGCCGGTCACGGCGCTGCCCTGGCCGCAGCAGCGGTACGACCCAGCGCGGCTCGCGCCGCTGGCCACCGGAGCCGGGGTGACGGTGGCGGTGGTCGACTCCGGGGTCGACCGGGTGCATCCCCAACTGGCCGGGCAGGTGCTGGCCGGTACCGACCTGCTCGACCCCGGCGGGGACGGCGGCCGGGACTGCGCCGGGCACGGCACCGGTGTGGCGAGCATCATCGCGGCGGCACCCCAACCGGACGTCGCCTTCCACGGCCTGGCACCGGGTGCCCGGATCCTGCCGGTGCGGGTGAGTGAGCAGCAGGTGGTGCAGGGACGGGAGTCGGGGCGCACGGTCAGCGCCAGCGAGTTTGCCCGAGCCATTCGCTGGGCCGTCGACCACGACGCCGACGTGCTGAACCTCTCCGTGGTGCTGTACGCCGACGACCCGGAGGTCCACTCCGCCGTGCGGTACGCGGTCGACCGGAACGTGGTGCTGGTGGCCGCCGCCGGCAACCTGCACGACAACGGGGACCCGCGCCCGTTCCCCGCCGCGTACGACGGGGTGCTCGGGGTGGGAGCGATCGGGGCGGGCGGTGGCCGGGCGACCTTCTCGCAGGCCGGTCCGTACGTCGACCTGGTCGCACCCGGCAGCGAGGTGCTGGCCGCCGCGCCCGGTCAGGGCCACCACCAGGTCGAGGGGACCAGCTACGCGGCGCCGTTCGTGGCTGCCACCGCGGCGCTGCTGCGCCAGTACCGGCCCGAGTTGACCGCCGCCCAGGTGGCGGAGCGGATCGTCGCCACCGCCGATCCGGCACCCGGCGCGGGTCATGGCGGCGGGTACGGCGCTGGTGTGCTGAACCCCTACCGGGCGGTCACCGAGACCGGCGGTGCCCGGCCGGCCGGCCCTCGGGCAGTCGCGGCGCTCGCCGACGACCGGGTCGACCCGGCGCTGGTCGCTCGCCAGGCTCGCCGGGCGACTGCCCGGGACCGGGCGCTGCTGGTCGGTGCCGTGATCGGCACGACGGCGGTTGCCGTGGTGCTGCTCGCCCTGGTGCTGCCCCGAGGTGCGCGCCGGCGGTGGCGCCCGGCCGACCCGACCTGAACCCGCCAGCCCGCCGCCCCGCTCCGCGACCAGGCGTGGCCGGGGCGCCGACCCGGACATGGTCAGCGCTCCCGGCCCACCGGAATCACTGGAACAGCCCGGTGTTCTTCTTCTCGGTGTCCAGATAGTCGGCGGCGGAGTCGCCCACCGCCAGCCTGATGTCGCGCAGCATCGCCTGGAGGTCCTGTGAGGCGGAGCGCCACCGCGCCTGGCGCTGCTCATACGCCTGCCGGGCCTCGCCCGTCCAGCTCGCCACCAGCGGGGCGGCGTCCCGTTCAAGCTGGCCGAGCTGCGAGTCGAGCGTGTTCAGTGCCTTCTGGATGTCCGCGCCGGCCTGCTGAAGCGCGGCGAAGTTGACGACCAGCACACCGTGGTCCATCGAATCTCCCTCCCGAGCGGGATCAGAGCGGCAGCTGGATGCCGCCGCGGTTGGTGCCGGCCACCCGGCTGGCCGCCTCGTCGTCCGAGACGTCGTACTGCCGGCCGGCGGTGCGGATCGCACCGGCGGTCTCCCGCAACGCCCGGTGCAGCGCCGCCTGGTCCTGCGACCACTGCTGCTTGACCTGCTCGAACGACCGCCCGCCGGCGCCGCGCCAGGCCTGCTGCAACACCTCCAGCTCGGCCAGCAGGCCGGTCAGCATGGACTGCAACGACTGGTCCACCTGCTCGAACTTTGCGGCGGTCTGCTGCATGACCGCGGCTTCTGCCTGGGTTTGGGACACCCGGACGTCACCTCATCTCCTCGATCGTGACTGGCCGTCGACGCGCCCCCCTGGGGACGCGCCGCTCGCGTGGCCCGGTCGTCGAGCATGGTGGACGCGGGTCAGCGATGAACTTCGTGGCTGACGGTAGCGGCCCGGTAGCGGTTCTGCTACCCCCCCGCATCTCCCCTGTGGACAACCGCGAGAGCCATCGGTCGATTACGATGTGCCGCAGCCACGTCGCGGCGCGTGACGGACCGTCGGAGCGGCCGGCCGCCCGGCACGGTCCACTGTCGAGGAGGTGTGGTGCCGGCGATCACCACCGGAGGACCGCAGCCGGCGATCCCCGCCGGGCCCAGGCCAGGCATTGTCCCGCCGACGCCCGGGCCGACCGGGCTCACCGACACCGGCCCGGGTCTTCCCGTCCAGGACGCACCTCACCGACCGCCGCCGCGCACCCGGTGGGCGTCGCTCGGCCGACGCGCGGGGGCCGGGGTGCGCGCCGGCCAACTGGTCACCGGGCAGGTCGCGGTGGCGCTCGTCCTCGCCGCCCTGGGCCGGGGCGTCCTGGCCACCCTCGCGGCCCTGCTGGCAGCGGTGCTACTGGTGGCGACCGCCTGGGTCCGGGTCCGGGGCCGTTGGCTCTTCGAGTGGCTGGGCACCGCCGTCGGGCACCTGACCCGTCGCCGGGCGCTGGTCGGGCCGGCCGGCCCGACCGAGTTGCTCGACCTGGTTGCCCCGGGTGCCGTGGTCCGTTCGACGGAGCTGCCCGGCGGACCGGCCGCGGTGCTGGAGGACACCACCGGCCTGGTGGCGCTCCTCGAGCTCGGCGACCCCGGTGACCTGCTCGGCGACGCGTCCCGGGCGATCCCGGCACCGGCCGCGCTGCTGCCCCCGCCCGGGCCGGAGGTACCGCCGCTGCGGATCCAACTGCTGCTCGCCGGGACACCGGCACCCGTTCCGGCGGCGGGCGGCACGGTCGGCACGTCGTACCGACAGCTCACCGACGGGCGGCTCGCCGGGCGGGAGCGGGCCGTACTGGCGGTCCGGGTGCTACGGGTCGACGGCTGGTCGGAGGAGGATCTGCGCAGGGTGCTCGCCGGCACGCTGCGCCGGCTCGTCCGCCGGCTCGGGCCGCTGACCGCACGGCCGCTCGGCGTACCCGCAGCGCTCCGCGTCCTGGGCGAGCTGGCCCACCACGACGGCCATCCGGTGCGGGAGTCCTGGCCGGTGCTCCGGTCCGGCGCACTGCTCCAGGCCACCTTCCGGCTGATCCACTGGCCGGACGTCCACAGTGCGGGTGCGCGGCGGCTGGTGGCACGACTGCTCGCGCTGCCGGCGACCGCGACGACCGTGTCGCTCTGCGCGGGCCCGCCTTCGGCCACCGGGGTGCCGACCGAGCTGACCGTACGCCTGGCCGCCGGGACGGCGACGGAACTGACCGTGGCCGCCGAGGCGCTGAACCGGCTGGTGACCGGCCTGGGCGGGCAGGTCCGCCGGCTCGACGGCGCGCACCTCGACGGGCTGGCCGGCACGCTGCCGCTCGCGCTCGCCGCCACCGGGGCGCAGCCACGACCGGCGGTGGATGGCTGGGAGCTGACCCTGGGTGAGGCCGGGATGATGGTCGGCACCAACCGGCACGGCGGTGCGGTCACCGTGCGGTTGTTCCGACCGGAGAGCACCCGCGTGCTGCTGGTGGGCGGGGTACGCGCCGCTCAACTGGTGGCGCTGCGCGCGATGGCACTGGGCGCCCTGGTGGTGGTGCAGACCGCGCGCCCGCGCGCCTGGGAGCCGTTCGTCCGGGGCGTGGGCGCGCCCGGCGGGACGATCCCGCTGATCCCACCCGGTCGCCCGGTCGCCGACGGCGTGGGCACCGCGCTGCGGCCGTTGCTGTTGGTGGTCGACGCGGGACCGGTGCCGGCCGAGGCCGAGCCGGGCCCGCCGTGGCGGGCCACCCTGGTGGTTCGGGACGAGTTGACCCCGGCGGACGTCGACACGCTCAGCCGGGCCGACCTGGCGGTGCTGCAACCGCTGGACGCCGCCGAGGCCGCCCTGGCCGGTGCCGCGCTGGGGCTGGGCGGCTCGGCCGAGTGGCTGACCCGGATCCGGGACGACATGGTGGCCGTGGTGAACCGGCGAGCACTGCGGTGGGCGCTGCTCTCCCCCACCCCGATCGAGTCGCAGCTGATTGGGCGGCCGGCGCGCGGCTGAGCCGAACGGATCGTCAACTGGCGGGTTACGCCGGTGGCCGGTCCGTGGCACGATCCCCGCCATGGGTTTTCTGAAAGGGCTGCTGATTCGGCTGGCCACCACAGCGCTGGCCTTCTGGCTGGCCACACTGCTCATTCCAGGCATCATTCTGGAGTCGACCTCCGCCGTCGAGACGGTCACCACGCTGGTCCTGGTGGCGGCGATCTTCGGCGTGGTCAACGCGGTGCTCCAGCCGATCATCAAGACCGTCGGCTGTGGCTTCTACCTGCTGACCCTGGGTCTCATCGCGCTGGTGGTCAACGGCCTGCTGTTCCTGCTCACCAGCTGGATCGCCGACCAGGCCGGGCTGGGGTTCTCGGTGGACGGCTTCTGGCCGGCCGCCGTGCTGGGTGCCCTCTTCGTGAGCATCGTGACCTGGATCCTCGGCGCGGTCCTCGACCGCGACTGACCGGCGACCGCCCGGCACCGACCCGGGCCGCCCGGGGCCCCGGCCACGACCCGGAGCCCCGGGCGGTCTGGTGACCACGGATCGGGAATTGGCGTGCGCGGGGACCGCTCGGGTCAGCTAGCCTCGCCGGCGTGTTCTCGCTGACCCGCGCCGACGGCCACCTGCTCAGCACCGACCCCGCCCGACTCGATCTGGAACGGGTGCACCGCTGGCTGTCCACCGACGCGTACTGGGCGCTGGGGCGGGACCGGGAGACAGTCGCCCGGGCGTTCGCCGGCTCGCTGCCGTTCGGCGTCTACCGACCTGGGGACGGCCGCCGGGTGGCGGTGGCCCGGGCGGTCACCGACGGCGCCACCTTCGCCTGGCTCTGCGACGTGTACGTGGACCGCTCCGCCCGGGGCAACGGGTTGGGCGGCTGGCTGGCCGGCACGGTCCGCGACCACCTGGCCGAGCTCGGCGTACGCCGGATTCTGCTGGCCACCAACGACGCGCACGAGGTGTACGCGCGAGTGGGCTTCACGCCGTTGGACACCCCGGAGCGGTGGATGCATCTCGATCGGCGGCCAGCGGTGACGCCGGTCACCGGAAAGGAACAAGACGGCAGTTGACCCCTTACGGTGGAGCCGTGACGCCACTCCGCCTGGGATACCTCTACGGCCTCGGCGCGTACCTGCTCTGGGGTTTCTTCCCGCTCTACCTGAAGCTGCTGCGACCGGCCGGCCCGCTGGAGATCCTGGCGCACCGCATCGTCTGGTCGGTCGTCTTCGTGGCCCTGCTGCTGGCCGCGCTGCGCAACATCGGCTTCCTGCGGGCGCTGCTGCGCCGGCCCTGGGCACTGGCCGGGATCGTCGCCGCCGCCGCGCTGATCGCGGTCAACTGGGGCACCTACATCTACGGGGTCAACTCCGACCGGGTGGTGGAGACGGCGCTCGGCTACTTCATCAACCCGCTGGTGGTGGTGCTGCTCGGGGTGACGGTGCTGGGCGAGCGGCTACGCCCGGCGCAGTGGGTGGCACTGGGCATCGGCGCGTCGGCGGTCGCGGTGCTCACCGTGGACTACGGCCGGCTGCCCTGGCTGGCACTGACCCTGGCCTTCAGCTTCGCCGGGTACGGCCTGGTCAAGAAGCGGCTCGGGCTGCCCGCCGCAGAGGGGCTCTTCGTCGAGTCGGCGGTGCTGGCGCTGCCCGCGCTGGGCTACCTGGCCTGGCTGACCCGGCGCGCCGAGTCGACCTTCGGGCACGTCTCGGCCGGGCACACCGCGCTGCTGGTGGTGGCCGGTGCGGCCACCGCGATCCCGCTGCTGCTCTTCGCCGGGGCCGCCAACCGCCTGCCGCTGACCAACCTCGGCATGATCCAGTATCTGGCGCCGATCCTTCAGCTCGGCTGCGGCGTGCTGATCTTCCACGAGCCGATGCCGCCGGCCCGCCTCGCCGGCTTCGCGCTGGTCTGGCTCGCCCTGATCGTCTTCACCGCCGACGCCGTCCGCCAGTCGCACCGCACCCGTCTCGCCACCCGCACCCCCTCCCCCTCCCTAAGCCCTGAGCCGGTTACGGGACGGCGAAGGTGAGCAGGGGGGTGCCGTCGGCGCGTTGCAGTTCCACACTGACGAGTTCCGCGTCGGTGAAGCGGGTCGCTCCGGTGAACCGGAGGTCGTCCCCGGGCGCGGCGAGCCAGGAGCCGATCTGCTCGGTGGCACCGTTCGGGCCGTGCGCCACCAGCCGGAACGGGTACGCCTTGCCGTAGCTGGTCCGCGCGTCGTACCCGCAGTGCATGGTCACCTCGGTGCCCCAGTCGGTGCCGGTCAGCCCGATCTCGGCGTGCACCGGCCCGGCGGCGGCCACCGGTCGCATGGCGACCATCGACACCTTCGGCGCGGGCGTGCTGCCCTGGGCACCGGGGGTGTCGGGCGGGCCGGCCGGGCGGGGTAGCACCGCGCCCGTGCCGACACCGACCACCAGAGCCAGCGCGGCGGCGGCCAGGGTGGTCAGCGCATACCGCCGACGGGTCGCGGAGCGTTCACGGCGACGGCGGTTGCGGGCCTCCTCCAGCAACGCGGGCGCCCGGGCGGCGGTCGGTGGCGGCAGGAACTGCTCCAACCCCGCCGGGTCGAGGCGGCCGAGCAGCCCGGGCAGTACAGCGATCTCGGCGACGGCGTCCCGGCAGGAGGCGCAGCCGGCGAGGTGCCGCTCGTAGGCCGCCCGCTCGGCGGGGGCGAGGGCACCCAGCACGTACGCGCCATCGTCGTGCGCGAACTCGCACCGGGTCATCCCGTCACTCCCATCTCAGCCAGGACCAACCGTAGTGAGCGCAGCGCGTAGTGGGTGCGCGACTTCACGGTGCCCGGTGGCACGCCCAGCCGGGACGCCGCCTCGGCCACCGACCGTCCCTGGTAGAAGCACTCGACCAGCACCTCCCGATGGGTCGGGCTGAGCCGGTTCAGCGCCTCGGCGACCGTCCACGCCTCCACCGCGCGTTCGGCCTCGTCGACCACCTCCGGCGGTTCGGGCAGTTCGTTGGTGAACACCTCGCCGACCCGGGTCGATCGTCGCCGCCAGGCGTCGATGGCGAGGTTGCGGGCCGTGGTGAAGAGCCAGGCCCGCACCGAGCCGCGTCGCGGGTCGAGCGACTCCGGGTGTCGCCAGGCCCGCAGCAGCGTCTCCTGCACCAGGTCCTCGGCCCGCTGCCGGTCCCCGTTGACCAGCCGCAGGGCGTGTGCGTACAGCGCCTCCGCGTGCTCGTCATGCAGCGCGCGCAGCAATTGGGCGTCATGGTCGCTGATGGCGGTCTCCTCGCTTCCGGCGCGCGTCCGGCGGTGCGTCCGCTCGTGAATACGTGCGGTCATGCCGATCGGTTCAGCCCGAGGTCAGACCGGCTGTGCGTCGACCGGCACCGGCGACTTGTTCACGTCTGGTTCACATTGCGGCCGACGAGCGCTCACCGCGTCCTCCTAGCGTCCGGCAGGTACGCCTGCCGATGCCTGATCCAGCAGTGCCACTGACCTTCCCAGGAGGCTTCTCCCATGAGCGACCGTCCCCGGCTGCTCCCGCTGTTGGGTGCCAACCGCCACGGCACCCGCGACGCCATGACCTGTCTCTACCGCTGTGGAAACGCCTGCGACCACCCGGTCCCGAACACCTCCGACAACGCGTACTTCGGAGACGTGGTGAACGCGGAGGTCTCGCGGCGCGGCGTGGTCCGGGCCGGCGCGGTCGGTGCGCTGGTGCTCGGTTTCGGTGGTGCCGCGGCCGGTGCGCTGGCCGGCGCCGCCCCGGCCATGGCGGCCCCCGCCACCCCGGATCTCCCGGACGTCCCGGAGTCCTTCGGCTTCGGACGTCCCACCACCGGCGTCGGCAGCGGGGCGCTGAGCTTCAAGCCGATCCCGCCGAACAAGTTGGACACCCTGGTCGTACCGAACGGGTACGACCACGCCGTGGTGATCAAGTGGGGTGACCCGGTGGTGCCGGGCGCGCCCGAGTTCAACGTGCACAAGCAGACCGCCGCGGCGCAGTCCAAGCAGTTCGGCTACAACAACGACTTCGTGGGCGTGCTGCCGCTGGACAAGCGGGGCAACCGGGCGCTGCTCGTGGTCAACCACGAGTACACCAACGAGGACCTGATGTTCCCGGGCTTCCCCGGCCTGGACGGACTCTCGGTGGAGCAGCTGCGCACCGCGATGGCCGCGCACGGCATGTCCGTGGTGGAGCTGGAGCGGGTCGGCGGCACCGGGCAGTGGAAGCCGGTCGAGAACGGCCGGCGGCCGTACAACCGGCGGGTCACCGCGCTCGGCACGAAGTTCGACCTGACCGGCCCGGCCGCCGGCTCGGCCTGGCTGAAGACCGCCGCCGACCCGAAGGGCCGTACGGTCGTCGGCACGCTGAACAACTGCGCCGGCGGCGTGACCCCGTGGGGCACGGTGCTCTCCGGCGAGGAGAACTTCAACCAGTACTTCGTCGGTGCCGACGGCGTCCCGGCGGAGCTGAAGCCGAAGATGGACCGGTACGGCATCAGCACCGCAACCCGTTACCCCAGCGGCAGCCGCAAGTGGGAGCGCGCCGACGAGCGTTTCGACCTGGCGAAGCACCCGAACGAGGCGCACCGGTTCGGCTGGATCGTCGAGATCGACCCGTTCGACCCGGAGAGCCGCCCGCGTAAGCACACCGCGATGGGCCGGTTCAAGCACGAGGGCGCGAACGTGATCGTCACGAAGGACGGGCACGTGGTCGCGTACATGGGCGACGACGAGCGGTTCGACTACCTCTACAAGTTCGTCTCGGACAAGAAGTTCCTGAAGGGCAACTCCTGGGCCGCCCGCAAGCACAACCTGACCCTGCTGGAGTCCGGCACGCTCTACGTCGCGCAGCTGGACCAGACCAGCGCCGGCGAGATCGACGGCTCGGGCAAGCTCCCCAGTGACGGCGCGTTCAACGGCCGGGGCCGTTGGATCAAGCTGGTCAGCGGCAACCGCTCGTACGTCGACGGGATGACCGCCGCGGACGTGCTCACCTTCACCCGGCTCGCTGGCGACAAGGTCGGCGCGACCAAGATGGACCGCCCGGAGGACGTCGAGCCGAGCCTGCTGACCGGCAAGGTGTACGTGGCGCTGACGAACAACACCAACCGGGGCGTCGGCAGCAGCCCGAAGGCGGACGAGGCCAACCCGCGGACCGCCAACAAGCACGGGCAGATCCTGGAGCTGGTCGAGGACCGCGGCGACAACGCTGCCGAGACCTTCGCCTGGTCGCTGCCGATCGTCTGCGGCGACCCGACCGACCCGTCGACCTTCTTCGCCGGGTACGACAAGACCAAGGTCTCCCCGATCTCCTGCCCGGACAACGTCGCCTTCGACGCCACCGGCAACCTGTGGATCTCCACGGACGGCAACGCGCTGGGCAGCAACGACGGCCTCTTCGCCACCGCCGTGGAGGGCCCGGAGCGGGGTCACCTCAAGCAGTTCCTGACCGTGCCGCTCGGCGCCGAGACCTGCGGCCCGTTCATCACCGGTGACAACCGCTCGGTCTTCGTCGCCGTGCAGCACCCGGGTGAGATCACCGGCGCATCGGTGGAGAACCCGGCCTCGAACTGGCCGGACGGCGACTACGCCAAGCCGGGCGTGGTGGTCACCTGGCGCCTCGACGGCGGCCCGGTGGGCAGCTGACGTTACTCCGGCGGTCCGGCGCTGGACCGCCACCAGAGGCCCTCTCCCAGCCCGGGAGAGGGCCTCTCGGCGTCGTGGGGTCAGTGGTCGGCGGCGATGCCGTCGGCGACGGCCCGGGCGACCGTGAGCAGCTTGGCCCGGACGACCCGGGCGGAGGTCATCATCTCGCCGGCCGGCAGCGCGCAGGCCAGCACGACCCGCCGTTCCATGTCCTTGTCCGGCGAGACCAGCACCGCAGCGCAGGCCACCCCCTGGCGGAACTGCCCCAGCTCCAACTGCATGCCGCGCCGGTCGCCGGCGGCCAGGTCGGCCTCGAACGTCTCGGTGCTGGTCAGGGTGGCGGTGGTGAACGGGCGCATGCCGTACTCCCGCAGGTAGCGGAAGCGTTGTTCGGTGGTGAGGGTGGCGAGCAGGGACTTGCCGAGGGCGGTGGCGTGTGCCCCCTCGTCGAAGCCGGGGACCAGGTCTTCCAGGTAGGGCGAGCGGTGCCCCTCGGCGACCGCTGTGAGGGCCACCTGGCCGCCGACGAAGCGGCCCAGGTAGTGGCTGTAGCCGGTGTCGGCTGCGGCCCGCCGCAGCGTCTCACCGACGGCTGGCGGACCACGGAACGCGGTGACCAGTTCGCGGTAGCGGTCCGCCACCTCCAGCCCCACGATGTACGTGCCGTCCTCCCGACGGATCACGTAGCCCTCGTAGGCGAGGGTGCGGACCAGGTGGTACGTGGTGGCCACAGTCAACTCGCACCGCCGGGCGATCTGCTTGACGGTCAGGCCCTTCGGGGCGCGACCGACCGACTCCAGCACCCGCAGCGCTCGGGACACGCTGCGGATCAGGTCCGAAGGTTCTGCCAAGGGGTCGCGCACAACCACCTCCGCCGCCAGGGACTTACACCATATGAAAAACAGGCCCGGTGCGAAATGCCTGTTCGGGTCGAGGATGCCAGATCGTCATCAACACGTCGTACCCCGCCGGTCACCAGGAGTGATCCGAGAACGGTTCACGTAGGTTTGTCGACGATGACCGACACCGCCCTCACCTCCGCCCCGGGCACCGCCCCGGCCCGCCCGATCCGGGTCAGCGCCGGCGCCGTCGCCACCACCATCGCCTGCGTGCTGCCCGTCTTCCTGCTCGGCGGCCTCGCCGTGCAGATGGGCGCGGACCTCGGCTTCTCCCCGGCTGGCCTGGGCCTGGCCGTGGCCGTCTACTTCGGGATCAGCGCGCTGGCCTCGGTGCCCTCCGGCCGCCTGGTCGAGCGCTACGGGCCGGCCGTGGTGGCCCGCTGCGGCATCCTCCTGGCCGCCGGGTCGATGCTTGCCGTGGCGGCGCTCGCCCGGTCGTATCCGGTGCTGGTTGGGCTGCTGGCGCTCAGCGCCGCCGCGAACGCCCTCGGCCAGTTGGCCAGCAACGCCGCACTGGCGCAGCACGTGCCGGCCCGCCGGCAGGGGCTGTCGTTCGGTGTCAAGCAGGCCGCCATCCCGGTCTCCACCCTGCTGGCCGGGGCAGCGGTGCCCACCGTCGCGCTCACCGCCGGCTGGCGTTGGGCGTTCGTGGCCGCCGCCGGCGCGGCGCTGACGACGCTGCCCGCCGTACCCCGGCAGGAGCGCGGCCGTGCCCGGCGGGCCGGCGCCGGGCGCGCGGGCCGGGCCACGATGGCGCTGGTGGTGATCGGTGCGGCGGCGGCGCTGGCTGCCGCCGCGGCGAACGCGCTCGGCACCTTCCTGGTGGACTCCGCGGCCGCCCGGGGCCTGTCACCGGGTCTCGCCGGCCTAACCCTGACCCTGGGCAGCGCCGTCTGTGTGCTGGCCAGGGTCGGCGCCGGCTGGCTGGCCGACCGACGCGCCAGCGGCCACGTGGCACTGATCGCCGCGATGCTGGTGGTCGGCGCGGCCGGGCTGGGCCTGCTCGCCCTGACCGGGGCGGTGCCGCTGGTGGCTGGCGTGGTGCTCGGCTTCGGCCTCGGATGGGCCTGGCCCGGCCTGATGAACTTCGCGGTGGTCCGGCTCCACCCGCAGGCCCCGGCCGCCGCCACGTCGATCACCCAGACCGGGGTGTACGCGGGCGGCTGCCTCGGTCCACTGACCCTCGGCCCGCTCGCCGCCCACCTCGGCTACCCGACGATGTGGACCACGGCTGCGGTGGCCATGCTGCTCGCCGCCGCCCTCATGCTCGTCGGCAGCCGCCTGTTGACGCGCACCGCCGCCGGGGCGGGTCGGAGCGGGGATTAGCTGGTGCGGTCGGCGATGTAGTCGCAGAGCGATTCGAGGGCCTGGCGGGACGGGCCCTTCGGAAGCGGGGCCAGGCGCCCCCGGGCGTCCTCGGCGTAGCTGCGCACGGTCTCCCGGGCCCGCTTGAGCGCCGGGCTCTCCCGGAGCAGCCCCAGCGCCTCGGCGTGCAGCGCGTCGTCCGTCAGCGGGCCGGTGGCCAGGATCTCCCGCAGCCGCACCGAGGACGCGTCGGAGTCGTCCGCAGCGCGCGCGTAGAGCACCGGCAGCGTCGGAACGCCCTCACGCAGGTCCGTGCCGGGTGTCTTGCCCGACTGCATCGAGTCGGAGGCGATGTCCAGCAGGTCGTCGGAGAGCTGGAACGCGACGCCGATGGTCTCGCCGTACCCGGCCAGCGCCTCGATGTGCTCGGTGGAGGCTCCACTGAACATGCCGCCGAACTGGGCCGACGTGGCGATCAGGGAGCCGGTCTTCTCGGCGATCACGTGCAGGTAGTGCGTGACCGGGTCATCGTCGGCGCGCGGCCCCACGGTCTCCGCGATCTGGCCGTGCACCAGCCGGGCGAAGGTGCGCGCCTGCAACCGGACCGCCTCGGGGCCCAGCTCGGCCGAGATGTCCGCAGCGCGGGCGAAGAGGTAGTCGCCGACCAGGATGGCGACCGAGTTGGTCCAACGGGAGTTCGCGCTCGGCGCGCCCCGGCGCACGGCGGCCTCGTCCATCACGTCGTCGTGGTAGAGGGTGGCCAGGTGGGTGAGCTCCATCACCACGGCCGCAGGGACCACCTGCGGGCTGGTCGGGTCACCGAACTGGGCGCCCAGCGCCACCAGCAGCGGCCGGAACCGCTTCCCGCCGGCCTCGACGAGGTGCCGGGCGGCCTCGGTGACGAACGGGTCGGCGCTGGCCACACTGGCCCGCAGATCGACCTCGACCGCGTCCAGCAGACCCAGCACACATGCCTCGACGCGGGGATCGGCGAGATGGAGGCCGAGCGCGCCGAACTGACTCGTGCTCGCCCGACCCCGACGACCGCCGGAGCCGGTGGCACCTGAACGCTCGCCAGCCGGAATCACCACGCTATCAACCATGCCACACCCGTTCTACCTGCTCCGGGTCGGGGATATGCACCGGGGACCGGCACACGAACGTGTGCCGGTCCCCGGTTTGCCGAGGCTCTGGTCATCGCACGAAGTCGGCGGCTCCGGCAGCCAGGTCGAGCAGCGGCGCCGGGGCGACACCCAGCACCAGGGTGGCCAGGACGCCGATCATCAACGCGGCGGAGGTGAGTCCACCGGGCACGGTGACGGTCGGGGTGGACTCGCCCGGCTCGGAGAGCCACATCATGACCACGACCCGCAGGTACGGGAAGGCCAGCACCATGCTGGTCAGCACACCGGCGATCACCAGCCAGGCGTGGCCACCGTCCAGCGCCGGCCCGAAGACCGCGAACTTGCTGGTGAAGCCGCTGGTGAGCGGGATGCCGGCGAAGGCCAGCAGGATGAACGTGAACAGGCTGGCGTAGAACGGCGAGCGCCGGCCCAGCCCGGCCCAGCGGGACAGGTGGGTGGCCTCCCCGTCGGCGTCCCGGACCAGGGTCACGACCGCGAACGCGGCCAGCACCGAGAAGCCGTACGCGACCAGGTAGAACATCGTGCCGGAGAGCCCGTCACTGCTCGGCGACAGCACACCGACCAGCAGGTAGCCGGCGTTGGCGATGGAGGAGTACGCGAGCAGCCGCTTGATGTCGGTCTGGGTGACCGCGAGCACCGCGCCGACCAGCATGGTCAGCACCGCCACCGCACCGAGCACCGGGGTGAAGTCCCAGGCGGCACCGGCGAACGCGACGTGGAAGACGCGCAGCAGCGCGCCGAACGCGGCAACCTTGGTGCAGGCGGCCATGAAGCCGGTGATCGGGGTCGGCGCGCCCTGGTAGACATCCGGCGTCCACACGTGGAACGGGGCCGCCGCGGCCTTGAAGAGCAGGCCGATGGCGAGCAGCGCCATGCCAGCGAAGAGCAGCACCGGGCTGGCCGGCGACTCGGTCACCGCCGCGTTGATCGTGGCGAAGTCGACCCCGGCACCACGACCCGGGATCCCGGAGGTGAAGCCGTAGATCAGGGCCACCCCGAACAGGAAGAACGCCGAGGCGTACGCGCCGAGCAGGAAGTACTTCATCGCCGCCTCCTGGCTCAGCAGTCGCCGGCGACGGGCCAGCGCGCAGAGCAGGTACAGCGGCAGCGAGAAGACTTCCAGTGCGATGAACATGGTCAGCAGGTCGTTCGCCGCCACGAAGATCAGCATGCCGCCGATCGCGAACGTGGTGAGCGGGTAGACCTCGGTGAGGCCGTTGCGCCCCTCGGCCTGCTGCCGGTCGTCGGCCGACTCGGCGGTCACCGCGGCCTGGGCGACGAACGCCCCGCCCCGCTCCACCGTCCGGTCACCGATCAGCAGCAGCGCCATCGCGGCCAGCACCAGGATCGCGCCCTGGAGGAAGAGCGTCGGTCCGTCCACCGCGATGGCCTGGCCGGCGGTGATGAGCCGGTCGTCGGCGTTGAGGACCACCATGGTCAGCGCGGCGAGGACGGCCAGCAGGGCCAGCGTCAGCTGCACCACGTGCCGCAAACGCCGGGGCACGAAGGCCTCGACCAGCACGCCGAACAACGCGACACCCAACATGATCATGATTGGGGCGAGCGCCGCATAGTCGAGCGACGGCAGTTTCAACTCGGTCACTTTGCCGCCTCCTGGACGGTGCCGCCCACCGACGGGGCGGGGTCGGTCCTGCCGATGTCGTCCATGGTCGCCTGGACGGCGGGGTTGATCACGTCAGTGACCGGCTTGGGGTAGAAGCCGAGCAGCACGATCAGCGCGATCAGGGGGGCGACCACGACCTTCTCGCGCAGGTTGAGGTCCCGGCGCATCCCCTCGACCTCGGTCAGCGCCGGGTTGAGCGTGCCCTGGGTGGTGCGCTGCACCATCCACAGCACGTACGCGGCGGCCAGGATGATGCCGACCGTCGCGATGACCGCGACCGGCTTGTTCACCGTGAACGTGCCGATCAGCACCAGGAACTCGGAGATGAACGGCGCGGTCCCGGGCAGCGCGAGCGAGGCGAGACCGGCGAAGAAGAGCACCCCGGCGAGCACCGGGACCAGCTTGCCCGCGCCACCGAAGTCGCTGATCAGCGCCGAGCCGCGCCGCGAGATCAGCATGCCCACCACCAGGAAGAGCAGGCCGGTGGCCAACCCGTGGTTGAGCATGTAGAGCACCGCGCCGGTGCCGGCCTGGGTGGTGAAGGCGAAGATGCCCACCCCGATGAAGCCGAAGTGCGCGATCGAGGTGTACGACACCAGCCGCTTGAGGTCGTTCTGGCCGACCGCCAGCAGCGCGGCGTAGACGATGCCGATCACGCCGAGCGCCAGCGCCCACGGCGCGAACCACTTCGACGCCTCGGGGAACAGCGGCAGGCAGTAGCGCAGGATGCCGAACGTACCGACCTTGTCCAGCACGCCGACCAGCAGCGCCGCGGCGCCCGCGGGGGCGGCGCCACCGGCGTCCGGCAGCCAGGTGTGGAACGGGAAGAACGGCGCCTTGATGGCGAACGCGAGGAAGAAGCCGAGGAACAGCCAGCGCTCGGTGCCGGTGCTGATGTCGATCTGCGACAGCGCCTGCCAGTCGAAGGTCTTCCCGCCGACGACCCACAGCCCGATCACCGCGGCCAGCATGAACAGGCCGCCGACGAGCGAGTAGAGGAAGAACTTCACCGCCGCGTACTGCCGCTGGTGGCCACCGTAGCTGCCGATCAGGAAGTACATCGGCACCAGCATGACCTCGAAGAACACGTAAAACAGGAAGACGTCGGCGGCGGCGAAGACGCCGATCATCGTGCACTCGAGGACCAGCAGCAGCGCGAAGTAGACGGGCACCGACCGCTTCGACGACTCCGCGTCGTGCCACGACGCCAGGATCACCAGCGGCACCAGCACCGCGATCAGCATCAGCATCACCAGCGCGATGCCGTCGGCGGCGAAGGTGAAGTTGACACCCCAGTTCGGGATCCACGAGTAGGACTCGCGGAACTGGAACCGGTCACCGCCTGCCTTGAAGCTGACCCACATCACCACGGAGAGCACCAGCACCAGCAGCGACCAGACGAACGCCACCTGCTTGGCCAGCTCCGGTCGGTGGCGCGGCAGGAAGGCCACCACCAGGGCGCCCACCAGTGGCGCCACGGTGAGCACCGAGAGGAACGGGAAGTTGGACATTATGCGGCCTTACCTCCGTCGTCACTGCGTGGTCCGCCGGCGGGGGCGGCCGGAAAGAGGTCGATCACGCCAACCACCCCGCCTGCACGGCCAGGAACGCCGCCATCACCAGCAGCGCACCGGCCAGGATCGAGGTGGCGTACGAGCGGACGAAGCCGGTCTGCAGCCGCCGGAGCCGACCCGAGCCACCGCCGACCCCGGCGGCGAGCCCGTTGACCAGCCCGTCGATGCCCCGGTTGTCGAGGAAGACCAGCGCCCGGGTGAGGAAGATGCCCGGCTTCTCGAAGACCGCCTCGTTCACCGCGTCGGTGTAGAGGTTGCGCCGCGCGGCGGTGACCAGCACCCCGGCCGGCTGCGGCGCGGTGGCCGTACCGGCCCGGAACAGGAACCAGGCCAGCCCGGCGCCGAGCACGGTGACCAGCAGCGAGAGCGCGGTGATCACGGTGTGCGAGAGGACCGCCTCGTGCCCCTCCTCGTGGCCGCCCAGCCCGGCGGTCGCCGTCAGCCAGTCCGGTACCGAGGTGGCGAGCAGGAAACCGGCACCCACCGAGCCGACCGCCAGCAGGATCAGCGGGATCGTCATCAACGCCGGCGACTCGTGCGGGTGCTCGATGTCCTCGGTCCACCGCTTCGGGCCGTGGAAGGTGAGCACGAAGAGCCGGGTCATGTAGAACGCGGTCAACCCGGCGCCGAGCAGCGCTGCCCCACCGAAGAGCCACGCCGTCCAGTCCGTCCGCTCGAAGGCGGCCACGATGATCGGCTCCTTGGAGAAGAAGCCGGAGAACGGGAACATGCCGATGATGGCCAGCCAGCCCATCATGAAAGTCAGCCAGGTGACCTTCATGTACTTCGACAGCCCACCGAAGCGGCGGATGTCCACCTGGTCCTTCATCCCGTGCATGACCGAGCCGGCGCCCAGGAACATGTTGGCCTTGAAGAAGCCGTGCGCCAGCAGGTGCACGATGGCCAGCGCGTACGCCCCGCCGCCCAGGCCGACGCCGAGGAACATGTAACCGATCTGGCTCACCGTCGACCAGGCGAGCACCCGCTTGATGTCGTCCTTGGCCGCACCGATGATGCAGCCCATCAGCAGGGTGAGCGCGCCGACGCTGACGACCACGAGCTGAAGCGTCGAGTTGGCGGAGAAGATCGGGTTGGACCGGGCGATCAGGTAGACGCCCGCGGTGACCATGGTGGCGGCGTGGATGAGCGCCGACACCGGGGTGGGGCCCTCCATCGCGTCCGGCAGCCACGCCTGGAGCGGGAACTGGCCGGACTTACCGGCCGCACCGAGCAGCAGCAGCAGGCCGAGCACCAGCACGGTGGCGCCGGTCAGCGCGCCGACACCGTTGAACACCTCGTCGTACTGGGTGGTGCCCAGGGTGGCGAACATGATGAAGATCGCGATGGCCAGGCCGGCGTCGCCGACCCGGTTCATCAGGAACGCCTTCTTGCCGGCCGTGGCGGCGCTCGGCCGCTCGTACCAGAAGGAGATCAGCAGGTACGACGCCAGACCGACGCCCTCCCAGCCGACGTAGAGCATCACGTAGTTGTTGCCGAGCACCAGCAGCAGCATGGCCGCGACGAACAGGTTGAAGTACGCGAAGAACCGGCGGCGGCCCGCGTCGTGCGCCATGTACTCCACCGCGTACAGGTGGATCAGGAAACCCACCCCGGTGATCAGGAGCACGAAGACCGCGGCCAGCGGGTCGAACAGCAGGCCGAAGTCGACCCGCAGGTCACCGACGGCGATGAAGTCCCAGAGGCTCAGCTCGACCGACTTGTTCTCCAGGCCGCGAAGCTGGAAGAAGAAGGACAGGCCGAGAACGAACGCGGCACCGATGGCGGCGACGCCCAACCAGTGCCCCCAGCGGTCGGCCCGCCGGCCTAGCAGCAGCAGGATGGCCGCGCTGACCAGCGGGATCGCCACCAGCAGCCAGACGCTGCTGAGCAAGCCCGTGGCACCGGCGTACTGCACAGTCTCTTCCACTTGCTTGCCCCTTAGTACTTGAGCAGGTTGGCGTCGTCGACGCTCGCGGAGCGTCGAGTCCGGAAGATCGACATGATGATCGCGAGCCCGACCACGACTTCGGCCGCCGCCACCACCATCACGAAGAACGCCATGATCTGACCGTTGAGGTCGCCGTTGATCCGGCTGAAGGTGACCAGGGTCAGGTTGGCCGCGTTGAGCATCAGCTCCACGCACATGAACAGCACAATCGCGTTGCGCCGGATGAGCACCCCGGCGGCACCGATGGTGAACAGCACCGCAGCCAGCACGAGATAGTGGTTGGGCGTCACTGGTCGGTCCCCTTCAGCGAGGTTTCCTGGGCGGTCAGCTCCCGCACCGGCAGGATGTCCGGCGTGCTCCGCTCGGTGAGCCGCCCGTCTGGCAGCCGCGCCGGGGTGGCCACCGAGGAGGACGTCGCGAAGACACCGGGGCCCGGCTTGGGGCCGGGGTAGTTGCCCGGCGCGAAGCGGGCCCGCATGGTCGACGGCTGGTCGACCTTGTCCTGCTTACGCCGCTCGACGTGCGCGAGCACCATGGCTCCGACCGCCGCGGTGATGAGCAGAGCCGAGGTCAGCTCGAACGCGAAGACGTACTTGGTGAAGAGCAGCCGGGCGATGCCCTGCACGTTGCCCTCCGCGTTGGCCTGCTCCAGGCCGACCGCGGTGGTCCCGTCCATCGCCCGGTAGAGCGCGCTGCCCACCAGGCCAGCGAAGCCCAGCCCGAGCACGATGGCGGCGACCCGCTGACCGCGCAGCGTCTCGATCAGCGAGTCGGAGGCGTCCCGGCCGACCAGCATCAGCACGAACAGGAAGAGCATCATGATCGCGCCGGTGTAGACGATGATCTGCACCATGCCGATGAACGGCCCGGCCTGGAGCACGTAGAACACGCCCAGGCAGAGCATGGTGAGCACCAGCCAGAGCGCCGAGTGCACGGCGTTGCGGGCGGCCACCATCCCGATCGCGCCGATCAGCGCGAGCGGCGCGAGGATCCAGAAGGTGACCTCCTCGCCGCCGGACACCCCGCCCGCCGCGGCCAGCACCGTAGACGTGGTCATGCTCCCTCTCCCTTACCGACCGCCGCGCGTTGGGCGGCCTGCTCGGCGCCCGGGAACGTCACGCCGGGGTGCTCCTCGACCTGGTAGCGGTCGGGGCTCATCGGGGACTTCTCGGCACCGGCAGAGGTGCCCGGGTTGTCCAGCGCGCCGATGTAGTAGTCCTTCTCGCTGTCGCCCAGTCGCATCGGGTGCGGCGGCTGCTCCATGCCCTCAAGCAGCGGCGCGAGCAGCTGCTCCTTGGTGAAGATCAGGTCCTGCCGGTTGTCCCGGGCCAGCTCGTACTCGTTGCTCATGGTGAGCGATCGGGTCGGGCAGGCCTCGATGCACAGTCCGCAGAAAATGCACCGGGCGTAGTTGATCTGGTAGACGCTGGCGTACCGCTCACCCGGCGAGAAGCGCTGCTCGTCGGTGTTGTCGCCGCCCTCGACGAAGATCGCGTCCGCCGGGCAGGCCCAGGCGCACAGCTCACAGCCGATGCACTTCTCCAGCCCGTCCGGGTGCCGGTTGAGGATGTGCCGCCCGTGGTAGCGCGGCGCCGACACCGGCGGCTTGAACGGGTAGTCGGTGGTGACGACCTTCCTGAACATGTGCGAGAAGGTGACCCCGAATCCCTTGAACGTTCCGGTGATCGCGCCCACGTCACACCTCCCTGGAGTCCGAGCCGGCGACGATGTTTGCCGGCTCCCGCTCGGCCACCACGCGCGTGATACGCGGGCTCGGTGGTACCTGTAGATCCATCGGTGGCAGTGGGAAGCTGCCGTACGGGCGGCTGTCCACCTGTTCCTGCATGGTCGGCTTCGGCTGCGGCCGGCGGTTGGGCCAGAACAGCGTGGCGATCAGCAGGAGGCCGGCCGGGATGCCGACCGCGATCAGCTTGCCCTGCGAGTCCCAGTCCTCGATGGAGCGCAGGCCCGACAGGACCAGGATCCAGACCAGGTTGATCGGCAGCAGCACCTTCCAGCCGAAGCGCATGAACTGGTCGTAGCGCAGCCGGGGCAGCGTGCCGCGCAGCCACACGAAGACGAAGACCAGCGCGATCACCTTGCCGAAGAACCAGAGCAGCGGCCACCAACCGGAGTTGGCGCCCTCCCAGAGCGTGATCGGCCACGGCGCCCGCCAACCACCCAGGAACAGCGTCGTGGTGACGGCGGACATGGTCACCATCGCGACATACTCGCTGAGCATGAAGAGCGCGAACTTCAGCGAGCTGTACTCGGTCATGTAGCCGGCGACCAGCTCGGACTCGGCCTCGGGCAGGTCGAACGGCGCCCGGTTGGTCTCGCCCACCGTGGAGATGAAGAAGATGATGAAGCTGGGCAGCAGCAGGATCGCGTACCAGCCCGGCGCCGGGATCGAGTTGCCGAAGATGGTCAGCTCGGTGCCGTGCCCCTGGGCGGCGACGATCCCGCTGGTGCTCATCGTGCCGGCGGTCATGAACACCGCCACGATGGAGAGCCCCATGGCGACCTCGTAGGAGATCATCTGGGCGCTCGACCGCAGGCCGCCGAGGAGCGGGTACGTCGAGCCGGAGGCCCACCCGCCCAGCACGATGCCGTAGACGCCCATCGAGGAGCAGGCCAGCAGCAGCAGTACCGCCACCGGCACATCGGTGACCTGCAGCGGCGTCTGGTGGCCGAAGATGCTCACCATCGGGCCGAACGGCACCACCGACAGCGCGGTGACCGCGCAGATCACCGAGATGGTCGGGGCGAAGAAGAAGACGACCTTGTCGGCCGCCTTCGGCAGGATGTCCTCCTTGAAGGCCATCTTCAGGCCGTCGGCGAGCGTCTGGAGCAGACCGAACGGGCCGGCCTGGTTGGGGCCGGGCCGAACGGCCATGCGGCCGACGACCCGTCGCTCGAACCAGACGCCGAGCAGCGTGGCCAGCACGGCGACGACGAAGGCCATGACGACCTTGATCAGGACCAGCCACCACGGATCCTGGCCGAAGTCGGCCAGCGTCGGATCCTGGGCCAGGTAAGACGGGCTCACTGGTTACCCCCAGCGTTGAGGAGCGGACCGGGGAGACCGGCTTCGTCCGCCGCCACGCGCCCGGCCGGGACGGCCACGCTCGGTGCGGGAACGGAGATCCGGACGACCGCGCCGGACGTCGCCCCGAGGCTGCGTCGCACGGTCGAGCCCGGTGAGTTGGTCGGCAGCCAGACCACGCCGTCCGGCATCTCGGTGAGCTCCGCCGGCAGGGTCAGCGCCCCCCGGTCGGTGCCCACCGTGACCGGGTCGCCGTCGGTGACGCCGAGCGCCTCGGCGGTGCCCTTGCCCAGCCGGACCACCGGCGGGCGTGCGGTGCCGGCGAGGTCCTCGTCGCCGTCGATCAGGGTGCCCAGGTCGACCAGTTGGTGCCAGGTGGCCAACACGGCCTCCCCGGTGCCCGGGTGCGGCACGGTGCCCGGCACCACCGACGGCGCGGCCGGCCGCTGGGTGCGCGTCGCCGGCAGCGAGCCCAGCTCACGTCGCACGCTCGGCACGTCGGCGGTGCCCAGTCGCACGTCGAGCAGCGCGGCCAGCGCGTCGAGCACCCGGCCGTCGGTCATCGCGGCGGTCTGCAGCACCGCCTCGAACGGACGCAGCCGGCCCTCCCAGTCCAGGAAGCTGCCGGCCTTCTCGACCACCGGGGCGACCGGCAGCACCACGTCCGCCCGCCGGGTCACCGCGCTGCCGCGCAGCTCCAGGCTGACCAGGAACGGCACCGCGTCCAGGGCGGCCTCGGCCAGCCGCGGGTCGGCGAGGTCGGCCGGGTCCACACCGCCCACCACCAGCGCGCCGAGCTGCCCGTTGGCGGCGGCCGACAGAATCTGATCGGTGTCCCGACCGGCCTGGCTCGGAATCACCCCGGCCGGGATGTCCCACGCCTCGCCCAACTCGGCCCGGGCCGCCGGCTCGGTGACCAGCCGGCCACCGGGGAGCAGGTTGGGCAGGCAGCCCGCGTCGACCGCACCGCGGTCACCCGCGCGCCGCGGCACCCAGGCCAGCTTCGCGCCGGTACGCCGGGCCACGTTGGCCGCTGCGGAGAGCCCGCCCGGCACACTGGCAAGCCGCTCGCCGACGATCAGGATCGCGCCCGGCGCGCTCAGCGCCTCGGCGACCGTGGCGTGCTCGGCGAGCACGCTGGCCTCCTCGCCCGGCACCACCCGGGCCAGCTTGGCACCGAGCTTCTCCAGGCCACGGGTGGCGAACGGCGCGAGCGCGTACACCGTCAGCGTCTTCTTCAGGTACGCCTTACGCAGCCGCAGGAAGAGGATCGGGCACTCCTCCTCCGGCTCCAGGCCGACCAGCACCACCGCCGGCGCGTTCTCCACGTCGGTGTAGGTGACGTCGGTGACCCCAGCGACCGAGCTGGCCAGGAAGTCGGCCTCCTCGCGGGAGACCGGCCGGGCCCGGAAGTCGATGTCGTTGGTGTTCAGCGCGACCCGGGCGAACTTCGCGTACGCGTAGGCGTCCTCGACGGTCAGCCGACCGCCGGTGAGCACCGCGGTGCCCTGTCCGCCTTCCCGGGCCGCGTGCAGCCCCTCGGCAGCCACGGTGAGCGCCTCACTCCAGGACGCCTCCCGCAGCTCACCGGTGCGCTTGTCGCGGACCAGCGGGGTGGTCAGTCGGTCGGTGGCGCGGGCGTACTGGAAGCCCCACCGGCCCTTGTCGCAGTTCCACTCCTCGTTCACCGCCGGCTCGTCGCCGGCCAGCCGGCGCAGCACCTTGCCGCGCCGCCAGTCGGTGCGCTGCTCGCAGCCGGCCGAGCAGTGCTCGCAGACGCTCGGGCTGGAGACCAGGTCGAACGGGCGGGCCCGGAACCGGTACTGGGAACCGGTGAGCGCGCCGACCGGGCAGATCTGCACGGTGTTACCGGAGAAGTAGGAGTTGAACGGCACGTCACCCGCGTCGCCCTGCTCGCCGTACGCGTCGTCCCGGTAGATGTTGATTTCCTCGGCGGACGACCGGCCCATCAGGTCGATGAACTTGTCGCCGGCGATCTCCTCGGAGAACCGGGTGCAGCGCTGACAGAGCACGCACCGCTCGCGGTCCAGCAGCACCTGGCTGCTGATCGCCATCGGCTTCTCGTACTCCCGCTTGTGCTCGTGGAAGCGGGAGTCGGTGCGGCCGGTGGACATCGCCTGGTTCTGCAGGGGGCACTCGCCGCCCTTGTCACACATCGGGCAGTCCAGCGGGTGGTTGAGCAGCAGCAGCTCCATCACCCCCTCCTGCGCCTTCTTGGCCACCGGGGAGGTGATCTGGGTACGGACCACCATGCCGTCGGCGACGGTCTGGGTGCAGGAGGCGACCGGCTTGCGCTGCCCCTCCACCTCGACCAGGCACTGCCGGCACGCGCCGGCCGGTGCCAGCAGCGGGTGGTCGCAGAACCGGGGGATCTCGGTGCCCATCTGCTCGGCGACCCGGATCAGCAGCGTCCCCTTGGGGGCGGTGACCTCGACGCCGTCGATGGTGAGGGTGACCGTGTCGGTCTGCTTGGCTACGTCCGTCATCAGTGAGCTCCAACCAGCTGCTTGTCGGAGAGCTTCGGCGCGGTCCGTCCCTCGATGTAGTCGAGGTAGTCCTGCTTGAAGTACTTCAGCGACGAGGTCACCGAGCTGGTCGCGCCGTCGCCGAGACCGCAGAACGAGCGGCCGAGGATGTTGTCGCAGGTGTCCAGGAGGGTGTCCAGGTCCTCGTGGGTGCCCTGACCGGCGAGGATCCGCCGGTAGACCCGAACCATCCAGTAGTTGCCCTCACGGCACGGGGTGCACTTGCCGCACGACTCGTGGTGGTAGAACTCCAGCCATCGGTACGTCGCGTAGACCGGGCAGTCCTGGTCGGAGAAGATCTGGGTGGCCGTGGTGCCGAGGATCGAGCCGGCCGCCGCCACCCCCTCGAAGTCCAGTGGCACATCCAGGTGCTCGGCGGCGAGCAGCGGGGTGGACGAGCCGCCCGGGGTCCAGAACCTCAGGTTGTGGCCAGGCTGCATCCCACCGGCCAGTTCCAGCAGCTCGCGCAGCGTGACGCCCATCGAGCACTCGTACTGGCCGGGGTTGGCGACCCGCCCGGAGAGCGAGTAGATCATCGGCCCGGAGGACTTCTCGGTGCCCATGGTCTTCCACCAGTCGGCTCCGCCGAGCACGATCGGCGGCACGCTGGCGATGGTGCCGACGTTGTTCACCACCGTCGGGCTGGCGTACAGGCCGTGGGTGGCCGGGAACGGCGGCCGCAGCCGCGGCTGGCCCCGGAACCCCTCCAGCGAGTCCAGCAGCGCCGTCTCCTCGCCGCAGATGTACGCCCCGGCGCCGGAGTGCACCACCAGCTCCAGGTCGTAGCCGCTGCGCAGGATGTTCCGACCGAGGTAGCCCTTGTCGTACGCCTCCTGGACCGCGTTGCGCAGCCGGCGCGCGGCGTGCACCGCCTCGCCCCGGATGTAGATGTAGGCGCGGCTGGCCCGGATCGCGTACGACGCGATGATGACGCCCTCGACCAGCGCGTGCGGGTCGTGCGTCATCAGCGGCAGGTCCTTGCAGGTGCCCGGCTCGCCCTCGTCGGCGTTGACCACGAGGTAGTGCGGCTTGCCGTCGCCCTGCGGGATGAAGCCCCACTTGAGACCGGTGGGGAAGCCGGCGCCGCCCCGGCCGCGCAGCCCGGAGTCCTTGATCAGCTGGATCAGGTCGTCCGGGTGGGCCTTGAGCGCCTTGCGCAGGGCGGCGTAGCCGTCCAACTGCTCGTAGGTGCCGATCCGCCAGGCGTCCGGGGACAGCCAGCGCTTGGTCAGCACCGGCGTCAGCTTGGCCAGCGTCTCCGGGCGGGGAGTGGTCACTTCTGTGCCCCCGTTTCGCTCGCGGCGGAGTTCGCGCCACCGGCGCTCGCCGACGCTTCGTTGAGATTGCGCTCCTGCGCGCCGGTGGAGTCACCGGCGGGCTTGCCGTCGCCGGCCGGCTCGTTGGCCGCCACGCCGGCGGCCTGCGCCTCCTGCGCGTCACGCGGGCCCGGCGGCGAGGTCTCCGCCGGAACCTTGGTGCCGGGCGCGTCCGGCACGGCGGTCGCCGCGTCCGGCTGCCGGGTCTCAGCGGTACGCACCTGCGGCGACTTGTCGTCCGGCGCCTTCACGTCCGGCGCGGTGCTGCCGGTCACCGCAGCGGCGGGAACCGGCTGGCCGGTGCCGGGCGTACCCGTCGGAGCGGACGCGCCGTCGCCACCCTTCACCGGGGTGACCGGCTTGGCGGGCGCCTCGGCCGGCTTCGCGCTGGCCTCGGCGGCCTTCGCCTTCGCCGCCGCCTTGTCCGCCTCTGCCTTGCTGCGGATCGGGGTGTTCGGGTCGAAGCCCGGCACCGAGACGCCGTGCTGCTGCGCCAGCCGCAGCCCGCGCAGGGTGGGCTCGCCCGGCCCGCCGTCGGCGACCGCGCCGTCCCGCTCGTCGGCGAAACCGGCGAGCTGCACCGCCATCTCCTTGAGCGTGCAGAGCCGAGCGCCCCGGGTCGGCATCGGCCGCCCGCCGGCGCGCAGCTCGTCGACCACGCCGACCGCGGTGGACGAGTCCACGCCGTCGAAGAAGTCGTAGTTGACGGTCATCACCGGGCCGTAGTCGCAGGCCGCCAGGCACTCGGCGTGCTCCAGGGTGATCTTCCCGTCGGCGGTGGTCTCGTCGTGCCCGACGCCGAGGTGCTCGGCGAGGGTGTCGTAGACCTCCTGACCACCGAGCACGTTGCACATGGTGTTGGTGCAGACGCTGACCAGGAAGTCGCCGGTCGGCTTGCGCTTGTACATGGTGTAGAAGGTGGCTACCGCGCCGACCTGCGCCTTGTTCAGGCCGAGCACCTCGGCGCAGAACGCGACGCCGGACGGGGAGACGTACCCCTCCTCCGCCTGAACCAGGTGCAGCAGCGGCAGCAGCGCCGAACGGGACCGGTCCGCCGGGTAGCGCGCGATGATCTCGCGCGCCCGCTCCCGGGTCGTCTCAGTGAAAGTCATCGGTCACACCCACCCATCACGGGGTCCAACGAGGCGCCGCCGGCGATCACGTCGGCGATCAGGCCGCCCTCGGCCATCGCCGGGAGGGCCTGGAGGTTGACGAAGCTCGGCTCCCGGTAGTGCACCCGGTACGGCCGGGTGCCACCGTCGGAGACCGCGTGCACGCCCAACTCGCCGCGGGGCGACTCGATGCCGACGTACACCTGGCCGGGCGGGACCCGGAAGCCCTCGGTGACCAGCTTGAAGTGGTGGATCAGCGACTCCATCGACTGACCCATGATCTTCGCGACGTGCTCCAGCGAGTTGCCCATGCCGTCGACGCCGATGGCCAGCTGCGCCGGCCAGGCGATCTTGCGGTCGGCCACCATCACCGGGCCCGGCTTGAGCCGGTCGAGGGCCTGCTCGACCAGCTTCATCGACTCCCGGATCTCGGCGAGCCGGACCAGGTAGCGGCCCCACACGTCACCGTCGGAGTGGGTCGGCACGTCGAACTCGTACGTCTCGTAGCCGCAGTACGGCATGGTCTTGCGCAGGTCCCAGGCGAGGCCGGCGGAGCGCAGCACCGGGCCGGTGACGCCGAGCGCGAGGCAGCCGGTCACGTCCAGCACTGCCACGTTCTTCGTGCGCTGGGTCCAGATCGGCTGGCCGGAGAGCAGGTCCTCGTACTCCTTGAGCCGCTTCGGCAACAGCTTGAGGAACTGCTGGATCTTGTGGATCGCCTCGTCCGGCACGTCCTGCGCCACGCCGCCCGGCCGGACGTACGCGTGGTTCATCCGCAGGCCGGTGATGGTCTCGAAGATGTCGAGGATGTACTCCCGCTCGCGGAAGCCGTACAACATCATGTTGATCGCGCCGAGTTCCATGGCCGTGGTGGCCACCCAGACCAGGTGCGACGAGATCCGGTTCAGCTCCATCATCAGGACCCGGATCGTGGTGGCCCGCTCGGTGATGTCGTCGGTGATGCCGAGCAGCTTCTCCACCGCGAGGCTGTAGGCCGTCTCGTTGAACAGCGGGGCCAGGTAGTCCATCCGGGTCACGAACGTCGTGCCCTGCACCCAGTTGCGGTACTCGAGGTTCTTCTCGATGCCGGTGTGCAGGTACCCGATGACCGACCGCGCCTCGCGGACCGTCTCGCCCTCCAGCTCCAGGACCAGCCGCAGCACACCGTGCGTGGACGGGTGCTGCGGACCCATGTTGACCACGATGCGCTCGTCGTTGATCGGGTCGGTGCCCGAGACGATCGTGTCCCAGTCCCCACCGGTGACGGTGAAGACCCGACCCTCGGTGGTCTCGCGTTCGGTCGCGTAGTTCGACGTGGTCACTGGTAGGACCTCCTCCGGTCCGGTGGCGGGATCTCGGCGCCCTTGTACTCGACCGCCACGCCACCGAGCGGGTAGTCCTTGCGCTGCGGGTGGCCCTCCCAGTCGTCCGGCATGAGGATCCGGGTCAGGTTGGGGTGGCCGTCGAAGACGATGCCGAACATGTCGTACGCCTCCCGCTCCTGCCAGTCAGCAGTCGGGTAGACGGCGGTCACGCTGGGCAGGTGCGGGCTCTCGACGGAGACCGCGGCCTCCAGCCGGACCCGACGCCGGTAGGTCATCGAGGTGAGCAGGTAGACCACGTGCAGCCGGCGCTCGTCGGCACCGAGATAGTCCACGCCGGACACCGACGAGCACAGCTCGAAGCGCAGCGCCAGGTCGTCCCGCATCACCTGGCAGACCTCGGCGATGCGCTCCGGGCGGACGTGCAGGGTCAGCTCGCCCCGGTCGACCACGACCTTCTCGATCGCGTCGCCGAAGGCCGGGTACGCCTCCTCCAGCGCATCGCGGACCTCGTCGAAGTAGCCGCCGTACGGGCGGGTGGCCTCCTCGATCGGCTGGCGCTGGCGGACCAGGCCGCCGTAGCCGGACACGTCGCCGGTGCCCTGGTTGCCGAACATCCCCCGGCCGGCCGGGCTGGCCGGCGGGTACTCGGCCGGGGCGGTGCTGCTGGCGCCGGCCGGCGTGACCGGCACCGGCACCCCGCCGTCGTTGTTCTTCTCGTTCGGTGCGGTCACTTCGGGCCCCTGTGCGCGTGGAGATGGTTCTGGGCGTTCATCCAGTTCTCGATCCGCAGCTGCTCCTCGCGCCCCTCGCGGACCGCCTGGGTCCACTCGGCACGCCGGGCCTTGTCGCTGCGGTACGAGGACGGCATCGAGCCGTAGGGCACGACGGGGACGTCACCACGCTCCTGACGGGCCTCGAGCATCTTGCGGCCGTTCGGGCCCAGCGGCTCATACATGATCTTCTCGCGGAGCTTGAGGATCGCGTCGATGAGCATCTCCGGCCGGGGCGGGCAGCCGGGCAGGTACATGTCGACCGGCACCACGTGGTCGACGCCCTGCACGATCGCGTAGTTGTTGAACATGCCGCCGCTGCTGGCGCAGACGCCCATCGAGAGCACCCAGCGGGGCTCGGCCATCTGGTCGTAGATCTGGCGCAACACCGGGGCCATCTTCTGACTCACGCGGCCAGCCACGATCATCAGGTCGGCCTGCCGGGGCGAGGCCCGGAAGACCTCCATGCCCCAACGGCCCATGTCGTAGTGCGGACCACCGGCGGCCATCATCTCGATGGCGCAGCAGGCCAGGCCGAAGGTGGCGCCCCAGAAGGACGTCTTCCGCGACCAGTTGACCAGCTTCTCCACCGAGGTGAGCAGGACGCCTGCGGGGAGCTTCTCCTCGATGCCCATCTGACGTTCCTTCCTCAGTCCCAGTCCAGGCCGCCGCGCCGCCACACGTAGGCGTACGCGACGAAGACCGCGACGATGAACAGGACCATCTCCACGAAGCCGAAGATCGGCAGAGCGTCGAACGAGACCGCCCAGGGGTAGAGGAAGATGATCTCGATGTCGAAGACGATGAAGAGCATCGCCGTCAGGTAGAACTTGATCGGGAACCGCCCACCGCCGACCGGCTGGGGGCTGGGCTCGATGCCGCACTCGTAAGCCTCGAGCTTGGCTCTGTTGTATCGATGGGGACCTGCGAAGCGGGCGGCGCCAACGGAGAACAGCGAGAACGCCGCGGCGAGGGCGAACAGCCCGATGATCGGTGCGTAAGGCGAGAGCGACATCGTATTCTCCTGCTCGTCCTTCCCTGCCCTCGGTGCTTGAGGAAAATCACACTATTCACGTCCCACGCGGTGGCTGCCGGCGGGGGTCGATCTTTGTCCGGGTCGGGGCTGTGACCAGCCCCGACACCGGTTGTCTAGACGGCTGGCGCTGCCTTCGTCATCGCGTTGATGACCCGGTCCATCGCGTCCCCGCCACGGGGGTCGGTCAAATTGGCCAACAGCTTGAGCACGAAGCGCATCAACGTCGGGTGCGGCATTCCGTGCTTGGTGGCGATCCGCATGATCTCCGGACGGCCGATCAGCTTCACGAAGATGCCGCCCAGCCGGTAGTAGCCGCCGAGCCGGGCCTTCAGCTCGTTCGGGTACGCCATCAGCGCCCGCTCTCGCTCCGCGCCGGCCGGCCGCGCGAGGGCCTGCACGGCCACCTCCGCGGCCAGCTCGCCGGACTCCATGGCGTAGGCGATGCCCTCCCCGTTGAACGGGTTGACCATGCCGCCGGAGTCGCCGACCAGCATCACGCCACGGGTGTAGTGCGGCACCCGGTTGAAGCCCATCGGCAGAGCCGCGCCGAGGATCGGGCCGTCGGCGTTGGTCTCGTCGGTCATCCCCCAGTCGGCGGGCGTGTTCGCCAGCCAGTCGGTGAGCAGCCGTCGGTAGTTGGTCTTGCCGAACGCGGAGGACGAGTTGAGCACGCCGAGGCCGACGTTGACCCGCCCGTCACCGAGCCCGAAGATCCAGCCGTACCCGGGCAGCAGGTTGTCGCCGCTGTCCTTGCTGCGCAACTCCAGCCAGGACTCCAGGTAGTTGTCGTCGTGCTTGGCCGGCGAGCGGTAGTAGCGGCGGACGGCCACGCCGATCGGCCGGTCCTCCCGCTTGGCCAGGCCGAGAGCGAGCGGGAACCGGCCGGAGACCCCGTCAGCCGCCACGACCAGCGGGGCGTGGAAGGTGGCTGGCTCCTTGTCCGGGCCCACCTCCGCCTCGACGCCGGTCACCCGGCCGTCGCCGTCGAGCACCGGGCCCAGCACGTTGACGCTGGTCTGCAGCTTGGCGCCGGCGGCCACCGCCCGTTGGGCGAGCAGGTCGTCGAAGTCCAGCCTGGTGCGCACCAGACCGTAGCTGGGGAAGCTGGCCAGGTCCGGCCAGTCCAGCTCGAGGCGTACCCCGCCGCCGATCACCCGCAGGCCCCGGTTGTGCAGCCAGCCGGCCTCGGGCGAGGTGTCCACGCCCATCCGGATGAGCTGGCGCACGGCGCGCGGGGTCAGCCCGTCGCCGCAGACCTTCTCCCGGGGGAACTCGGTCTTCTCCAGCAGCAGCACCCGTACGCCGTGCCGGGCCAGGTGGTACGCCGTTGCCGATCCACCGGGACCGGCGCCTACGACGATGACGTCGGCATCGTGCTCCACCGCGGTCATTCGCGCCTCCTCCCGCACGCTCGTGAAATGCTTCACAAGCCAGACGGGACGAGTGTATGACCGGTGTCATACCTGCGCAGGATCAGGGGTACCTAACTCGCCGGTGTGACAGCGGATGACCGTCCACAGACACTCGGTGTCAGGCCGGACTGGGCGCATCCAGGCCGGCGTCCACGCGGATGGTCTCCGGCAGGTGCTCGCGCAGAGCGCCACCCGCCGCCCGATCCAGCGCTGCCAGAACCTCGGCGACCACCTGCCGGACCTCCGCCGGATCGGCGCCGGCCAACGCGCGCAACTGCGCGATGAGTTCGGCCGCGTCGTCGTCGGTGGCGGCCACCGGGTCCGCCGGGTCTGCTCCGGTCATGCGGACGAGCGTACGGGGCAAAGTGGACTAAAGCCTGATATTCACGAAACCTGAATATTGTCCATTCCCGTCCCCTGGTCCGCCGTTAGTCGCGGATCCCCCGGTGCAGGGCGACCACGCCGCCGGTCAGGTTGCGCCACGCCACCCGACCCCAACCTGCCGCAGCGAGACGCCCGGCCAGCGCGGCCTGGTCCGGCCACGCCCGGATCGACTCGGCCAGGTAGACGTACGCCTCGGGGTTGCTGGACACCGCACGGGCCACCGCCGGCAGCGACCGCATCAGGTACGACAGGTAGACCGTCCGGAAGGCCGGGTTGACCGGGGTGCTGAACTCGCAGACCACCAGCCGGCCGCCGGGCCGGGTCACCCGGGCCAGCTCGCGCAGGGCCGCGTCCGTGTCGTTGACGTTGCGCAGCGCGAAGGAGATGGTCACCGCGTCGAAGCTGGCGTCGGCGAACGGCAGTCGCAGCGCGTCTCCGGCCAGCAGCGGCACCTCTGGCCGGACCCGTTTGCCGGCGTACAGCATGCCCAGCGACAGGTCGGCGCCGACCGCGTACGCCCCGGACTGGGCCAGCTCCTGCGTCGAGACACCGGTGCCCGCACCGACGTCCAGCACCCGCTCGCCCGGCCGCAGGCCGAGCGCCGCGCGGGTGGACCGACGCCAGGAGCGGTCCTGGCCGAAGGAGAGCACGGTGTTGGTCAGGTCGTAGCGCTCCGCCACGCCGTCGAACATCGCGGCGACCTCGTGCGGCTGCTTGTCCAGGCTGGCGCGCTGGCCCTGCGGGGTACGGCTCACCCCTCCACTCTGCCAGCCGCCCTCCGGTCGACGGCCGCTGGGTGGCGCGGCGCGGACCCCGGTACGCGAAAGGGCGGGGTGGTCGCCCACCCCGCCCTCGCGTCGTGCCTGCGTCAGGTCGTGCCTGCGTCAGTCGGTCGACTTCTCGTCGCCCGGGGCGACCAGGACGACCTTGCGCCGACGGGAGAGCACCAGCAGCGCCCCGCCGACGAGCAGGATGATGCCGCCGATGCCGCCGATCAGGCCAGCCTGCACACCGGTCACCGGCAGACCGCCGCCGCCACCTCCACCGGCTGCCGGCGACGTGGTCGCGCCCGGCGTCGGCGTACCGCCCGGGGTCGGGGTTGCCGTCGGGGTGGGGGTGGGCTGCACGGTCAGGTCGACGAAGACGTCGAACTGCGCGGTGTTGTCCCCTTCATCGGTCTCCGTGAAGGCCTTCCGCTGGGCGCCGGTGGCCACCTTCGGCTGCTCCTCAGGGCTCCCCTCGGCGGCGTCCAGGCCACTGGCGAAGAGGAAACCAGGCCGAAGCACCGGCTCGGTGACATCCGCGCCGATCTTCACCCGCACGTCGCCGGTGTAGAACTGACCCGGCTTCAGCACCACGCCGGAGTCCTCGCAGTACGCGTTCGCCAGAACATTCAGCGGCTGCTCCACGCAGCCCTCCGGTAGCTCGGCGAAGGTGACGCCCGCCGGCAGCGTGATCCCGTACGCCACGCCGGTGGCCTTGCGGCTGCCATCGTTGTAGATCGCCCAGTCCAGTGGCGCGGTCTCGCCACGCTGGACCGGCTTGAGGCCGGACTCGCCCGTCCCGTCACCGTCCACCACCACGTCGGCGTAGACATCCTGCACCCACGCCGTCAGGTCGTAGCCGGGCTTGGTGACGGTGATCTCGTGCTCGACGGTGTTGTCTTCGGTGTTGGGATCAACGGTGGCCGAGCTGATGGTGACCACCAGCGTGCCGGCCTCGCCGCGTCCACCGGTGGAGAACAGCGGAATACCGAAGTCCTCGGTGGTGCCGGCCGCCAGGTCGCCGAGGAGGCAGCTGAAGGTGGTGCCGGCGACCTCGCAGCCGTCCCAGGCGAGCACGCCGACCATGTGGTCATTCAGGCCCTTGGTCTCCACGGTGACCCGGACGTCCTTGGCGTCGACTGTGCTGCGGGTGTTGTCGACCTGGAACTTGAACGGCTTGGCCTTGGCTTGCTTGACGCCCTTCGCCAGCTCGTAGCTCAGCGGCTTGAGCTGCAGGTCGGCCTGGTCGGCGGCCTGGGCCGGGGCGGCCACGGTGGCCAGGCCACCGGCCGCGAGCAGTGCCACGACACCGGCGCGGGCCAGGGTCGAGCGGTGGAACGCTGTCATCAGTCCCCCGGGGGTAGGGAAGAAAGAATGGTTGCGGGAACGAGCGGACGTTATCCGAGGTCGATATCCCACGCCAGCGTGCGGGGCCGCTTTCATCCGTCCGGCCTGGAGTGTGCAGACGGTACGGGCGGGATGGTCACCCATCCCGCCCGTACCGCCGTGCGTTATGTGAACGACCCTCACGGGCCGATGGAGGACTGCCCTCGTGCCGCGCGACCCAGGACCATCAGACCACTCGCCACCAGCACTGTCGCGCTGATTCCGCCAATCCGCGGTGGCGAGGGATATGAGGCGGGACGCTAGCGGCCGACGATCATCTCCACCACCCCTGACCGGGCAGCTTGGACGCCGCAGCGGCCGGGACCACCCGGACCGCCGAGGCGGTCGGGCGGGAGCATGAGCCCCGGTCAGCCGAACGGCCGGGCTGCGACCAACCTCAGTTGACGTCGACCAGCGGCAGTGAACGGCCGGCACCGCCGCCGGGCAGCGCGATCGAGGAGAAGTGCGAGACCACGCGATCGTCGGTCGGGTCGTCGGCCGGCGTGTGGTGCACGGCCAGCCGGTTGTAGAGGGTGTCCCGCTGCGCCGGGATCCGGTCCGCCGAGCGGATCATGCCGATCAGCTCGTGCAGGTTGGAGCGGTGCCGCGCGCCGGCCGAGGAGATGACGTTCTCCTCCAGCATGATCGAGCCGAGGTCGTCCACGCCCATGTGCAGGGCGAGCTGCCCGACGTCCTTGCCGGTCGTCAGCCAGGACGCCTGCAGGTGCGGCACGGTCTCGAAGAAGAGCCGGGCCACCGCGACCAGCCGCAGGTACTCCAGCGTCGTCGCCTGCGTGCGGCCCTTGAGGTGGTTGTTCTCCGGCTGGTACGTCCACGGAATGAAGGACCGGAAACCACGGGTGCGGTCCTGCACGTCGCGGATCATGCGCAGGTGCTCGATCCGCTCGGCGTGCGTCTCGCCGGTGCCCATCATCATGGTGGCGGTCGACTCGATGCCCTGCCGGTGGGCCAGCTCCATGACCTCCAGCCAGCGCTCACCCGACTCCTTGAGCGGCGCGATGGCCTTACGCGGCCGCTCGGGCAGCATCTCCGCCCCGGCACCGGCGATCGAGTCCAGGCCGGCGACCTTGATGCGAGCGATGGCCTCGTCCAGGCTCACCCCGGAGACCTTGGCCATGTGCAGGATCTCGCTCGGCCCGATCGAGTGGATGACCAGCTGGGGGTACGCCTGCTTCACCGAGGAGAACAGCTCCTCGTAGTACTCGACGCCGTAGTCCGGGTGGTGCCCGCCCTGGAGCATCACCTGGGTCGCGCCCAGCTCGACCGCCTCGCCGCAGCGACGCAGGATCTCCTCGGTCGGGTGGGTCCACCCTTCCTTGTGCTTGGGCGCCCGGTAGAACGCGCAGAACTTGCACGCCGTCACGCAGACGTTGGTGTAGTTGATGTTGCGATCGATCAGGTACGTGACGACGTTGTCCGGGTAACGCCGCCGGCGCACCGCGTCCGCCGCCTCGCCCAGCGCGTGGAAGGGCGCCTCGGTGTAGAGCAGCAGGGCCTCCTCGGGCGTGATCCGCCCACCGTCCGCGCCGCGCTGCAGGATGTCGTCGATCTCCCGGCTCACCGTCACACCCCGAGCCTACGTCGCCCCACCCGGCTCGACCGTCTGGCCCCGGCGGCGTGCGGTACGTCCCACAGCCGCCGCCGGTCAGTTCTCGCTAGCCCTCCGCGCGGAACCCGACGAACTGCCGGCCATCCGACGCCTTCACGCGTCGTAGTCCACCGTGAGCTTGTCGGTGGTCGGGCTGGACTGGCAGGTCAGGACGTAGCCCGCCGCCAGCTCGTCGGGCTCCAGGGCGTAGTTGCGGGCCATCGTGACCGCACCGTCGACGACCTTCGCCTTGCAGGTCGAGCAGACGCCACCCTTGCAGGCGTACGGCAGCTCACTGCGGACCTTCAGTGCGGCGTCCAGCACCCGCTCCTCGCGGCCCATGGTGAAGCTCGACGACCGGCCGTCCAGCACGATGGTGACCTCGGCCCCGGCAACTGTCGGGTCCACCGGACGGCGCACCGGCTCCGGCGGCGCGTCGACGTGGAACAGCTCGGTGTGCACCGCCGACTCGGGCAGCCCGCGCGCGGTCAGCACGTCCCGGACGTCGACCACCATGCCGTACGGGCCGCAGAGGAACCACTCCTCGATGGCGTCCCCCGGGACGATCGTGCTCAGCAACCGGCTCAGCCGCTCGGTGTCGATCCGCCCGGAGAGCAGCGGTGACTCGCCCTGCTCGCGGGAGAGCACGTGCACCAGGTGCAACCGGGTGGGATAGCGGTCCTTCAGGTCGGCCAACTCCTCGGCGAACATCACCGTGTTCGCCGTGCGGTTGCCGTACACCAGGGTGAAGGTGCTGGCCGGCTCGACGGCCAGGGCGGTCGCGACCAGCCCGAGCACCGGGGTGATGCCGGAGCCGGCGACGACCGCGCCGTAGTGCCGCACCCGGTCCGGCACGAAGGCCGTCGTGAACGTGCCCAACGGCGGCAGCACCTCGACCGTGTCGCCGCCGCGCAGCGCGCCGCAGGCGAAGGCCGAGAAGGCGCCGCCGGGAATCTCCCGTACCCCGATCCGCAGTCGGCCGCGCCGGGCCAGGTCGTCGGGGGTCGAGCAGATGGAGTACGACCGGCGTACGTCCGTGCCGTCCTCGGTCACCCGTCGCACGGTGAGGTGCTGGCCCGCGCGGAACGCGAAGGCCTCTCGCAATTCCTCGGGTACGGCGAAGGTGACCGCCACGGAGTCGTCGGTGAGCCGGTCGACGGCGCCGACCTGCAGCGGGTGGAAGACCGGCCGGCGGCGGACCGGTCGGGTGATGGTGACTGTCACAGCGCCTTCAGGTGGTCGAAGGGTTCGGCGCAGGAGCGGCAGCGCCACAGCGCCTTGCACGCCGTGGAGCCGAACCGGCTGACCTGCTCGGTCTCCGGCGAGCCGCAGTGCGGGCAGCGGACCGCGAGGGTCAGCGGCACCACACCGGCGGCGGGCACCGGGGCCGGTGGGGCGATCCCGGCGGCGGCGAGCTTGGCCCGCCCATCGTCGGAGATCCAGTCGGTGCTCCACGGTGGGCTGTAGACCGTGCGGACCTCGGCGTCCGGATGGCCGGCGACGGCCAGCGCGCGGCGGATGTCGGCCCGGATCACGTCCATCGCCGGGCAGCCGGTGTACGTCGGGGTGATGGTGACGGTGACCCGGCCGCTGACCGGATCTTCCTCGACCGCGCGCAGGATGCCCAGCTCGTCGATGGTGATCACCCGGATCTCCGGATCCACCACGCTCGCCGCAGCCGTCCTCGGGTCGGTCGACCCACGGGCGCCGTCCACCACTGCAGGGCTCTGCCGTGTACTCACCACGTCGCTCCGGGGTGCGCGCGGTGCAGCACCTGCATCTCGGCGAGCAGGTACGCCAGATGCTCGGTGTGCACGCCCGTCCGCCCGCCGGCCGGCGCCCAGCGGCTCTCGGGCCGGGTGAGCGTCGCCTCGGCCAGCACCGGGCCGACGGTGTCGTCGAACGCCTCCCGCAGCGTGGCCGGGTCGACCGGTGCCGCGGGATCGGCGGCGAACAGCTCGTGCGTGTACGGCCAGACCTGGTCGACGGCCGCCTGCATCCGGCGGTGCGACTCCTCGGTGCCGTCGCCGAGACGCTTCACCCACAGTGCGCCGTGGTCCAGGTGGTACGCCGACTCCTTGCGGGCCTTCGCACCGATCGCGGCCAGCCGTTCGTCCGGGCACCCGGCCAGGGCGGTGTACAGCGGCAGTTGGTACGCCGCGAGGAAGAACAGCTTCGCCATGGTCACCGCGAAGTCGCCGTTGGGCAGCTCGACCAGCAGGGCGTTGCGGAACTCGCGGTCGTCGCGCAGGTACGCCAGCGCGTCCTCGTCCCGGCCGGCGCCCTCCAGCTCGCCCGCGTACGACAGCAGCAGGCGGGCCGCGCCGAGCTGGTCGAGGGCGATGTTGGTCAGCGCGACGTCCTCTTCCATCTCCGGCGCGCGAGTGGTCCACTCGGCCAGCCGTTGCGCGGCGACCAACGCGTCGTCGCCGAGGGCGAGGGTGAATTCGACGGGACCGTTCACAGGTGAGCCACCCCGTCCGGTACCTCATAGAAGGTGGGGTGGCGGTAGACCTTGTCGGCGGCCGGGTCGAAGAAGGCGTCCTTCTCGTCCGGGCTGGACGCCGTGATCGCGCCGGCCGGCACCACCCAGATCGACACGCCCTCCTGCCGCCGGGTGTAGAGGTCCCGGGCGTTGCGCAGGGCCAGCTCGGCGTCGGGGGCGTGCAGGCTGCCGACGTGGGTGTGCGACAGCCCGCGCCGGGCCCGCACGAAGACCTCCCACAGTGGGGTCTGCTCCATGCTGGTTCGCTCGCTCACGCCGCCACCTTCTCCTTCTGCTCGGCCCGCTTGGCGGCGTACGCCGCGGCGGCCTCGCGCACCCACGCACCGTCGGTGTGCGCGGCCCTCCGGTGTGCCATCCGCTCCCGGTTGCACGGCCCGTCGCCGGAGATCACCCGCATCAGCTCGTCGTAGTCCGGCTGGGTGTAGTCGTACGCCTGCCGCTCCTCGTTCCAGCGCAGGTCGTCATCGGGGATGCGCAACCCGAGGATCTCCGCCTGCTGGACGCACATGTCCACGAAGCGCTGGCGCAGATCGTCGTTCGAGAAGCGCTTGATCTTCCAGGCCATCGACTTCGCGGAGTGCGTGGAGTCGCCGTCCGGCGGGCCGAACATGGCCAGCGACGGGTACCACCAGCGGTCCACCGCGTCCTGGGCCATCGCCTGCTGCGCGGGGGTGCCGTGCGCCAGGGTGTGCAGGATCTCGTAGCCCTGGCGCTGGTGGAACGACTCCTCCTTGCAGACCCGGATCATCGCTCGGGCGTACGGGCCGTAGGAGCAGCGGCACAGGGGCACCTGGTTGACGATCGCCGCGCCGTCCACCAGCCAGCCGATCGCGCCCATGTCAGCCCAGGAGAGGGTGGGGTAGTTGAAGATCGAGCTGTACTTCTGCCGCCCGTCGAGCAGCAGCCGGACCAGCTCGTCACGGCTGATGCCGAGGGTCTCGGCGGCGGCGTAGAGGTAGAGACCGTGGCCCGCCTCGTCCTGCACCTTGGCCAGCAGGATCGCCTTGCGCTTGAGCGACGGCGCCCGGCTGATCCAGTTTCCCTCCGGCTGCATGCCGATGATCTCGGAGTGGGCGTGCTGGGCGATCTGCCGGATCAGCGTCTTGCGGTACGCCTCCGGCATCCAGTCCCGTGGCTCGATCTTCTGCTCCGCGCCGACCACCTCGGCGAAGTACGCCGCCAGGTCCTCGTCCGGCGCGGGGCCGCCGCGCCGCTGACGGGCGGCGGCGGCGCGCAGCTCCGCCTCGGCCGCCTCGACCTCGCCGAGCAGGCCGCCGCCGGTTGCGTCGTCCGGGGCGGAGAAGTCGTTGCCATACATGAGGACAAGTGTTACAGCTTGCGCCTCGATGCACTAGGGGGTGTAACAGGAAACCCGAGTCACGTTCGGTCACGGATGGGCGGTATTTCCGCACGCAGCGCAATCGGCCCGGCTATGACTTGGCTCACTGGACGAAGATGAATCCTCCTAGAAGACGCATACCGTCTCGATATCCCGCCTTTATTGCATGTTGGCAGGCGTCGAACTCTGGTGGTCGGCCGGTCCGGAAGTAGACTTCTGCCGGTCACACGATCGGCTGCCCAGAATCGTTGTCTCCACAGAGGCCACCTCCCCCGGCCTCGGCGATCGCACCGGTCATCCCGGGAAACAAGCCGGTCCCCCCGGCCCTGACATCTGGAGCTCACCCAACTCATGCGATCTCGCGTGACCATGGTGCTCGCCGTCGTGGCGGTCCTGCTCGGTGGCGTTCTGCTGGTTCCCGCTGCGTACGCGCGGCTCGCTGGCAACGACGGCAGTGCAGGCGCCGGTGGCGGCGGGAGTGTCGCCGCGCCCTCACCCACCCCACCGCCACCGCCCACGCTGGCGGCTGGCCCGGTATCGGTGAACTTCAAGGGCGACTTCTACTCGTGGGCCCTGCTGGACCGGGAGACGGGCAAGATCTCCGGGTCGCCGAACATGACCGCGACCAGCTCGACCGAGTCGATGATCAAGGCGTGGATCGTCTCCGACTACCTGCGCCAACTCGGCGACAAGGAGCCGACCGCGGCGCTCAAGAAAGCCGCCAGCTCCGCCATCCGGGACAGCAACGACGACGCGGCCAACATGGTCTACAAGGCCGCCGGCGGCTCGTACTCCGTGCCGGCGGGCGGCCAGCCGGGGCCGGTGATCAAGCGGGCGATCAGCATCTGCGGTCTGACCGACACCAAGCGCGGCAACGTGGCCAAGTACGAGGGCTACTGGAGCTTCACCCGGATGTCCCCCCGGGACGCCGTCCGGCTCGGCGACTGCATCGCCGACGGCAAGGCGGCCGGCCCGAAGTGGACCAAGTGGGTGCTCAGCGAGATGAGCAAGGTTCAGGGCACCACCGCGGCCAAGGACCAGAAGCTCAAGTCCGGCGGCGGTCGCTGGGGGATCATCAACGGCCTGCCGAAGTCGATCACCGCCCAGGGCCCGGTCAGCATCAAGAACGGCTGGACGCAGCTCTACTACGACGGCAACTGGCACGTGAACTGCCTCGCCGTCAACGACAAGTGGAGCCTCGCGGTGATGCTGCGTTACCCCATCAAGAACGGGCTGGACTACGGCGCTCAGGTCTGCGCCAGCGTGGCCACTCAACTCGTCACCCCGCAGCCCGGCGCCGCGCTCAAGGTGCCGCAGCAGCCGGTCGGAAAGCTCTGATGGCCGGCAACCGTCGGGCGGACCGGCGACGCGGCGGTGATGCCTCCCCGCTGCGGCTGGTCGCGATCGCGGTCGTCCTGATCGGGCTGGTGCTGGTTTCGCTGCGGCTGCTACCGGGGTCGCCGTTCGAGTCGACCTCCGCCGCCCGCTGGGGCGACTCCGGCACGACGACCAGTGACCGGTCCACCGGCACTCCCTCCGACCGCAGCGCCCGCCAGCCGGCCCCGGAACCGAGCCCCAGCCCGTCGCTGGAGCCGCTGCCGTTCCAGGCCAAGGACCTCAAGCTGGACATCGAGGGCTGGTATTCCTGGAGCGTGCTCGACCGCCGCACCGGAAAGATCATCGGCTCGAAGAACATGAACGAGACCAGCACCACCGCCTCGATGATCAAGGCCTGGATCGTCGCCGACTACCTGCGTCGCGCCGACGACGCCGGGCAGACGCCGAGCGACGCGAAGCTCGCCGACGCCACGCGGATCATCCGGGACAGCGACAACACCAGGGCCGAGCAGTTCTACAACTCGGTCGGCCGGGACGCCTCGATCCGGCGACTGCTCTCCATGTGCAAACTGACCGACAGCAGTGTCGCCCCCGACGGCGGCTGGAGCCGGACGGCGCTCTCCCCCCGGGACACCGCCCGACTGGGCAACTGCATCGCCACCGGCACCGCCGCCGGGCCGGAATGGACCAAGTGGCTGCTCAACGAGATGAAGCTGGTCCGCGGCGCCGGTGACTTCGGCATCCGCAAGGCGTTCCCCGCCGCCGAGCAGAAGCAGATCGCCATCAAGAACGGGTGGATCGACCGGACCAAGGAGCAGGAGATGCACATCAACTGCCTGGCCATCGGCGACACCTGGACGATGGGCGTGATGGTCCAGTACCCGATCAACATGGGCTACGACTACGGCATGAAGAACTGCGAGAAGATCACCGAGGCGCTGCTCCGCCCCAACGTCTGACCCGCCCGCCCAGCGTCTGACGCCGCCCGGCGTCCGGACCGCCAGCCGGCTCGGTCGACCGTCCCGGCTGGCGGCCTGCGCCCTGAGGCTCAGCCGGCGAAGAACTCCGGGCCACCGGCCGGCAGTTCCGGGACCACGCCGTGCGCGGCGGCGCGGCGGGCGAACTCCCGCAGCCCGGCGACCTGCCGGTCGCCCAGCGAGAAGTCCAGGGTCCGGAAGTACGTGGCCAGCGTCGCGGCGTCGAACGTCTCCCACCGGGCCGCCGCCTCGGCGACCTGGTCCAGCTCGGCCAGGCAGAGGTCACGCGAGCGCAGGAACGCCTCGTGCACCTCCTTGACCAGCCCTGGATGGGCGGCGGCGAAGTCGCGGCGAACCGCCCAGACCGCGAAGACCATCGGCAGCCCGGTCCACTCACGCCACGCCTGCCCGAGGTCGGTGACCGTGAGACCCCGCTGCGGCGCCTCGTACAACGCCCGCAGCGCCACGTCCCCGATCAGCACCCCGGCGTCGGCCTCCAGCAGCATCTGGGTCAGGTCCGGCGGGCAGCGGAAGTAGTCGGGACGAACGTTGTACTTCTCGGCGAGCAGCAACTGGGCCAGCAGCACCCCGGTCCGCGAGGTGGAGCCGAGCGCCACCCGGGCGCCGTCCAGCTCGGCGAGGGGCTTCGTGGAAACAACGTTGACCGACAGCACCGGCCCGTCGCTGCCCACCGCCAGGTCCGGCAGGAGCAGCAACTCGTCGGTGTGCTTCAGGTACTCCACGAGCGTGATCGGGCCGATGTCCAGGTCGCCGGCCACCAGCGCGGCGCTCAACCGGTCCGGCGAATCCTTCTGCAGGTCGACGTCGAGCAGGGCACCGGAGCGCATCAGGCCCCAGTAGATCGGCAGGCAGTTCAGGAACTGGATGTGCCCGACCCGTGGACGTGCGATGCGCTCAGCCATGACCCGACCGTATCCCCGGCCTCTGGCGCCGGCTCGGCGGGCCGGCCCGAAGTGGCCAACCCCGCATCCGCCCCCGCCGACCGCTGGTGTTGCCGTCCGCCCGGGTCGTCCGGCGACGGGCGGCGTACCGCCCGGGCGACCACCGGCACGAAGACCAGCACCACCAGGAGCCCGGCCAGGCCGGCGGCGGCGATCAGCGGTCGGGGCGGGACGGCCGTCAGCAGCGCACCGCCGATCAGGAAACCGGCCATCGAGCCTCCCTGCACCGCCGCGCCGTAGCTCGCGTACGCCCGAGCGCGCATCGCCTCCGGCACCCGGCGAGCGGTGAGCAGGTTGGCAAAGACGTTCTCGCCGCCGTTGGCCGCGCCCGCTACCAGCCAGAGCGGCACCAGCAGGCTGGCCGCCGGCACCATCGCGCCGAACAGCACCATGAGGCTGCAACCGGCCAGCGTGGCCAGCACCCCACGGACCAGCGCAGCGTCGTCGGTGAGCCGGTTGGCGAGCCGGGCGGCCAGCCAGCCACCGGGCAGCATGCCAGCCATCCAGGCGGCACTGACCAGCCCGTAGGTGGTGGGCGAGCCGCTCAGGGTCTCCCGGATGAAGAAGACCTCGACCACGTTGATACCGCCGATCGCCGCGATCACCACGGCGGTACTGACCACCATGACGAGCATCAGCGGGTCCCGGCGCAGCCGCCAGCCGAGGGCTGTCACGGATGGGTTGGCCGGGGCGGCGGCGATCCGCCGACCACCGCGCCGGGTCCGCAGCAGCAGGCCGGCGACCACCAGTGCCAGGTAGGTCGCGGCGTCCAGCAGCAGCGGTACGCGGGTGCCGAACTGCCCCACCAGCAGCCCGGCCAGCACCGGCCCGCCGAGCGCCCCGAGGGAGACAGCGGTCTGGCTGATCGCGCTCGCCCGCGGCAGGTCGTCGGGGCGGACCATCGCCGGCAGCAGCGCCGCCAGGCAGGGCTGAGTCACCGCGAGCCCGCACGCGAGCAGCGTGACGAGCCCGACCACCAGGACCGGGTGGTCGGCGAGGGCGAGCAGCACGCAGATCGCGGCCTGGGCCAGCCCGACGGTCACCAGCAGAGTGCGGCTGTCCACCCGGTCAGCGAGCCGGCCGGCGAGCGGGGCGAGCACCACCAGGGGCAGGGTCGCCGCGAGCAGCAGCCCTGACACGGCGAGCCCGCCGGCTCCGGCGCCCTGCAGGGCCAGCGCGAGGGCGGTGGCGGCGAGGAAGTCGCCGCAGATCGTGGTGCCCCGCGCTGTGGCGGCGAGCCAGACGTCCGGCCAGCGCGACTCGACAGTTGTGAAGGACATACTTCGAAAATAATCCTTCACAACTGGTTGGCACAACCCCTATGGCAGCGGCACCACGTGGTACTGCACCGAGACGGTCCGCGCACCCGCCGGCGGATCGGCCCGGCGCCGGCGCTGGCGGTACGGCTCCAGCAGCGCCGAGACCGCCTCGTTCACCCCGGCCATCTCCTCCGCGGTGAGCAGCAGCAGCGCGTCGCTGAACAGCGCCACCTCGTACCACTCGGGCGGCTCGCTCCCGGCGCGGCGCAACCAGTCCCGGGTCCGCTCCATGTCGCGGGCCACATGCGCCTCGACCAACGCCTGCTCGGCCGCGCGTGCCTCCGGCCCGGCCGCACGGCCCGCGTCGAACATGACGCTGGGGCTGACCGCGCGCCACACCCGCTCCCGCGCGTCACCCCGGCTCGGCGCCTGCTCGACCAGGCCGAACTTCGCCAACGCTCGCACGTGGTAGCTGGTCGCACTCGGCGACAGCCCGGCGATCTCCGCGAGCTCGGTGGCGGTCCCACCACCTTCCCGACTGCTCAGGTACTCCATGATCGCGATTCGGGCCGGATGGGCCAGCGCCCGCATCACCTGCGGGTCACTGATCGTCATCCGACGCGACTCGGGACGGGCCTCGGTCATGGCCCCATGATCCCGGCCATCCGCGCGACCCGCCATCACCCCCCGGGCTACGCAGTTCCGCTCCGCCATCCGTGCTGCCACCGGCGGGACGGCAGCACGCGCCAGGCATCGGGCGGTGCCGGACCTGTCCAGCAGCGGACAGGGCCGGGCGTCAGGTGTGCCGGACCCCTCGGCAGCGGACAGGTAGACGACCGCTGCGGCGTTGATGGCGACCGCGCGCGCCGACCCTCTAACCGCATGACCGTGCTGCACCTGCACTGGCTCAGCGTGGGCGGGGTCCGCGGCAGACCCAGCAGTCAGCAGACCTGCAGGTGCGGCGACCGGCCGGGGCACGCCCCGCCACCGAAGGCTCGGGAAATTGTCGTACGCCTGTTCTGATGTGGCTTCATGTTGAGGGCGTTGGAGCAGGCCGGCGGGGCCGTCGACGACTGCGCCGACGTCGCCCCGTGGGCGCTCTCCGACGACGAGTTGCTGGCATCACTGGACGCGACGCACGCGGTGGCGCAGCGGCTGGCCACCGTCCAGCTGGGGCTGGTGCGCGAGCTGGACGCCCGCGGCCTGGCGGTCGCCCGCGGCGCCTCGTCCACCGCCGTCTGGCTCCGGGAGCGACTCCGGCTCTCCGGTCGATCCGCCCGCCAGCTGGTCGAGCTCGCGGCTGCCGTCGACGCCGCGCCGTCGGCGGTGCGCGATGCGATGCGGACGGGCGCCATCACCGTGGAGCAGGGCCGGGTGCTCGCGGAGACGATCGCGGCCCTTCCGGCCGAAGCGGGGCCGGAGGTGGCCGACAAGGCCACCCAGCTGCTGGTCGCCTGGGCCGACCGGTTCGACCCGGCGATCCTGCGCCGTCTCGGGGAACGCGTGCTCACGCACGTCGCACCGGATCTGGCCGACCAGGCCGAGCTGGCGGCCCTCGAACGGGCCGCCGACCGCGCCGAGGCCCGCCGGCACGTCACCCTCTCCGAGCAGCAGGATGGGCAGGTACGCCTCAGCGGGAGCCTCGACACCGAGACCGCCAGCCTGCTCCGCGAGGCGATCGGGCCGCTCTGCGCACCGGCCGGCGCGCACGACGACCGCAGTCCCGGTCAGCGCCGGGCGGACGCGCTCGGCGAAATCTGTCGGCTGGCGCTGCGCACCGGCCACCTGCCGGACAGCGGCGGCGACCGACCACAGCTCGTGGTGACCGTCTCCCTGGACGCGCTGGTCAACGGCATCCGCGCTGGCGCACTGGAGACCGGGGCACAACTGACGCCGGGCGCGGTACGCCGCCTCGCCTGCGACGCCGCCGTGCTGCCGGCCGTGCTGGGCGGCAACAGTCAGGTGCTGGACGTAGGGCGTCAGCGCCGACTCTTCACCGGCCCGTTGCGCCGGGCACTGGTGCTGCGCGACGGGGGCTGCGCCTTCCCAGGCTGCGATCGGCCATCCCGCTGGTGCGACGGCCACCACCTCCAGCACTGGGCCGACGGCGGGGCAACGGCGCTGGGCAACGCCGTCCTGCTCTGCGGCCACCACCACCGACTCCTCCATCAGGGCGACTGGACGGTCCGCATCGCGGCGGACGGCCAGGCCGACTTCCTCCCGCCCAGCTGGCTTGACCCGCTCCGCACCCCGCGCCGCAACCTCTACCACCGGCGCTGCTGACGCCGAGGAAGCACCAACCTCCGCAACGCTTCTCAGTCCGGGGGCGAGCACCCCGTCGCCGCGCCGCGTCTCCACGTCGCGCGCGCCCACCACGTCGCCCTCAGGCCGGTCGCCGTAAGCGCCACGCCACACCACTGCCGCACCGCCCGGGCGCCACGCCGCCGCCACACCGCCGGGGCGCCACGCCACGCCGTCTCCATCGGGTGGTCGCTTCGGTAATTCGGTGGAAGGGTCGGGCGTGGGAGCGTAGGGTTGCAGCCCGCTTGACGGCCGAGGTGAGCTGCACCGGAACGGACGTCCCCGCGCCGGGTGGCCGGCCATCCGCCCCCGGACACGCGAGCGCGCAGCAGATGTGAACGATGGGACGTCAGCATGCCCGCACTTGACCTCGACACCCACCTCGACACGGATCTGGCCGCCGAGCGCGCACACCTCGCCACCTCACGGGCGGCGCTGCGAAGGATGCGCGAGCGGGCCGAGGCCCTCTTCGCCACGGGTGACCAGGTGGCCGGCGACGCCTACGCCGCGGAGACGCTCGGCCGCACGCTGGCCCGCCGGGTGGCCGAGCTGGCCGACGACCCGACCACGCCACTCTTCTTCGGCCGCCTCGACTTCGGCGGGACCACGGACAGCGGGACCCCTGATGGCACGACCACGACCAGAACAACGGCGGACAGCGGCCCAGCCCCGGACGCGATCGAGAACGCCGGATCAGGCACGACCGGCAGCGGCAGCGGCAGCGGCAGCGGCAGCGGCAGCGGCAGCGGCAGCGGCAGCGGCAGCGATCATGACGGCCGGCGCTATCACGTGGGGCGGCGGCATGTCAGTGATGAGCTGGGCGAGCCGTTGGTGCTGGACTGGCGGGCACCGGTTTCGCGGTCGTTCTACCGGGCCAGTGCTCGGGATCCGCAGGGAGTGGCGGTCCGACGCCGATTCGGGTTCAGCAACGGGGTGTTGACCAGCTTCGAGGATGAGCGGCTGGACCGGGGTGAGGAGCTGGGCACGACGAGCCGGATCCTCACGGCCGAGATCGAGCGGCCGCGCGTGGGGCCGATGCGGGACATCGTCGCCACCATCCAGCCGGAGCAGGACGAACTGGTCCGGGCCGACCTGGCCGACTCGATCTGCGTGCAGGGCGCGCCGGGCACCGGGAAGACCGCCGTCGGTCTGCACCGGGCCGCGTACCTGCTCTACCTGCACCGGGAGCGGTTGCGGCGGGCGGGTGTGCTGATCGTCGGGCCGAACCGGGCGTTCCTGTCGTACATCGCGGCGGTGCTGCCGGCGCTGGGCGAGGTCGAGGTCGAGCAGGCCACGGTGGAGGAGCTGATCTCCCGGGTGCCGGTCCGGGCGGTCGAGCCGTCGGCGGTCGCCGCACTCAAGCACGACGTGCGGATGGCCAGTGTGCTGCGCCGTGCGGTGCAGGCACAGATCGGTACGCCGACCGAGCCGATCACCGTGTCGGACGGCTCGTTCCGGTGGCGGATCGGCCTGGAGCCGCTGCACCGGATTGTCGAGGAGACCCGTCGGGAGGGGCTGCCGTACGGCACCGGCCGGGAGCGGGTCCGGGCGCGAGTGGTGAGCCTGCTGCAACGGCAGGCCGAGGCACGCCGGGCGGAGTCGCCCAGCGACGCCTGGCTGCGCCGGATGGGCCGGTGCCGACAGGTGGCCGACTTCCTGGACGCGGTCTGGCCGGCGCTCACCCCCGAAGGGCTGGTGCACGGCCTGCTGGCCGACCCGGCCCGGCTCGCCGGCGCGTCGGACGGGCTGCTCAGCGACGCCGAGCAGTCGCTGCTGGTCTGGGCGAAGCCGGCCCGTACCGCGAAGGCGACCCGTTGGACCGCCGCCGACGCGGTGCTGGTCGACGAGGCGGCCGGGCTGCTGGAGCGACCCTCCGGGTTCGGGCACGTGGTGGTGGACGAGGCGCAGGACCTCTCCCCGATGCAGTGCCGGGCCATCGCCCGACGTAGCGAGCACGGCTCGGTCACCCTCCTCGGTGACCTCGCTCAGGGCACCGCACCGTGGGCGGCGACCGACTGGCGGGAGTCCCTGGCCCACCTGGGCAAGCCGGACGCCGTGGTGGTGCCACTGACGATCGGCTTCCGGGTGCCCGCCGCGGTGGTCGCGTTCGCCAATCAACTGCTGCCGGCGCTCGCGGTGGACGTACCCCCGGCAGAGTCGCTGCGCCACGATGGCGGCCTGGACGTGCGTACCGTGACCGACCTGACCGCGGCGACGGTGGCCGAGGTGCGCGCGGCGCTCGCGCACGACGGCTCGGTCGGCGTGATCGCCGCGGACGACGCGGTCGACGGGCTGCGCGCGGCGCTGGCCGCCGTCGGCGTCCCGACCGCGACCGCCGACGACGTGGCCGACCTGGCGCGGGTCACCGTGGTGCCCGCGACGCTGGTCAAGGGCCTGGAGTACGACCACGTGGTGGTGGTCGAGCCGGCCGCGATCGTCGCGGCCGAGCCACGCGGGCTGCACCGGCTGTACGTGGTGCTCACCCGGGCGGTGTCGCGGCTCGCGGTGCTGCACCACGAGCCGCTGCCCGCGCCGCTCCTGACCGGGTCAGCGACCGGAGAGAGCTGAGGCGATCTCGCGCAGCGGCTTGCCCGACTCGGCGATCGGCACCGTGAAGGCCAGCCAGGAGCCGTCGGTGAACTCGATCCGGAGGCGCTTCGGGTTGAGCCGGTGCCAGCCCACCCGGGCGTCGGCCACCGCCGTCCGGGGCACCGACCAGACGACCCGGGTCTCGGCCACCGCCCGCTCGTCGTCGGCCTGGCTCGACCAGAGCTTCGTCGGCCCGGACGCGCACACGAGCAACCGCCGGTCGGTGACGGCGAGGACGGTGTCGTTGAGCGTCGTGGCCGGGGGCACCGGCCGCCGGGCGTGTTGCAGGGTGGAGGCGGACGAGCCGGGCGCTCCCCGGCCGGCCACCCCGTGGGTGACTCGGTCGACGATCCGATCCCCCGCCGGGAAGGAGAACAGCGGCGAGAGCAGGTTGAGCAGCGCCCCGGAGACACCTCCGCCACCACCGGCGCCGGAGGATCCCGGCTGCTCCGCTTGCGGTGGGTCGGCTGGCAGGACGCCCTGGGCGATCTCCGTCTTCGCGACGGCGAGCACCTGTTCCCCCGGCTCGACCAGCTGGGTCAGCCGTTCCTGGTAGCTGATGTCCGCCATCGGCTCAGTACCGGTCGGCGGCCGGTCGGCCGGCGTCGGGAGCGTCGCCGATCACCTCGCCGACCAGTTCGCGTACCCGGGCGGCGGCCGCGGCCTGGGCGCGGCTGGCCGCGGCGGTGAACTCCTCGGCCAGGGTGAACGAGTCGAGGCGCATCGCCCTGGCGTTGATCTCGGACGACACGATCGTGCCGTCCGCCGCGGCGGTGACCCGGACCAGGCCGGAGTCGCTCACGCCCTCGGCGCTGCTCTCTTCGAGCTCGGTCATCTTGCTGGCCAGCTCGCGCTGCCAGCCGTCCAGGTTGCGGGCCAGCGCCTCGATGCGGTCCAGACCGGGAAAGGTCATGGCGGTCCCTCTCAGGTCAGGATGGAGTCGAAGACATTCTGCACGCCCTTGGTGTACGGGCCCATATCCTCGCGGTACGTGCCGTCCACCAGGTAGTTGCGGTCCTTGGTGCCGTCGGAGATGTCGTGCAGCCCGACTCCGGTGTCCATGAGGGCTCCGCCGAAGCCAGGGATGTTCACCGGGGACGCCTGGTTGATCAGGAACTTGCCCGGGAAGAGAGTCTTGAACTTCTCGAGCTGGAACGCCCTGGCCTCGGCCGACCACCCGGACTTGTTCCACATCCGGTACGCCTTCTTGGCCTTGCGGATCTCCAGCACCGCCCGGCGGTACTTCATCAGCAGCTCGGCGACCTTCTGCATCTTGGTGGCCAGCTTCGTCAGGATCTCGGCGAACCGCGCGACGATCTTGACCATCCGGCCGACCGTGGTGGCGAGCCGGGCCAGCACCCGGACGACCGTCGCCGCGAGCGAGATGCCGGCGCTGAGCGCTGCCGCCACCGCCGCGATGATCACCTCGGTGAGGAACCAGAGCAGGAACTCGAGGATCAGCTCGACCAGCAGGTTGAACGCGTCGACCGCCGCGTTGGCCGCGTCGACCAGCACCTCCTTGGTGCCGTCCAACCCGCGGGCCAACTCCTCGATCGCCTCCTCCACCGAGTCCATCGAGGCGTGGAAGCTCTCGGCGGCATCACCCGACCAGGCACCCCGCAGCCGGGCCCGGTCCTGGATCTGCTCGCCAGCGATCGCGCGGACCGCCTCGCCGGTGGTCAGGCAGAGCTGGGCGGCGTTCATCAGTTCGTCCGGCTCGCCGGCGACCAGTTCGAGCAGCTGCTCGAAGGGCCAGAGCACCGCGTTGGACAGCGGCTTGAACGGGTCGGGGGTGCCCGACACGATCTGCTCGAAGTAGGTCTTGTTGCGCTGCAACGCCTCCGTACTCACGCCTGCACCTGTCCACTCGGGCCACCGGTGCCGGGCGACCAGGGGCCGGGCGCGATGACGTCGGGAGCGGCCGGGCGGCCGGGCACGAACAGATCGGTGCTGGCCACGTCGGTGCCGGTGTAGGCCTCGGCGGTGTCGCTCAGCCCTTCGGCGATGTCCGCCATCACCTCGGCGCCGTCGGCGAGCCCCTGCAGGCACGCTTCAAACTGCTCGGCGTACGTGGCAGCGAGGCTGAAGGACGCCGGCATCACCCCGAAGGCGTGCCGCGACACGTGCCCGTCGCCGAACGAGCGATGCAGCTCGCGAAAGCGGGCCGCCCGGTCGTTTGACGCCGCGGCGAATGCCGTCAAGGCCTCCGGCTGGACCTCCAGCTGATTGCTCGGGCTCGACACGGACCCTCCCCTGTGTCCTGTGCGACGAGTCAGCCGCCGCAGCCCCCACCATAGGCACTCTGTGCTGCTACCGACATCCCGGGCGGAGGCGTCCAGGTCTTGTGGGATTGACTTTGTGGTTTAAAGTAGTTTGCGTGAACCTCGACGACGACGATCCACCACCCGCCGACGCCGCGGCAGCGCTCCACCTCATCCGGGAGCAACGGGTGGCGACGGCACGCCGGCTCGAGCCGGACGCCCGAATGCTCTACTGGCCATGGGGTGTCGCCTGGTTGGTCGGTTTCGGGCTGTTCTTCCTGCGCTTCGCACCCGACGGTCGGGTGCTGGTCCGGCTACCGGACTGGCTGCCGGTGACCGCCCTCTTCGGCCTGCTGGTGGCCGCCGCGGCGGTCCAGGCGGTCGCCAGCGCGCGGGCGTACGGCCAGCTCAGCGGCGACTCCGCCCGGCGCGGGCGCTGGTACGGCTGCGCCTGGGCCCTGGGTTCCGTGAGCGTGTTCGCGGTGCTCGGCCGGGTCGTCGACCACCTGCCACACGACCAGGCGGCACTGCTCTGGTCGGCGACCGCCGTCGGGCTGACCGGTGCGCTGCACATGGCCGGCGGAGCCATCTGGCTGGACCGGGACCTGTTCCGGCTCGGCGTCTGGATCAGCGTGATCAACGTGGCCGGTACGTTCGCCGGGCCGGGCTGGCATGCGCTGGTGCTGGCGGTGGCCGGCGGTGGCGGGATCCTGGTCGTCGGCGCGATCAGCTCGCTGCGACAGCGGCGCCGGTCGTGACCGAGCTGGACCCGGTGATCCACGCGCAGGCCCGGCTGCGGGTGGTCGCCACCCTCTCCGCGCTCGGCGACGGCGACCGGATCGCCTTCCCCCGATTGCAGGAGCTGCTCACGATGACCGCCGGCAACCTCTCCGTGCACCTGCGCAAGCTTGAGGACGCCGGCTACGTCGAGGTCAGCAAGACCCACCGTGGACGTACCCCGGCCACCCTGATCCGACTCAGCAGGCGGGGCCGGCTGGCATTCGAGGAGTACACCGAGGCCGTCCGCGCCCTACTCGACCCCACCTCGCTCGACCCCACCCCGTCGAAGGAGCAGTCATGACCCTCGCCCGCGCCGACCAGGCCAGCCGCCGGTACGGCGATGTCCTGGCCCTCGACCGCGTCGACCTGGAAGTCCGAGCCGGTGAGCTGGTGGGCCTGCTCGGCCCCAACGGCGCCGGCAAGAGCACCCTGATGAACCTGCTGGTCGGTCTACGTCGGCCCAGCTCGGGGCGGGTCGAGCTGTTCGGCGGTGACCCCCGCGACCCGGCGTCCCGGCGACAGATCGGGGTCACCCCGCAGGAGACCGGCCTGCCGGGCACGCTGCGCGTCGGCGAGGTCGTCGACTTCGTCTCCGCGCACTACCCGGATCCGGTGCCCCGGGGTGAACTGCTCGACCGCTTCGGTCTGGGCGACCTCGCCCGGCGGCAGACCGGCGGCCTCTCCGGCGGGCAGCGCCGGCGGCTGGCGGTGGCGCTGGCGTTCGTGGGCCGGCCCCGGCTGGTGCTGCTCGACGAGCCGACCACCGGCCTGGACGTGGCCGCCCGGCACACCCTGTGGGACGCGATCCGGGCGTTCCACGATGACGGCGGCACGGTCCTGCTGAGCAGCCACTATCTGGAAGAGGTGGAGGCCCTGGCCCGCCGGGTGGTGGTGATCGGGCAGGGCCGGGTGCTCGCCGACGACACGGTGGACGCGGTCCGCGGCATCGTCGGCGTGCGCCGGGTCAGCCTGGTCGCCGACGAGCTGCCCGAGCTGCCCGGGGTGGTCCGCACCGAACGGATCGACGGTCGGCTGCACCTGCTCACCACCGACGCCGACCAGCTGGTCCGGGCGCTGGTCACCGCCGGGACCGCCTTCGCCGACCTGGAGGTCCGGCCCACCTCGCTGGAGGAGGCGTTCCTCGCCATCACCGCCGGGGAGCAGGTCCCCACCGGAGAGCAGCCCGCCATCGGGAAGCAGTCCGCTGCCGGGGAACCGCCCGCCACCACCGCCACCGCTGGCGGCCGACCCACCACCGCCTGAGGAGGCGTCCACCGTGCAGCTCGCCCTGGTCCACGCCCGCTACCAGCTCCTGGAGATCATCCGGATTCCGGTGGCCGTCTTCGGCAGCGCCTTCTTCCCGGCCGCCGCCATGATCTTCTTCGTGGTGCCGTTCGCCGGCGAAGACTCGGTCGGCGCCACCTTCGCCACCGCGTCGATGGTCACCTTCTCGGTGATGAGCGCCAACATCTTTCAGTACGGCGTCGGCGTCGCCGAGGACCGCGACCAGCCGTGGAATCCGTACACCCGGACCCTGCCGGCCGGGCCGGCGCCCCGGTTCGCCGGCCGGGTGCTGGCCGGCCTGGCGCTGACGTACCTGTCGCTGATCCCGGTCGTGGTGATCGGCGCGACGCTGACCGCGGCCCAGATCACCCCGGCGGCGTTCCTGCTGACCGCCGGCATCGTGGCCGTCATCTCGGTGCCGTTCACGCTGATGGGGCTCGCCATCGGCTACTCGCTGCCGAGCAAGGCGGCGATCGTGGTGGCGCAGGTGGTGTTCCTGCCGCTCGCGTTCGGCGGCGGCCTGCTCTCCGCACCGGGCGAGGCACCCGGGTTCATCGAGACGATCGCGCCCTTCCTGCCCACCCGGGGCGCCGCCGAATTGATGTGGTCGGCGGTCGGCGACTATTCGGTCCAGCCGCTGGCGCTGATCATGCTCGGCGTCTGGGTGGTGCTGCTCGCCACGCTCGCCGGATGGGCGTACCGGCGGGACGAGGGTCGCCGGTTTAGCTGACGATTCGTCCGTTTCCGCCCCGGGCCGCAGCGGGACGGTGCCAGGATTCCGGCAGGGGGCCGTCGTGGCCGCCCGGGCCGAGAGGGGTCTTCACCGTGAGCACCGTCCCGCCGGGCACGCCCTGCTGGGCCGACCTGGCCACCCCGGACCTGACCGACGCCCGGCGCTTCTACCCGGAGCTGTTCGGCTGGACCGGCCGGGTGACACCGGAGCCCGAGGCGGGTGGCTACACCGTCTTCCTGCTCGACGGACAGCCGGTGGCCGGCGCCGGGCCGCCGGCGATCCCGGACCAGGTGCCGATCTGGTCGACGTACCTCGCCACCGACGACGCGGAGCTGGTCGCCGGGCGGGTGGAACGGGCCGGCGGGCAGGTCGTCGTGCCGCCGTTCGAGGTCTTCGACCGGGGCCGGATGGCGGTCTTCGCCGACCCGGCGGGCGCCACCTTCAGCGTCTGGCAACCGCAGGCCATGCCCGGTGCCGAGGTGTTCAACGTGCCCGGCGCGATGAGCTGGAACGAGCTGGTCACCCCGGACCCGGAGGGCGCGAAGGTCTTCTACGAGCTGGTGTTCGGCTGGCAGCCCGACGACCAGCCGGTCGGCGGGATGACGTACACCGGATGGCGGCTCGGGGCGCGGATCGTCGCCGGGATGATGCCGCCGTTCGCGGACGATTTCCCGGCCGACCTGCCGGCGTACTGGACGGTGTACTTCGCGGTGGCCGACGCGGACGCCGCCGCGGCCCGCGCCGCCGAGCTGGGCGGGACGATCCTGGTCCCGCCCCGCGACAACCCGGCCGGTCGGTTCGCCGCCCTGCGCGACCCCCAGGGCGCCCTCTTCTCCGTCATCGACCTAGGCCCCTGACCTGGCCACCTCCCCTGGGATTGGAGCGAGGGGGTCAGGGCATGCGGGGGCGGACGGGGACTACCAGAGGGCCGTGGGTGCCGGGGACGACGCGGACGCTGGCCCGGTAGTGGGTGGCGAGGAGGTGCTCGGTCAGTACCTCGCGGGGGGTTCCGGCGGCCACCACCCGGCCGTCGGCGAGCATCACCATCCGGTCGGCGTACTCGCCGGCCAGGGAGAGGTCATGCATCGTGGCGAGCACGGTCAGGCCGTGCTCGCGGCGCAACTGGTCGACCAGCTCCAGCACGTCCTGCTGGTGACCGATGTCCAGCGCGCTGGTCGGCTCGTCGAGCAGCAGCAGCGTCGCGCCCTGGGCCAGTGCCCGGGCGAGGAAGACCCGCTGGCGTTCGCCCCCGGAGAGGGTGGCCAACTCCCGGCGGTGGAAGCCGGTGAGGTCCAGCCGGTCGAGCACCTCGTGCACGGCGTCCACGTCGGCGGCCGATTCCCGGCCCAGCGGCGGGATGTACGGGGTGCGCCCAAGCAGCACGTAGTCCAGCACCGACATGCCAGGCGGCACCACCGGGGACTGCGTCACCGTGGCCACCACCCGGGCGCGGTCCCGGCGGCGCAGTGCGGCGCTCGCCGTACCGAACAGGGTGATCGCCCCCGGCGCGGGCAGCAGCCCGCCGACGGCGCGCAGCAGGGTCGACTTGCCGGCGCCGTTCGGGCCGATCACGGTGACCCACTCGCCGGCCGCGACCGTGAGGTCGACGCCGGTGAGGATCGGCGTGCCGTCCAGGCTGACGTGCAGCCCCCGGACCTCGACAGCCGGCACGCCAGCAGCGCCGGCCGGGCCAGCGCCGGCCGGGCCAGCGGCGGCCGGGCCAGCGGCGGCCGGGCCAGCCTGGCCGGTGGTGGCCGCGCCGGCCGAGCCAGCCGGACCGGTGGTGGCCGCGCCGGCAGGGCGAGTAGCGGCCGAGCCGGTAGCGGCCGACCCGGCGGTGGGCTCGGGGCTCACGTGAGCACCCGCCGGGCGGTACGTAGCACGAGCACGAAGAACGGGCCGCCGAGCAGGGCGGTGACCACCCCGATCGGGATCTCGGCCGGGGCGGCGGCGGTGCGGGCCACCACGTCGGTCAGCGCCAGGAACGCGGCGCCGAACAGCAGCGACAGCGGCAGGATCACCCGGTAGCTCGCCCCGGCGAGCAGTCGGACGGTGTGCGGCACGATGATGCCGACGAAGCCGATCAGGCCGGTCGCGGAGACCGCCGCGGCGGTGCCCAGCGAGGCGGCGGCGATCAGCAGGTAGCGGGAGCGCTGCGGGTGCAGGCCGAGGCTCTTCGCCTCGTCGTCACCGACGGCGAGGACGTCCAGCTCGCGGCGGTGCAGCAGCACCACCACGGTGGTCAGCACGGCGTACGGCAGCACCAGCAGCACGTCGTGCCAGCCCGCGGTGGCCAGCCGACCGAGCAGCCAGGAGTAGACCTGCTGGATGCTGTCGGAGTGCCGTTGCAGCAGGTACGTCTGCCCGGCGGACAGGAACGCGGAGACCGCCACCCCGGCCAGGATCAGCATCGCGGGTGAGCGGCTCCGCCCGCCGGCACCACCGAGCAGGTAGGTCATCGTCACGGCGACCAGCGAGCCGGCGAAGGCCGCCAGCGGGATGGTCACCGGCAGCCCGGTGATCGAGCCCTGCCGACCGGCGCCGCCGAGGGCGATCACCGCGGTGACCGCCAGCCCGGCGCCGGCGGCAACGCCGAGCAGGTACGGGTCGGCCAGCGGGTTGCGGAAAACCCCCTGATAGCAGCCGCCGGCCAGGGCGAGGAGGCCGCCGACGAGCAGACCCAGCACCACCCGGGGCAGCCGCAGCTCGGTGACGATGGCGATTTCCCGCTCGGTCAGCCCGCTGTCCAGGTGCACCCCGGGGATCAGGTTGAGCAGCTCGGCGGCGACGCTGCCCGGCGGCAGGCTGACCGGGCCGATGGACACCCCGGCGATCAGCGCGACGAGCACCGCGAACACGCCGGCGACCAGCCAACGCTTGCGCAGCCCGGCGGGCCGGGTTCCAGACGGCAGCCCACCGGGTCGGGCTCCGAACGGCAGCCCGGCGGGCCGGGACGGAGGCTGCGTCCCGGCCGGCTGGGTGGATGCTGCCGGTGCACCCGCCGGTGACGGCCCGGTCATCGACGGACGACGGTCACGCGGGCACCTTGGCGACCGCGTCGACGATGACCCGCAGCAGGTCCACGATCCGCGGGCCCCAGCGGGAGGCGATGTCGTCGTCCAGTGCGACCACCTGGTTGTTCTTCACCGCGGTCAGCCCGGCCCAGCCGCTGCGCGCCTTGACCGAGTCGGCGTTCTGCTGGCAGCACTTGGAGTCGGCCAGGAAGACGAAGTCCGGGTTGGCCTTGACGATGAACTCCTGGGAGAGCTGCGGGTAGCCGGCGCTCTTGCCGTCGGCGTCGGCCGGGTCGGCGATGTTGGTCAGCCCGACCTGGCTGTAGAGCGAGCCGATGAAGGTCTTGCTGGTCGCGCTGTACAGCTCCGGGCCCAGCTCGTGGAAGTAGGTGAGCTTCTCGGCGCGCTGCGGCACGTCCTTGAGCAGCTTGGCGATGTCGTCCTTCATCCGGCCGGTGACGTCGGCGGCCTGGTCGACGTGCCCGGTCAGGCTGCCCAGCTCGGTGATCTGCCGGTAGGAGTCGTCCAGCGTGGTCGCCGCCGGAGTCAGGTAGACCGGAATCTTCAGCTTGCCGAGCTGCTCGACGATCTTGTTTCGGTCATCGGAGAGCACCACCAGGTCGGGGCTCTTACCGGCGATCGCCTCGGCGTTGGGCTGGAAGCCGGACAGGTCGCTCTTGGGCGCGTCGGCCGGGTAGCTGGACTGGTCGTCGACCGCGCTCACCTGCGGGCCGGCACCGATCGCGAAGAGCATCTCGGTGGCGGTGGGCGACAACGAGACGATCTTCTCGGGGCGCTTGTCGAGGGTCAGCGAGCCGACCGTCACCGGGTAGGCGACGGTCGCCGAACTGGCGCCGGCGGTCGGCTGGTCGGCGGCCTTCTCGGCGCAGGCGCCGAGGGCGAGTGCGGCGACCGCGAGGGTCGCGGCGAAGAGCCGGGGGGTACGTCTGGACATGGGTCCTCCTGTCGGTCGAGGAGTGTGGTGCTTCGCCGACAGGACTTTCGTGCGCCCGCCCACGAGGCGCCCTTCCTCGAGAGCGCGTGTCGCGACCGATCCGCAGGCGACCTGGCTCGTCCCCGCCGTCAGGACGGGGCATCACAGTTGCGGGACAGCGCCGGACTCACACCGGCTTCGCTGCGGACTGGTCGGTAAGACGGTAGCGCACCGCCAGGACGTGCCGGATCGATCAAGGACCGATCACCGCCGGTCGATCACCTGGGCCGCCCGATGACGGGGTGGGGTGGTCGACCGGCGGGGATATGTCCCGGATCCGCGGGGTCGGAGCGGGTGGTGGGGCCCCGCCGGGGGCGGGACGGGGCCCCACCCGATCAGGAGGCGGTGATGGTGACGTTGTCCACAGCCGCCTCCACCAGGCTGGCGCCGGAGGCGTCCGCCGCCTCGACGAGGATGCGCACCGACTGGCCCGCGTACGGGCTGAGGTTGAGGTTGGCCACCGCCCAGCTCCCGTTGCGGTTGGCTGCCGCGCCGGCCTGGGTGAGCAGCGCCGTGGTGCCGCCGTTGTGCACCACGCTCACCCGCAGGTAGTCCGCCGAGGAGGCGTTCGAGCCGTGTGCCAGGTACCAGGCCAACGACAGGGTCAGCGTGCCGGACGACGGCAGGGTCACCGCCGGGGACCGGGCGCTGGTCACGCCGCCGTCGACGTCCTGGTCACCGGCGGCCGATCCCGCGAGCCGGCCGGTGACCAGGTCGTTGGCGCCGGCGTACGGGGTGAGCTGCTTTGCCCCGCTGGAGGTGGTCGCCTGGGCGGCGCCCCGCTCGAACACCCCGGCCGTGGCGGTGTCGGTGCCGGCCGGGTTGATCGTCCAGCCGGTGGCCGTCTCGAAGGTGTCCGACCAGACGGTGGTGCCGCCACCGCTGCCGCAGTACCGCGCCTGCTTGCCGATGGCCCGGTACGGGCAGTCGGCGTACTCGCTGAGCATCAGCACGGCCTCCCGGTTGCGGGTGGTCTGCGCGGGGATCACCTCGTCCGGCGGGTAGAACCCGCCGCCACTCGCCGAGCCCGGGTACATCTCAAAGGTGTACGCCCAGATGTTGTGAGTGGCCCACATCCAGTCGATGCTGGTGCCGTCGGCGATGTAGAGGTCGCTGGACTGCTCCGGGGTGTAGCTGTTGGTGGCCGCCATCTGCTGGCCGATGGTGGCGAAGGTGTTGTACTGGTCCGCGCTCATCCCCGCCGGATTGTTGGCGGTCGTGTAGCCGAAGGGCCAGAGCACCAGCTGCGAGTAGGTGTGGAAGTCGATGTTCGCCTTGATCTGCTGGACGCCGCCGACAACCCGGCTGTTGACGAAGTTGCGCAGCGCCTGCGTCTCCGGGGCGGAGAACGCCGACGGGCCGCGGTAGGTCTCCGACGAGGTGCTGCCGGACGAGCCGCCGCAGCAGCCCCACTGGTGGGACCAGTTGCGGTTCAGGTCGGTGCCGACCGCGGACGAGCCGCTGTTCGGCTGCCGGTTCTTGCGCCACGACCGGTACGACCCGGTGGCGATGTCGTACTCGCTGCCGTCCGGGTTGACCGTCGGCACGATCCAGATCTCCCGGCTGTTGACGATGTTCGTGATCCGGGAGTCGGAGCCGTAGCTGTCGGTGAAGAGGTTGAGCAGGTAGATCGCCATCTCGACGGTCAGGTGCTCGCGGGCGTGCTGCTGGGCGTTGAACAGGATCTCCGGCTCACCCTCGTCGGTGCCGACGTTGTCGGAGATCTTCACCGCCATCAGGTCGCGGCCCTCGTACGACGTACCAATGCTGATCTTGCGGGCGATGGTCGGGTGGTCGGCGACGGCCTGGTTCACCACGGCGGTCAGTTCCGCGTAGTCGTGGAAGTTGGAGTCGGCGGGCGGGAACGCCAACGTGCCCACCTCGCCTGCGCCGCGCTCGACGTTCGGCGGTGGGGCGAGCGGTTCCAGCCGGAAGCCGAGACGGCTGATCGCGGCGGCCTCGGTGGCGGTGGCCGAGATGTGCAGTACGCCGTGTTCGGAGTAGTCGATGGCGGCCCCGGTGCGGGCCACCGCGGTGCGATCGGCGACGGTCCGAGGGCCGAGCACCCGGTAGCCGGTGGCGGCCTGTTCGGCGGTCCGGTCCGGTGCCGGTCGGGCGGCGACCGGGGCGGCGCCGACGGTGGCGATTGCCAGCCCGGTGACGACGGCGAGCACCAGGACGCGGCGGAGAGGGGTGGGCGTGCGGAGGGCCATGGACTACCTCCTCGAAGGGCGGGAGATCCCGCTCGGTGGAGGACACTTCACCATCAGTCACATGGTCATATCAATATTGATCGCTGCCTAATGCATCCCAGGCGGATCATCGCGGCGGCAATGATTTTCCACCATCGAACATCTGGCGAAACTTCCCTCCAAGCGGAACACTGACCAGCGACGATGTCCCTCTCGACACCGCGGAGCACCCATGGCCAGATCCCGCCTGCGCACGGCCGCCCTCGCCGGCGTCACCGCGCTCACCCTGCTCGCCACCGCCGCACCCGCGGTGGCGGCCCAACCGCTCACCGGCGGCCGTCCGCACCCCATCACCCACGACGAGCAGATCACGTTCCAGGACTGGTCCGGGCCGGCGGACTGGCACCGGGGCGACCGGGCCGGCACCCGCGTGGTGCCCGGCGCCCGATCGGGCCTCACCCTGGCTCGCCCTGCCGGCACCACCGAGTACGCCGACCCGCACAGCGGCACCACCCGTAGCTGGGAGTACGGCACCTGGACCTCGCCGGTGACCCGGATCGGGTTCGACGCCACCGAGCTGATCGCCTCCTGGAACGCGGAGACCCCGGCCGGCACCTGGATCCAGGTGGAGATGCAGGGCAGCTACACCAGCGGTGACCAGACCCCGTGGTACGTCATGGGCCGCTGGGCGTCCGGCGACAACGACATCAAGCGGACCACCGTCAACCGGCAGGGCGACCCCTGGTCGACGATCTGGACCGACACCTTCAGCATCGACGACGCCACCGCCGGGGTGCTGCTGCGGTCGTACCAGTTGCGGCTGACCCTCTACCGCGCGCCCGGTCAGGCCGCCGCGCCGGTGGTCCGGATGCTCGGCGCGATGAGCTCGACCGTGCCGGACCGGTTCACCGTCACGCCGAGCGCCGGACACATCGCCTGGGGCGTCGAGCTGCCGGTGCCGCGCTACTCGCAGAACGTGCACTCCGGGCACTACCCCGAGTACGACGGCGGTGGCGAGGCTTGGTGCTCCCCGACCTCCACGGAGATGGTGGTCGAGTACTGGGGTCGGCGGCCGTCGGCGGCCGACACCTCCTGGGTGGACCCGACCTACCCCGACCCGACCGTCAACCACGCTGCGCGGATGACCTACGACTACGCGTACGACGGTGCCGGCAACTGGCCCTTCAACACCGCGTACGCGGCCAGCTTCCCCGGCCTGGAGGGTCGGGTGACCCGGATGCACTCGCTGGACGAACTGGAACGCTTCATCGCCGCCGGCATCCCGGTGGTGACCAGCCAGTCCTTCCTCGCCAGCGAGCTGGACGGGGCGAACTACGGCACCTCCGGGCACCTGTTCGTGGTGGTCGGCTTCACCGCTGACGGCGACGTGATCGTCAACGATCCCGCATCGTCCAGCAACGACGTGGTGCGCAACGTCTACAAGCGTGCCCAGTTCGAGCAGATCTGGCTGCGTACCAAGCGGACCAACGCCAGCGGCGGCGTCTCCGGCGGCTCGGGCGGCGTCGCGTACCTGATCAAGCCCACCTGGAAGGCCTGGCCGAAGGTCCCCGGCTCCACCAACTGGTGACCCACCCGGCCGAGCGCGTCTGATCAAGAGGTTTGCGTCACCGGGAGCCGTCCTGGTGACGCAAACCTCTTGATCAACGCGAGGGTCGGTCGGTGGGAGGCTCGGGGTCGGTGGAGGGCTGGTCATCGCCGGCCAGGGCGGAGCGGAGACGCTCCTTCTCGCTGCGGCGGCGCTCCGCCGCGTCGGCCATCTCCTCGCCCATCTCGTCCCGCCAGCCACGCAGCAGGAAGAAGGAGAGCGCGGCGGAGAAGGCGAGCGCCAGCATCAGCTTCAGGAACACGTTCATGTCGATCAGCCAGAGGCCCGCCAGCACGGCGACGAACAGCCCGATCCGGCCCAGCGTGTACTTGACCGCCGCGCTCACCTGCACCACTCCGTTCTCCGTCACCCGCCGGTGCCGGCGGAAGAATCGACCCGCCCGGCGGGCGGTCGGGATCAGCCGGTCCGGCGGGCCAGCCAGCGGACGCCCGGGAACCAGACCGCCGCGTACGCCACGGTGAACGCCGCCGCCGCCAACGCTCCGGAGAGCAGCGGCGGCAACCCGGCGCCCAGACCGGCGATCAGCAACCCGGCGAACACCCCGACTGCGGCGGCGACCAACGCCGCCACCACCCGGGCCGCGCCGAACTCCCAGGCCCGGAAGTCGTCCCAGAACAGCCAGGCCGGCAGGATCACCGCCAACCAGCCGTTGGTGTGCCCGAAGTCGCCGGCGCCCATCGAGGCGAACGCCCAGTCGAACAGCACGAGCGCCAGCGCGCCGATGACCAGGCCGGCCAGACACACCCCGAGCAGATCGCCCAGGGTACGGACGCGCCCCTCGGCGTCCCGGCGGGGGAAGCCGCCCTGCTGCTCGGACTTACGCTGCTCGGTCATCGACTGCGAGGGTACGTGGTGACTCAGGCCCAGACCTGCTGCGGCTCGGCACGGCGCTCGGCCAGCGACGGCGCCTTGTCGTACTCCCGGACCACGTTGTAGCGGGTGTCCCGCTCGACCGGCTGGAATCCGGCGTCCCAGATCAGGTGCAGCAGGTCATCGCGGTGCATGGTGTTCGGGGTGCCGTACGAGTCGGCGTCGTGGGTGATCTTGTATTCGACAACCGAGCCGTCCAGGTCGTCCACGCCGAAGTTCAGCGAGAGCTGGGCCACCGAGAGCCCGTGCATCACCCAGAAGTTCTTCACGTGCGGCACGTTGTCGAAGAGCAGCCGGGAGACGGCGAACGTCTTCAGCGACTCGGCCGGCGAGGCCATCGTGGTGCGCGCCTGGATCTTGTTACGGATCTTGCCGTCCGCCGAGTCCACGAAGTCGTGCTGGTAGCGCAGCGGGATGAAGACCGCGAAGCCGCCGGTCTCATCCTGCAGCTCGCGCAGCCGCAGCACGTGGTCGACCCGGTGCCGGGGCTCCTCGATGTGGCCGTACAGCATCGTCGCCGGGGTCTTCATGCCCTTGCTGTGCGCCAGGGCGTGGATCCGCGACCAGTCCTCCCAGTGGCAGGCGTGGTCGACGATGTGCTGCCGGACCTCCCAGTCGAAGATCTCCGCGCCGCCGCCGGTCAGCGACTCCAGACCGGCGTCCATCAGCTCGTCGAGGATCTCGTCGGCACTCAGGCCGCTGATCTTCTCGAACCACTGCACCTCGGTCGCGGTGAAGCACTTGAGCTTGACGTTCGGCAGCGCCGCCTTCAGCTCGCGCAGCACCTTGGGGTAGTAACGCCAGGGCAGCGTCGGGTGCAGGCCGTTGACGATGTGCAGCTCGGTGAGCTGCTCATCCTCCATCTCCTTGGCCTTGCGGACGGCCTCGTCGATGCGCATCGTGTACGCGTCCTTCTCGCCCGGCTTGCGCTGGAACGAGCAGTACGCACAGGACGCCGAGCAGACGTTGGTCAGGTTGAGATGCCGGTTGACGTTGAACATCACCCGGTCGCCGTTGAGCTCGGTGCGCTTGTGATGAGCCAGCCGCCCCAGCCAGGTCAGGTCATCGCTGTCGTATAGGGCGACCCCGTCCTCACGGGTCAGCCGCTCACCGGCGTACACCTTCGCTTCGAGCTCACGCTTGAGTCCGGCGTCCATGGCACGTCCCTTCCACCTGCGGTCCCGGTCGAGCGTACGTCGGGACGCCGACAGCCCCGGCGGCACGGTCGCCTGCAGCGACCCACTTCACCAGACTCTCAGCCTCCCGTAACCCGGCGATGCATCGACATCACTGCCCCGTTGCGGTAAGACAGGGTGGGGCGGAACACACTGGTACCGTCCCGACGGCTGCGCCCTTGGGGCGCGGCGACGGGCTGCGGGACGGGGAGCGGAATGGTCGACAGCGAGCGCGGGCGACGGCAGCGACGACGGAGCCCGGTGATCTCGCCGGTGCTGCGCCCGAGGCTCTGGGCCGCCCTGCTCGGGGCGATCGCGGCCGCGGTGCTGGCCACCCCCGCGTACGCCGAACCCGGGCTGCCGACCACAGTGCCCGACACCGGCGCGCGCCCGGCGGTGGCCGGCGCGCTCCAACTGCCCGGCGGCGCGCCCGTCGCCGGCATCCCGGTCCCGCCGGTCGTCAACGTCGGCACGGGCCCGCTGGCCGCCCAGATCTCCGCCGGTGAAATCCAGGTCGGCACGCTCGGCGAGGCGCTGCTGCTGAGCCGGCAGAAACGCACCGACGCGCAGGCGCAGCTCCAAGCGGCCGGCAAGATGTTGGAGACCGCGCAGGACACCCTGCTCCGGGCTCAGCAGGCCGCCGACGTGGCCGCCTCGGACGCGATCAAGGCCGCCGCCGCGCTGCCGCCCGGCGACCTCGCCGACGACATCCAGGGGCTGAGCCGGCTCCAGCAGATCACCCGCGGCGAGAAGGTCGCGGGCGGCACCACCGGGGTGGCCGGGGAGCTGTCCCGGGCCCGCAACGGCGAGCAGCTCGCCTACCAGGCGCACACCGCGGCCAAGGCACGGGTCGACGCCGCCGAGGCGGAGTTCACCGCTGGCGATCAGGCACTGCGCACGGCCGAGGCCAGCCTGCTCAAACTGCGCCGGGACAACGCCGCGCAGCTGATCCAGATCGAGCGCCAGCAGGAGGCCGTCGAGCAGCAGCTCGGTGCCGGCTACGTGGCGGGTCAGAGCGTCAGTGGGATGGCCGCGCACCCGCGGGCGCTGGCTGCGGTCGCGTACGCCCTGGCGCAGCTCGGCGACCCGTACAAGTGGTCGGAGGAGGGGCCGGACCGGTTCGACTGCTCCGGTCTCATGTGGGCGGCGTACCGGTCCCCGGGCGCCGACTACTTCGACCTGCCCCGCGTCTCCCGGGACCAGTACGCGGCCACCCGGTCGCGGACCGTGCCGCAGGCCGCGCTGCTCCCCGGCGACCTGCTCTTCTTCGCCTCGGGCAGCAGCTACACCACGATCCACCACGTCGGCATGTACATCGGCAACGGCAAGATGGTGCAGGCGCCCACCACCGGCGACGTCGTCAAGATCTCGGTCGTCTCCTGGTCCCGGCTGTACGCCGCCACCCGGGTGATCGGCGCGGTGCCGGCCCCGATCGTGCCGACCCCGCCGCCCAGCACGACCCCGAAGCCGACGCCGACGCCGACCGGCTCGGCCACCCCGAGGCCCACGGGCAGCGCGACGCCGACGCCGACGCCGACCGGCAGCACCTCGCCGAGCCCGTCGCCCAGCCCGACCCAGACCCCGACGACCCCGCCGCCGACGACCCCGCCGCCGCCGACCAGCGCACCGGCCACCTCGTCCCCGGCCAGCTCATCCCCGGCCAGCGAGCCGTCGGCCAGCGAGAGCGGGGCGGCCAGCGACAGTCCGGCCGCGAGCACGGAGGGCAGCCCGAGCACCGAAAGCTGACCCGCCACGTTTGGCTCCGGCTGTCCGCTCGGGGCGATCTGTGGCACCGTGACATCCATGCACACCCGGCCCGACGTCACGGGTGCGGGTGCGGGTGCGGCACGGAGGGCGGAGATGGCCGAGCAGAGTGATCCGGCGGAGACTGTCGACCCTGTCGCCATCGACCGGGCCGATCCACCGGAGCCCGCAGACCCGGCACCCACCAGCGACGCCGAGTCGGCCGCCAGCGAGGCCTCCGCCGACGCTGCTGACGTCCGTGCCGTTTCCGCCACCACCGACAACACCGGCGCCGCCGGGGACGCTCCGGACTCGGACGCCGGGCAGCCGGCATCCGAGGACGCTCGCCCTGACCCGGCTGCCGTCCCGGTACGAGCCCGGGCGAGTGTCGCGACCGCCGCCGCGCTGACCGGTGACCTTCCGGCCAGCGCTCCGGCCAGCGCGACCACCTACCGGGCGACCGGTTCCGCCACGCCGGCCGGTGCGCTGCCCGGGCAGCGGGATGGTTCGACGGCCCCGGCCCGGGCCAGCGCCACGGTGCCCGGCAGCAGTCGAGTCACGGCCGGAACGGCGGGCACCCCGGACCCTCGGGCGAGCGCGCCCGCCGTCTACCGGTCCGGTCCGGTGAACCCGGAGCCGCCGGAGCCGGTGCAGCCGCCGGAGCCCGCCCAGCCGCCCACGCCGCCGACCCCGGAGCCGGAGCCGATCCCCGCGCCACCCGGGCCAGGGCCGACCCCGCCGTCGCGGCCCGAGCCGGAGCCCGGGCCGACCCCGCCGTCGCGGCCCGAACCGGGGCCTGCGCCGACCCCGGGGCCGTACCCGCCCGGCCCGGCGCCGACGCCAGGGCCTCGGCCCACGCCACCGCCCGGCCCGGTGCCGCCCGTCCCGGGCCCGCCCACACCGCCGCCCTCGCCGTTGCCGCCCATCCCGGGCCCGCCGGCTCCGCCAGTGCCCGGTCCGCCGGTGCCGCCGCCCGGCCCGCCGGTGCCCGCGCCACCACCGCCGCCCGGGCCGATGCCGGCACCGCCGTTCCCGCCGCCACCGGCGATGCCCGGCACTCTGCCGGGCGTCCGGGCCACCGCGTCGGTCTCCGCACCACCGGCCGGTTGGCCGTCCGCGGCCGTCGCGGCGCAGCCGACCTCGGCCGGCGGCAGGGCCAAGGCACCCGTCTCCGCACCACCGGTGGTGCCCGCGCCCGCGCTGCCCAGCTGGCCGCCATCCACCACCGGTGCTCCCCAGTCGTACGCAAGCGGCGTCGGCGTGTCCCGGCCGACCGTTTCGCCGGCCCACCCGATGGCCGGGCGGCCGGCGGGGCAGGGCGCGCCCGGCGGACGGTACGACGGCGGCCCGGACCTGGCTGGCACCGTCTACGCCGGCGGGGACGGGCCGGGCTTCGCCACGATCGCGCTGCCGGCCAACGCGGTGGAGAACTCCGGCTCGCTGACCGGGCACATCCTGGCCCAGGGCTGGGCGGACACGCCGGCTGAGCGCTCCAGGACCACCCGCGTGGTGATCGTCCTGGCCGCCGCGCTGGGGCTGCTGGTGGCGATCAGCGTGCTGATCGTCCTGCTCGCCAACAACGCCCTGGACGGTCTGATGGGCAGCGTGCTCAGCGGCTGAGCCGGCGACCGGAAGCGATGGTGAGTCCGCCCACTACCGTCGGTCAACCGGCTGGCGACTCCGCCAGACCGCCGTACACTGGGCGAGATCACTGACCCGGCGCGCGTGATGCGCGCCCATGGGCGATCTTGCGGGCGATCCGGCGGTACAGCCGCGGCGGGCCATCGCGAAGATGCGCCCCGCTCGAAAGGCATTTGTTGACCACCTCTGCTGACCCCAGCATCGTTCCGTCCGTTTTCAACCCCGCCCCGGTGACGGCCGACGCCTCCCCGGAGACGACCGACGCCACCTCGACGGAGGCCGGCACCGCGCCGGCGACGACCGCCGCCGAGCAGATCGACTTCGCTGCGCTCGGCCTGCCCGAGCCCCTGGTCCGCGCGCTGGCGCGCCAGGGCATCACCACCCCGTTCGAGATCCAGCGGGCCACCGTTCCGGACGCGCTCGCCGGCCGGGACGTGCTGGGCCGCGGGCAGACCGGTTCGGGCAAGACGCTCGCCTTCGGCCTGCCGCTGCTGGCCCGGGTCGCCGCCGCCAAGCCGGCCCGGCCGCTTCGGCCGCGCGCCCTGGTCCTGGTCCCGACCCGGGAGTTGGCCATGCAGGTCAACGACGCCCTGCTGCCGCTGGGCAAGGCACTCAACGTGTTCCTGAAGACCGCCGTCGGTGGGGTTCCGTACGACCGCCAGATCGACGCGCTGCGGCGCGGCGTGGAGATCATCGTGGCGACCCCGGGCCGGCTCGGCGACCTGATCGAGCGGGGCATCTGCCAGCTCGACGACGTCGAGGTCACGGTGCTGGACGAGGCCGACCAGATGGCCGACATGGGCTTCCTGCCCGAGGTGACCGACCTGCTGGCGAAGACGCCCGCGAACGGTCAGCGGCTGCTCTTCTCGGCCACCCTGGACGGTGACGTCGACGCGTTGGTCAGGCGGTTCATGACCGACCCGGTGACCCACTCCACGGCGCCGTCCACCGCCTCGGTGTCCACCATGGACCACCACATGCTGTTGATCCCGCCGCACGACAAGTTCCCGGTGGCTGCCTCGATCGCCGCCCGGGATGGCCGCACCATGGTCTTCGCCCGCACCCAGCTGGGCGTGGACCGGCTGGTCGAGCAGCTCGCCGCGGTCGGCGTACGGGCCGGTGGGCTGCACGGCGGCAAGACCCAGCGGATGCGCACCAAGACCCTGGCCGAGTTCCGTGAGGGCCGGATGAACGTCCTGGTCGCCACCGACGTGGCGGCCCGTGGCATCCACGTGGACGGGGTCACCCTGGTGCTGCACGTGGACCCGCCGAAGGACCCCAAGGACTACCTGCACCGCGCCGGGCGTACCGCCCGGGCCGGCGAGTCGGGCGCGGTCGCCACGCTGGTGCTGCCCAAGCAGCGCCGCACCACCCTGGCCATGCTGGAGAAGGCCGGCGTCGCGCCGGCCGAGACCCGGGTCAAGGCCGGCGACCCGGTGCTGGCCGAGCTGATCGGCGCCCGTGCGCCGAGCGGCGTCCCGGTTCGCGTGGAGGCGGAGCCCCGTGGCTTCGGCGACCGCCCCGGCGGCTCGCGCCGCTTCGACGACCGGTCCGGGGGCCCGCGCCGCTTCGGCGACCGCCCGAGTGGTGACCGCCGGTTCGGCGACCGTCCGCAGGGTGAGCGGCGCTACGGCGACCGACCGACCGGCGAGCGGCGCTTCGGCGACCGTCCGCAGGGCGAGCGGCGCTTCGGCGACCGACCGCAGGGCGACCGACAGTACGGCGACCGTCCGACCGGCGAGCGCCGCTACAGCGACCGCCCGCAGGGCGACCGGGGTTACGGCGACCGACCGCAGGGTGAGCGCCGCTTCGGCGACCGACCGCAGGGCGACCGACAGTACGGCGACCGCCCGACCGGCGAGCGCCGCTACGGCGACCGGCCGCAGGGCGACCGCCCGACCGGCGACCGGGGCTACGGGGACCGTCCGACCGGTGAGCGTCGTTACGCCGATCGGGACACCCGGGGTTACGGCGATCGGCCGCAGGGCGAGCGCCGGTTCGGGGACCGACCGCAGTTCGGCGACCGGGACGGCAGGGGCGACCGCCCGACCGGCGAGCGGCGCTACGGCGACCGTCCGCAGGGCGACCGGCAGCAGGGCGACCGGCCCGCCGGGGAGCGGCGCTTCGCGGACCGGGACTCCCGGGGCGGCTTCCGCTCCGAGGGCCGTGGTCGGGACGACCGGCCGCGCGATGACCGGCCGCGTGACGACCGGCGCGGCTTCGGTGGGCGACCGCCGGCCCGTACCCACTGATGATCTGACGCACTGATCGACCGGACGCCGTCGCGGAGCCCACGCTCCGCGGCGGCGTTCGCGCATGCCCTGCCGATGACGGCCCGGTCGCGTAACGTCCGGCTCATGGCGACCATGCCGAAGTCGATCTTCTGGTCCCGGACGGACACCGCCGGCAGCGAGCAGGCCCTGCTCGACGACGGCCACGGGTTGGCGGCCCGGGGCACCCTGCTCGCCGTGGACCCGATCCCCTGGACCGCCCGCTACCAGCTGACCACCACGCCGGACTGGACCACCACCCGGGTGGAGGTCGAGGTCGAAGGGCTGGGCTGGCTGCGCAGAGTGACGCTGGAGCGGGCCGTGGACCGGTGGCGGGTGACCACCGCCGAGCAGGGCGACCTGGACGCGGCGCTGACCGCGGCCGGTCACCCCCGGACGGGCCTGCCGGGCACCGACGACCCGGACCGGCTGGCCGACGCGCTCGACGTGGACCTGAGCGGGTCACCGCTGTTCAACGCCCTCCCGGTCCACCGGCTCGGGCTGGCCGCCGGGCCGGCCGACCGGCCACACCGGATCACCGTGGCGTGGGTTCTGCTGCCTGGCCTGGAGGTGGTGCCGGCCGAGCAGATCTACACCGGGCTCGGGCCAGGCCGGGTGCGGTTCGCCAGCGGCACCTTCACCGCCGACATCGACCTGGATGCCGACGGCTACGTGGTGCGCTACCCCGGGCTGGCCGAACGGATCGACCCGCGCTGAACGGGCGACCCAACCCGCGAGGGGCGCCCGCGACCGGCGAACCCCGTCGGCACGGCTCAGGCGGGCCAGGCGCCGCTGGTCAGGAACCGTTCGACGATGGCCAGGTGCGGCGCGAGGTCGAGGCCCTGAGCGCTCACCCAGTCGTCGTCGTAGTACGTGTCGGCGTACCGATCGCCAGCGTCGCAGATCAAGGTGACGACCGAGCCGGCCCGGCCCTCGGCGAGCATCCCGGCGATCAGGCCGAACGCGCCCCACAGGTTGGTGCCGGTGGAGCCACCCACCCGGCGGCCGAGCACCGCCGAGCCGGCCCGCATGGCGGCCAGCGACGCGGCATCCTGCACCTGGACCATCCGGTCCACCACCGACGGCAGGAAGGACGCCTCCACGGTGGGACGGCCGATCCCCTCGATCCGGGATCCCTTCCCGGTGCGCACCGACCAGTCGGCAGCCAGCCAGGCCGGGTAGAACGCGGAGTTCTCCGGGTCCACGACGCAGAGTTTGGTGGCCAGCCGGCGATAGCGGGCGTACCGGCCGATGGTGGCGCTGGTGCCCCCGGTGCCGGCGCCCACCACGACCCAGGTGGGGATCGGATGCCGTTCCAGCTCCAACTGCGCGTAGATCGACTCGGCGATGTTGTTGTTGCCCCGCCAGTCGGTGGCCCGCTCGGCGTAGGTGAACTGGTCCATGAAGTGGCCGCCGGAGTCCTCGGCCAGCCAGCGGGCCTCGACCACCACGGTCGCGGGGTCGTCCACCAGGTGGCACCGGCCGCCCTGGAACTCGATCTGCGCGATCTTCTCCGGTGAGGTGGAGGCGGGCATCACCGCGATGAACGGCAGCCCGAGCATCCGGGCGAAGTACGCCTCGGAGACCGCCGTGGAGCCGGAGGACGCCTCGACGATCGTGGTACGCGGCCCGATCCAGCCGTTGCAGAGCCCGTACAGGAACAGCGACCGGGCCAGCCGGTGCTTCAGCGAGCCGGTCGGGTGCACCGACTCGTCCTTGAGGTAGAGGTCGATCCCCCATGCCCGAGGCAGCGGGAACGGCAGCAGGTGGGTGTCGGCCGAGCGGTTCGCGTCCGCCTCGACGGCGGCGATCGCTTCGGTCACCCAGGTCCGGCTGGCCTCGTCGCACCGGTCGAGATGAGTCACGCCGGAAACCTAGCAAGCAGCCGTCAGCTGGTCAGCTCCGGTCCGGCGGGGTGGCCCGGCGCGACTGGCGGCGCTGTCCGGCCCGACCGACGGCCTGGACGAGTGGGGTCAGCGCCACGGCCAGCCGGGGCAGGGTGTCCAGCAGCCGGACCTGCGCTCCCCGCCAGCGCGGCAGGCTGACCACCGGGCGTGGTCGCCGGGCCAGTCGGACCGCCCGGGCGGCCACCCGCTCCGGGGTCAGCAGCGACCCGGTGAACGACGCCAGCGCCCCGGGGTCGTCCAGCCGGTCGTGCAGCATCGGGGTCCAGATGCCGTCCGGGCAGAGGCAGGAGACGTGCACCCGCCGGTAACCGGCCATCCGCAGGTCGGACAGGATGCCGAGGCTGAACGCCAACAGCGCGTGTTTGCTGGCCGCGTACACCGTCTCGCCGGGCGCGGCGACCAGCCCGGCCAGCGAGACGACGTTCAGCACGTGGCCGTGCCCCTGCCCGCGCATCACCGCGAGCGCCGCGAGGGTGCCGTTCATGGCGCCGAGCGCGTTCACGTCGAGCACCCGGCGGCGGGTCGGGCCGTCGTGCTCCCAGGCGGGGCCGGTGACCAGGATGCCGGCGTTGTTGACCCAGAGGCCGAGGCCGCCACGGCTCGCCGCGGTCGCCGCGATCTCGGCGCAGGCGTCCTCGTCCCGGACGTCCAGCGCGGCGGACCAACCGCCGAGCGGCGCGGCGGCGGCCGCCACGGCGTCCGGGTCGAGGTCGGTGAGCAGCACCGACCAGCCGTCGGCGTGCAGCGCGGCGGCGACGGCGCGACCCAGGCCGCCGGCAGCCCCGGTCACAACGGCCGCTCCACGTCCCGGCAAGGTCATCGGCGCACGCTACCGCCGGCCGGGCAGGCGGCACCAGGGCCGACCGGCCACGCTGCCGGACCACCGATGCCGGATCCGGGGGTACGCCGACGGCCGGGTGGGCGGTACGCGGGGGTCAGGCCGGCGGCGAGCCGACGGGCTGGGGGCGGTTCTCCCACTTCGTGGAGAGCGCGATGGCGGTCCGGGTGGAGGCGACCCCGGGCGTCCGGTTCAGCCGCACGATCAGCTGCTCCAACTCGGCGATGGTGCCGACCCGCGCCTTGAGCAGGAACGACTCCACACCCGCCATGAAGTAGCAGGACTCGATCTCGGGCAGCACCCGGAGCGACTCGAGCATGTCGTCGCTGTCCGCGCCCGAGTCCTCGACGATGCCGATGAGCGCGGTGACACCCAGCCCGATCGCCTCCGGCGCCACGTCCGCGCGGTAGCCCCGGATCACGCCGCTGCTCTCCAGCTTGCCGACCCGTTCGTGCACGGCCGGGGCGGAGAGGCCCACCTGCCGGGCCAACTCGGCGTACGAGAGGCGGGCGTTGCCGCGCAGCAGGTCGACGAGGCTCAGGTCGATGGCGTCCACGGAGAGTGACCTTAACCGGTTGGGCGTAACGCGACGCCTTCGGCATCCGTTGCACACAGCAGTGAGTAACTGTTCACAAACAGACAGTGAAGGTAGGGGTTACGCCAGTACCATTTACTAACTTCCCACTCAGTGCGTTTTTCGCGTTTGGCGGACAGGCCAGGTCCCTGGTGCTGTAATTGCCATACGTCCCTCATGACGGCTCTGGGCTCGCACCAGCCGGGGGCAGTGTGTTCAGCCAGGGGCTTCGTCGACGCGAGGAGGGGGCTGTGGACACTGGAGATCGCCTGCTGACACCGGGTGAGGTCGCCGCGCTGTTTCGGGTGGACCCGAAGACTGTGACGAGATGGGCGGCGGCCGGCCGGATAGGAAGCATCCGGACTCCAGGCGGGCATCGCCGGTTTCGGGAATCCGAGGTGCGAGCCCTGCTTGAGGGGGAGGGCATGCTGGACGAGGTGGACGAGGTCGGAAAGTCACGCAATGTGGGACCGGCCGCCTCCACCGGGCCGGGTCCGGCCAACGCCGGCATGTACTGAACTGGTGCGGACAACGCCACGCGGACCGGGCATCAGTCCGGTCCGCGTCCCACTACGACCAGTCCTCCGGCCGCAGGACCGGTCGGGCTGAGCGGACGGCTCAGCTCCGGGCCGCGCCGAGCTGGCCGGACCACCGTCGGAACAGAGTGTGCGGGACGGCGAGCGCGTCCAGCACCTTGCCGGCCACGAAGTCGACCAACTGCTGGGCGCTGGCCGACGCGCCCGCGCCGTAGAAGCCCGGGCTGGCCGGCAGCACAACCGCGCCGGCGTCGTGCAGCGCGATCAGGTGCTCCAGGTGGCTACGGGTCACCGGCGTCTCCCGGGGGACCACCACCACCGGCCGGCGTTCCTTGAGGTTGACCTCGGCAGCACGCTGCAACAGGTCCTTGGAGAGCCCGATCGCGATGCCGGCGCAGGCAGCCGTACTGGCGGGCACCACGGCCATTCCGCGTACCCGGTAGGAGCCGCTGCTCGGCCCGGCGGCCAGGTCGCCCGCCGGCCAGTGCCGCAGGTCCGCGCCGGTCAGGTCCCGGCCGAGCCAGGCGGCGAGGTCCTCGGCCCAGTGCGCGTCGCGGAACGGCCGCCCGGTCTCGTCGAGCAGGGTCAGCCGCGCCGCCCGGGACACGATCAGGTCCACCGGCTCGCCCGCGTCGAGCAGCCCGCCGATGACGGCCGCCGCGTACGGCGTGCCGGAGGCCCCGGAGACTCCGACCACCCATGGTTCCCGCATGCCTTCCAGCCTGCCTGGTCGGGCTCGTGCGTCGGCGGGCACCCCCGCGATCGCTGGTCGCCCGAGTTGTCCGGGGGGTACGTGTGCATCCCGTCGACCTGAGATGCTGCCGGTGGCGATTCGCACCGGCAGCAGATCGCACAGGAGGCATCGGTGACGACCGGCAAGGTCCTCTGGACGCTACGCGCCGAGTGCCCGATCCCGGCCCGGCTCTCGCCGCACGCCGACCGGGTGCAGGAGTGGCTGCTCGGCCTGCTGCCCGAGCTGGGCCTGCCGCTGGACGACGCCGCGCTGCACCGGCTGACCCGGGGTGCCTTCGCCCGGTACGCCGGCCGGCTCTACCCGGACGCGAGCGAGGCCGACCTGCGTGTGCTGACCGCCCTGTTCACCTGGTTCTTCCTGGTCGACGACGCCTGCGACGGGCCGGGCCGGCTCGACCCGGGCCAGATCCGGGCGCTGCGCAACGGCACGCTGGCGTTGCTGCACGACGGCCCCCGGCCACGGCACGCCGGGCTGACCGGTCCGCTGCGACGGCTGCTGGTGCTGGCCTGGCGGGAGCCGCGCCGCCGGATGCCGGCCCGGTGGCGACTGCGCTTCGCCGACGCGGTGGCCCGGCATCTCGACGGCACCTGGCGGGAGGCGGTCAACAAGGAGGCCGGCCACCGGCCCGGCGTCACCGAGTACGTCGAGTTGCGTCGGGCCACCTCGGCGGCGGACGTGTCCTACCCGCTGGTGGAGTTCGTCAGCGGCCGACCGCTGCCCGACCCGGTCTACCACCACCCGCTGCTGCGCCAGCTCGCCCACACCGGCAACGACCTGCTCTCCTGGTACAACGACCTGGCCTCGCTGGACCGGGACCGGGCCACCGCGGGCGGGCACAACCTGGTGCTGGCCATGCAGGACGAGTGGGGCCTGTCGCCCGCGACGGCGGTCGACCGGGTGGCGGAGCGCTGGCGGGAGTCGATGCGGCACTTCGTGGCGCTGCGGGCCGCAGTGCCGTCGTTCGGCCCGGCGCTGGACGAGGCGGTCACCGACCACCTCGACGGGGTGGCCGACGCGGTGCGCGGCACCATCGAGTGGACGCTGGAGAGCGGGCGCTACCCCACCGAGCATGCCGAGCCCGCCGGCACGTCTCAGCCCTGACCGCGCCGGCTCGGGCCGCGCCGCAGCGGGTCGGCGCGGAGGTTGGGCGATGCGGACCGATCAGGGCCGCAGGTCGAGCCGGATCACCAGGTCGAGCAGGGCGAAGACGAACAGCGCGATGCCGACGAAGCCGTTGGCGGTGAAGAACGCCCGGTTGACCTTGCTCAGGTCGGTCGGGGTGACCACGACGTGCTGGTAGCCGAAGGCGACCGCGGTCAGCGCCAGGCCGACCCACCAGAGCCAGCCGAACCCGATCAGCGCGCCGAACCAGACGAAGAGCCCGAAGGTCACCACGTGCGCCACGGTGGAGGCGTGCAGCGCGAAGCGTCGCCCGTACCGGGCGGGCACGCTGTGCACACCGATCTCCCGGTCCACCTCGGTGTCCTGGCAGGCGTAGATCAGGTCGAAGCCGCCGATCCACAGCCCGACCGCCGCGCCCAGCAGCCAGGCCGGCCAGGAGCCGTCCAGGGTGCCGGTGACCGCCAGCCAGGCGCCGACCGGGCCGACCGCCTGGGCCACCGCGAGGATGGCGTGCGGCCAGTTGGTGAACCGCTTGCCGTACGGGTAGACCACCAGCGGCACCACGGCGAGCGGCGCCAGCACCAGGCAGAGCGGGTTGAGCAGGGCGGCGGCGGCGAGGAAGACCACCAGTGCGACGGCCGCGCCGGTCCAGGCCGTCCGCACGCTCACCGCACCGGTGACCAGCTCACGGCCGGCGGTACGCGGGTTCCGCGCGTCGATCCGCCGGTCGAGGATCCGGTTGGCGGCCATCGCGAACGTCCGCGCCCCGACCATCGCCACGGTGATCAGCAGCAGGTCCATCCAGCGCACCCGGCCGCCGTTGACCTGCATCGCGGTCAGTGCCGACAGGTACGCGAACGGCAGCGCGAAGACCGAGTGCTCGATCGCGACGAGCTTGAGGAAGGACTTGATCCGGCCCGGACGTTCGGCCGGCGCGTCGAGGACCGCCATCAGATGCCGTACTCCTTCCAGCGCTTGTCGACCAGGGAGGTGACCTCCGGCGACATGCGCATCTCCTCCGGCCAGCCGCGGGTGTATCCCTCGGTGGGCAGCTTGCGGGTCGCGTCGACGCCCGCCTTGCCGCCCCAGAACTGCTGGTACGACGCGTGGTCGAGGTGATCCACCGGACCCTCGGTGAGCAGCAGGTCGCGCGCGTAGTCGACGTTGCCGAAGGCGCGGAAGGCCACCTCGTTGTAGTCGTGCACGTCGCAGTCCTCGTCGACGATCACGATCAGCTTGGTCAGCGACATCATGTGCGCGCCCCAGATCGCGTTCATCACCTTCTGGGCGTGCTTCGGGTACCGCTTGCGGATCGACACGATCGCGCAGTTGTGGAAGACCCCGGCGGCCGGCAGGTCGTAGTCGACGATGTCCGGAATCAGGAAGCGCAGCAGCGGCGCGAAGATCCGCTCGGTGGCCTTGCCGAGACCGTGGTCCTCCTGGGGCGGCTGGGACGTGACGATCGAGTGGTAGACCGGGTCGCGCTGCATGGTCATCGCCTCGATGTGCATTACCGGGAACGGCTCCACCGGCGTGTAGAAGCCGGTGTGGTCGCCGAACGGGCCCTCCGGCAGCCGCTCGCCCGGCTCGATGTAGCCCTCGAGGACGATCTGCGCGTGCGCCGGCACCTGCAGCGTCACGGTCAGGCAGTCGACCATCTCGACCCGCTCGCCGCTCAGGAAACCAGCGAAGAGGTATTCGTCGATGTCGGCCGGCAGTGGCGCGCTGGCCGAGTAGGCGACCGCAGGGTCGGCACCGATGGCGATCGCCACCGGCAGCCGCTGCCCGAGCCGCTCAGCGACCGCGTGGTGCGCCGTGGAGTTCTTGTGGATCTGCCAATGCATGCCGATCGTGTTGCGCGAGTGCTGCTGGAGCCGGTAGAGCCCGAGGTTGCGCTTGCCGGTCTCCGGGTGCTTGGTGTGGGTCAGCCCGAAGTTGTGGAAGATCCCGCCGTCACCCGGCCAGACCTGCAGCCCCGGCAACCGGTTGAGGTCGACGTCGTCGCCGCGGTAGACCACCTGCTGGCAGGGGGCCGTCTTGACCTTCTTCGGCGGCATCGACTTGAGCTGCATGACCTTGCCGAGCCCGCCCATCATGCCCGAGAAGCCCTGCGGCAGCTCCGGCTTGAGCAGCTCGCCGATCCGCGCGCCGATCTCGTCGAGGTTCTCCACCCCGAGCGCCATCGCCATCCGCTTCTCGGTGCCGAACAGGTTGACGGCGACCGGCATCTCGCCCCGGGTGGGCCGCTCGAAGAGCAGCGCCGGGCCGCCGGCGCGGACCGTCCGGGTGACCACCTCGCTGATCTCCAGCGTGGGGTCGACCGGGACGTCGACACGTCGCAGCTCCCCCGCGCGCTCCAGCGCCGCGAGGAAGTCCTTGAGATCGGTGTACGGGAAGCCACGCGCCATACCCGCCAGTCTCCCCCACCGGCGCCCCAACCTTCCCGGCCGGGTCCGGGGATGGCGGGCGTCACTAATCCGGAGGCATCCTGACCGCCCGCCGGTGGCGGATCGCCCGTTGTGTGCCGACGGCCCCGTGGGGTTCGCCACAGCAACCGCCGGTCCGGGCCGGATCTGTCGGCGCCGACCGGCACCATGCGTGGGCCGTCGCAACAGACCAGGGGGACACCATGCCGCACCGCACGCCGGTGACGTTGAACTTCGTCGAGCACGGTACGGGGACCCCGGTGCTGGCCCTGCACGGTTGGACACCTGACCACCGGCTGATGCTCGGTTGCCTCGAGCCGGTCTTCGCCGGGCGGACCGGCTACCGACGGCTCTACCCGGACCTGCCCGGCATGGGCGAGTCGCCGTGCCCGCCCGAGATCGCCAGCTCGGACGATGTGCTCGCCGCCGTGCAGGACTTCGTGGACGACGTCCTCGGCGACGCACCGTTCCTGCTCGTCGGCGAGTCGTACGGCGGCTATCTCGCCCGCGCCATCGCCCGGTCCCGCCCCGACCAGGTGCGCGGCCTGGCGCTGGTCTGCCCTACCGGCACTGCGGTGGAGAACGCGGATCGCACCGTGCCGCAGCGGCAGGTGCTGCGCCCCGACCCGGAGCTGCTCGCCTCGACCGACGCCCGGACCGCCGCCGAGTTCACGGACATCTCTGTCGTGCAGACCCCGGAGACGCTGCGCCGGTTCCGCGAGGAGATCCTGACCGGCCTCGACGTCGCGGACACCACGGCGATGGCGCGCATCCGGCAGCGGTGGACCCTCAGCGAGGATCCCGAGGACGGCGCGCCGTTCACCCGGCCGACCCTGATCCTCACCGGGCGCCAGGACCACGTCACCGGCTACCTCGACCAGTTCGTGCTGCTGCCGCACTACCCGCGGGCGACGTTCGCGGTGCTCGACGTCGCCGGCCACAACCTCCAGATCGAGCAGCCCGGGCTGTTCGACGCGCTGCTGGGCGAGTGGCTTGACCGGGTGGCGGCCGATGGTTGACCGGCTCCGCCGCCGGCCGACCACCGGCGGCGGCCGTCAGGCGGCCGGCTCCCAGGCGTGGGCGGCCAGCGGCGGGTCGAGCGGCGCGCGGGTGAGCCGGTTGGCGAAGGTGGAGATGGTGTACGTGCCAACGCCGAGCACCACGTCCAGCGCGTGCCGGGGCTGATAGCCGGCGGTCAGGAAGTCGTCCAGCACGTCGTCGGGCACCGCACCTCGATGGTCGAGCACGGCCAGGGTGAACTGGCGCAGCGCCTCCAGCCGTGGCTCCGGCAGCGCCGTGCCGGCCCGCAGCGCGGTGATCAGTTCGGTGGTCGCGCCGAGCCGGGTGAGCGTGCCGGTGTGCAGGGCGACGCAGACGTGGCACTCGTTCGTGGTGGCGACGGCGAGGACGACCACCTCCCGTTCCAGCGGTTCGAGGGCGGTCTGTTCGAAGCCCGCGTTGGCGGTGAGGAAGCCGGCGAGCAGCTGCGGCGAGTCGGCCATCAGCGCCACCGGGGCGGGCAACCAGCCGAACCGGCGGCTTACCGCCTCGACGGTCGGACGGGCGGCGACGGGGGCGGTCTCGGCGGTGTGCGAGGTGAAGACGGACACGGTTACCTGCTTTCGGCAGCGGAGTCGGGAGTGCCACGTCGCCCGGAGCCCCGTAGGATAGTCAACGTGGTTGACGAAATAGTAAACGTGGTTGTCGAACATGGCAACCGCTGAACCCGCCCGGCCCGGCTTCCAGCTGCCGCTGCTGCTCCTGGCCGGTTTCCGGACGCTGATCGACGACCTGCACGCCGAGCTGGCCCGGCAGGGCCATCCGGAGCTGCGACCGCTGCACGGCTTCGTGCTCCAGGCGGTCGGGGCGGACGGCACCACCGCCACCGAGCTGGGCCAGCGGTTGGGCATCTCCAAGCAGGCAGCCGGCAAGACGGTCGACCGGCTGGTCGCCGTCGGCTACCTCGCCCGGGTCGACGACCCCCAGGACGCCCGCCGCCGGCTGGTCATGATGACCCCGCGCGGTGTCGACGGGTTGCGCCGCTCGGCGGAGATCTTCGACCGGTTGCGCGAGCGGTGGGCCGACACCCTCGGCCCGGAGCGGGTCGACGCCCTGGAGGACGACCTGCGGACAATGGCCGCCGCCAACTGGTTCCGGCTCGACGTGCCAGGGTGGTTCGGCGGCTGACCGCACCAGGGTTGATCGACACCATGTTGCCGACATGGCGGTGTTGGCGGCGCGAAACAGCGCGACATCGCCGACCTGGAGTGGGTCAAGCCGCCGGACAAATCTCACCGGCACTGGCGTGCCTCGCCCGCCGGCGCGCAGCCTGGAAGGCATGTCGGATGCCTACGTCGTCGGCGACCCGGACGGGTTGTCGCCCCTGCTGGTCGAGGTGCGCGACGCCGTCGCCCGGGAACTGCACGCCCAACTGGCGCTGCGCGCCGAACGGATCGAACTGGCCGACCTGCCGGAGGTGGCCTACCAGGTCACCGTGCAGGTGGACCGGACACTGCGCGGCTGGCGACCCCGGTCGCCGGGATCCGACGGGTAGGACGTCGGGCTACCCGAGGATCAGTCCAGGCCACCGTACGAGTGCAGGCCGGTGAAGAAGATGTTCACGCCGAACAGGTTCATCAGGACGGTGAGGAAGCCGAGCACGGCGATCCAGGTGGCCACGTTGCGCTTCACGCTGGGCGTGGCCCGGGCGTGCAGGTAGCCGGCGTACACGACCCAGGAGATGAAGGCCCAGGTCTCCTTCGGGTCCCAGCCCCACGGCCGTCCCCAGGCCGCCTCGGCCCAGATCGCACCGGCGATCACCGCGAAGGTGAAGATCGGGAAGGCGAAGGCGTGCAGCGTGAAGGTCAGCCGCTCCAGACCAGCGGCCGCCGGCAACCGCTTGGCGAGGGTGTACGGGAAGCGCCGCTTGCCCTGCTCGTACCCGGAGCGCATCAGGTAGCCGACCGCCGGCACCGCGCCCAACAGCAGGATGCCGGACGCGAAGACGATGGTCGAGACGTGGATGACGAACCAGTACGAGTTCAGCGCCGGCACCAGCGGCACGATCGGCACGTACAGCACCAACTCGGCGGTGGCCACCAGCAACACCATCACCAGGGTGAGGAACAGCCCGAGCTTGCGCAGCGAGGGCCGCTTCCAGAGCACCACGAGCCAGGCCGCGACCCCGATGAACGTCACCGTGAGCACGAACTCGTACATGTTGCCCCAGGGCATCCGGTCGGCCGCGATGCCGCGAGTGACCAGCGCCGCGAGGTGCAGCACGGCGGCGAGTGCGGTGGCGCCCACCGCGGCCAGGCCGGCGATCCGGGCGCGCCGCGCCGAGCGGTCGGCTGCGGCCGACACCGGGACCGGCGCGGACGACGTCGGGACGACACCACCGCCTCCGCCGACGCCAGCGCCGACCAGCTCAGGAGCCGGAGCCGCAGCGGCGACCGAGGTACGCGCGTTGCCCAGCGCGTACTCCACGGCGTGGCAGATCATCGCGACCAGGTACACCAGGATCGCGAAGGTCACCAGATTGTCGGAGAGCGCGGACATCACTCGGTCCCTTCTCGCACACCGGCCCGGCCGCTGGAGTCAGCATCCGTTGCCGCCCGCTCGGCCGCCCGTTCGTCACCGCTGACTGCGGCGACGAGCTGGGCGAACTCGTCGGCGAACCCTGGATAGTCGGTGCGCGGCAAGCCACCGGCCTCCATCAAGCTACTACCGCCCGTCGGAGATCCGTCCGCCGGGTCGGCCGGCATCACCCGGAAGAACACCCGGCGGCGCCGCCCGAACAGCGAGCCCATCAACCCGACCAGCAGGAACCCGCAGCTGATCAGCAGGATCGTCGAGCCGGGATCGTGCCGGACGGAGAGGGTGACGTACCGCTCGGTGCCGAGGAACTCGACCTTGCTGCCGTCGTCCAGCGTCCAGGTCTCGCCCTTCTTGAGCAGCTTGGTGCCGACCTCCTTGACCTTGCCGGTCCGCACCTGCCGCTGGTCGAGCTGGTAGATCGAGCCCGGGATGCCGGCGTCCAGACCGAGGTTGCCCCGGTAGGCGACCAGGTTCAGCGCCGGGTTGCGCTCGGTCGGGTACTGCGAGCTGACGAACGGTGCCTGCTGCGGCGCCGTGGGCAGGTAGATGCCGGTGAACGCCATCTGCTCATCCGGTGCGCGCTGCCCGGTCCGCGGGTCGACGTTCGCGTCCGGGAAGGCCGCCAGCCCCTCGCTGGTCAGGCCCATGTCGCCGGTGGTCAGGAACGGCTCGTCGCTGACCTGGGTGCGGCCGAACCGGTCGGTGTAGCGGATGACCGGGGCGTACCCGTGGCCGAGCAGGTAGACGTTCGCGTCGCCCAGCCGCAGTGGCGAGTTCACCGAGAAGTTGGCGCTGCGCGTCGGCTCGTCAGGGCCGTCGACAGTGACCGTGGCGTCGAAGAACTCCGGCTGGCCGGAGGCCAGGAACCGGGCCTGGAAGTCGTCCAGCCGCAGACAGAAACGGGGCAGGTCCTCGCTGTCCACCTGGGGGCCGAGCTTCGCCTCGGCGTACTGCTGCCGGGTGTTGCAGAAGGCGTTGTCGGCGCCCGCCACCAGCAGCCGGTTGCCGCTCCAGCCGTACCACGAGCCGAGCGCGACGCCAATCAGCACGGCGATCAGCGAGGTGTGGAAGAGCAGGTTGCCGGTCTCCTTGAGGTACCCCTTCTCGGCGGAGACCTCGTTGCCGCGGACCTCCACCCGCCAGCGTCGGCCGCGCAGCACCTCGGCGACCGCCGCCGCGCCGCCGGCCGGGGCGGGCAGCACCGCGTGCTGCGGCAGCCGCTGCAGCCGCTTCGGCGCGGCCGGCGGCCGGGACCGGAGCGCCCGGACGTGGTCGCGCAGCCGGGGCGTGATGCAGCCGATCAGGGAGGTGAACAGCAGCAGGTAGATCGCGGAGAACCAGACCGAGCCGAAGACCTCGAACGCGCCGATCCGGTCCAGCCGAGGGGCCAGGTCAGGGTGCTCGGTGAAGTACTCGTTGACCTTCTCCGGGCTGATGCCGCGCTGCGGCAGCACCGAGCCGGGGATGGCGGCGACGGCGAGCAGGAAGAGCAGGATCAGCGCCGTACGCATGCTGGTCAGCTGCCGCCACGAGTTGCGCAGCAGGGCCAGCAGCCGGTTGGGCCGGCGCCGGGGCGCCGGGGCCGCGGTCTCCGGCCGGTCGTCCAGGGCGGTCATCAGATGCTCACCTCGCCCACCCCGACGGTGGTCTGCAACCAGATCACGAAGCTCTGCCATCCGCCGGTGACCAGCGCGAGGCCGATCAGGATGAGCAGGGCGCCGCCGACCCGGGTGACCCAGCGGCTGTTGCGCCGGACGGCGCGGAAGACCCCGAGCAGGCGCTGGAAGCCCAGCCCGAAGACGATGAACGGTATCCCCAGCCCGAGGCAGTACGCCACGGCGAGCACGACCGCACGGTCGCTCTGGCCGCTCGCGGTGGCCATGCCCATCACCGCGCCGAGCGTGGGGCCGGTGCAGGGCACCCAGCTGAGCGCGAAGACCGCGCCGAAGACCGGGGCGCCGAGCAGCCCGGCGGAGGGCAGACGGGAGATCCGGAACTCCCGTTGCAGGGCCGGGATCAGCCCGAGATAGCCCAGCCCGAGCACGATGATCAGCGCGCCGATGGCGATCTCCAGCTGCCGCTCGTACTCGAAGAAGACCCGGCCGATGCTGGCGAACAGGATCGCGGTGGCGACGAAGACGACGGTGAAGCCGGCGATGAAGAGCAGCGTCCCGGCGAGCACCCGACCCTTGACGGCCGCGGCCGTGGCGGTCCGCTCCCGGACGGCGACACCGCCAGTGGCCTCGGCCGGCGTGGGGTCGGCCGCCGGACGGCGGCCCTCCAGGTCGGCGCCGGCGAGGCCGGTGACGTACGAGAGGTAGCCGGGGACCAGCGGGAGCACGCACGGGGAGAGGAAGCTGACCAGGCCGGCGAGCGCCGCCGCGCCGATGGCGAGCAGCAGCGGCCCGCTCGTGGCCAACTCCTTGAAGGTCTCGCCCATCAGCGAGACGCCGCCTTCTCGGCGGCGATCCGCTCGACGATCGGTTGCAGGCCCTCCTGCTTGACCGCTGCCCGGATCACCGTGGCGATCCGGCCCTCCCGGTCGAGCACCACGGTCGCCGGGATGCTGTTCGGTGGGATGTCCAGGGCGAGCGCCAGTTTGCTCGGCGGGTCGAACAGGCTCGGATAGGTGACCCGGCCCTCCTCGAACGCCTTGGCCTTGTCCCGCTGGTCCTGGACGTTGATGCCGAGGAAGGTCACCCCGGAGGCCTTGGTGGCCTGGTAGGTGCCCTCCAGGTCGTCCGCCTCGGCGCGACAGGGCGCGCACCAGGAGCCCCAGAAGTTGAGCACCACCACCTGGCCACGGGCCTGGCTGACGTCGTAGTTGCCGCCGGTGAGCAGCTCACCGCTGATCGCGGGCGGTGCCGAGCGCTGGTCCGGTGCGCACTCGATGACACCGTCGGAGGTGGTCGTGCAGGTCTTCTCCCGGCCCTGCGAGGTGCAGCCGACCAGCGCCACCGCGGCGACGGGGGCGAGCAGACCTGCGGTCCACCTCCGGGCGTTCATCAGGCCCCCTTGGCCGTCCGGGCGGTCGCGGAGAGGGCGATCAGGTGCGCGGCCGGCTCGTTGTAGCCGATGCCGACCACCTTGGCGCCGTCGAAGTGGAACGAGGTGAGGCTGGCCAGCCCGCACTGCCGCTTGCGCGGGTCGTGCCAGAGCCGCTTGCGCTCGACGTACCGACGCAGCGTCCAGATCGGCAACTGGTGCGAGACCAGCACCGCCTCGCGCCCCTCGGCGGCGACCCGGGCGGCGTGCACGGCGGCGAACATCCGCTCGGCGATGACCCGGTACGCCTCGCCCCAGGACGGCGTCACCGGGTCGCGCAGCACCCACCAGTTGCGCGGGTCGCGGAACGACCCGTCGCCCGGGGACACCTTCTTGCCCTCGAACCAGTTGGCGCTCTCGATCAGCCGCTCGTCCACCCCGACCGACAGCCCGAACTGGGCGGCGATCGGCTCGGCGGTCTGCTGGGCGCGCTCCAGCGGGCTGGCCACCACGTGCACGACCTCCCGCTCCGCCAGCCCCTGTGCGGCGGCCTTGGCCATCTGCACACCCAGCTCGGAGAGGCGGAAACCGGGCAGCCGGCCGTAGAGGATCTGGTCGGGGTTGTACACCTCGCCGTGCCGGAGCACGTGGACCACCGTCTTGCTCACCGCTCGTTACCCCCCGTGACCCGCCGCTGCCGCCGCGTTCGCCGCCGTCGGCAGCGCGGCGGCGATCTGCTCCAGAGCGGCGTCGTCGATCGCCGCCGACACGAACCACGACTCGAACGCGCTCGGCGGCAGGTACACGCCGGCGGCGAGCATCGCGTGGAAGAACGCCTTGAACGCCGGCACGTGCTGGGTGCGGGCGCTGTCGTAGTCGACCACCTCGGCGTCGGTAAAGAAGATCGAGAACATGCTGCCCGCGTACGACAGCCGGTGCGGGACCCCGGCGGCGGCCAACGCATCGGCGGCGAGCTTGCCCACGACGGTGGCCGTCTCGTCGAGGCGGCGGTACAGCTCGTCGTCGGCCAGCCGCAGAGTGGCCAGGCCGGCGGCGCAGGCGAGCGGGTTACCGGAGAGCGTGCCGGCCTGGTAGACCGGGCCGGCCGGGGCGAGCCGGGCCATGATCTCGGCGCGCCCGCCGAACGCGGCGGCGGGCAGGCCACCACCCATGACCTTGCCGTACGTCCACAGGTCGGCGTCGGAGGGGTCGAGGCCGTGCCAGCCGGCGCGGGAGACCCGGAAGCCGGTCATCACCTCGTCGACCACGAGCAGCGCGCCGTGCGCGTGCGCGATCCGGGCTAGCTGCTGGTTGAAGCCGTCGCGGGGGGCGACCACGCCCATGTTGCCGGCGGCGGCCTCGGTGATCACCGCGGCGATGTGCTGGCCTTCGGCGGCGAAGGCCTCCTCGACCGCCCTGACGTCGTTGTACGGCAGCACGATGGTCTCGCTGGCCGCCGCGCCGGTGACGCCGGGCGAGTCGGGCAGGCCCAGGGTGGCCACGCCGGACCCGGCGGAGGCGAGCAGGGCGTCGACGTGCCCGTGGTAGCAGCCGGCGAACTTGACGATCTTGGAGCGACCGGTGAAGCCGCGGGCCAGTCGGATCGCCGACATGGTCGCCTCGGTGCCGGAGTTGACCAGCCGAACCTGCTCCACCGGGGTCCGGTCGACGATCTCGGTGGCCAACTCCACCTCACCGGGGGTGGGGGTGCCAAAGCTGGTGCCCCGGGCGGCGGCGGCCTGTACGGCGTCCACCACCTCCGGGTGGGCGTGCCCGAGGATCAGCGGACCCCAGGAGCAGACCAGGTCGACGTAGCGGCGGCCGTCGGCGTCGTGCAGCCACGGACCCTCGCCGCGAACCATGAAGCGCGGGGTGCCGCCGACCGCCTGGAAGGCGCGCACGGGGGAGTTCACCCCGCCCGGCACGATGGCGCGGGCGCGGGCGAACAGGGCCTCGGAGGCCGGCGCGTCGGCCGGGTAGCGGCCGGATCCGGCAGAGAATGTCTCGGTCACGATGCCGCCATTGTGTCAGCGCCGAACGGTCAGGCCGCAGCCACCCCGGACCGGGGTTACCCGGCTCACCCGCCTCCGGCGCCCGTCAACGGGGCCGACACGGCGGCCGGAGCGCCTCGCGGCCTCGACAGGCCGGGTCGTCCGGATCGCGCTAGGCTGACCGGGTGGATCGTGCCGAACTGTCCATCACGCTACACCGGACGGGCGACGAAGCAGTGCTGCGCCTGGCCGGTGAGATCGACATGCTCACGGCCGCGCAGCTCTCCACCGTGGTCAACGAGGTGCTGGCCGACCCGCCGCCGAAGATCGTGCTCGACCTCGGCGGCGTCACCTTCTGCGACTCACAGGGCCTGGGCACCCTGGTCGTGCTCAGCCGCAAGGCCAGCCACGCGCAGAGCCTGCTGATGCTCACTCACGTGGGTGATTTCCTGATTCGCGTCCTGGACATCACCGGCCTCCGCAGCGCCCTGATGATCCGCAACGACCAACCCACCGGCTAGGTCCAGTCGCTGGCAGGCCCGCCGGGCGGCCACCCTGCTCCGCCCCGCGAGGGCTGAGCGCCCGCCCCTCCGTCAGGAGGTGTTGCCCCAGCGGGCCTGTTCGAGCAGCTCCACCGCCCGGTCCCGAGCCTCCGGCCCGTCGGAGCGGAGCAGGGTGACCGCCTCGTCGACCGCGTCGGTGAGCCGCCGCCACTGCGTGTCGCGCTCCCGCACCAGGTCCGACTGAGCAGCCAACTGCCGGGTCTTCACCCACAGCTCGACGAAGACCGACACCTTGGCCCGAAGCACCCACGGGTCGAACGGCTTGGTCAGGTAGTCCACCGCGCCCACCTGGTACCCGCGCAGGGCGAGCTGGGCGTCCCGGTCGGCGGCGGTGAGGAAGATGATCGGCACGTGCCGGGTCCGCTCCCGGCGCTTGATGTGGCTGGCCGTCTCGAAGCCGTCCATGTCCGGCATCTGTGCGTCCAGCAGGATCACCGCGAAGTCGTCCACCAGCAGCTGCTTGAGCGCCGCCTCGCCGCTCTCCACCGCCACGGACTGGACCGGCAGGCCCTGGAGGATCGCCTCCAGTGCCATCAAATTCTCCCGCCGGTCGTCGACGAGCAGCGCCTTGGCCATCTGGGTCACGAAGTCTCCTCGGTCCGGCTGCCGCTGATCCAGGACGACATCAGCTCGATCAGGTCGTCCAGGTCGACCGGCTTGGTGATGTAGTCGCTGCCCCCGGCCGCGAGTGCGGACTCGCGGTCGCCCGGCATCGCCTTCGCGGTCAGGAAGACGACCGGTAGGTCGGCGAACCGGTGGTTGCGGCGGATCTGGCGGGTGGTCTCGTACCCGTCCTGGTCGGGCATCATGGCGTCCATCAGCACGATGTCCACCTCCGGGTGCTCGGCCAACAGGCGGACACCGTCCACGCCGTTGTCCGAGTACAGCACGGTCATCCCGTGCAACTCCAAGGCGCTGGTCAGGGCGAAGACGTTACGCACGTCATCGTCCACGATCAGCACCGTGGACCCGTCCAGCTGGCGGGTGGCCGGCGCCTCCGGCCGCTCGGGAAACAGCTCCAGCGGCGGCATCAGCAGCGACGACGGCAGACCGGCGCGCTGCGGGGACGGCGCCTGGGGCGCGACCACGGCGTCCGGGGCCAGCACCTGCGGCACGAACAGGGTGAAGGTCGACCCCTGCCCGGGCGCCGACGACACGGTGATCGTGCCCCCGATCAACCGAGCCAGGTCACGGCTGATCGACAGGCCCAGGCCGGTGCCGCCGTAGCGGCGGCTGGTGGTCCCGTCCGCCTGCTGGAACGCCTCGAAGATGATCGACAGCTTGTCGTCGGAGACGCCGATCCCGGTGTCGATCACGGTGAACGCGATCACCTGCTGGGCGTTGGTCAGCGCCGGCACGTCGAAGACCGCGTTCTCCGCCGCCGGGGCGATCCGCAGCGTCACCGCACCGTTGTCGGTGAACTTCACCGCGTTGGAGAGCAGGTTGCGCAGGATCTGCTGCAACCGCTGCGCGTCCGTGACCAGCGCCGGTGGCAGGTCCTTGCTCACCCGTACCTGGAAGTCCAGGTTCTTCTCCTCGGCCTGCGGCGCGAACGCCTGCTCGACGTAGCCGCGGATCTCCGCGAACCGGATCTCGGTCGGCTCGACGTCCATCCGACCCGCCTCGATCTTGGACAGGTCCAGGATGTCGTCGATCAGCGAGAGCAGGTCCGAGCCGGCGCTGTGGATGGTCCGGGCGAACTCGATCTGCTTCGGGTTGAGGTTCTGCTCCGAGTTCTCCGCCAGCAGCCGGGCCAGCAGCAGCAGCGAGTTCAGTGGCGTCCGCAGCTCGTGGCTCATGTTGGCCAGGAACTCCGACTTGTACGCCGAGGCCCGGGTGAGCTGCTGCGCCTTCTCCTCCAGGCCGAGCCGGGCCAGCTCGATCTCCCGGTTCTTCGTCTCGATGTTGCCCTTCTGCTCGGAGAGCAGGGTGGCCTTCTCCTCCAGCTCGGCGTTGGTCCGCTGCAACTCCGCCGACTGCTCCTGGAGTTCGTGCGCCAGCCGCTGTGACTGGGCCAGCAGCTCCTCGGTACGACGGTTGGCCTGGATGGTGTTGACCGCGATGCCGATGGTGAGCACCAGCCGCTCCAGGAACGCCAGGTGCAGCTCGGAGAAGGCCGCCACGCTGGCGAACTCGATCACCCCGAGCAGCTCCCCCTCGAACAGCACGGGGAGTACCACCAGGTCGGACGGGGGCGTCTCGGCCAGGCCGGAGCGCAGGGTGAGCCGGCTGTTCGGGGATGCGCTGACCCGGATCGTCCGGCGGGAGAGGGCGGTCTGCCCGACCAGCCCCTCACCCGGGCCGAAGGTGACGTCGTGCCCCCGCGCCACGTACCCGTAGGAAGAGGTCAGCTTCAGTCGCATGCTGCCGTCGGCGTCGTCGGCCAGGAAGAAGGCGCCGAGCTGGGCGTCGACCAGCGGGGTCACCTCCGTCATGATCATGCGGCAGACCTCGCCCAGATCCCGCTGGCCCTGCAACAGGCCGCCGATCCGGGCCAGGTTGGAGTCCAGCCAGCCCTGCTCGGCGTTCTTCTTGGTCGTCTCCCGGAGGGTGACGATCATCTGGTTGATGTTGTCCTTCAGCTCGGCGACCTCGCCCTGCGCCTTGACCGCGATCCGCTGGGTCAGGTCACCCCGGGTCACCGAGGTGGACACCTGCGCGATGGCCCGCAGCTGGGTGGTCAGGGTCGAGGCGAGCTGGTTGACGTTCTCGGTGAGGTCACGCCAGGTGCCGGAGACGCCCTTGACCTGCGCCTGACCGCCCAACTTGCCCTCGATGCCGACCTCGCGGGCCACCCGGGTCACCTCGTCGGCGAACGACGACAGCTGGTCGACCATCGTGTTCACCGTGGACTTCAGCTCCAGGATCTCGCCCTGCGCGTCCACGGTGATCTTCTGGCTCAGGTCGCCCTTCGCCACGGCGGTGGTCACCGAGGCGATGTTGCGAACCTGGCCGGTCAGGTTCGACGCCATCGAGTTCACGTTGTCGGTGAGGTCCCGCCAGGTGCCCGAGACGCCCTTGACCTGCGCCTGACCACCGAGCTTGCCCTCGGTGCCCACCTCACGGGCCACCCGGGTCACCTCGTCGGCGAACGACGACAACTGGTCGAC
>NZ_JBIAYP010000002.1:893266-1414830 GCF_042897975.1 Micromonospora sp. NPDC000668
CGACCATCGTGTTCACCGTCGACTTCAGCTCCAGGATCTCGCCCCGAGCGTCCACCGTGATCTTCTGCGACAGGTCACCCTTCGCCACCGCCGTGGAAACCTGGGCGATGTTCCGCACCTGGGCGGTCAGGTTCGACGCCATCGAGTTCACGTTGTCGGTCAGGTCCCGCCAGGTGCCGGCCACGCCGCGTACCTGGGCCTGGCCGCCGAGCTTGCCCTCGGTGCCCACCTCACGGGCCACCCGGGTCACCTCGTCGGCGAACGACGACAACTGGTCGACCATCGTGTTCACCGTCGACTTCAGCTCCAGGATCTCGCCCCGAGCGTCCACCGTGATCTTCTGCGACAGGTCACCCTTCGCCACCGCCGTGGTCACCGACGCGATGTTGCGCACCTGGCTCGTCAGGTTCGACGCCATCGAGTTCACATTGTCGGTCAGGTCCCGCCAGGTGCCCGAGACGCCCTTCACCTGCGCCTGACCGCCCAGGTTGCCCTCGGTGCCCACCTCACGGGCCACCCGGGTCACCTCGTCGGCGAACGACGACAGCTGGTCCACCATCGTGTTGACGGTGTTCTTCAGCTCCAGGATCTCGCCCTGGGCGTCCACCGTGATCTTCTGCGACAGGTCACCCTTCGCCACCGCCGTGGAGACCTGGGAGATGTTGCGGACCTGGCTGGTCAGATTGCCGGCCAACTGGTTGACGTTCTCGGTGAGGTCACGCCAGGTGCCGGAGACCCCACGCACCTGGGCCTGGCCGCCGAGCTTGCCCTCGATGCCCACCTCACGGGCCACCCGGGTCACCTCGTCGGCGAACGACGACAGCTGATCCACCATCGTGTTGACGGTGTCCTTCAGCTCCAGGATCTCGCCCTGCGCCGCCACCGTGATCTTCTGCGACAGGTCACCACGAGCCACCGCCGTGGAGACCTGGGCGATGTTGCGCACCTGGGCGGTCAGGTTCGACGCCATCGAGTTGACGCTGTCGGTCAGGTCCTTCCAGGTGCCGGCCACGTTCGGCACCTCGGCCTGGCCGCCCAGCTTGCCCTCGGTACCCACCTCACGGGCCACCCGGGTCACCTGCTCGGCGAAGAGCCGCAGCGTGTCAGTGAGGTAGTTGATGGTGTGCGCCAGCTCGGCGACCTCACCCTTGGCCGACACGGTGATCTTCTGGGACAGGTCACCCTTGGCCACCGCCGTGGACACCTGGGAGATCGACCGCACCTGGTAGGTGAGGTTCGACGCCATGGTGTTCACCGAGTCGGTGAGGTCCTTCCAGGTGCCGGCGACGCCCCGGACGTCGGCTTGGCCACCCAGCTTGCCCTCGGTGCCCACCTCGCGCGCGACCCGGGTCACCTCGTTCGAGAACGACGAGAGCTGGTCGACCATGGTGTTCACCGTGCGCCCGATGCGCAGGTACTCACCGCGCAGCGGTCGGCCGTCGATCTCCAGCGCCATGTGCTGGGACAGATCGCCGTCCGCGACCGCCACGATGACCCGGGCGATCTCGGTGGTCGGCCGACCCAGATCGTCGATCAGCGAGTTGATCGCCCGCTGCCCCTCCGCCCAGGAGCCGTCCAGCCCCTCGTCGTCGAGTCGCTCGGTGAGTCGACCGTCCCGACCGACGATCCGGCTGATCCGCCGCAGGTCCAGGTACTGCCGCTCCTGGAGCGAGACCACCTCGTTGAAGGCGTCCGCCACCTCGCCGCCCTTGCCCGCGCGGCGGGGAAGCCGAACCTTCAGGTCGCCGCGACGGACCCGTCGCAGCGCCTCGGTCAACTCACCGAGGAGCGCCTCGTGGTCGGGTGCGGACGGATCCGCCACCGACTGCTTCGCCGTGGTCATCATTCCTCGCTCAACTCGGGGGCGCCGGCCCGTGCGGACACGCCGGCATTCCATATTGTGCCCGGGTCCACCGCAGTGCCAGGGTGCGCGACCCGCCGATTGGCCCTGCCGGGCCGTCCGATCCGCTCGATGCGGGCCGAGCAGGCACGTCGGGTCGGACACCTCGCCCGGGTGCCGGACCCCGCCGCGGCGGGCGGATGGTCGCAGCCGGGCGGAGAGCGGAACGCGACCGGCTGGCGACCTGGCCCACGCGATGGTCGATCGGCTTGGCACCCGGCGGGGGGACGGTGGAGGATACGGGGGTGTCAGCCGAGGCGGGGCCCGCGACGGCCGGGGCCCGGAACGGGGCGGTCCGGCGTGTCCGCCTGCCCGCTGACCGTCGTACGCCGGCCGCCGCCCGCGCGGTGGTCCGCTCGGTGCTGACTGAAGCGGCCCTGGACGAGCTGGCCAACGAGGCGCTGCTGCTCACCACGGAGCTGACCACCAACGCCGTCGAGCACGCCGGCACCGAACTGGACATCGAGGTCGTCGCGGACGAGATCGGGCTGTCCGTGACCGTCTCCGACTTCGCGCCCGGTACGGGCGACGAGCTGACCGTCGGCACCCGCAACGACGCCACCGAGATCAACGAGGTCTCCGAGCGGGGTCGGGGCCTGCTGCTGGTCGACCACTTCGCCAGCCGCTGGGGCACCACGTACCTGCCCACCGGGAAGGGCGTCTGGTTCCGGCTGAACCGCCCCGGCGCCGACCCGCCGGCCGGGGCCAGCGCGGGCGGCGAGTCGATGCCGGCCAGTTCCGGCCCGGGGGCCGCCACCGACGGCTCCGCGCCGAGCGCCGGCGCGATGAGCGAACTCATGCAGACCGCCCCCGACATCTACGCGGACGACCCGCTGCCCGACTTCGCCAACAGCCTGCTCAGCCGGGTCGCCGAGATGGTGGGCGCGGCCGGCGGCATGATCCGTCTGGACCGGGGCGACGGGCAGGGTCGCCAGGTGCTGGCCCGCTTCGGCCGACAACCCCGCGACGACAGTGAACTGCTGCGGGTGCCTCTCACGGTGCACCGCCCGTACGCCGGGGAGCTGGAGCTGGACGCCGCACCGTCGGCGTACGCCCGGCCGCTGGCGGTGCTCACCGCCGAGCGGCTGTCGCTGCACCTGGAGAACGACCGGCTACGCCGGGCCGACGTCCGCCGGCAGGCGTGGCTGACCTTCCTGGCCGAGGCGAGCGAACTGCTGGCCCAGTCACTGGACGTCGAGCTGACCATGGCACTGATCCCGCACCTGGTAGTGCCCCGTCTCGGCCGGTGGTGCGCGGTGCACACCACCGACGAGTGGGGCCGGCTCCGGTTGGCGGCGGCCAGCCACGCCGACGAGTCGGTGCTGCCGCAGTTGCACAAGGTGCTGGCCGAGACCGGCCCGGACTCGATCCAGGCCCGGCTGCGTGAGGCGTCCCGCAGCGCGGCGCAGATTCCGCTCGGCGGGCCGATGGAGGGCTTCGCGGTCCCGTTGATCGCACGCGGGCAGCGGCTCGGCACCCTGGCCGTGGGGCGGCACCAGCGGCACCGGCACGACCCGGACGAGGTGGCCGTGCTGGAGGACGTGGCCCGGCGGGCCGCTCTGGCCATCGAGAACGCCCGCATCCACGCCGAGCGTCGCCGGGTGGCACAGACGCTCCAGCAGTCCCTGCTGCCGCCGGTGCTGCCGCTGGTGGACGGGATCGGCTTCGCCGCCGAGTACGTCCCGACCGGCGACGACGCCGAGGTGGGCGGTGACTTCTACGACGTGCTGCCGCTGCCCGACGGGCGCTGGCTGGTGGTGATCGGGGACGTCTCGGGCAAGGGCGTCCAGGCGGCCGCGGTCACCGGGCTGGTCCGGGACGTCATCCGGGTGCTGGTCGGTGACGGCAAGCCGCTGCCGGAGGCGCTGGCGCGGCTCAACGAGACGCTGGTCGAGCGGGGCGGCGGCCGGTACTGCACCCTGGCACTGGCGGCGGTCGCCCAGGGCGACGGCGACCAGCTGGACGTTTCGCTGCACCTTGCCGGGCATGACCGGCCGGTGCTGCTGGCCGCTGCGGGTGGCGCCGGGTTCGTCGGCACCGGAGGCACCGCGCTGGGCCTGCTCGACACGATCACCTCGCCGACGGCGGAGATCACGCTCGCCCCGGGTGACTCCCTGATCTTCTACACCGACGGGGTCACCGAGCGGCGCCGCGGCCGGGAACTGTTCGGCACCGACCGGCTGCGTGACGCGGCCGCGCCACTGGGCGGGTACTCGGCCGACGTGGTGGCGGCCCGGCTGCGCGCCGCCGCGATCAACTTCTCGGTCGAGCCGCCCCGGGACGACATCGCCATCCTGGTCCTCCGCAACGACGCGCGCTGACCGCCGCTCGTCGCACCGGGTCCCGGTCGGCTCGGTAGATTGACGGTCATGTCCAGTGTCGCGCAGGCCACGCCGTACTCCCGGCCAGCGGTCCGGGCGCTGATCGCCGGGCAGTTGGCGACCGTCGGCGCGTTCCTCACGGTGCTGCTTCTCTACCTGGGCCGGATGGCAGCCGCCGGCGTCGGCCCGGCCGAGATGCTGACCGGCGCGTACGACCCCAAGGAGCTGATCCCGTTCGGGATGCACGGTGCGAACCCGTTCCTCTGGCTCTACGCCGTGGTGGGGATGCTCTACCTGGTGGGCGCAGTGCTCGGGCTGCCGCTGGCAATCGTCGCGGTGGCCGTGGCCGCGCGGGAACGGGACGCCCTGCCCCGGATGACCCGGACGCTGCTGCTGGCCGGTGCGGCTGTCACGTTGCTGGTGCTGGTGGCCCGGTTCACCCCGCCGCTGCTGGACATGCACCGGTGGTGGCTGGACTGACCGAGCACCGGTAGCGGTGGCGGTGGCGGAGCCCCGTCACAGGCCGCCGGGGAGGCGGCCGGGGGCGAGTCGATGCTCCGGGTCGAGGTGCTCCTTGGCGGACCGCAGCCGGGCCAGGCCGGCCAGCTCACCCCAGAGGTCAACGGCCTGCCGCACCGGCGCGGGGGCGGAGACCACTACGCAGCGGCCCTGCCGGGCCAGCAGGACCCCCCGGACGGCGGCCAGGATGGATGCCACCCGGTCGGGGGGCAGTGCGCCGGGCAGCGCCGCGTGCACCACGCCCAGCCCGGCGGAACCCCGCACCGGCACCGGGGTGCCGGCCGCGTCGCGCAGCGCGTAGACAGCGGCGTGCAGGTCGCTGATCGGCACTTCCAGGCGTAGCGCCGTGTCGCCGGGTGCGAACGGGTAGCGGCGCCACCACGGCGGCGCGGAGTGCGTGACGGTGGCCTCCCCGTGCAGCATGCCGACCAGGCGCTCGGCCCGCTCCGTGACGTCGGCCGGACCGCCCTCCAGCAGCACCACCAGGCTGCCCGCCCGGGACGGGGCGCTGGCCCGCCCGGACATCGAGGGGTGGCGCTCCCGGGCGGTGGCGGCCGGGTGGCCGGACGGGTACGGCGAGCGGGGCCGGGGCGCTCCGGCCGGCAGATCGAGCTCGATGGCCGCCGGCTCCAGCCGGGCGGCGAGGATCGCCCGGACCAGGTCGTGCACCTCCAGCGGCGTCCACACCGGCCGGGACACCCAGAGCCGACTGGCCGGCACCGACTGCACCCGCATGCTCGCCGAGACCAGCACACCGAGCGCGCCCTGCGAGCCGCAGAGCAGCCGCGCCAGGTCGAGCCCGGGCGCGCCGCCGCCGGCGCTGACCAGCTCGCCGTCGGCGCCCAGGTAGCGGACGCCGAGGAGCTGGTCGCACGGGCTGCCGTGGCGGTGCCGCAGAGGGCCCGCCTCACCGGCGGCGAGCACCCCGCCCAGGGTCGCGCCCGGCGACGGGGCGTCCATGGCCAGCCGCTGCCCGGTGCGCTCCAGCGTGGCCTGCACCGCGCGCAGCGGGGTGCCGGCGCCCACCTCGGCCACCGGCGCGCCGACCGGCTCGTGACCGATGCCGGCCAGCCGACCGGTGTCGAGCATGATGTCGACCTGCACGGGGGTGGCACCCCAGTCGATCTTCGTGCCGGCACCGCGCGGGACCACCGCCAGGTCGTGCGCGGCGGCCAGCCGCAGCACCTCGGCCGCGGCGTGCGGACCACCCGGCACCGCCACCCAGCGGGCCGGCCGCCCGGCCACCTCGTCGGCCGGCCCGGCGAGCCGGGCGAACGGCGGACCGCAGATCGCCGTCAACCGCCGGGTGATCTCGAGGGCTCCGGACCGGCCGAGGGAACTCGCTGCTGCCGCCATGCCGGTCATCGTACATGTGTTCGAATGGCGTGGTGGCGACTATCGGGATGCCGCTGGTCCGGCGCGCGGAGCGGGCCGGCCGGTAACGTGGCCGCCGTGACCACCGAGACTGCCCCGCCCGCGGCGAAGCGGGTGCCCACCGAGCGCACCCACCACGGCGACACCGTCGTCGACGAGTACGCCTGGCTCGCCGCCAAGGACGACCCGGAGACGATCGCCTACCTGACCGCGGAGAACGCGTACACCGAGGAGCGCACGGCGCACCTGGCCGAGTTGCGCGCGGACCTGTTCGAGGAGACCCGCCGGCGCACCCGGGAGACCGACCTGTCCGTGCCGACCCGCAAGGGCGGGCACTGGTACTACACCCGGACGGTGGAGGGGCAGCAGTACGGGGTGCACTGCCGGCGCGCGGTCCGCGACTCCGAGACCGACCCGCCGCTCAGCGCGGACGGCGCCCCGCTGGACGGCGAGGAGGTGCTGCTCGACGGCAACCTGCTGGCCGAGGGGCACGACTTCTTTTCGCTGGGCGCCTTCGACGTCAGCCCCGACGGGCGTTGGCTGGCCTACTCCACCGACTTCTCCGGCGACGAGCGGTTCACCCTACGGGTGAAGGACCTGACCACCGGCGAGTTGCTGCCGGACGAGGTGCCGGACACCTTCTACGGCACGGCCTGGTCGGCCGACGCCTCGGTGCTGTTCTACGTGACGGTCGACGACGCCTGGCGGCCGAACCGGGTCTGGCGGCACACCGTCGGCTCGGCCGCGGCCGATGACGTGGTGGTCCACCAGGAGGACGACGAGCGGTTCTGGGTGGGCGTGGAGCTGACCCGGTCGGAGAAGTTCATCCTGATCGACATCCACAGCAAGGTCACCAGCGAGGTGCTGGTGGTCACGGCCGGCAACCCGACCGGCGCGCCGGCCGTGATCGCGCCCCGGCGCCAGGGCGTCGAGTACACGGTGGAGCACCACGGCCACCGCTTCCTGATCCTGCACAACGACGGCGCGGAGGACTTCGCGCTGGCGTTCACCTCGGCCGACACGCCGGGCGACTGGGTGCCGCTGATCGAGCACAGCCCCGGCACCCGCCTGGAGGCGGTGGACGCCTTCGCGAACCACCTGGTGGTGTCGCTGCGCACCGACGGGCTCACCGGGCTGCGGGTGCTGCCGATCGGCGGCGGCGACGAGTACGACATCGACTTCCCCGAGCCGCTGTACAGCGTCGGGCTGGACGCCAACCCGGAGTACCGCACCGGGCAGGTCCGGCTGCGCTACTCCTCGCTGGTCACCCCCGACTCGGTGTACGACTACGACCTGGTCACCCGGCAGATGGTGCTGCGCAAGCAGAAGCCGGTGCTGCCCGGGCCGGACGGGCGGCCGTACGACCCGGCCGAGTACGAGCAGCACCGCGACTGGGCGCTCGCCGATGACGGCACCCGGGTGCCGATCTCGCTGGTCTGCCGGGTCGGCACTCCCCGGGACGGCTCGGCCCCCTGCGAGCTGTACGGCTACGGCTCGTACGAGGCCAGCATGGACCCGTGGTTCTCGGTGGCCCGGCTGTCCCTGCTGGACCGGGGCGTGGTCTTCGCGGTGGCGCACATCCGGGGTGGCGGTGAGCTGGGCCGGCGCTGGTACGACCAGGGCAAGATGCTGGCCAAGAAGAACACCTTCACCGACTTCGTCTCCTGCGCCCGGCACCTGGTCAAGGCCGGTTGGACGGCCAGCGACCGACTGGTCGCCCGGGGCGCCTCGGCCGGTGGCCTGCTGATGGGCGCGGTGGCCAACCTCGCCCCGGACGCGTTCAGCGGGATCGTCGCGCAGGTGCCGTTCGTGGACGCGCTCACCTCGATCCTCGACCCGTCGCTGCCGCTGACCGTCACCGAGTGGGAGGAGTGGGGCAACCCGCTGGAGGACCCCGAGGTGTACGCGTACATGAAGTCCTACACGCCGTACGAGAACGTGGCGTCGGTGGACTACCCGGCGATCCTCGCCGTGACCAGCCTCAACGACACCCGGGTGCTCTACTCGGAGCCGGCGAAGTGGATCGCCCGGCTGCGGGCGGTCGCCCCGACCGGCGACTACCTGCTCAAGACGGAGATGGGCGCCGGTCACGGCGGTCCGAGCGGTCGCTACGACGCCTGGCGCGAGGAGGCGTTCATCAACGCCTGGATCCTGGACCGCTTCAACCGCGCCTGACGGTCGAGCCTCCCGGTGCCCACCGGGATGATCGCGCTACAACCTGGAAGTAGTGGCCTTGGCTTCCCGTCGAGGCCACTACTTCCAGGACATTGCCCGGTCGCCGGGCAGCCCCGCGCAGCGAATGACGGTCGGCCGGGCGGCGGTGCCGCCTAGACTTCCGGAGTGATCGGGGGGCGGCGTTGACCGGCGACGACGAGGACGGCTTGACACCCGAAGCGGCACCGACCGCGGCCCGGCGCGCATCCGCCTGGATGATCCTCGCGGTGGTGGCCGCCGCCCTGCTCGTGTGCTGCTGCTCCGCCGCCGTCGGCCTGCTGATCTCCTGGTCCGCCGGCCTCTTCCACCCCCTGACCTGACCGATCGCCGTGCGTCCCCGACCCGCCGGTCCCGCCTGAGCGGCCCAGTCAGCCGGTGCCGCCTGAGCGGCCCAGTCAGCCGCGGCCGGCGCCGACCAGGGCGGCGGCCTCGCCGGTACGCACCATCCGCTGCCAGCGCAGCCGCTTGCCGATCAGCGCGGTGACCACCGACTGCACCACCACCAGGTACATCAGCTGCCGGTAGACCAGCTGCTGGAACGGCAGCGCCCACAGTGGCCCGTACCGCTCCCCGTCGAGGTGCAGCGCGTAGCCGGCGGTGGCCGCCTGGAGTAGCAGCAGCCCGGCCCAGGCGATGGCGAGGGTCGACCAGGGCAGGAAGAGCAGACCGTAGACGGCGAACACGTCGACCGCCGGCGCGGCCAGCGGCAGCACGATCTGGAACACCGTGAGGTACGGCAGCCCACGCCGGCCGAGCTTCCCGCCTGCACCTGACTCGCGCAGCGCGTGCCGGTGCTTCCACATCGCCTGCATCGTGCCGTAGCACCAGCGGTAGCGCTGCCGCCAGAGCTGACGCAGCGACGAGGGGGCCTCGGTCCAGGCGATGGCCGACTCCTCGTAGACCACCCGCCACCCGGCCCTGAGCACCTTCATGGTCAGGTCGGTGTCCTCGGCCAGCGTGTCCGCCGGCACCCCGCCCACCCGCAGAAGCACCTCGCGGCGGAACGCGCCGATCGCGCCGGGGATGGTTGGCATGCACTCCAGTACGTCATACATCCGCCGGTCGAGGTTGAAGCCGATCACGTACTCCAGGTGCTGCCACCGGCCGAGCAGTCGGCGTCGGTTGGCGACCTTGGTATTACCGCTGATCGCGCCGACTGACGGGTCGGCGAAGCCCTGCACCAACCGGTGCACGGTGTCCGGCTGGAACACGGTGTCCCCGTCCACCAGCACCAGCAGGTTCGCCCGAGCGGCCCGGATGCCGGTGTTCAGCGCCGCCGGCTTACCGGCGTTGGCCTGCCGGATCACGCGTACCCCGCGTAGCCGCATCCGCTCCACGATGTCGGCGGTGCCGTCGTCCGACCCGTCGTCCACCACGATCACTTCCAGCGCCGGATATGCGCTGGCCACCAGGGAACGGACCGTGGCCGCGATGTTCGCCGCCTCGTTGTACGCCGGCACGATCACCGACACCGGGGCGCGTACCTCGGGCCCGCCCCGCCGGGGCCGGCGGACCCGGCGCACGTGCCGGTGGGCACAGAACACCTGCACCGCCAGACGCACCACGCCGAGCACGAGGGCGACGGCGAGCAGCAGGTTCATCGCCCCGGCCGACCAGCGTGCGCCGGTCTGGGTCCAGCGCAGCGCGGCGCCGCTCAACCGGGTGCCAACGCCCGCCGGGACCATCGACGGCGAGGCGTCGATGCCGCTGGAGACGGTGGTGAACCGGTAGCCCTGATCGGTCAGGGCGGGCAGCAGCCGGTCCAGCGCGGCCACCGTCTGCGCCCGGTCACCGCCGCCGTCGTGCATCAGCACCACGGCGCCCCGCCCTTGCGTCGGGGTGGCCGCCTGCACGATCTTGTCGACGCCGGGGCGCTGCCAGTCCCTGGTGTCCCGGTCGGCGAGCACCGCGACGTGCCCGGCCCCGGCGGCGGCGCGCAGCGCGGCGTACTCGGGTCCGGTCAGCGCCGTCGGCACCGAGGAGAACGGTGGCCGGAGCAGGGTGACCTCTTGGCCGGTGGCCGCGGCGATCGCCTTGCGGGTCAGCGAGAGTTCGAGGTCACGCCGCCACGGCGGTACGGCGGCGAGGTCGGCGTGGGTGAAGGTGTGCGACCCGATCTCGTGGCCCTCGGCGAGGATCCGCCGGACCAGCTCCGGGTGTTCGTTGACCCGGGCCCCGACCACGAAGAAGGTGGCGTGCGCGCCATGCCGGCGCAGCACGTCGAGCACCTGCGGGGTCCAGCGCGGATCCGGTCCGTCGTCGAAGGTCAGCGCGATGGTCCGGTCCGGCAGGGCCCGGCTGACCGGCTCGGCCCGATCCAGCCGCAGCACCGGGCCGCCCGAGCCGACCTGGGCCGGTACGCCAGCGTCGGGACTGTCGGCCGCGGGGATGCCGGAGCCGCCGGCCATGCCGGTCACCAGGCCGTTGACGGTGAGCGCCGCGAGCAGCAGGAGCAGCCCGAGGAGGAGCAGGAGCCAGTGCGCCCGCGGATCGCGCCGGGCCACGTGTCGCGCCGTCATCACTGCGGCTTACCGGGTGACCTGCTCGGCTTCGCGGTGTTGCGGTGCTGGTCGCCCCGGCCCGGCTGCTCCGTGGCGGACGGCGCCACGGTGGCCGTGGTAGGCGGGCCCGAGCGCCGGGCGCCGGTGGTCGGGGCTGGGCTGGGCAGTGGCACAGACGTGCTGGTCGCCGGGGAGGACGAGGGCGACGGCGTGTCGGCCAACCGTGACTGGTTGATCCCGTCCACGCCGGCCTCCACCGGGGGCACCCGAGGGTCGTCGGACCAGCCGGGCAGCGGCGCCGAGGTGTCCAGGAAGAGCCCGGCGGCGATCAGCCCGAGGCTGGTGAGCAGGCCGAGACCCATCGCGGTTCCGGCGATGACGGTCAGCCGACGACGGCGCCCCGTCGCGTCGACGAACACCGGCGGAGCACCGCCCGTTTGGTTGTGCATCTAGCGAGCTCCCGCCATCACCGCGCCGGGAACCATCCGGTCCGGCGCCGGGGACCCGATGGTCCGGGTCTCCGGTGCAGATAGCGGCACCGCCATCAACGGCGTTACACCGACTCAGGCCGTGCGCAGCTCCTCCACCGCCGTACTGACCTGCAGGAAGAGCAGGCCGACACCGACCGTCACCAGCACCGCCGCCAACGCGCCGGCACCGAGCCAGGCCAACTGCTCCAGCGGTCTGCTGATCGCCTGGTCCGCCGGCCTGTTCCACGCACCGAACTGACCGTCGGTCGTCGTTTTCCTGTCCGGTTTCATTGCGCGAGCAGCACGGATTCCAGAGATCGGTGAATCCTCAATTGCAACCAGCATTCACTGCTGATTGCAGGACGCGGGCATTATTGCCAATGCGCACGGGCGTCGGACAGGTAGCGTCCGACGCCCGGCATCCGAGGGTCTGACTATCGCGTCTGCCACGTCGCATTGAAAGCGACGTGCCCGTTGTCGCACTTGGCGAAAGACGACCAGGTCCCGACGCCCATCCAGGCGCCGTAACGGTCGTAGTCCGGGGCCCACGGCTTGTCACACCGCGTCTTTGCCCGGAACTCTCCGGTGCCGCCGCTGCAGTATGCGCCGGAGCCGTAACCGACGGCGGTCGCCGAACAACCGGTCGGTGCGGCCTGGGCGGCCCCCGACACGCCTACGAGAACCGATGCCGTGGCGACAGCCGCAAGCAAGAAAGCGCGCTTCTTCATCGCACCTTACCCCCCGTAATTGAGACCTCTATCCCGAGCGATCATGGGAATCTATCCCATCGACAGTTGTCAGTCAAGGCTGCTAATCGCGGACCAATGTCGACAAACGCGTCGAGATGCCCTCTGGCCCGGTCCCCGGGAACACCATGCGGCCATCACACCCTGCTGGCCGCCAGAGAATGGGTCACGGGGTGGAAGGCCAGGTGGAGTTGCGGCCGGTGTGGGCCAGGAGGTGGTGCAGGTCCCGAGGGTCCTGGCTGGCCGGGGTCGGGGCCGGGTCGGCGAAGACGCCCATCTTGCGGGCGGTCGGCGCCAACTGTTCGACCAGCCCGTGCAGCTCGGCCACGGCTTCCGGAGCCGGCTGGTACGGCTGGTCGGTGGCGACGGCGAGATCCCAGCCGTGCACGGTCAGATCCAGCAGCGCCATGCCGCCGATGACGGTCTGCGGCATGCCCATGCCCGGCGACACACCCTCCAGGGTGGATGGGTCCGCCCAGGCGGCGATCAGCCGGCCGGTCTCCGTCTCGAACCGGTCCCGCCAGCCGTCGGCCAGGTGGTCGGGCTTGTCGGACCACTCCACGTCCCGTTTCTCGGCCAGGTCCTGGAAGTTCACCACCACCTCGAACAGGTGGTTGAGCAGGTCGCGGACCGTGTAGTCGCGGCACGGTGTGGGCAGGTCGAGCTGGTCGTCGGCGATGCCGCGCACCACGTCGACGGTTCGCGGCGCGGCTGCCGCCAGCAGATCGCTAGTCTGTGTGGTCATAGGGCCAGCGTATGAGGGTGGTCTTGAAAAAATGCGACAGCGACCGCGTGGCGACAGCCGGGGAATTCTCGACCCGGGCCGGTTGCTGCGCGAGGTCCACTTCCGCCGGCACCTGCCGGCGGAGTCGCTGCGCCCGTGGGTCGAGCACTACTGGCTGATCGACTGGGCGTTGAGCGCGCCGTTCGAGCAGCGGGTCGTGCCGCACCCGGCGGTGAACGTGGTCTTCCGACACGACGGCAACGGTGCCGGGCCGGAGACCGGCGAGGTGGCCGGGGTGGGCCGCCACCTCTTCCGGACCACGCTGGTCGGCACCGGCCGGGTCTGCGGGATCCAGTTCCGCCCGGGCGGCTTCCACCCGTTCTGGCGTCGACCGGTCGCCGAGTTGACCGGCCGCCGGCTGCCGTTGCCCACCGGCCGGTTGGCGCTGCCCGACGGTCGGGTGTGCGCGGGCACCGACGACGAGCGCCGCCGCGCGCTGGACGCCCTGCTCACCACCTGGGCGGCCGAGCCGGACCCGGCGGTCGAGGAGGCCGTCCGGCTGGCCGAGGCGATCCGGACGGACCGGGCGGTGCTGCGGGTCGACGACTTCGCCGCGCGGCACGACGTCCCGGTCCGCCGGTTGCAGCGGCTCTTCACGGAGTACGTGGGGGTCGGCCCGAAGTGGGTGATCCGTCGCTACCGGCTCCAGGAGGCCGTCGAGCAGGCCGCTGGCGGGCCGCTGAACTGGGCGGGCCTCGCCGCCGACCTCGGCTACAGCGACCAGGCTCACCTGGTCCGCGACTTCACCGCCGTCGCGGGCGTGTCGCCCGCCGCCTACGCCCGATCGGTCCACTGAGGCCGGGACTGGCAGGCCCGCACCGCCGCGAGCAGCTTCGGCGCCGGCTCAGCGGCGACGCAGCACGACCACGGCGACGTCGTCCTGGATCTCCGGTGGGGCCAGCTCCACCAGCAGTCGGGCACAGAACTGGTCCAGGTCCTCGTCCACGGTGCCGGACAGCGCGGCGAGCGCGGCCAGCCCCTCGTCGATGGTGGCGTCCCGGCGCTCGATCAGCCCGTCGGTGTAGAACACCAGCGTGGCGCCGGCCGGCAGCACGAACTCCAGGTCGGCCGGGCGGGGTGCACGGACACCAAGCAGCGGTGCCAGATGCTGCACGAACTCCACCTTGCCGTCCAGGCTGAGCACCGGCGGCAGGTGACCGGCGCTGGCCATCCGGACCCGCCCGGTCGGCGGGTGCAGCAGCAGCACGCAGAGCGTGGCGATCTCGGCCGGCAGCAGGGTCCGCATCAGCTCGTTGACCCGGTGCAGGATCTCGCCAGGCTGGTGCCCCTCGACCGCGTACGCCCGCACCGCGTGCCGCAGCTCGGCCATCACCGTCGCCGCGTGCAGCGAGTGGCCGGCGACGTCGCCGATCGCCAGCAGCAGGTGCCCGTCGAGCATGACCAGCTCGTAGAAGTCGCCGCCCACCTCGGTCTGTGCGCTGGCCGGCTCGTAGCGCACCGCGAGGTCCAGCCCGGCCACGTCGGGCAGCCGGCGCGGAAGCAGGCTGCGCTGGAGGGTGACCGCGATCCGGTGCTCCTCGTCGAACGAGCGCTGCGCCTCCACCGCCGCCGCCACCGCCTGGGCGAGCTGCACCAGCACCGGTGTCCGGGCGGTCTGGGTGGCGGTCGGGACCACCACGTACAACGGGGCCCGGTCCTCCCGCAGCCGGGCAGCGGCCACCGTCACCGAGCCCGCCGGCCACTCGATCAGCCCCCAGTTCGCCGGGTCCTCCACCCGGACCGTCGCGCCGGTCGGCACCCCGCTGTCGTCGACGACCCACGGCACCAGCGTGGCCCTGGTGCCGGGGCCAGCGGCGATCCCGGCCAGGCAGTCGCCGTCGAACGTCTCGGCGACCACCGCCACCGGGCTCTTGAAGATCTGCGCGGCGCCCTCGGCGGCGGCCTCCAGCAGCCGGGCGAAGGTCGGCGCGGCGTACACCGCCACCGTCGTGTCGGCCAGCACGAGCAGCCGCTCGGCGAGCAGCTCGGCGCGCTGCCGGGCCTGGTAGTAGCGCAGCACCGCCCGGGTGGTGGCGATCAGCTCTTCCGGCTCGATCGGCTCGGTCAGGTAGGCGTCCGCGCCGCGGGTCAGCCCCTGGGCGCGGTCGGCCACGTCCACGGCGTGCGCCGACACGTGGATCACCGGCATCGCCGGGTGCGCAGCCTTGACCCGTTCGCAGACCTCGTACCCGCTCAGGTCGGGCAGCCGGACGTCGAGCACCACCAGGTCGATCCGGTCCACCTCGACCCGGGCCAGCGCCTCTGCGCCGTTCTCCGCCTCGAGCACGGTGAACCCGGCCCGGGTCAGCCAGCTGACCAGCAGGTAGCGCTTGGTACGGCTGTCATCGACCACCAGGATGGTCGCCGGCCCGCCGTCCACCGTCACGCTCCGCCCACGGGCAGGGAGACCGTGAACGTGCTGCCACGGCCCGGCTCGCTGGTCAGCTCCAGCGTTCCACCGAGCAGCGTCACCAGCCGCCGGGCGTACGGCAGGCCGAGGCCGGTGCCGCCGACCCGGGTCGCCCCGGGCACCTGGTAGAACTCCTCGAAGATCCGTTCGTGCAGCTCGGGGGCGATGCCTGGGCCGGTGTCGCTGACCGAGATGATCCACCGGTCATCGCGTTGCACGGCCCGCAGCCGCACCTCGCCGATCTCGGTGAACTTCAGCCCGTTGTGCAGCAGGTTGCGCAGCACCTGGCCGAGCAGCACCTCGTCGGTCCGCAACACGGCGCGCGCGGGCAGCTCCTCCACCACCAGCTCCACCTCGGGGCGGGTGGCCAGCGCGCGCAGCGTGCCGCGCAGTTGACCGAAGATCGGGCGCAGGTCCACCTCCGCCCAGTCCGGCTCGATCCGGCCGGACTCCGCCTTGGCCAGGTCCAGCAGTTCGTTGACCAGCCCGAGCAGGTCGGCCGCCGAGGACCGGATCAGATCGACCTGGCGGGCCTGCTCGGCGGTGAGCGGGTCGGAGGCGGAGTCGGAGAGCAGCCGCCCCAACCCGATGATCGCGGTGACCGGGGCGCGCAGCTCATGGCTCACGTTGGCCAGGAACCGGCTCTTGGACTCGCTTGCCGCCCGCAGTTGGGCCGACTTCTCGTCCAGCTCGGCGTAGAGGGCGACCACACCCCGGTTGGTCTCCTCCAGCTCCTCGGTGAGCTGGTTGTAGAGCGCCAGCACGCCGCGGTTGGTCTCGGCCAGCTCGTCGTTCAGCACGGCCAGGTCGTCGCGTTGGCTGCGCACCTCGTCGAGCGCCGCGATGAGCTGCCCGTTCTGGACGGTCAGCTCGTCCAGGGCGCTGGCCGGCGCGGTACGGCCGAGTTCGGCACGGAACTCGGCGAGCCGCTCCGGGGTGGGCGTCGGCGCGTTGGCCGGGACTCGTCGGGACATCCTCACGACCGTAACCCCCGCGACGGTCGAAACGCTCAGTGTGTCGACCAGTCGGGACACCGCGCCGGACTGCGGCTCGTACCGGCCGTCCGGCAGCGGGGCCATCGGGGCCAGGTCGGCGCGGAGGTGGAACCGGCCGTCGGTGCCCGCATCGATGTGGAAGGAGACCTCCGCGCCCCCCACCGTCCGCAGCAGGTCGCGGGCCACCTCGCTGAGCGCGGTGGCGATCCGGATCTGGTCCTGGTGTTCCAGGCCGACCACCGCGGCCACCTCGCGGCCCCGCTGGCGGATCACGAAGATGTCCTGTTCGACTCGCAGCGCCATCTGCAGCAGCGGCAGCGCGGCCGGCTCCCCGGTCATGCCCAGGACCTCGCGACCAGCACGCAGGCGTCGTCGCGCCGTACTCCGGCGTCGCGCAGCAGGGTCGCCGCCATCACCAGCGGGGACCGTTCCGCGAGGCCCGGGTAGTCGGTCAACCGCCAGCGGTCGACCACTCCGTCGCTGTGCATGACGAGCCGGGCGCCCGGACCGAACGGGTAGTCGTATCCCCGGACCGTCGGCCGCTGGTGCCCGGCGATGCCGGGCAGCGACACCAGCCCTCGGCGCTTGCCGTCGCCCTCGACGACCACGCCGGCGATGTTGCCCAGCCCGGCGTAGTGCAGCACGCCGTCCTCCGGCACCAGCTCGGCGACCGCCAGCGCCGCGCCGCGGGTGTGCGACATGGTCCGGTGCAGGTGACTGACCACCGTTGCGGGTGGGCCGGCCGGGGCGTCACGGAACGCGGCCATTGCAGCCTGGGTGGCCGCGGCGGCCAGCGGGCCGTGCCCCAGGCCGTCGCTGACCAGCACCTGGTGCCGCCCGTCCGCGATCCGGACGGCGTACCCGTCGCCGCTGACCGTCTCACCGGTCAACGGCCGGGTGAGGGCGCCGGCCCAGGACGGTCGGGCCGGCTCGGCCGGCCAGACCTGCACGGCGAGGACGGTGCCCCGGCCGGGCAGCGAGTACGCGTCGAACCAGTTGGCCTGCCGGACGATGGCGCCCAGACCGATGCCGAGCGTGCCGGTGGTGGAGTGCCCGTCCTGGGACGAGGCGGTCAGGTCGGCCATGCCGGGCCCGGAGTCGATGGCCACCAGTTCCACGCCTGCTTCCCCGGCTCGGCGTACCGGCCGCAGGAGCAGAGCGCCTTCGTCGGCGTGCTTGACCAGGTTGCTGGTCAGCTCGGCGGCGACGATGGCCAGGTCGGCGATGCGTGGCTGCCCCAGCTCCACCTGCTCACCGAGGCGCTCGGCGGCACGCCGGACGGCGCTGGCCGCGCTGCTGGCCTCCACCCGGAACCAGATACCGCTGTCGGTGACCGCGTCCCCGTTCACCGGGACCACTTGGTGACCGCGATGCGGGTGCCGGTCTCCGCGGACGTCTCGATCTGGAACTCGTCGACAAGTCGCCGGGCGCCGCTGAGCCCGAGCCCGAGGCCGCCGCCCGTGGTGTAGCCGTCCGTGAAGGCCATGTCGAGATCGGCGATGCCGGGCCCGGAGTCGGTGAAGACGATCTGGACGCCCTGGCGCCGCCCGTTGTCCACGGTGGTCACCTCCACCGTGCCGCCGCCGCCGTACACCAGGGTGTTGCGGGCCAGCTCGCTAGCCGCGGTGACCACCTTGGTCTGGTCGACCAGGGAAAGCTTGACGGCCACCGCCACGGCACGGACCAGCTGCCGGACACGCACCACGTCCTCGTCACTCCGGATCGACTGCGCCTGCGGGTGGCCCAGGTCGATACCCATGGTCACAGCGTGGCCGTCTCGGCGTCCGGATCGTCGGCGAGCTGGTCATCGAGCTCGTCTGGACGCGCCGCCGCGATCAGCTCCATGCCGCGCTCGACGTTCAGAGCGGTACGGATGCCGTTCAGCGACAGGCCCAGTTCGACCAGGGTGATGGCGACGGCGGGGCGCATCCCGACCACCACCGTCTCCGCGTCGAGCACCTTGGAGATCGACGCGATGGTGGAGAGCATCCGCCCGACGAAGGAGTCGACGATGTCCAGCGCGGTGATGTCGATGATGACGCCGTGGCAGCCGGTGGCCACGATCCGCTCGGCGAGGTCCTCCTGAAGCGCGACCGCGGTCTGGTCGGACATGTCGAGCTGGATGGAGACGAGCAGGATGTCACCGATCTTGAGGATCGGTACCCGTTCCATCAGGCGTCCCGGCGTGACTGCCGGCGGGAGTTCTCCACACCGGTCAGCCGCAGCACGTGGCGCAGTGCGTCGGCGAGGGTCGCCTTGGTGGCGATGTCACCGAACTCGATGCCGAGCGCGACGATGGTCTGCGCGATCTGCGGGCGGATGCCGGAGATGATGCAGTCGGCGCCCATCAGCCGGGCGGCCACCACGGTCTTCAGGATGTGCTGGGCGACCTGGGTGTCCACCGCCGGGACGCCGGTGATGTCGATGATCGCGTACGGGGAGCTGGTGTCGACCAGGGTCTGCAGCAGCCGCTCCATCACCACCTGGGCGCGGGCCGAGTCCAGGGTGCCGACCAGCGGGACGGCGACCACGCCCTCCCAGAGCTTGACCACCGGCGTGGAGAGCTCGAGCAGTTGCTCGGCCTGGTCGGCGATCAGGCTCTCCCGGGTGCGCACGAAGCTCTCGAAGGTGAACAGGCCCAGCTCGTCGACCAGCCCGGAGAAGGCGACGTAGTCGTGCAGGGCCTTGTCGCCGCCGGCCTCCTGCACCAGGTCGGCCAACACGTCCTTGAGCGCGAAGATGCTGATCGCGGTCTCGGTTGCGGAGAAGCCCTGCCGGGCCCGACCACGGGACAGCTCGGAGAGCGTGGCGCGCAGTTCGGCGGCGTTCTCGGCGGACAGGTCGATGACGCCCTGCTCGCCGGTGCTGACAATGGCATGGTGCAGGTCCTGAACCTGCCGGCGCAGCTCCGCCTGACTCAGCCGGCCGCGCAACGAACCGGCGATGATCTCGGTCCACCGCTGCGTGACCCGTTCGGCCTGCCCACCCAGCAACGCGGCGAGTCGACCACTTTCCTCGGCGCTCAACGCCATTGCGAAACCCCCCTCGACCTGGAACGGGCCGGACTCTATCACCGGACACTGATCAACTACTTGCCACGTAGCAACGGAATGATGATGACCACCGGATCGCGGCTCCCGATCTGCGTCCGACCCTGTCCGTGGGATACCGTTCCCCCGATAACAGGAGGTCTGCAAATGTCCTTGACGGTGCACACGGAACAACGCGACGACGTGGTTGTCGTGTCGGTCGCGGGCGAGCTGGACATGGCGACCGCACCGCAGTTGCAGGACCAGATCACCGATCTGCTCGACAAGGGCCGCAACCGGCTGGTGTTCGACCTGGCGGATGTCTCGTTCTGCGACTCGACCGGTCTGTCGGTCTTCGTCCGCGCCAAGAACAGCTGCGACGAGGCTGGCGGCGTGGTGCGGCTGGCCGCCCCGCAGCGAGGGGTGCTGCGCATCCTCGAGGTGAGCGGCCTGGTCGAGGTGCTGCACACCTATCCGACGGTGGATCAGGCCGTCGCCGGCGACCCGACGCCGACCTCCTCCTGACCGCTGCCGCTCGTCACTCGTCCTCGACGTAGCGGGGACGGGCGATCGCCAGGCCCGCCGCCGTCTGCACGGCGAGCGCGGCCAGCAGGAACCCGATCGGCGCGGTCCAGCCGCCGGTGACCTCATAGAGGATGCCGACCATCAGCGGGCCGAGGGCGGCGATCACGTACCCGGTGCTCTGTGCGAACGCGGAGAGCGCGACGGTCCCCTCGGCGGTGCGGGCGCGTAGACCAATGGTGGTCAGGATCATCGGGAACGCGCCCTGGCCGATGGCCAGCAGGGCCACCCAGAGCAGCGCAGCGCCCTGCGGAGCGAGCGCCAACCCCAGGTAGGCCAACGTCGACGCGGCGGTCAGCCCGAGCACCAGCGGGCGCAGGGTGGCCAGCCGGCCGGCCAGGGTGGGCATCACCAGCGCGATCGGCACGCCGAGCGCGGTCACCCCGGCGAGCAGCAGCCCGGCCGACTCCGGCTGGTAGCCGGCGTCCCGGAACAGCTGGGCCAGCCAGCCCATGATCGCGTACCCGCTGAGCGACTGGGCGCCGAAGTAGATGGCCATCGCCCAGCCCAGCCGGGTCCGCGCCGGCCGGACCCGCGTCGGTGTGGCGACGGCCGCCGTCGGGGTCGCCCGCCGCGCGGCCGCCCTGGCCCGCAGCGCCAGCGGCACCCACGGGAGTACGGCCACCGCGGCCAGCCCGGCCCAGACGCCGAGCCCGGCCCGCCAGGACCCGAAGGCGTGCGCGATCGGCACCGCCGAGGCCGCGGCCACCGTCGTGCCCACGGTCAACGCCATCGTGTACGCCCCGGTGACCAGGCCGGTGCGGTGCGGGAAGTGCTGCTTGACCAGCATCGGCAGCAGAATGTTCGCCACCGCGATACCGGCCAGTGCCAGCGCGCTGGTGAGCAGGAAGACCCAGGTCGAGTCGGTGGCGACCCGGAGCACCTGACCGACGGCGAGGGCGAGCATGGCGATCACCAGCACCCGGGCCGGCGCCACCCGGCGGACCAGCCACGGAGTGAGCGCGCCGAGGCCGGCGAACGCGATGGTCGGCAGGGTGGTGACCAGGCCGGCGGTGGTCCCGGAGAGCCCCAACCCGTCGCGGATCTCGTCGAGCAGGGCGCCGAGGCTGGTGACCGCGGCGCGCAGGTTGAGCGCGACCAGCAGCATCCCGACCAGCACGAGCGCACCGCCGGTCGCCGGGTGGGTCCGACGGCCCGCACCGGGGTCGTGCGCCGGGCCGGGAGCGACGGGGGCGGGAGGCGCCGGAGCGGCGGTCGGTGGCGGGGTCATGACCTCTAACCTACAATCATGGGATGAATTTGGGACCGGTGATGTAACCAGTGCCACCGTTGGTCGATTCCCCCTCCGCGCCGCCGGTGCCGCCCCGCGGCCACCGCGTCCGGCAGACCATCGAGCAGCTCCGTGCCCGGATCCTGGGCGGCGAGTGGCCGGTCGGCGGGCGCATCCCCACCGAGCCACAGCTGGTTTCCGCGCTGGGCGTCGGGCGCAACACGGTCCGTGAGGCGGTCCGCGCCCTGGTGCACGCCGGTGTGCTGGAGTGCCGGCAGGGCTCCGGCACGTACGTGGTGTCCACCGACGAACTGGCGCCGGTGGTGGCCCGCCAACTCGGCGACGACCGGATGACCGAGGTCATCGAGGTGCGGCGCGCCTTCGAGGTCGAGGCCGCCCGGCTCGCCGCGCTGCGGCGTACCCCGATCGACCTGGCAGCGCTCGACGGCGCGCTCGCCGAGCGCGAGGCGGCCTGGCGCGGCGGTCGGGTGGACGCGTTCGTCGAGGCGGACGCGGCGCTGCACACCTCGGTGGTCGCCGCCGCGCACAACCCCATGCTCGCCGAGCTGTACGCATCGGTCGGCGCCGCCCTGCGCAGCACCGTCGCCCAGGCGATGGGGGACGTGCTCACACCCGAGCGCTACGTCGACCACACCCGGCTGGTCGAGGCGATCCGGGCCGGCGACCCGGCGCTGGCGGCGATCGAAGCCGGCGCTTTTCTGGAGCCCACTCCCGGGGCATAGGTTGTCCCCGACGGAAAACCGGACACGTCGGGAGTACGGATGTTCAAGGGCTTCAAAGACTTCATCATGCGCGGCAACGTCGTCGATCTGGCGGTCGGTGTCGTCATCGGCGCCGCGTTCACAGCGGTGGTCACGTCGCTGACCAACGCGTTCCTCAAGCCGCTGATCACGCTCCTCGTGCTGCTGATCACCGGCAAGGACAATGGTCTCGCAGGAGCCGCCTGGACGATCCGTGGCGTCGAATTCGACTGGATCAGCTTCCTCAACGCGTTGATCACCTTCCTGCTCACCGCAGCCGCGCTCTACTTCCTCGTGGTGTTCCCGATGAACAAGCTGGCCGAGCGGCGCAGGCGGGGCGAGGAGCCGCCGCCGGCCGCGCCGAGCGAGGAGGTCAAGCTGCTGACCGAGATTCGGGACGCGCTGGTCTCCGCCGGCCACGCCACTCCCGGCCAGCAGCGCGGAGCGCTGGACGACGTGCTGGGCCGCCGCACCGAGCCGCCGGCGCCGCGCTGACCGACGGATGCACATCGGCCCCTGCGGGATTCCCGCAGGGGCCGCACCTTCTCGTACGTGTGTTCGATAGAGTCCGCCCATGGAGCAGCGAAAGCACTGGTGGAACGGGAAATGGGGGCGGTTGGCCCGGCGGGACGTGTTCCTCCGGGTGGACGCCGACCGGTGGCACGTCGAGCAGCGGGCCGGCGGCGCCGAGGGCATCTCCCGGTTCTACGAGTACGGCAGTGCGGACGAGGCCGAGGAGACGGTCCGGGCCCTGCTCGACGGCCCGGACGCCTGGCGCGAACTCTCCCCGCGCCCGCCCGGCGGCTGGACCCTCCCGAACGGCTGAGTGGGCGGACGGTCTGGGCGGGCCGCCGGGTGCGGTGTGCCTCAGGCGTCGCGGTCGGTCGCCCGCCACCGTTACTCCCGGGCCCTGGAGGCGGTACTGCTTTCGCCGGCGATGACTCTGAGGCATGAATATGCCTCAGAGTCATCACGCTCTCCGGGCCTATCGCCTCCGTGCGCGGCCGCTGCCGGGCTGGCTGAGCGTGGGGCGGGTTGGCGACGGCGTTTAGCGGCGCACCGCCCCGGGAACCGCGGTGGGATGGACCAGCAGGACAAGCAGCAGGCGACCATCTCGCGGATCACCACCGGCATGCCGGTGATCGACGCCGCCGGCACCGAGGTCGGGACCGTGGACCTCGTCCAGCGAGGTGACCCGAACGCGGTGACCGTGCAGGCGCCGACCGCCGACCCAGGCAGCAGCCTGGACGAGCTGATCGAGGCGACCGCGGTCGAGGAGCCGGGTGTTCCGGCCGATCTGGCGGCGCGGCTGCTGCACAGCGGCTACCTGAAGGTCTCCACCGAGCTGACCCGCACCGGGGCCGTCTACGTACCGGCCGACCGGATCGGGTCGGTGGCCGACGGCCGGGTCCTCCTCGCCGTGGGCGTGGCCGACCTGCCACCCGAGGAGTGATCCACGGCCGTCCTGGCCCGAGTGGATCTCTCTGCGGCGGGTGGACGACGGCGGAAGAGCAGCAGCATCAGGCAGCCGGCGACCAGCCCCCAGAACGCGCCGCCCACACCGATCAGCGTCACCCCCGAGGCGGTCACCACGAAGGTGACCACGGCGGCCTCCCGGGCGCCTGGATCGGCCACCGCCGAGGCGAGCGCGGTGGCGAGCGCCCCCAGTAGCGCCAGCCCGGCGACCGCCTCGATGAGGATCGGCGGGGCGACCGCGACCAGCGCGGTGGCCACGCCGGCGCCCAGCCCGAGCAGGGCCAGGCCGACGCCGGCGGTGACCGAGGCGACCCACCGGCGCTCCGGGTCCGGGTGGGCGTCGGGGCCGGCGGCCAGCGCGGCGGTGATCGCCGCGAGGTTCACGGCGTGCCCGCCAGCCGGTGCGGCCAGCAGGCTGGCCAGGCCGGTGGCCCGCAGCGCGGCACCGAACGGCGGGCGGTAGCCGTAGCCGACCAGCACCGCCATCCCGGGTACGTTCTGCGCGGCCATGGTGACCAGGAACAGCGGAAGGGCGAGCCCGACCAGCGCGGACGCGTTCCAGGCCGGCGCGGTCAGGGTGACCGACGGGGTCAGCGCGGCACCGGTCAGACCGGCCGGCGGTGCGGTCAGCGCGATCGCCGCCACCGCCACCAGCAGCGCTCCGGGCACCGCCCAGCGGCGGGCGAACCGGTGCAGCAGCAGCCAGCCGACCACCACCGGGCCGGCCACCGTGGGCAGTTCGACCAGCGCGCGGACCGGCGCGGTGCACAGCGGTAACAGCACCCCGGCGAGCATCGCGCCGGCCACCGGCTTCGGGATGGCGGCCACCGCCCGGCCGAGCGGCGGGAACAACCCGGCCGCCAAGATCAGCAGCCCGGAGACGAGAAACGCGCCCACCGCGACCGGCCACCCGCCCGGCGGCGGGCCCGTCGCCACCAGCAGCGCCGCGCCCGGCGTGGACCAGGCCACGCTCATCGGCACCCGGTGCCGCCAGCCCAGCCAGGCGGCGGCGAGGCCGCACGCCACGCAGAGCGCCAGCAGCCCGGAGGCGGCCTGCGCGTCGGACGCGCCGGCCGCCCGGAGCCCGGCCAGCACGACGGTGAACGAGCTGGCGAAGCCGACCAGCGCGGTCACCGCGCCGGCCAGCACCGGTTGCACCCGTCCGGCCATCCGATCCCCCCGACTGTTCCGTTTACGGAACGACAGCGTGTAGCACGATAGCCGGATGCCGCACCCACCACCAACCCGCCGTCCCGGCCTCGACGTGGATCCCGCCGTCGTGGGCCGCCGGGTCCGCGCCCTGCGCGAGGAGCGGGGGATCTCGCTGTCCACACTGGCCCGGCTCGCCGGCATCGGTAAGGCCACGCTCTCCGGCTTGGAGCACGGCACCCGCAACCCGACCCTGGAGACGCTCTGGGCGGTCACCGCGCAGCTCGGCGTACCGCTGACCGCCGTACTGGCCGAGCCGACCGCCGCGCCCACCATGCACGGCAGCGCCGTCAGCGCCACCCTGCTGGAGGTGTTCACCGAGGCCGACGCGACCTACGAGCTGTACCGGATGAGAGTCGCGCCCGGGCCGGGGCAGCTCTCCCCCGCCCACCACCCCGGGGTCACCGAGCACATCACCGTCTTCGCCGGAGTGCTACGCGCCGGCCCGGCCGACGCGCCGCTGACCGCCCCGGCCGGCGGTCACCTTCGTTGGGTCTCCGACGTGCCGCACAGCTACACGGCGGTGGGCGACGAGGAGGTCGCCGCCAGCCTGCTACTGCGCTACCCACGCCGCTGACCCGCGTCCCCCGGGGCCGCCATGGCCCGGCCGAGGGTGACTCAGCGGTCCACCGGGGCCGGCCCCGGCAGCCGGTGCCGGACCGCCCAGAGCGCCACCTCGGTCCGCGACGCCGAGCCGGTCTTGCGCAGCAGGTTGGACACGTGCACGGTCACCGTCCGCACCGAGATGCCGAGCGCCTTCGCGACCTGCTTGTTGGACATCCCGGCGACCAGGCAGCCGAGCACCTCCACCTCCCGACCGGTCAGCTCCGGGTCGACCGGTGGGACGACCTCCGACACCGGAGCGGCCGGTGCCGCCGGTGAACGCGGTCCGGGCAACCGCCGGAACAACGCTTCCGGCCCTTCCCCGCCGTGCGCGGCCAACAACTCGGTCAGGGCGTACGGGTTGCCGCCGGTACACCGCCAGACCGAGGCGACCAGCCGACCGGACGGGTTGCTGCCGGCGTACACCTGGGTCAGCACCTCGGCGACCTCGGCCGGGCGCAGCGGGCCGAGGTGCTGGCGGACGGCACCGCGGACCCCGCAGAGCCGGGCCAGCGCGCGGCTCGTGAGCTCCGGTGCCACCGCGTCGGCCGGCGGCCTACTGGCCACCACCAGCAGGGCTGGCAGGTCGGCAACGGTGGCCAGCTCGCCGATCAGGTTGACGCTGGCCGGGTCGAGCGCGTGCAGGTCCTCCACCACCAGCACGGCCGGGCCGGCACCGATCAGCAACTGGACGGTCCGCACGGCGAGGCGGAGCAGGGTGCCCGGCGCGTACCGCTCGCGGGGCGCGGTGGGCTGCTGGGCCAACCAGGCCAGCGCGTCCGGCGGCAGGGCGAGCCGGCTGGTGTCCCGACCGGTCAGCACAGCGGCCAGCCAGTCGTACGGGGCGGGACCGTGCACCCGGGCGGCGCCGGAGAGAACCACCGCGGGACGCGGCGTGAAGGCATCCACAGCGGCAGTGACCAGCAGACTCTTACCCACTCCCGCTGCGCCGGTGATCACCGCGACGGCCGCCGACGGCCGGCCGACGGTCGCCACGGCGGACCAGGCCCGGTCGAGCTCGGCGAGCTCGCCGGCGCGTCCGACCATGGACACCGGCATCATTTCTCAACCCTACGTAGTAGTGCGTAGAGACGGCGGTGGGGTGTTCTTGGCAAACTTGACCCCATGACGCTCATCCTCCGCTCGGTCATCCTCAACGACATCGGACTGATCCGGACCAACAACGAGGACTCCGCCCTCGCCGGTGACCGCCTGATCGCCGTCGCGGACGGCATGGGCGGGCTGCCCGCGGGTGAGGTGGCGAGCGAGATCGTGATCCGGATCCTGGACGAGTTGGCCCCGCCGACCGAACCCGACGCAGCCGCCGACGCCCTACGCGCCGTGGTCAGCACCGCCAACCAGCGCATCCATGCCGCCATCGCCGTCGACCCGGCCCGCGAGGGGATGGGCACCACGCTCACCGCGGCGCTGCTGGCCGCGGAGACGCTGGTGCTGGCCCAGGTCGGCGACTCCCGCTGCTACCTGCTGCGCGACGGGGAGCTCACCCAGCTCACCAGGGATGACACGTTCGTCCAGGCGCTCGTCGACCAGGGCACGCTCTCTCCCGAGCAGGCCCGGCACCACCCGCAGCGGTCCCTGGTGACCCGGGCCGTGCAGGGCGCCGACACCCCACCGGCGGTCGGCGTGCTCACCGTCGTGCCCGGCGACCGGCTGCTGCTGTGCAGCGACGGCCTTTCCGACTACGTCGAGGACGAGGCCATCGCGGCGACGCTGGGCATGTACGCCGACCGCCAGCAGTGCGGCGAGCAGTTGGTGAAGCTCGCCCACCACGCTGGCGCGCCGGACAACGTCACCGTCGTCGTCTCCGACGTCATGGCCCGCTGACGGGTTCGCGCAATCCGGTTGCGGCCAGTGGTGGCGCCGGTTGGGATGGGCTGATGACCATGCGCCGGGTGACCGCCGATGAACGCCTGACCACCAGCTTCCCGCTGGCCGCGTACGCCTTCGAGTCATCGCCGCTCGGTGCGGCCCGCACCGAGGAGTTCCGCGACTACCTGCCCTATCAGTCGGGCAACCGGACGCTGATCGTCGAGGAGGGCGGCAGCACGCTGGCCGCCGCCTCGGCCATCCCGATGCGGCAGAACCTGCGCGGGGTGGTGCTGCCGATGGCCGGCGTGGCCGGGGTGGCCACCCATCCGCTGGCCCGCCGGCAGGGACACGTCCGGACGCTGCTGCACCAACTCCTGGACGAGATGCGCGACGAGGGGCACCCGCTCAGCGCGCTCTACCCGTTCCGGCCCAGCTTCTACGCCCGGTTCGGCTACGTCGGGCTGCCCAAGCCGCGCACGGTCACCTTCAATCCCGCCGACCTGGGGCCACTGGTCCGCGCCGAACTGCCCGGCGAGGTGACCTGGGAGCGGATCCGCGCCGGTTACCCCGCGTGGCACGCATTCACCGAGCTCTGCCTCCACCAACGCCACGGCTTCGCGGTCTTCCCCGACTACCGGGCCGTCGGGTTGCGCGACCGGGACGAGTACTGGCTGCTCACCGCCCGGGTGGACGGCGAGGTCACCGGCGCGGTCACGTACCGGATCGACGACCACGGCGGCGCGCTGATCGGCAACGAGCTGCTGTACGCCGACCCGCTCGCCCGTGCCCTGCTGCTGCAGTTCTTCGCTCGGCACGTCGACCAGGTCGAGCGGATCGCCGTTCAGGTCCCGCCGGACGAGCTGCCGGAGCTGTGGCTCACCGACCTGGCCGTGCACGTCGAGGCGCGGGCGGCCCGACCGGGCTCGTCCGCCCCGATGGCCCGGCTCCTGTCGCTGGACGCGCTGAGCGGGCTGCCCGCCGGGCCGGGCCGGGTCCGCATCGAGCTGACCGGTGACCGGTGGCTGGCCGGCAGCCACCTGCTGGACGGCACGACCGGGTCGCTGGAGCTGGTCGGTGGCGCGGGCGGCTCGGCGCCGACCGCCACGCTGACCGCCGCCGGCCTCTCCGCCCTGGCGTACGGGGTGCTGGATCCCGCCGAGCTGCCGTTGCGCGGGCTGGGCGAGGTGCCGGTGGACGCCGCCGCGGAGCTGCGCGGCATCTTCCCCCGCCGGGTGCCGTACCTCTTCGCCGACTTTTAGCAGCTGGTTAAGCCGGCATGGCGAATTCGCCGGACGCCGTCCCGGCTCCTAGCATCACGGGGTGCGCATGACGTCGCTTGCCGCCCTGCTCGTCCTCGGTGTCGCCACCGCGACCCTGCCCGCCTGCGCACCCAACGACCCGGCACCGGTCTCGCCGCCCGACTCGTCGGCCCAGCCGGCGGCGCTGTCGACCGGTGAGCAGGGCGTCGCGCCGGCGGGCCGGGACGGCCTCGGCGGCCCCGGGGCCAGCGCGAGCCCGAAGCCCGCCACCAAGGCGCTCGCGGCCGGCAACCCGAACGGCAACGCCACCGTGCCGGCCGAGGGGCGGGCGGTCGACACCTCGAAGCCGACCCGGACCATCGGCACCGGCACCCCGGCGAGCTGCACCTCCGCGGCGGTGGTGAAGGCCGTCGCCGCTGGCGGCGTCATCACCTTCGACTGTGGACCGGCCCCGGTGACGATCAAGATGGCTGCCACCGCGAAGGTCCGCAACGCCAACGGGCCGAAGGTGGTGCTGGACGGCGGCGGCAAGGTCACGCTCAGCGGTCAGGGGAAGCGCCGCATCCTCTACATGAACACCTGCGACAGCGCCCAGGGCTGGACCACCTCGCACTGCCAGAACCAGGACCACCCGCAGCTCACCGTGCAGAACCTGACCTTCGCCGACGGCAACTCCACCGGGGACAAGGCCGAGGGCGGCGGCGGTGGGGCGATCTTCGTACGCGGCGGGCGGTTCAAGGTGGTCAACTCGCGCTTCGTCCGCAACCGCTGCGACCGTACCGGCCCGGACCTGGGTGGCGCGGCCATCCGGGTGCTCAGCCAATATGAGAACAAGCCGGTGTACGTGGTGAGCAGCACCTTCGGCGGCGCCACCGGTCAGGGCGGCTCCTGCTCCAACGGGGGCGCGCTGAGCAGCATCGGCGTCTCCTGGGTGGTGCTGAACAGCGTGCTCAGCCACAACGAGGCGATCGGCAGCGGCGCCAACCCGGCCAAGTCCGGTACGCCCGGCGGCGGCAGCGGCGGCGCGATCTACTGCGACGGCAACGAGTTCACCGTGCGGATCGCCGGCACCATCATCGAGAACAACAAGGCCAACGAGGGTGGCGGCGCGATCTTCTTCGTCAGCAACAACCGCACCGGCACCATGGCGATCGAGAAGTCCACCCTGCGCCGCAACCCGAGCGGCAAGTTCGAGACCCGCGGCTTCCCCGGCATCTTCTTCCTCGGCGCCCGCAACCCCACCGTCAGCGGCTCCAAACTGAGCTGACCCGGGCGTACCTCAGTAGGGGTTGCCCTGTCCGGCCGTCCGGGCGCGGAGCAGGCCGGCCGGGCGTCCGGGGAGGTCCGACGCACCGGACATCGGCGGGCTGCCGGTGTGGCCGCCGTCGGCCATCCCGGCGAACAGTTCCTTGAGCGCGGTCAGCGCGTCGATCTTGGGCTGCCAGCCCAGCTCGGCCTCCGCCCGCTCGCTGGACATCAGCGGCGCGTTCAGGCCCAGCTCCACCCAGCCCGCGTCGACCGGCTGCAGCCGCGCCCGCCAGGTCAGCGCCGCCGCCGCACGCAGCACCGGCGCGGCGACCGGCACCGTCCAGCCGTGAAAGTGCCGAGCCACCAGCTCCGGAGTCAGCACCGGGTCCGCGGCGACGTTGAAGGCACCGCGCGCGTCACCCAACACCGCCCGGGTGTACGCATCAGCCACGTCGTCGGCGTGCACCGCCTGCATCCGCAGCCGGCGGTTGGTGGGCACCAGCGGGATCCGGCCGAAGCGCAGCAGCCGCACCGGCGCCAGCGGGCCGAGGAAGTAGCGGGTGATCTCGACGCCGGCGTCCCGCTGGAAGATCAGCCCGGGTCGTAGCCGAACCACCCGGAGCGTTGGGTGGTCCTCCTCGATCCCGTCCAGCAGCGCCTCCACCTCCGCCTTGTGCTCGCTGTACGACGAGCCGGGCACCCCGGTGGCCGGCCAACGCTCGCTGACCGGGTGGTCCTTCGGGCCGGGCGCGTAGGCGCCGACCGATGAGGCGTACACCAGCGCCGGCACGCCGGCCCGGACCAGCGCGTCGAACACCGCCCGGCTGCCGTCGACGTTGGTCCGGCGCAGCACCCGCGGGTCGTGGCTGGGCTGGATCTGCCAGGCCAGGTGCACCACCGCGTCCGCACCGGCGAACACCTCGGCGAGTTTTCCGGCTGCGCTCGGCGCGCCGATGTCGCAGGAGTGCCACTCCACCTGGTCGTACGGCTCGCCGGCCCCCGGCACGGGCAGCCGCCGAGCCACCCCGACCAGCTCCACGCCCTGCTCCTTGCCCAACCGACGCAGCAGCGCAGTACCGACGTTGCCGCTCGCCCCCACCACCACGATCCGCATGTCCGACCCCGTACCCACCCAGCCGCCCGCCAACCACCCACCCCGGCGGCGCGGCGCGGCCCGGCGCGGCGCGGCCCGGCGCGGCGCGGCCCGGCGCGGCGCGGCCCGGCGCGGCTTGATCCACTCCACATCCCCGACAAAGGGTCATCCAGCGCGTCGGACACCGCCGGGTCGCCGATCTGGTGATGATCAGGTGCGGCGAGCATCGGCCAGCCACAGGCATCGACGGCCGGCCGGAAGCCGAGAGTCGTTGGCGCTCACCGTCGGGTAACCTGAGCGCGCGGGCCGCTAGCTCAATGGCAGAGCTGTGGACTTTTAATCCATAGGTTCAGGGTTCGAGTCCCTGGCGGCCCACTTCCTCGCAGGTCAGCGGCCCCGACCGGGGTCGCTTTCGCCGCGATCAGGGCCTGTTCGTGGGCTTGGCCGGCAACCAGCCAGCTCATGCTGAACCGATCCTCCACGCTCTCGACCTCTCCGTGGACGTGATCGGCACGTCGCACGGTTGGGGCGTGGCGAAGCCGTCACCGGCCTTTTTCGAGCGGGTCATTCGCGAAGGCGGTGGCGATCCGTCTTCGATTCTGTACGTCGGCGATCGGCCCGACAACGATGCACGCCCGGCCAAGGAGGCCGGTATGAAGACGTGCCTAATTCGGCGCTCTCCGTGGGGTCACATCCTCGACATGCCAGCCGTGTCTGAGCAGAGCCTGTTCCGCATCGATTCGCTGGACGAACTCCAGAGCCTGGTTGCCAAGCACAACGCGGCAGGCAGCTAGCTCGCCGATAGTGCCGGGGGGGAGCAGAGTGATCCGGCGCCAGCTGACCCGGCGGATGGTCACGGGCGAGCTGAAGCGGTCCCCTGTATTACCGAGGATCGCAGTACAGCCGTCCGTACAGCCAAGCCCACCGGCATAGATAGCCCGAGGCCGACGGGAGGCGACACGGCGAGCAGGTCACCGGCACTCACAGACGTTGGTCGACAGCAGTCTCGATCTTTGCAAGGCAGGGGTTAGAGGTTCGAGTCCCATCCGCAGCCTGGCGCTGAAGTGAGGCAGTTGCTCTACTGATGCGATGAGCCCTCGTCCCCTTCTCTGCACCGCTTTGCTTGCTGCGGGCGTGATGACGGCAGGGACCGGACTCCTGGTCGCCTTGAGATACGTCGAGCAGCCGGGGCCCTTCAACGCGGTGGTGCTGGGCGTCGTCGGCGGAGGGCTGGCCTCGGCTGGTTTCCGCCGATGGAGGAAGTACCGCTCCTTGAGCTTGGTGCACACAGGGGGCACAAGGCAGCGTGAAACGTCGGCAACCAGCCACCAATGACGTGAGCCCAAGCCCGGTCCGGACCAGCATGCCCAGCAGGCCAGCGCAGGTCGCAGGAGGGTCCGTCTAAGTTCCGCTTCAACGTCTGAGTGCAGCCGGAGGCGGCGGCTACATCCAGATGTACTCCTCAGCGATGGCGCCGTCGCGCCATTTCGCTACCGTCACCATTCGGCTGCCGTCTTCCAGTTCGCCCACCACGCAGGTCCACTCTCCCGACCCGAAGCCGATGGGGTGCGACTTGATCTGGACCGGCTTGCCGCCGGTCTTCTGGGCGAACGCCTTCATGGCGTCGATGTGCTCCTGGATGCCGTGAGTCTGCGGTTGCCCCTTCATGTCCACGAGCACGTCATCGGTGTGGTGGTGGGCGAACACTCCGTCCCAGTCCGCCGGGTTCCACCCCTTGAAGTCGAGGTCGTCCATGCCCTTCACGTTGCGGATGACCTGGTCGTCGGCCATGACACAATCCCCTTCCACGGCCCGTCGCGACTCGTCTCTGAGTAAGCCTACGGAGACTTACGGGACCTATCAGGCGAATGGCGAGCCGGGAAGTGGTACCCACTCCGACGTTCCGCGCGGCGTCATCAAGGCCGAGATCGTCTCTAGGGACTACCGGGTTGCGGCCGGCAGTATGGCGGCGACCAAGCGGCGGGCAAGGTTCGCCTCGAGGACGGGGCAGCGCGTCGTTAACTGTCCGCCGAAGAACGGTGTCACGCGTACCACGGGTGGCTTCGACAGCAACGCTGACAGCAACCAGCCGAGATGGAGACGACCGCCGGCTACCGGACATGGACAGCCGCCTGAGGTCGCGGATGCAGACGGACACCGCCAGGCCAAGCGCACAGAACTTGTAAGCGAGATGTCGAAGCCAGGCGGAGTCAGCAGCAAGTCAGCAAGCAGTCCGCGACGCGACGATGACGCACGGAACGAGCAACACGAGCAGCGTGCGTAAGCACACCTGACGCGATCTGCTGACACTGTCTGACAACGCGGACCAGGCTCCCCCCAGCGGGGGTCGTCCCTGCCGAGGGAGCCCTTCAACCTGCTCGTCGTGGAAAGTCGTCCGACCAGTCCCGCTCGGCCTGGGCCCCTGCCACGAGGTCGCGGACGCGACGCACGTCTGGAATGTGCAAGAGCATCGGGGTGGTCGACGGTTCTCTGGCCCATCCCCGCAGACCGTTCCTCGGGTTGAAGGCGTCGAGCACGCCGGGAAAGGCGCCGAAGGCCAGGCTGCCTGACCGGTCCGGCCGCTCGGCCACGACCGGCGGCGGCAGCAACCGTAGATAGGCCCAGGTGGTCCGGTTGCCGGACAGTCCGCCGATGGCCACCACCCGGAGGCCGGTGAGCATGTACCGGGTGCGGCGGGACGCGACGGCTCGCACGACGAATCGTCCGACCACCATATACAGGCCGACGAGCACGAAGGGAATCCCCCACAGCACGATGAACACCGGCGGGGGTCGGTCCCCGGCGACCCGCGCGGCGAGGACCGACGCTTCCCAGAACACGGCGTACCCGAACCACAGGAGACTGACGGGGATCAGCAGCACGTCCGGTGCCCAGAACAGTCGATGGCGGAGCGGGCGGCCCTCCCAGAGGATCCGCTCTCCGGGCAGCAGATCAACCTCGGATTCGGTCATCCGGCAATTGTCACGGGTCCCCGCAACAGTCGCGTCCGGCGCTCCCCGCCTAGCCGCTGTCGACAGCAACGCTGACAGCAACCTCCCCGAACGCGGACGCACCGACGGGGGCAGGGACGGACCATCGTCCGAGTCGGCGACCGTTCCCGGACGAGCTCGGATGCGCTGCACAGAGCTTGTAAGCGAGATGTCGCCGGTTCGATCCCGGCCGGGGGCTCCACACCTGTGCCAGCCATAACCCGCCTGGCGTGCCCGCTAGGAACGGTCGCCCAGAGAGAGCTCCCCGCCGACAGTCCCGTCGAGCAGCCGAGCGAGCAGCCGGCGAGCGCGGGCGGGCGGGCGGGCGGGCGGGCGATCATGGGACTCGTAGTCGGCCGACGCCACCGCCTTGATCGGTGCGGATTAAGCGATATGCGACGGCTGGTCGGCAGTGCCCGGGCAGGATGTACCGAGGGCGTGCGGTTCAGCTGGAGGTGCGTGATCGACAGGGAAGCCCTCAAAAGGTTGGATGATGCCCGGCTCGCGGCGTGGGACACCCACCGTCTCGATGCCTTCGTTGACCTGCTTGCCGATGGTTTCGTGCTTCGCGACACCGCGATCGGCGCGCCAGTCACTACCAAGGAGGGCGCGCGTGAATACGTGCAGGCATGGCTGACCGCGTTGCCGGACATGCGGATTCGCCGTACCAGCCGCCTCGTGGACGATGATGATGGTGCGGTCGCCGCCGAGGTGGAGTTCACCGGAACCCACACCGGTCCCATGGCGGTGGGTTCGACGCAGGTGCCGCCCACCGGCAAGACGGTGGTTGGGCGGGGGGCGTACTTCGCTCGGGTGAAGGATGGGCGGTTCGTCGAGCTCAGCGTCCACCCCGACTTGGCGGGCATCATGGCGCAGCTTGGCCTGATGCCCTGACACTGGTGCGAAGACGGCACCGCAGGCGCTGACATCCGCGGCAAGATCGTCGGGCACAAGGCGGGCACAAGTGACGCCAATAAGGGCTGTCAACCGCTGTAAGGCAGCGGAAGAGCTCGGCGAGGTCAGGCTGCCGATCCGCCCGATTGGAGTTGATCAGGAGCACGCCGGAGGGGTTCAGGGTTCGAGTCCCTGGCGGCCCACTCCACCGCAGGTCAGCGACCCCGACCGGGGTCGCTTTTGCCGCGACCGGGGCCGGTACAGCAGTAGCCACCTCACCGATCCAGCGCGCTGCCGAGCCGCTTGAGCGCGTCGCGGGTGGCTCGCCTGGTCATCGCCGTCGGCGACCCGCCGTCCGGCAGCCGCAACAACACCATCGTCTACCGCACCAGCGGCATCGAGGAAAAACTCGACGGGCGGCCCGTCATGGCCGACGGCGGTTACCGCGGCAGCTCCGAGGTGATCACCCCGTACCGCAAGCCCGCCGACGGCGGTCCTGCCAGCCTGGAAAGAAGAGCTGAACACCCACCACCGCACCATCAGCGCCGTAGTCGAACACGCCCTGGCCAGGATGAAGTGCTTCAAGATCCTGCGCGACTACCGCCGCGCCGCCCACATATTGGCCAACGCCGCTTCCGGCATCGCCAACCTCCACAACATCATCCTGGCCGGCTGACCGCCGGCCGGCGCCGGGCAACGCCTTCACCCAGTTACGGGAAGTCCGTTCGTGTGGGCGGGCCGTGGCCCGCCCACACTGGTGGTGCAGAACGCCAGGGAGCGCGACGGACTACACGTATCCGATCGGACCGTTGTCCATCCTTATCGGCAGGTCTGCCGGCCTGGCAGCCCGATGATGAGCGCCGCGCCGACGGTCAGGTGCATGCCGAGCAGGACCAGCCGGCTGCTGGTGCCGATGCCGCTGCCCAGCGGGCCGGCCAGCGAGAGCACCAGCACGATCAGGGCGATGATCCGGAACGTCCGGGCGGGGGCGCGGCCGACGGTACGCTCCAGCAGCGCGAGCAGGCCCCAGGCAGCCAGGCCGGCGATCAGCGCGGCCACCACCACTGCGGCCGGCCCGATGTGCTGGGTGGCGTCACCCTGGCGGACGGCGAGGTCGATGCCGGCCCAGGGGTCGTTGACGGCCCACAGCAGGAGAGCGCCGGCCGCTCCCGCAGCGACGGTGATCGCGCGGCCGGTACGCCGAGCGATGCTCCTGGTCTTGTCGGTCCACTGCATGTCGTTCGTCATGCCGATGAGCTTCTGCATCGTGTTCTCCCGTGACTCGTGGTTTCGAACGACGGAAACGCTACGACACTTGCCAGTCCCGTGGCAATAGTTTGCCAACGCGATTTGCCAACATGACGTCTAGGGGTGGGGCGAGTTGCCAGACTTGAGGCAAGCTGGCTAGGCTCGGGGTGTGGTGGAGCAACCAGCCTTCGGCCGTCGGCTCAGGCAACTGCGGATCGAGCGGGGCCTGACCCAGGGCGCGCTCGCCGGTGACGGCATGTCGACCGGCTACCTGTCCCGGCTGGAGTCCGGGGCCCGCCAGCCCACCGAACGCGCGCTGGCGCACCTGGCCAGCCAGCTCGGCGTCAGCACCGAGGAGCTGGTGGCGTCCACCGCCTCATCACTGGCGCGAAGCCTCACCATCGCCACCGGCCTCGGCGCGGACGAGACGGGCGAGCTGCTGTCCGGCGCGCTGGCCACCGCCGGGGGCGAGGACCCCCTGCTGCGCTGGCAGGCGTTGTGGCAGGTCGCCGAGTGGCGGCGGCAACGCAAGGAGTACGCCGAGCAGCGGGTCTACCTCGACGAGCTGACCGCCCTCAGCGACCAACTCGGACTGCCCGAGCTGCAGGCCAGGGCACTGGCCGAGTTGGCCCGCTGGCTGCGGTCCACCGGCGAGGTCCCAGCCGCCGTCGACACCGCGCTGACGGCCCACCAGTTGGCCAAGGACAACGCGCTGGCCCCCTATGTCATGGCGAACGTCCTGCTGGCCGTGGTGTCAGCGCTGGCCGAGGCAGACCGGCTGCCCGAGGTCAACCGGCACACCGACGAACTACTCAGCCTCGTCGAGGGCCGGTCAGACACGCTGTGGGCCGAGGCACTCTGGACCGCGGCCAACATCCGGCTCCGCCAGGGCGAGCCCGCCGCCGCGGCCGAGCTCCTCGGCGAGGCCGTGCGAGGGTTCGACGGACGCGACAACCCCACCCTGTGGACGCGCCTGCGGATCAGCGCGGCCAGGCTCAACCTCCAGACCACCCCGCCGGACACCGAAGCCGCCCACCGCCGCGTCGAGGAAGTCCAGGCCTGCCTCCCCTTGACCGGAACACCCGCCATCGAACAAGAGCTGCTGTTCCTGCGCGCGCACCTCGCCATGCACACCGGACACCCCGCCGAGGCCCGCGTGCTGCTCGACCAGCTCGACCGCCTCGACCCGCTCCTGCCCTACCAGGACCGCATCGAACTCGACGTACTGCGCAACCGGCTCCTCCTACTGGACGGCGCACGCGACGAAGCGGTGGCCGGCCTGCGCGGCCTCGCCGAACAGGCCCAGGACAACGGCAACATGGCACTTGCCGCTGAAATCTGGCGGCTCCTCGCCGAATCCCTCGCCCAGGACACACCGCGGCCGGCCCGCGCGTAGACCCAGGCTCTGCTTGTCCGGTCCCTAACGTGAGCCGGGAGCCTGTCTAATCTCGCGAGACCGGTTCCGGCGCCGCGAAGTCAACCTCCATCGCTGACAGAACCCGAACGCTGCGATCGGGGAAGTCGATGTGCCGGTAAATCTCATTGTGGTGGGCGATCGATTGGTTTGGCGGAACGAAGTCTGTCGGTTCGGGGCGAATGGATGTTGTGTGTCCGTCCGCCACGAGTACCAGGTCGTAGCCGTGGCTGAGGGCCTGGCGGGCGGTCGTCTCCACACAGTTCTCCGTGGCGAAGCCCGTGACCAGAACCTCGGTCACGCCGACACGACGCAGCGTCGCATCGAGTTCGGTGTCCAGGAAGGCGTCCGCGGTCGTCTTCGTAACTATCGGCTCACCTTTCCATGGGGTCAGTTCGGGCAGGACGCCACCGCATTGGTGCTGTTGGATGGTGACAACAGGAACGCCCGAGGCGCGCGCCCTGGAGCTAAGGCTCGCGATGGTTGCGACGGTGCGGTCAGGGCAGTGCATGATCGACAGCATGTCGTCCTGCATGTCGATGACGAGGAGCGCAGGGCGGTGTGGCTGCGGCGGCATGAGCACACCGTAGCTTTGGAGAGTTGGCCGCAACCAACATCAGAAGCCGCCAATCCCCCCACGGCGCGCCAGGTGTCACAGCCCTAAGTTCCTTCGCCCAGTCCGCGGGAGCGGGGCAAGGGCAAGGTCTCGACGTACGGCTGCCACTGGCGCAAGGCGTTGAAGGCGGCCAGTGTGGTGACGCCGGACGGGAAGCCGAAGTGCACGCCGCAATCGCTGCGACCATTCTTCGACTCGACGGCCCTCGCCAACGGCGTCGGGCGGGTTCGTGACGATCGACGAAGCCACCGGCCACGTGAGGGCGTACCTTCGCCTGCATGTCCGACCTGGCGCTCGACTCCGCGTTCACGGTCTTCGGCGCCCAAGACTCGGGATGCCTGTCGTACGGCGTCGAGGATGCCGGGCGCCGCTGGTTCGTCAAAAAGGCCACCACCGCGCAGGCCCGCCTGTCGCTGATCCGGGCCACGCAGTTTCACGCCGCGGTCCAGCACCCTGCGATCATCCGCCCCGAGCAGGTTCTCAATAGCCCGGACGGGCCAGTGCTGGTCTACCCATGGCACGACGGCACAGTTCTCAACCACGCCACCATCCACGGCTCGGACCGGACCGCACTGGCCCGGTTCCAGCAGTTGCCCCTCCCGGACGTCGAGGCAGCTGTCACCACGATCCTCGACGCGCACGTGGCCATCACGGCGGCCGGCCACGTCGCGGTCGACCTGTACGACGGCTGTTTCCTCTACGACTTCGACAGTCGGCAAATGTGGCTGATCGACCTGGACGAGTACCGGCCCGGCCCCTTCGTCCTCGACGCCGACCGCCTCCCCGGATCCCGCCGCTACATGGCACCGGAAGAGTTCGTCCGTGGTGCCGTCATCGACCAGCGGACCACGGTGTACACCCTTGGCCGCACCATCCAGCACTTACTCGACTCCCCACACGGCTGGCGAGGCTCCCCGGCCCAAGGTCGGCTCGCGACCCACGCCACCCGACCAACACCCGGAGACCGATATCCCGACGTGGTGGAGCTGGTCACCGCGTGGCGAGCCACGCTCACGACGTGAGACGGGCACTGGTCGGCCTGGACAATGGCGTTGCGCAGCCCCCGGTCCGGCCGATTAGGCTGCTGGCATGACCAGCTCGCACGCGTTCCCGACGGCGTCCTCCGACGTCCTGTTCGGCGCGCTGCGACGCCGGCGGTCCCGCGACCGCCTGCGCTGAGTCTTCTTCTCCTGCGACCGGCGGATCGAGCCGCCGGTCACCCTCGATCGTCCTCGGTCCGCCCGCATCCTCATCCGGTGATCCGCGTGGCGGATCCGAGCGAGATCGGCGTACCCATGGATCTGGAGAAACTGCTGACTGACCGGCTGGCGCCGGCGTTCGCGGCGGTGGCCGGCGCGTCGGTGGACCCGGTCGTGCGGCGCTCCCAGCACGCGGACTTCCAGTCCGACGCGGCGCTGGCACTGGCCCGGCGGCTCGGCCGGCCGCCGCGCGCCATCGCCGCCGACGTGCTGGCCCGCGCGGACCTGACCGACCTGTGCAGCGCGGCGGAGGTCTCCGGTCCGGGCTTCCTCAACCTGACCATCGCCGACAAGGCCTTGGCCGGGCTGGTCTCTGCGCTGGCCACCGACCCGCAGCTCGGGGTGCCGGTGGTCGCCGAGTCGGAGACTGTGGTGGTCGACTACTCGGCACCGAACGTGGCAAAGGAGATGCACGTCGGGCACCTGCGCTCGACGGTGATCGGCGACACGGCGGCCCGGCTACTGGAGTGGTTGGGGCACCAGGTGCTGCGGGCCAACCACCTCGGCGACTGGGGCACGCCGTTCGGCATGCTGATCGAGCACCTGGTCGACCTGGGCGAGGCCGAAGCCACGCAGGAACTCTCCATGGGCGACCTGGACTCGTTCTACAAGGCGGCCCGGGTCAAGTTCGACGCCGACGAGGCGTTCCGCGAGCGGTCTCGGCTGCGGGTGGTGGCCCTGCAGGGCGGCGATGTGGCGACGCTGCGGCTGTGGCGGCTTCTGGTGGAGCAGTCCGAGCGGTACTTCCTGACGGTGTACGACCTGCTCGACGTCACCCTCACCGAGCGAGACTTCCACGGCGAGAGCAGCTACAACGACCTGCTCGGTCCGGTGGTCGAGGAGTTGGACCGGCTCGGTCTGCTGCGGGAGAGCGACGGCGCGGCCTGCGTCTTTCCGCCCGGCTCGGTCGGCCGGGACGGCGAGCCGCTGCCGCTGATCGTGCGCAAGTCCGACGGCGGGTACGGCTATCCAGCGACCGACCTGGCGGCGATCCGGCACCGGACCGGCACGCTGGGCTCGACCCGGCTGCTCTACGTGGTCGGGCTGCCGCAGCGGCGGCACTTCGAGATGGTGTACGTCGCCGCCGCGCAGGCCGGCTGGCTGGCCCCGCCGGCCCGGGCCGAGCACATCGGGTTCGGCTCGATCCTCGGGCCGGACGGGCGGATGCTGCGCAGCCGGGCTGGCGGGTCGGTGAAGCTGGTCGGGCTGCTGGAGGAGGCGATCGCCCGGGCCACCGCGCTGGCCCGGGAGCGGAACCCAGACCTGGGCGAGGCGGAGGCGGCCGAGGTGGGTCGGGCGGTAGGCATCGGCGCGATCAAGTACGCCGACCTGTCCAGCGACCGGCACAAGGACTACGTGCTCGACTGGGAACGAATGCTCTCGCTGGACGGCAACACCTCGCCCTACCTGCAGTACGCGTACTCCCGGATCCGGTCGATCTTCCGGCGGGCCGGCGTGGCGGCCCGGCCGGAGGCGGGGATTTCGCTGGCCGAGCCGGCCGAGCGGGCGCTCGCCTTCGAGCTGGTCGTCTTCGGCAGGGTGGTCGGCGAGGTGGCGGAGAACCTGGAGTTCCACCACCTGGCCGGGTACCTGTACCGGCTGGCCGCCTTGTTCAGCGCGTTCTACGAGCGGTGCCCGGTGCTGCGGGCCGACGGGCCGGTCCGGGAAAGCCGGCTGGTGCTCTGCGACCTGACCGCGCGGGTGCTCCGGCAGGGGCTGTACCTGCTCGGCATCCGGACTCCCGAACGGATGTGATCGGAGTCGGGTGGCCGCTACCGCCGCCTGATGAGGTAGAGGCCTTGGCAGGTGGTGGCGAAATGCCCGTCCGCGGGGTGCAGTGTCGACGAGTGGTACGTGCCGGACTGGCGGAGGTCGGGGCGCCAGAGGGCCATGTCGAGGAGGTATCGGGCCGTGCGCCTGTACGCGACCGCGTTGCCGGCCAGGAACAGCGTGTGGCTGTGGAGGCGTTGGTGGAACCCATCGCTGCGGGAGGAACGCTGACGCCCTTGGCGGTTTATCTCGTGCACCTCGTCCCACGTGGGGACGTCGTTCGGATTCCAGGAGATGGTGTGCGGTGCCCCGACTCCCAGTCGGTGGCGTAGACGCTTCCACTGATGCGGCGCGAATTGCAGGTCGCGGTGGCTCAGTACGAGGTCGAGCTCACCGATGACGGTGGGGAGAGATGGCTCCGCAGGCGTGTTGCTCCGTAGCGGTAGATGGATGAGCGTGTGGCGTGATCGGGCTGCCAGCATCCACAAGCCCGTGATGGTGAACGCGGCGTCGGCGTTGAGCTCCAGAACGAACCAGGGGTTGTTGTCGCTCAGCACCGCGCCGGTCACCGAGGTAGCTGGGCGGATGACGCGGTACGGTTCGGCACCGAGCAGCGCCTGATATGTGCGGATCTTTAGGTTCATCCGTTGGTGAGCTGTGCGCGGGCGTGCATCAGCGCGAACCCGAGGAGGTTGCGGCCACGCCATTGGGCGGGATCGTGCGCGCGTGGGTCCGTGGCGGCCAGGCCGATGCCCCAGACGCGATCCACCGGGCTGGCTTCCACCAGTACCCGGTTGCTCGTACGCGACAGATACTGCCCGAGGTCGGGGTGCTGGCTGAACTTCACCACGTTGGCGGCGACGACCAGGTCGAAGCAGTGCCTGTCCCAGATGGCCTGGTCGAAGTCCCGGACCTGCCGACCCAGGGCCTTGACCGCGCCCGGGTGCGGCACCGTCAACATCTGCGCGGCGATCGCTTCGTCGCCGAACAGGCGGGCCTTCCCGACCATCATGTAGTGCTCAGCCGTGGCGTACCGGATCCCGTCCACGATGAATGGGGCCGGCCACCATTGGCTCAGGCATCCCTGTCCGATGCTGCCGTCCGGTTGGGGGTGGTGCCCCCAGAAGAACAGGTACTTGACCGGCCCTCCCGCGGCAACGAGCGCCCGCAGCTCGGACAGGCTGCGCGGCGGGGAGGCGGTCTCGGGCACGTCCAGCAGGGTGCCAGACCCGCGTGGTCACGCACCATCGGGTTTGTCCACCGTGCGCGGCTACGATTCGCGGTCAGTTTGCCACGCAGCCCAGGTCACCGACCTGGGTTCGGTGTCAGTGCGGGTACTTCCCGAATGCGCTGCTCAAGGCGACCTCGGCGGTGCAGCTCATCTCGCCTGGGGCTAGCTGGGTGTGCGAAGGCCGCCAAAGCTCCGCTCCCTTCGAGGTGACGCGGGCCAGGATGCAGTCGTACTGCGAGGCTCGCAAGGCGACGCCAACCGTGCCGTCCCGCGCGGCGACGTCCTGGCGAATCGCCGGGTCGAGCTGCAGGCCTACGATCGCCGCGCGGACGGCGGCTTCGTTCGAGCCGGCGGACTGGAGGGCGTGCTTCAGTCGGTCATCGACGCCGTCGAGCGACGGGTCCTTGGTGACCGGTACCGGAGCTTCCGTCGGGCAGGCGATGTCGTCGTCGCGGGTGTCGTCCTCTGGGCCGAGCTGGATTCGAAAGCAGATCTGCTCGTCGCGTTCTTTGATCACTGAGCCGTCCGCGCCGATCTCCACACCATGACCGACCACCTGGAGCACCAGGCTCACGCCGGTCTGCCAGTGCGTCTCGCCGCTGACCGCGAGGACCTTGACGTCGGGGTGCTGGCCTGCGGAGTGCACGTACTTGTCAGCCTGGTAGAGGTGGTCGTACTCGAACCGGAAAAGGACTCTGTCGACCTTCTCCGCAGCATCGGCCACCGCGCTCTTGTGGACCGAGCTCTCCCGAAGGTCAACGGAATTGCCGATTTTGTCCGCGAGCCGGCCCCCCAGTTTGTTGAGGAACGCCCACGACGCGCCGCCCACCAGCGCCACAACCAGGAGCACCACCACGCCGGACGCTATCTGCTGTTTCCTGCGATCCACGAGCGTGAGTATGCCCGCGCCGGACAAGCCGCGCCGCCCACAAGGCCCGCGACAGAAATGTCTCGGAAGGGAGCCGACGGCAACAGCACCCCGGCATGTTTCTCATTCTGCCCGCAGAAGAGGACACATCCTGGCCGCTTCCGCTGTGAGGGTTGTCGAGCGTCAGACATCCACCCGAACGCGCAAGGAGCTCATCATGTCCGTCACGACCACGACCCACCTGAACTTCCGGGGTGACGCCCGCGCGGCGCTGGAGTTCTACCAGTCCGTGTTCGACGGCCACCTCGTCCTCGTCACCTACAAGGACGCCGGCAACGTCCAGGAGGAGTCCGAGGCCGACCAGGTCATGTGGGGCCAGGTGCTCGCCGGGAACGGTTTTCACGTCATGGCGTACGACGTGCCCGCCAAAATGGCCTACGACCAGGGAGAGAACTCCTTCTTCGTCTCCCTGCGGGGCAAGACGGTCGAGGAGGTCACCGGCTACTGGGAGAAGCTCTCCGCCGGGGCGAGCGTGGTGATTCCCCTGGGCCCGGCGGGCTGGGCGCCCGCCTACGGGATGCTGCGGGACCGCTTCGGTGTCGTCTGGGTCGTCGACGTCGTCAGCGAATACAGCGCGTAGCAGCACCCACCCTGGATGGGCGGGAGGGAACCACCCCGCCCATCCAGGGCCTTCGGCCAACGACCAGACCGGGCCTATCAGCACTGCCGCATGGTACGAATGCCTCGACACGTGCAAAAGCCATAGAACGGGCGAGTCGATGACGGCGAGTAGGGCGGGCAAGCTGCTTCGGAAGCCCGGGGATCCGCAACGGGCAACGTTCCTGGAGCTGTTCTTCGACCTGGCGTTCGTCTACGTGCTCACCCAGCTCTCGCAGGTGCTCAGCCGGGATCTCACGTGGCGCGGCGCCTTCCACACGATGGTGTTGCTGCTGGCGGTGTGGTGGGTGTGGTGCAGCACGGCGACAGTGCCCGACAGGTTCGACCCGCAGCGGCCGGCGATACAGGCGCTGGTCATCGCGACCCTGGTCGGCAGCCTGGTGATGGCTGTCGCGCTACCCGAGGTGTTCGGCGCGCAGGGCTTCGTCTTCGCGGGCGCGTACGTCGCCATCCAGGTCGGTCGAAGCCTCGGCCTTCTGATCGCCCTGCGGGGCCACGAACTGCAGCGCGGCGCCGTACGGACGCTTGTCTGGTTCGGCGTGTCTGCCGTGCCGTGGATCGCGGGGGCGCTCGTGCACGGCGCCGCGCGCGAGGCACTGTGGACGCTGGCGGTGGCCCTTGACTACCTGGCCGGCAAACTCCGCTACCCCATACCCGGCCTGGGCCGCTCGCCGACCTCCGAGTTGCCGAGCGCGGCCGAGCACCTGGCCGAGCGTCACCGGCAGTTCTTCATCATCGCGCTCGGCGAGTTGATCCTGGTCTCCGCTTCGACCCTCGGCGGCGAGGGCTTCGCGCCCGACCGGACCACGGCATTCCTGGTGTCGATCGCCACCACCGTGCTGCTCTGGCGCATCTACATCTACCGCGCCGGGGAAGTGTCGGCCGCGGCCATCGCCGGATCTTCCGACCCGGCCCGCCTCGGCCTGTCGGCGTTCTACGCCCACCTGGTCATGGTGGCCGGCGTCGTCGTGACCGCTGTCGGCGCCGAACTCGTCATCGCCCATCCGACCGGGCACCCTCAACCGGCCTGGATCGCGGTCATCCTCGGCGGGCCCGCGCTGTTCCTGGCCGGCCGTGCCCGGTTCGAGTACGCAGTCTTCGCCCGGGTGTCCTGGGATCGACCGATCGGGCTGCTCGCGTTGGCCGCCCTGGCACCGGTCATGCTCCTCGTACCATCGCTCGTGGCCACCCTCGCCGCCACCGCGGTCCTGGCCGGGGTTGCCATCTCCGATGCCGCCCACGCGAGAGGGCACCCGCCCGAGCCGCCCTCACCGCCCGGCTAGCCGGAACCATTCGACGACAACAGGAGCAGCATGGACCAGCCGAGCCGCCGCCGCGCCCGCGACCTCGGGGTCGTCGTCGGGCCGCTGCCGACCGGCCCGCACAACGCGATCACCGACGTCGCCGGAATCCTGGTCGGCCACACCACCATCGACGACGGCGCCGACCTGCACACCGGCGTCACCGCCGTCGTACCGAGCCAACTCGGCCCGGGACGATGGACCCTGCCGGGCGCCGTGTATTCCGGCAACGGCCACGGGAAGCTCGTCGGCTCGACACAGGTGGACGAACTCGGCGTACTGGAGTCACCGATCGTCCTGACCGCCACGCTGTCCGTCTTCCGGGCGGCGGACGCGCTGCTGAGTCACCTGATGGACCGTCGCCCCGAGGGCCTGTCGTTCAACCCCCTGGTCGGCGAGACCAACGACGGCCACCTTTCGGACATCCGCCGCCGCCCGATCAACGAGGGACACGTGCTCGCCGCGATCACGGGGGCGTCCGGCGAACCGCCGGCGGAGGGCTGCGTCGGGGCGGGCACCGGTACCACGACGCTGGGCTTCAAGGGCGGCATCGGCACCTCGTCGAGGACGGTACGGGTGGCCGACCGTCCGGCGACGGTCGGTGCCCTCGTCCAGTCCAACTTCGGTGGAGAGTTGACCGTCCTCGGCGTCCCGATGCCGGTCGATGAGCTGATCCAGGACGCCGACCGGAGCGAACCGCCCGGCAACTCCTGCATGATCGTGGTGGCCACTGACGTACCCCTGGACGCCCGGCAGCTCGGACGGCTCGCCCGGCGGGCGGTCTTCGCGATGGGCCGGGTCGGGGCGTCCTACAGCAACGGCAGCGGCGACTACGCGATCGCGTTCAGCACCGCACCACCGGACCGGCAACCCATCCCCGACGGGGAGATCAACCCGGTCTTCGCCGCCGTCCTGGACTCGGTCGAGGAAGCGCTGCTCAACTCCCTCTTCACCGCCGCCACCACCACCGGTGTGGCCGGTCGTACCAGTCACGCCGTTCCGCACGAGGCGATGATCCGGCGGTTGTCGGCGGCGGGCCGGCTGGCGGCGCCAGCCTGATCGGGCGTGGGCCGCTGGCGGCGAAAGCGGGTCAGTGGTGGATGCCGACTCCGGCATAGCCGTGCGAATCCACGGCCTCCCGTTCGCCGTCCGGCCGCCACCGAGTGGTTTCGACCAGGCCGGGCTCCACCAGGTCGTACCCGGTGAAGAAGCGCAGCGTCTCGGCGTGCGTGCGGGGCACCAGCGGGGCACTGCTGTTGCGATATACGGCCTGCCCGCGCTCGGCCAGCTCCGGCGGGATGCCGTCCAGCGTCAGGTGGGACAGCACCAGGTGGCTGCCGGGCGCGGTGGCGTCGCGCAGCCGGGCGATCGCCGCCCACGGGTCGTCGTCGTCCGACACGAAGTGCAGCACCGCGAGGAGCAGCACCGCCACCGGGCGGTCCAGGTCGAGGGTGCCCCGCACGTCCGGGTGGGCCAGCAGCTCGTCCGGCCGGCGCAGGTCGCCTTGGACGACCGCGGTCCCGGGCGCGCCGGTCAGCAACTGCCGGGCGTACGCGACGGCCACCTCGTCGTAGTCGACGTAGACCACCCGAGCGTCGGGCGCCACCGTCTGCACCACCTCGTGCACGGTGCCCTGCGTGGGCAGCCCGGCGCCGATGTCGAGGAACTGGCGGACGCCCTGCTCGGCGGCGTACCGGACGGCCCGGCGCAGGAAGTGCCGGTTGGTCTGGGCGGCGACCCCGGTCTCCGGGAAGAGTTCGAGCACCCGTTCGGCGGCGGCCCGGTCAGCGGCGAAGTTGTGGCTACCGCCCAGGAAATAGTCGTACATCCGGGCGACGTTGGGTCGGGCGCTGACGTCGGTCGGGTCGGGTGCCGGCTGGTCGGTCACGAGGGGGTTCCCTTCGACGGCAAGGTCGGATCTCGATGTCTAGCACCCGGGACGACGACCCGCTGACCCCTCGTGTCGTTGATCCGGCTGCGCCCCTGGTCACGGCCGACCACGGTGGGGGCACCGACTCATCGAGGAGCGACGCCGATGACCAGTCAGCGGGAAACCGTGCGGGTCGACCACGACCTGTTCCGCGCCGTGTACGACTCGCCCGCGTCGCTGCCCGGCCGGCATCGGTGGACCACCCCGGAATCGGACGTCCGGCGGCTGGAGAAGCTGCTCGGCATGCCCGCACGCAGCATCGGCGCCCCGCTCTGGGTCAGCGGCGACGAGCCGGACTGCCCGAAGTGCAGCCGGCGGATCACCTGGTACGACATCGTCTCGTCGGCGCTCTCCGGCCTGCACGACAAGACCATGATCGCCACCGTCATCCTCGGCGAGCACAAGTACGTCAACACCGAGGTGCCGGATGCCATCCCCGGCGTCCGCTGCACCGACTGCCGCACCGCGATCGAGGGCCTGCGCAGCTTCAAGTGCCACAACTGGGCGTACGCCTTCGAGGAGCTGGAGGCCGTCCGCCAGCGGATGGCCGGCGGTCCCGCGCCGGCCTGAGCGGACCCTGGCGGGTCAGCCGGCCGGGCGATCGGCGGGGCGGCGATCGGGTGGTGACTGCGGGCTCGGTCCCGGGGTCGGGCAGCGGCGGCATCGACCGGGTGACCGGCGTGGTGCCGGTGACCCGCAACTGCTCCCGTGGCTGGCACTCGTACGCGGCTGACGTGGCTGCCCGGTATCCCGCACGGCACACCCTCATCGACGTCCCTGATCAGACAAGCAGAGCCGACTGTGTGATCACTGGACGAAGGTCGGGAGGCGGTCCCGACCTTCGACTCCTGCGCTGCCCAGTGCCGCTTTCTACGCTTTCTCCCAGATGAACGGGGTATGAACATTTGGTGAGGTGATTCATGGTGGAAACCGGCAACGTGGACGTTCCGGAGATCAGCGCCGATTGGTACCGCGACATGGTCGACGTCGCCGCCGACAGCCCGCAACCGGTGCAGTGGTTCGTCGGGCACGCCACCGAGGGGGTGATCCTGCTGCTCGGCGCGCTGCTGCTGATGGCCGCGCTGAGCCGCCTGTCCGGCGGCCCGCGCGACCGGGCGCTCGCCCTGGTCGCGCCGGTGCCGACCCTCCTGGCGTACGCGGGCAGCGAGTGGATCAAGACGGTGGTGGACGAAGATCGCCCGTGCCGGACAATCGGCTCGGCGATCATCGCGGGTGCCTGCCCACCCCCGGGCGACTGGTCGTTCCCCAGCAACCACGCCACCCTGGCGGGAGCGCTGGCGGTCACCACGCTGCTGCTGTCCCGCCGGTTCGGACTGGTCGCGCTGCCGTTGGCCGCGCTGGCCGCCTTCTCCCGGGTCTTCGTGGGCGTGCACTACCCGCACGACGTGGCTGCGGGCGTACTGCTCGGTGCCCTGGTCGCCGTGCTGGCCACCCCGCTGCTGGCCCGCCTGGCCGCCGAGGCACTACGCCGCCGGACCGACCGCACCCGTCGCCCGGTCCCCGACCTGGCCGGTCCACCCCGCTCCTGACCCACCCGGCTGACACCGCCGCGCTCACACCGCCATTCGCCACCAAGATCGCGCTCGATCCTGGTTGTAGTGGCCTCGACCGCGAACGAGACCACTACATCCTGGATCGAGCACGATCTTGCGGCGGGCGGCGGGCGGCTGGCGGCGGGCGGCGGGCGGCTGGCGGCTGGCGGCTGGCGGCTGGGCGGCTGGCGGCGGGCCGGGCGGGCGGGTGGCCCGGGCGACAGGCGGGCGCGGGCGGGTCCGGGCGGTGGGCGGTTAATTGGCTGCCAGGAGGGCGCCGACGGTGCCGAGCAGCAGGAACGGGCCGAACGGCAGGTGGCTGCTCCAGCGGGCCCGCCGGGCGGCCAGCAGTCCCAGGCTGACCAGCGCGGACAGCCCGAACGCGAGCAACAGCCCGAACATCAGGACCGGCCAGCCGTACCAGCCGAGCAGCGCGCCCACGCTGAGCGCCAGCTTGGCGTCACCCAGCCCGAAGCCACTGCGGCCGAGCAGCAGCGTGCTGCCGGCGAAGAGCAGCGCCAGCCCTGCGCCAGCGGTGACGGCGCGCAGCCAGTCCCCTGTTTCGGCATCGCCGAGTGCGGCAGCACCGAGCAGCAGCCAGGTCCCGGCTGCCGCCGGCAGTGTGAGCCGGTCCGGCAACCGGTGCACGGCCAGGTCGACGAAGACCGCCGGGACCGTCCAGCCGAGCCACCACGCCAGTGCCGGCAGCACCCCGACCGGCGGGCCGACCAGCACCAGCAGGACCACTGCGGCGAGCGTGGCCAACTCGACCGTGCCGGGCCGCGGGCCGACGCGGGATCGGCAGCGACCGCACCGGCCGGTCGGTCCCAGCGCGGGCCAGGGCCGGGTCAGGCGGACCGGCTCGCCGCAGGCGTCGCAGCCGGTCCGGCTGGCGGTGCCCGGGGGTACGGCGTAGCGCAGGGCGGCCAACCGCAGCACCGGGCTGGCCGCCATGATCGCCAGCAGGCCCGAGATCGAGATGCGCGGGGTGGCCGGCACGATCCCCGCCGATCGCCGGAGACCCGGGGTATCCGGCGGCACGGCATCCGCCGGCCAAGAGGCCGCTCGTCCGGCGGGTGCCGTCATGCCCGGCGGCGCGGCATTCGCCGGCTGGGAGGCCGCTCGTCCGGCGGGTGCCGTCGGTGTGGTCTCGGCCAGTTCGGCGTTCCCGGCCCTCGTCCGAGGGTCGAACCTGACACCACCGCCACCGGACGACTGGGGCGCAGGGCTCCGATCGGGTGGGTCTTCCTGACCGGGGGTGGCCGCCGAGGGGCCGGTCAGCGCCATGTCGACCCCACCGCGCGCCAGGCGCCACCCGTGAAGGCGAACACGGATCGTGACTGAACGATCGCTTTGGTGTAGCGGATGGCGCAGAAAGCGACCTGCGCGATCGGCTGCCCGATGGCCTCCCGGGCCGGGTGCCTGCCGGCCACCGCGCCGATCGGCGACGTTTGTCGACCGGCCCGCAACTCCGACCGGATGCCGGGATGACGCCGCGATGTCGCACTCCCGGGACCGGCGGAAGGGTCAGGTCGGGGTCGTCCGGCCCGGCGGCGTCCACCCATCGGCAGCCCCTCGGTCGGCAATCGCCCGGAGCGCAGCACGGACACCCACCACCACCACCTGTCATCACGGAGAGTGTTCACTTGAATTGCCTCTGTTGCATCGGCGAGCGTCAGCCTATGCTCGCCCCTTGGGTGCGACGCAAGCCTCACCACAACAACCGGACTACACAGGACATTGCATTTGTAGAAGATCCGTAACGGTGAATGTAGAAGCGCAATGAACGGCTCCGGATGTGCTGATCCGGGCGCGCTTCCGCATGCCCGGCGGCGGTGATCCGTCGCCGCACCGGGCGACCACGAGGAGGCTCGACGGTGCGCGGACGGCAGCTCAGGCGAGCGGCAATCTGCCTGCTGACGGTCGTGGCGGCGGTGCCAGTCACCGGCTGCGGCAGCGGACGGGAGGCCGTCGAAAGGCCGGCGGCGGTCCGGGGCGATGAGCAACGGGCGGATCCGGAGGTCGAACGGCGGGCCGCAGAAAAGGCGGCACTCGACGCGTACTCCGGTTATCTCGCGGCCTCGCGCACGGCGAGCCGCCGCAGTGATCCGCGTGCGCCGGAACTGACCCGGTTTCTCGCCGATCCGCTGCTCACTCGGGTCCGATGGTCCATTCGCGAGGCTAAGGAGCACGGCGCGATGCGTACCGGGACGCTGAAGTCCGACCCGACCGTGACCGCCGTCAGCCTGGACTCGAACCCGGCCACCGTGGAGATCCAGGACTGCCTGGATACGACCGGCTATCGGCTGGTCTACGCCAAGGATCAGCGGGTGGTCCCGGGCACCGGGGGCGGCCGGCACTTCGCCACCGCCACGGCAGCCCGCTATCCCGACGGCCGGTGGCTGATCAACTCCAGCGCGGCGCACCGGGACCAGCCGTGCTGACCTGGGGAGGAGGGGGCGCCCCGGCCCGTACCGCCCGGGCCGGGACGCCCCGCCGGGCGCTCGCCGGGCTCGGCCTGGCGCTGCTGCTGGCGGTCGGCGGAACCCTGCCGGCGGTCGCCGCCCAGCGTGCCGACCCCGGCGGCGAGTGCCCGCCCGACCAGCCGGACTGCAGCGTCTGGGACGACGAGCCCGGGACGCCGGGAGGTCCCGGCGGCGGCGGGGACAACGGCGGCGGGGACTCCGGCGGCGGCGGTGGTGGCGGTGTCTGCCAGTGGGGCGGGAAGACCATCCCCTGCTACGACGACCTGTTCGGTTGGTTCAACAACAGCGACGGGTGCTACTACAAGCTGACCGAAGGGCCGGTCGAGCCGCCAGAGGGACAGCAGTGGTATTTGCAAACCTGCAACGGCGGCGACGTGGGTGCCCAGGACGTGGTGCTGCTGGATGAGCCACCGCCCGGCTTCGGGGCGCCGCCCGATCCCGAGGAGTTGGCCCGCCGCGCCCTGGCGTCGATCAAACTGCTGCCGGCCCGGCTCAAGGTGGCACCCCGCAAGAGCGTCGGCCCCGGCCTGGTCGGCCTGCCGGTCTGGATGTGGGCGACGCCGAGCGCCAGCTACTTCGGCCCACTGACCGCCTCCGCCACCGACCGCGGGCTGACCGTCTCCATCGAGGCGAAGGTCAGCCGGATCGTCTGGGACATGGGCAACAACGACACGGTGACCTGCACCGGCCCCGGCACCGCGTACAACGCGAAGGGCAGTCATGCCGGCAAGCCCTCCCCGGACTGCGGCTACGACAGCGGTTACCCGAAGGCCGGCACCTACCGGGTGGGCGCCACGACGCACTGGACGGTGACCTGGAGCGGTGGTGGCGAGAGCGGCGAGATCCCGCAGACCCGGACCAGCGGCACCGTGCCGATCCAGATCAACGAACTCCAGGTGGTGACGCGATGAACGCGAGGAACGAGCGGCTCTGGACGGCGGTGGCCCGGTGAGTCTCGCGACGCGCAACGGGACCGGGTCGGTGGACGCGCCGGTCAGCCCGCCCAAGGTGGTCCGCCAGCGCCGGGTCCGCCCGGGCCTGCTCGGCCTGGCCGTACTCCTGATCGCCCTGGGTGGGCTGGGCGCGGCGTTCGCGGTCACCTCGGTCCGGGCCACCGGCAGCTACCTCGCGGTGGCCCGGCCGGTGGAGGTGGGCCGGGAGATCAGCGCCGCCGACCTGGTCGCCGTGCAGGTCGCCGGTGGTCAAGGGCTGCGCCCGGTGCCCGCCGGCAGGTTGGACGAGGTGATCGGCAAGCGGGCCGCCGTGGCGCTGGTCCCGGGCACCCTTCTCACGCTGGGGCAGGTCACCGACGACCCGCTGCTCGGCCCCGGCCAGCAGCAGATCGCGCTCGGTTTGAAGACCGCGCAGGTGCCGGCGCGCGAGTTGCACCCCGGGGACAAGGTCCTCCTGGTCAGCACCCCGGACGACGATGCCGACGGAGAAGCCGCCGCTGCGGGCACCCGGTTCTCGGCCATCGTGATCGACACGGACAGCCCGGCGAACGACGACAAGGTGCTGTACCTGGCGCTCGCCGTCCGGGACGTGCCCGCGGTGGTGGCGCTGGCCGCGGAGGAGCGGATCGCCGTCGTGCTGACCGAGGCGGCCTGAGCATGGCCATCATCGCGCTGGTGTCCGCGAAGGGCTCACCCGGCGTCACCACCTCGGCGTTGGCCTGCGCACTGTCCTGGCACCGCCGGCTCGTGCTCGCCGAGTGCGACCCGGCCGGCGGGTCGATCCTCGCCGGTTACCTGGGTGGTCAGCTGGACGGGCCGCGCGGTATCGGCGAGTTGGCCGTCGGGGAGCTGCGCGACGGCAACCTGGAGACCGCGTTCTGGTCCCAACTGGTCGACCTGGACGCGCCCCGTCGGGAACGACTGCTGCTGCCCGGGCTGGTCGACCCGACGCAGGCCGGCAGCGTCACCCCCCTGTGGCAGCGCTTCGCCGATCACTTCAACGCCCTGGACCGAGGCACTCCCGGTTACGACGTGCTGGTCGACTGCGGCCGGCTGCACGTCACCGGTCCGCCGTGGCCGCTCCTGCGGGCCGCCTCGGTGGTGCTGCTGGTGACCCGGGCACAACTGCCGGACCTCTCCGGCACCCGGGCGGTGGTCACCGCGATCGAACGGGACTTCGCCGAGCACCGGGTGCCACCGGGCACCCTGCGGCTGCTGCTGGTCGGCGACGGGCACGGGCGTACCGAGATCAGCCGCGCGCTGAAGCTGCCGGTGATCGCCCGGCTGCCACACGACCCGCGTACCGCCGGGGTGCTCGGCCTGGGTGGGACGGTGCGGGCCGGACGGCCGCTGCTGCGCGCGGCGGCCGCCCTGGAGGTGCCGGTCGGCGCGCTGCTGGAGCGGCGGCGGGCCCGGCTGGCCTGGCCGGTGCAGCAGGGGGTGTCGGATGCGGTTTGAACCGGTCTCCGCAGACCCGCGCCAGCAACCGCCGGGCGCCACCTCCATCGCGCCGCCGCTACCCCCGGCAAACGGCCGGCACCCCCAGTCGGCGCCGATGCCGCCACCGGCGCCCGCGGCCAGCGGGCCGTCGGAGCCGCCGCACCGCCCCCGCATGGACTTCCAGGTGGTCCGGGAGCTGCGCCGGGAGCTGACCGAACGGCTCACCCTGTGGCAGCGCGGCCGGGAGTTCACCGTCGACGAGGAGGACACCGAGCGGGCGCGGCTGGCCGTCGCGGTGGTCGCCGAGTACGCGGACGCGGTCCGCCGGGCCGGCACCCCGATGGCCTCCGGGGAGGAACGCCTGCTGCTCGACCAGGTGACCGCCGAGCTGGTCGGGCTCGGCCGACTGCAGACCCTCCTGGTCGACAACACCATCGAGGAGGTGCACGTCCTCGGCTGCGACCAGGTGCGGATCACCCGGCACGGCGGCGGGGTGGACTGGGCCGAGCCGATCGCCGACAGCGACGGCGAGCTGGTGGAGATCCTCCAGGCGGCGGCTCGCCGGGCCGGCGCGACCGAGCGGTCCCTGTCGACCGTGAAGCCCACCCTCGACCTGCAACTGCCCGACGGCAGCCGGCTGGCCGCGGTGTTCCTGGTCAGCCACCGCCCGTACGCGGTGATCCGCAAGCACAACACCCTGGACGTGAGCCTGGACGACCTGGCCGGCGCCCGGGGTGACCTGGACGAGATGATCGACCCGCTGCTGCGCGACTTCCTCCGGGCCGCGATGCGCGCCGGGCTGAACATCATGGTGGCCGGGCTGGCCGGCGCCGGCAAGACCACGATCATCCGGGCGCTGATGAACGAGATCCCGCCCGACGAGCCGTACGTGCTGCTGGAGGAGAGCCGGGAGCTGCTGCCAGCCCGCCGCCGGGAGCGGCACCGGGCGGTGATGAGCTTCGAGGCACGGGAGGGGCACGGCGAGCGCGGCTTCGACGGCCGGCCAGCGGGCGAGGTGACCATCGCTGACCTGATCCCGCTCTCACTGCGGATGGGCGTGCTGCGGATCATCGTGGGTGAGGTGCGGTCCCGGGAGATCGTGCCGATGCTCCAGGCGATGACGACCAGCCGGGGCTCGATGTGCACCATTCACGCCCGCACGTCCGCCGGGGTGGGTGAACGGATCGTCGAGCTGGCGCTGGCGCACGGCCGCGAGATGACCGTGGACCAGGCCCGCCGGATGGCCGGCAACGCCCTCGACCTGATCGTCTACGTCACCGTCGAGGACGAGACCGCGATCGGCGGGCGCAAGCACCGGTTCGTCTCGCATGTGGAGGAGGTGATCGGGGCTGGCGAAGCCGGCCGGATCACCACGACCACCGTCTTCGGGCCTGGTGCGGACGGCCGCGCGGTCCCCCGGCACCTGCCGGAACGGGTCCGCGACCAACTGCTGCGGGTGGGCTACGACGCCCGGCTGCTGACCCGGTGGATCGAGGCCGGCACCGGCGCCTGGCGGCGGCCTCGGCAGACCCGACTGGCGCGGCGGTGACCCGATGACGAACAGCCTTGAGTTGATCGCGGTGGTCTCCGGGGCCGCCTGTGTCGCCGGGCTGCTGCTGGCGGTGGTCGCGCTGATCGGCACCCGCCGTCCCGCCGGGCCGGGCCCGGGCGCCGGGCCGGGTCTGAGCCGGCTGTGGCGCGGCTCCGGCACCACCCCCGGCGAACAGCGGGCCTACCAGGTGCTGCTGCTCGCCGCGCTGGTCGCCGGCGCGTTGGCCTTCCTGCTGACCGGGCTGCCGGTGGTGGGTCTGCTGGTGGCGGTGGCGGTGCCCGGCACCCCGTGGCTGTTCGGGGTGGGCAAGGCCGAGCAGCGCGCGATCGCCCGGGTCGAGGCGGTCGGCGAGTGGACCCGCCGACTCAAGGACGTCTCCGGCACCGGGCAGGGCCTCCAACAGTCGATCATCGGCACGCTCGGCAGCGTGCCGCCCGGGATCGAGGACGAGGTCCGGCTGCTCGCCGCCCGGTTGCAGGCCGGCTGGCTGGCCCGCTCCGCGCTGCTGGCGTTCGCCGACGAGATCGGTGACCCGGTCTGCGACCAGGTGGTGGCCGCGCTGATCCTGCACCTCACCGACCGGGGCGAGCGGCTGGGTGACGTACTCGGCTCGATCGCCGGCGCAGCCGCCGCGGAGGTGGCCACCCGACGGGAGATCGAGGCCAAACGCACGCAGCCGCGGTTCGCGGTCCGCTTCCTCACCGGGATGACCCTGGCGACCCTGGCGTACGGGCTGATCAACACCGAGTACATCGAGCCGTACGGCACGCCGGTGGGTCAGATCGTGATGGCCGCCCTCGGCGCCGCCTTCATCGGCCTGCTGGCCTGGGTGCGGTCGATGAGCCAGCCGCAGCGGCCGGCCCGGTTCCTGCCGGCGCCGGACCCGCAGGAGGTGATCGCGTGAGCGCGATCATGAACGTGCACCTGGCCATCGCAGTGTGTGGCGGGGCCGCGATCGGGCTGGGCCTCTTCCTGGTGGTCCGCGAGCTGGTGCCGGCGACTCCGGCGCTCGGGCCCGCACTGCGCCGGTTGCACCAGCCCGCGGGCACCGGCCGGGTCGCCGCTCCCACCTCCCGCCAGCTGGACTGGCTGGCCGGGCTTTCCCGCTGGCTGCGACCACCGCACCGGCAGCTCGCCCTGATCGGTCAGACCCCCGAGCAGTACGCGCTGTCGGTGCTGCTCTCCGCGCTGATCGGACTGGCCACGCCGACCCTGCTCGGGGTGGCGCTCTACGTGCTCGGCATCTCGCTGCCGCTGGTCGTACCGGTGCTGGGCAGCCTTGGTCTGGCGTTGATCGGCGGGTTGCTGGCGCACCGGGCGGTGCTGACCAAGGCCGACACCGCCCGGGACGAGTTCCGCCAGGCGGTCTGCACCTACCTGGACCTGGTGGCGTTGCAGCTCTCCGCCGCGCACGGGCCGGTGCAGTCGTTGGAGCGCGCGGCTGCGGTCTGCGACGGCTGGGTGTTCGACCGGATCCAGGAGTCGCTGCGGATCGCCCAGATGCAGATGCACTCGCCCTGGGACGAACTGCGCGACCTCGCCGACAAGATCGGCATCCCGGAGCTGGGCGACGTCGGCGCGATCATGCGCTCCTCCGGCAGCGAGGGAGCGCAGGTGCACGAGACCCTGCGCAGCCGGGCCGACTCGCTACGCGACCAGATCCGCACCGACAACCTCGCCCGCGCCGAGGGGGTGACCAGCCGACTCGACATCCCGGGCGCACTGCTCGTCTTCGTGCTGCTCGGCTTCGTCGTCTATCCGTTCATCTCCCGCATCTGACCCACCCCGAGAAGGAGTACGCCATGTCCATCCTCAGCTACCTGCACGTCGTGGTGACGACGCGGCTGGCCGAGCTGCGCCGTGACGGAGAGCGCGGTGACAGCCCGGTGCCGACCGCTGTGATCATCTTCGGTCTGGTCTTCGTGGCGACGATCGTCACCGGCCTGGCCCTGGGCAAGGCCAACGACTGGATGAAGGCCATCCCGGCCCACACCAACCCGAAGTAGCCGGCATGTGCCGAGCCGCGTTCCCGAGCTGGCGCCGGGCGGTCACCGCCGCCCGGCGCCGACTCGCGGCCGGCGACCGGGAGCGGGGAGCCAACCCGGTGGAGCTGGCCGTGGTGATGCCGCTGATCCTGGTGCTGCTCTTCGCGTCGCTCCAGGTCGCGGCCGTCTTCCTGGCCCGCTCCACAGCGTTGAACGCCGCCCAGAGCGGAGTCAACGCCGAACGGCTGTACGAGGCCAGGGACGGTGCCGGGTCGGCCAGCGCCACGAGGTTCCTGAACGCCACCGGCGGGTGGCTGAAGGGCTGGGACAAGACCGGCCCGAGCTGCGTGACCACCGATACCGAGGTGACATGCACAGTGCAGGGCCGGTCCCTGTCGGTCGTTCCCGGCGTGGACTTCCCCGTGCGGCAGACCGCCCACGGGACGGTGGAACGGGTGACCAACCCGTGAGCCGCCGCGCCGAGCGGGGCTCGGTCTCCATCGAGGTGGCGGTGCTCGCACCCGCGTTCATCGCGCTGATGGTGCTCGCCGGCGTGGCCGGGCGCAGCGCGGTGGCAGCGGAGGCGACCGACGCCGCCGCGCACGACGCGGCCCGCGCCGCCTCGATCTCCCGGAACTCCGGCACCGCCCGGGCCGAGGCTCGGGAGGCCGCCCGCAAGCAACTGGACTGGCACGGCCTGGCCTGCACCAATGCCCTGAACCCGACGTTCTCCGGCTCGGTGGCCGGCAAGCCCACCAGCTTCGACGCCGCCTTCCGTAGCGCGGTCGGTCAGGACGCCACGGTCACCGTGGAGATCGCCTGTGTGGTGTCCTTCCGGGACATCTCGCTCGACGCGGTCCCCGGGATGCCGATCGAGAACCGGATAACGGCGCGCTTCACCTCCCCGCTGGACCGCTACCGGAGCCGGCAATGACCGCCACCGCACCGGCACCCCGACGTGCGCCCACTGGCGAGCATGGCCGGGTCAGCATCTTCCTGGCCGTGGCGATGATCGGCGTGCTGGCCATCGTGGGCCTCTCCTTCGACGGCGCCGGGCAGTTGCGCACCCTGCAACGCGCCGACAATCTGGCCGCCGAGGCGGCCCGGGCCGGCGGTCAGGCCATCGACCGGGCCACCGCGATCGAGGGCGGACCGAAGCGGATCCACCAGCCGCAGGCCCGCATCGCGGTCCGCAACTACCTGGCCACCGCCGGCACCACGGGGCACGACGTGAGCTTCCCGCAGGTCGCCGGGCAAACCCTGATCCGGGTACGCGTCACGATCACCTACCGCCGCTCGATGCTCGGGCTGTTCGGCTTCACCGACCGGGTCACCGTCACCGGCGAGGCGACCGCCCGGGCCATCACGGCAGGACCGTAGGAAGGAAGGCAGCCATGCCCGTATCGGGTCGGTCCGTCGTACGGCGGACCGGACGCATCCTCACCGGCGTCGGCGCACTGGTCGTGCTCTGCGCGCTGCTGGCCGGCGCACCCGTCGCGCTCATCGCCTTCGCCGGCAACCCCCTGCCCGACCACCTGCCCACCATCACCGAGGTGGGCACCGCGCTGACCAGCCGGGACGATGGTCAACTCTTCCTGCGGGCGCTGGCTGTGGCGGGCTGGTTCGGGTGGGCCACGTTCGCCTTCTCCGTCCTGGTCGAGCTGGGAGCGCAGAGCCTGCGCCGGCCTGCGCCGAAGCTGCCCGGGATGGGCCGCCAGCAGAAGGCGGCCGCCGCGCTGGTCGGCTCGGTCGCGCTGATTCTCGCCGCCAGCCCGGCCGCCGCCAGCGCCGCGGCGGTCTACGCCGCTCCGACGTACGCGCCGGCCGTCACCACCCAGGCCGGTCCCGCGTCGACATCGACGATGGGTACGGCCCATGCGGTGGCCGCCCCGCGCGTCGCGGGGCCGCTCGGGCTGGTCGCGCCCGGCGGGCCCGCCGCCAGCGATGAGGCGGCGCCGGTGTACCGGGTGGCACGCGGCGACTACCTCGGCGAGGTGGCCGAGCGTTACCTGGACGAGTTCGCCGACTACCGACGACTTGCCGAGCTGAACCGGTTGGACGACCCGGACCGGATCCACCCCGGCCAACTCCTCCGACTGCCCGCCGAGGCCGCCGACCAGGGCGCCCGGCCGCACGCCACCGGCCGACTGGCCGGCAGGCCCGCCGCGCCCAAGCCGCCGCCCCGGTCGGCGCCCGAACGGACCGCACCGGAGCGGGTGGCCCCGGCACCCTCCAGCGGTACGGAGTCAGCCGGTCAACCGCCCGCCATGACCGTCGGCGCGGCCCGGGCAGGCACCAGTGACCGGGTGAACCGTCCGCTGGCGGTCTCCGCCGTGCTGGCCGTGGCGAGCATCGTCGGCGCCCAGATCGGCGCGGTGCTCGGGCTGCGTCGCCGGCCGGCCACCGCCGGTGCGGCTCCCCGGCTGGCCGCATCCACCCGCACGCCCCGCCGCGCTGCGGGCCGCAGCACCGACAGCACGAGCCGAACCACCGGCGACAGGATCCCGACCGGCGGCACCCCCACTCGGCAGCTCGGCGACGGCCCGGCCGGGAGCGGCGCCACCTGGCCCCCAGTCCGGACGGCACCGGCCATCGAAGCCACGGCACCGACCGCCGGTGGGACGGCACCTGCTGGCGCGCCGGCTTGGAGTGGCGACGAGGGTTGGGGTGGCGACGAGGGTTGGGGCACTGACGCAGGCGATGGCCTGCTGGCCGGCGGGCCTGGCCTGGATTCCGTGCCGGACGGACCTTCGGTCGGTCGGCACCGGCGCAGCTGACCCGGTTCCTGCCCGTCCCGACCCAGGTCGCACAACGGGCTGGCCGCGATGTGCGCGCCACCGCCGCTGCCGGGCCTTCCCCAGCCCGCACCGGAATCAGCGGCTCGATCGATCTCATCGTGTCGACGGCCGGCTCCCGACTCCCGGCTGCTGCTGTGGCAGTGACGTCGCATTCGCCGGGCCTGCCGGCGGCGTCACGCTAAAGAGCGCGATACCTCACAGGTATAAATATGCCTCTGAGGTATCAACGCCGGAAGCAACATGTCCTAGCGGCATAGAGCCTCAGCGACGCGGCGCGTCGGTGGTGGGGCGCGCTCCAGCCAGGGCGACCGGGCGGACAGCCGTTCAGGGCAGTCGGGTCTGCAACACGCCGTTCTGGATCCGGGTGGGCAGGATCTGCTGATCGCTGCCGGACGGCCCCTGCACGACCTCGCCGCCGTTGAGCCGGAACGCGCTGCCGTGCCACGGGCAGACCACGCAGGCGTGGCCGTCGATCTCCTGGACGTCGCCCTCGCCGAGTGGCCCGCTCTGGTGCGGGCAGCGCTCCAGCATCACGGTGACCTCCTCACCGTGCCGGTAGAGGATCACCGAGACGTCGTCCACCTCCCGGGTGACCAGCGTGCGTTGCGGCAGCGCCGCCATCTCGGTCAGCGAATGCCAGCCCTCACTCATCCGGTGCAGCTCGGAGATGCTCTGGTTGACCTGCGCCCCCTGCTTGTACGCCAGGTGACCGCCGACGTACGCGCCCAGGCTCACGGCGGAGAGCCCGAGATATCCGAGGGCACGGCCGACGCCGTGCCGGCCGGCGAGCCGCGCGGCCAGCGAGCCGGCGTAGAGCGTCACGCCGACGGTGTTCGCCGCGGCGTGCACCAGGCCGACCCGGCGCTGGTCCCGGGAGAGCGCCGCCCAGTCGTTCAGCCCGGCGACCGCCGCCGGCAACGCGCTGACGGTGCCCAGGCCGACGAGCATGGTGGCAGGCCGGCGCTGCCCGGGCATCAGGTCCAGCACCGCGGCGCTCGTCCAGGAACCCAGCGGCACCTGCACCATCGCCGGGTGCAGCGGGTGCCCCAGCGTCACCCCGTGCAGCAGGTCCCGCAGCCGCCGCGGACGCAGCGTGCCGAGGACCACCCGCTGCAGGCGGTCACCTGCCCGGTCCAGCCGGGATGCCTGCTCAACTTTCGTCAATAGCGCTCGCACCTGTACCGACTTCCCGGCGAACGCGGTCGCAAACCGGTCGACGGTGACTAAACCCGTAGCGAAACGTGCAAGATCGACGAGGATTGTCCCGGCGGAGCGCCGCGGGCATGCTGGGCCGATGGGTGTACGGGTGGAGCGCGCCGGACCGGTGACCACGGTGGTGCTGGATCGGCCGGCGGCCAGGAACGCGGTCGACGGGCCGACCGCTCGGGCGTTGGCCGACGCCTTTCGGGCCTTCGACGCCGACCCGGACGCGGCGGTGGCCGTGCTCTGGGGCGCCGGCGGCACGTTCTGCGCCGGTGCCGACCTCAAGGCGATCGGTACGCCGAGCGGCAACCGGGTCGAGCCGGAGGGGGACGGCCCGATGGGTCCGACCCGGATGACGTTGGGCAAGCCGGTGATCGCGGCGATCTCCGGGTATGCGGTGGCCGGCGGGCTGGAGTTGGCGCTCTGGTGCGACCTGCGGGTCGCCGAGTCCGACGCGACGCTCGGGGTGTTCTGCCGCCGCTGGGGGGTGCCGCTGATCGACGGTGGCACGGTCCGGCTGCCCCGACTGATCGGTGAGAGCCGCGCACTGGACCTGATCCTCACCGGCCGGCCGGTGCCGGCAGATGAGGCGTACGCGATGGGGTTGGTCAACCGGCTGGTGCCGCCCGGCCAGGCGCGGGCCGCGGCCGAGGAACTGGCCGCGGAGATCGCCCGGCATCCACAGACCTGCCTGCGCAACGACCGGGCGGCGCTGCTGGCCGGCGCGGGTCGGCCCGAGCCGGAGGCCCTGGCGATCGAGTTGGCGTACGGGATGGACTCGCTGGCCGCCGATGCGGCCGCCGGTGCGGCCCGGTTCGCCGGCGGCGAGGGCCGGCACGGCGCGATGCCGCCGGGAGGGGTGAGCCTCCCGGCGGCATCGGCTACCGGCGAGATCAGTTGCGGTTGATGGTGAAGGTCGACGTGGTGTTGCGGATGTCCTGGTAGTTGTTGGTCAGTCGCAGGTTGTTGAAGGTGACCGAGCCGACCGCCGGGCCCTGACCGGGTTCCGGCATCTCGTTGGCCCAGATCGCGTAGCCCGACTTCGCGTCGAACGCGTCACCGCTCTTGCGGACGCCGCTGATCGAGACATTGGTGAAGACCGTGTCCGTGATCGGGTTCTCCGGCTGCGACCCGTTGTACTTGGTCTGGAACATGATGCCGGTGTACGTCGGATCGACGATGTCCACGTCGGACACCCGGATACCGCGGAACTCCTTCGAGGCGGAGAAGACCCAGATCGCGGGGAACGTCTGCGATCCCCAGAAGTGCCCACCGGCCCGAATCAGCGAGATGTTCTGGAACTGGGTCGGCGGGCTGGCCCCGAACCCGATGAACGGGTAGCCGAAGTCCAGCGAGCTGATGGTGACCCCCGAGTACGTCAACATGTCCGCGATGTACAGGTTGCGGAAGATGTTGTTGTAGCCGCCGTAGACCGCCAGCCCGGCCGCGCGCCAGGTCAGCGTGGCCGAGAGATTCTCGAACACGTTGCCGTTGTTGGAGGTCGACGCACCCTGGTCGGTGGCCGAGAAGAGGGCGAAGGCGTCATCGCCGTTCGACCGCCCCTCGGTGTTGGTGATCAGGTTGTTGGTGCTGCCGTTGGTCAGGTTCACACCATCGGCGAAGGTGTTCCGGAAGCGGCTGTTGCGGATGGTCAGCCCGCTGACGCTCACCCCCCAGTACGCACAGACGGTGTGCTCGACCCAGACGCTGTCCAGGGTCATGTTGTCGACGTCCTTCAGCTCACCCCAGACCTTGCCCGGCCCGTCGATGCGGTTGGTGTAGTTGCCGAAGAAGGCCAGGTGCGAGAAGGACGACCCGCTGGCCGACAACTCCACCCGGAAGCCCGCGTCGGTGTTCTGCTGGCCGGTCGGCGTCTGGAAGCGGGTGTACCACATGCCCGCGCCGACCACCGTGATCGGCTTGCCGTACACCTGGAGCTTCTGCGCGGTCTCGTAGGTGCCGGCCGGCAGGTAGACGCCGATCAGGTTTCCGGTGGTGTCCATCCGGACCGCGTCCAGCGCGTTCTGGACGTCCTGGTGGCTGAAGCCGGTCGGCACCCGGTACCGGGCCGGGTCCGGGTTGGCCCGGGGTGCGACCAACTCCAGGTTGATGAAGTCGATCGCGTACGTGGTGGTGTTGGCCGGGTCCTTCTGCAACCGGATCCTGCTGCCGGCCGGGATGGTCGAGTTCAACATGACGTTCGCTTCGTCGTACAGGTGCCGGGGCGGGCCGGCGCTCGGCGAGTCACTCGGGCTGGCCTCGGCTCCGTAGAGCCAGATGTGCTTGGAGGTCAGGTTGATCGGCTTGTGCAGGGCGCCGTTGACGTAGATGTTCAGCGTCGAGTCGATGCCTCCGCCGCCGGCCGAGTCCGGGATCGAGAAGCGCGTGACCAGGGTGTTGGTCGCCGCCCGGGTGGTCCACTCGACGTACGAGCCGGTGCTGTTCAGGGTCACCGCCCGCCGTCCGGACGCCTCACCGCCGAGGTTGCCGATGTCCCGGTTCGGCCCGACCTGCCCGGCCCCGCCGCCGGTCGTGCCGTCCTCGGCCTCGTACATGTCGTAGCCGAGGTTGGCGCCGCGCCCCACGAAGAGCGGGCGGTCACTGGTGTTGTTGGTCTGCTTGACCGGCAGTTCGTTGCCGTCGACGGCGAGCACCACCCGGACGGTGTACTTCCCGTTCGCGGCGGTCCAGGTGCCCAGGTTGATCGGGCCGACCGTCGCGCCGGCGTTGATCACGCCGGAGTGGGAGCCGGTCAGGGTACGGACCACGGTGCCGGATTCGTTGAGCACGGTCAGGGTGATGCCGTGCGCACCGGACGCCGAGGCGACGTTGCCGGCGTTGCGGATCGATACGGAGAAGGTCACCGTGCTGCCGGGCGGCGGGTTGCCCGGCGACCAGTCGACCGCGGAGGCGACGAGGTCGGAGCTGGCGACCGCGCCGACCACCAGCGGGCTGGGGTTGGTGTAGCTGTTGTTGGTGTCGTCCTGCTCGACGACGGTGTTCGACTCGTCGACCTTCGCGCTGAGCGGGTAGCTGCCCGAGTCACGCGTGCCGATGTTGGCGTTGACGGTGGTCGAGGCGCCGGCCGCCAGGCCGCCGACCGACGCGGTGCCGACCCGGGTGGAGCCCAGGTAGAAGTTGACGTTGGTCGCACCGGAGGCCGCCGAGCCGGCGTTACGCACGGTCGCCGAGAGCGTGATGGTGCTCGTCTCGACCGGCGCGGACGGGCTGAACGACATGCCGGTGACGGTCAGGTCCGGGTTCGGCGCCGGGGTGCCGAAGACCTGGAACTCGGCCACCTGCCCGGCCGGGGCGCCGGTGTTCGAGGCGATCGAGAGCCGCACGTCGGCCGCCGCACCGGAGACCGGGATGGTCACCGTGTTGCCGCTGGCCGGGTTGAAGCTGTAGTTCGCGGCACCGACCAGCGTGGTGAAGGTCGAGGAGCCCTGGTCCCGGCCGAGCACGGTGATGTTCTGGGTACGCGCACCCCAGGCCGAGTCCGGGTTCAGCTTCAGCACGATCTGGCTGAGGCTGGCGTTCGCGCCGAGCTGCACGGTCAGCGTGCTCGGGTTGCCGTTGCCCTCCCAGTAGGTGGCCACGTTGTTGTCGTTGGCGTTGGTGGCCACGAACGTGTGCACGTACCCGGAGGCGGTGATCGGCTTGCCGATCGCCAGGTTGGTGCCGGTCGGCGGGTTGCCGGTGCCGGTCCGGGTCACGGTGTTGCTGTTCGCCGACTGGTTGCCGGCCGCGTCCTTGGCCCGGACGTAGTACGAGACGGTGGCGCTGTCCGGCTGGCTGTCGGTGTACGTCAGCGTCGAGCCGTTGACGCTGCCGCGCAGTCCGCCGTTGGCGTAGACGTCGTACCCGGTCACGCCGACGTTGTCGGTGGACGCGGACCAGGTGAGGCGGATCTGCCCGCTGGCGGGCTGGGTGTACGCCAGGTTGCCGGGGACGCTGGGGGCCTGGGTGTCGGGGCTGCCGACGGCGCCGTAGACCTCGACCTCGGAGAACTGGGCGGCCGGCCAGCCGGTGTTGCCGGTGACCTGCACCCGCACGTAGCGGGTGCTGGCCGCGGTGAAGCTGACGGTGGCGGTGTTGCCGGTGGCCGGGTTGAAGGTGTAGCCGGCGGACGCCTTCAGGGTGGTGAACGACGACCCGTTGGTGGAGCCGAGCACCGACAGCGTCTGGGTACGGGTCTGCCAGGCCGACGGCGGCGGCAGCTTGAGCACCACCCGGTCCACGCTGACCGTGGCGCCCAGGTCGGCCTGGATCCACTGCGGGAACGCGTTGTTGGCGCTCTCCCAGTAGGTGTCGGCGTTGCCGTCGTTGGCGTTGCTCGCCACGTAGTTCTGGTTGTAGCTGCTGGCGGTCATGGTGGCGGAGAGCCCGGCGAGCAGGGCGGCGCGGGCGGCGGCCGCGGAGGGGTCCGCCGCCGGTGCGGCGGTCGCGGGGGTCACGGCCGGCACGGCGGTCAGGAGCAGCCCGGCGAGTACGCCGGCGAGCAGCCGTCGGTGGCCGGTACGGGTGGTTCGGCGAGTGGGATCGGGCGCGCCGGTCGGCGGGGTGCCTCGTCTGGTACCGAATCTGGACATGGCGTCGCTACACCTCTTTCGGGGGTGGGGTGTGGGTGCGTTGCCCGGCGACGGGTGCAGGGGTACGCCCGTCGTACCGCGACAGGTGGGGGACGGTGCGGTGGACAAGACGGGGGATCAGACCGGCCCGGGGCTGCGCTGCGCCGGGCCGCCCGACCGGGTGGCCCCCGCCCCGGACGGGCGGGGGCTGCCCGGCCTAGCTGGAATAGACCTCGAACTCGCTGAGCTGACCGGCCGGCCAGCCGCTGTTGCCGGTGACGGTCAGCCGCAGGTACCGCTGGCTGGTCGCCGCGAACGTCACGGTGGCGGTGTTGCCGGTGGCCGGATTGAAGGTGTAGCCGGCGGACGCCTTCAGGGTGGTGAACGACGAGCCGTCGGTGGAGCCGAGCACCGACAGCGTCTGGGTGCGGGTCTGCCAGGCCGACGGCGGCGGCAGCTTCAGCACGACCCGGGAAACCGTCCGGTTGGCGCCCAGGTCCACGGTCAGCGACTGCGGGAACGCGTTGTTGGCGCTCTCCCAGTAGGTGCTGGGGTTGCCGTCGACCACGTTCGGCGCGACGTACACGTCGGAGTGGCTGGTCTCGGTGACCGGCCGCCCGGCCGCCAGGTTGCCGGTGGGCGGTGGTGTGGTCGGGGGCGGTGTGGTGGGCGGCGGGGTGGTGGGCGTGCCGCCGTACACCTCGACCTCGGAGAGCTGGGCGGCCGGCCAGCCGGTGTTGCCGGTGACGGTGACGCGGATGAAGCGGCGGTCACCGGCGGGCAGGCCGATCGAGACGGTGTTGCCCGCGCCGGGGTCGAAGACCCGACCGGCGGACGCCGCCAGGGTGGCGTACGACGACCCGTCGGTGGAGCCGAGCACCGACAGGGTCTCGGTACGCCGCTCCCAGCCGGCGGGCAGCTTGAGCACCACCCGGTCGACCGACCGGGCCGAGCCCAGGTCGACGGTCACGGTCTGCGGGAAGGCGTTGTTGGCGCTCTCCCAGTAGGTGGCCGCGTTGCCGTCCACCGCGTTGGCCGCGCTGTAGCTCTGGTTGGTGCTGGTGGCGGTCGCCGGCCGGTTCAGCGCCAGGTTCCCCCCGGTCGGGGGCGGGGTGGTGGGTGGCGGGGTGGTCGGCGGCGGAGTGGTTGGTGGCGGGGTGGTGGGTCCGCCGCCCCACTGGGGGTCCGGCCACGGGCCGCAGTACGGGGTCGGGGTGTACCAGCCGGAGTTGCCGGCGCCCTGGGTGACCTGGAAGCCGCCGCCCACGCAGTTGTGGATCGGGTTGCTCTGCGCGATGCCGGTGGCCCGCACGTTGGTGAACGACACCTGGCTGGGCGCCTGCACCTGGAGCGCGTACGTGCCGGCGCCGTCGATCCGCACGTTGTTCAGGTTGATCCCGCTGGTCTGGCCCTCGATCCAGTGCAGGGCGGCGTACGAGCTGTCCAGGATGTCGGTGTCGGTGATGTTGATGGTGGGCTGCTGGAACGCCTCGTTGAGCGCGGAGAACCAAATCGCCCCGACGCCGAAGTTCCAGTTGTAGTCCGAGTTGCCGTTGCGGATCAACGTGTTCCGGGCGATCGTCCAGGTGCCCTGGACGCCGGTGGCACCCTGCACGCCGGGGTAGCGATTGGCGACGTGGATGCCACCGCCGTTGGTCAGCGAGTCGGCCGTCACGTTGTCGGTGATCTTGATGTCCCGGCCGCCATAGCTGACCAGGTGGTTCGCCAGCAGGGTCACGCCGATGGTGTTGTGCGTGAAGGAGTTGTTGACGTTCGGCACGTTCTGCGCCCACATCGCCAGCGCGTCGTCGCCGGTGTTGCGGACGAAGGTGTTGGTCACCGTCGAGTTGGTCACGCCGGTGTGGAAGTTCACCCCGTCGGCGGTCTGGTCCAGAATCCGGCTGTTGCGGATGGTGAAGTTGTCCATCGGGCCGTCCATCCACGCCCCGACCTTGGTGTTCTCCAGCCAGAGGTTGTCCACCACCGAGTTGGTCATCGCCCCACCCAGGGCGTTGACCTGGTCGTCGTCCACCCGTTCCCGGATGTCGCCGATGATGGCGAAGTCCCGCAGCGTGACGTTCCGGCTCGGGCCACCGGCCTCGTGCGGGCGGACGCCGCCCGTGTAGCCACCACCGGGGACGTACTTGCCGTAGATGCCGGCGGCCCGCTTACGGTCGGTGGGGTGCCGGCCGCCGAGCACCGAATACCACGGGCCGGCGCCGCGCAGGGTCACCCCGTCGACCACCACGTGGTCCCAGAGGGTGAAGGTGCCGGTCGGGATCCAGACCACCCGGCCCTGGGCCTTACCGGCGTCGACCGCCGCCTGGAACTTCGCGGTCGAGTCGGTCGCACCGCTCGGGTCGGCGCCGAAGTCGGTGACCACGTCGAGCGCACCGGCGGGCTTGTCGATCGGCTCGCCGACCAGCTCGAAGTCGGCCAGGTCGATGGTGAAGGTGGGCGACTGGGCGGTCGAGGAGACCTGCAACCGGACCTTCGTACCGGCCGGGTAGGTGCTGCCGAACATCGCCCGGGTCTCGTCGTAGAAGTGGTGCGGGTTGGTGTCGCCCGGGTTGTTGTTGAACGGGTAGCCGCCGTAGTACCAGCCGTACCTCGAGGTCACCGGGACCGACTTCAGCAGCGTTCCGTTGGCCCGCAGGTCGATGGTGGCGTCCCGGCCCGTGCCGGCCGGGCTGTCGGGCAGGCTGTGCCGGAAGGTGACCGCATTGGCCGGGGCGGTGAGGGTGAACTCGACGTACTCGCCGACGGAGTCGAGGGTGACCGCCTCCCGGCCGGACGCCTCGGAGGGCAGCGTGCCGTAGCGCCGGTCCGGGCCGATCTTCGTGCCGTTGTGGGCGGCCTTCTCCGCCTCCTGCTCGACGAACGGGACGGTGGCGCCCCGGCCGGGAATGTCGAAGGGGGACAGCCCGGCCGCCGAGGCTGGGGTTGCGGTGCCGGTGACCGCGAGGGCGGTCACCGAGGTCGCGACGAGCAGGGTGGCGGCGATGGCGGCCAACCCTAACCGGGTCGGGTGTCGGAGGTGGTGCGCGGTGCCGGTGGTGTGGTTGGCCATGAGCTGCGCTCTCCCTTTCGTCAGGCAGGCCAGATCCCCCCGTATCCGTGCGGCGTGGCGTGTCCCCCCTCTTTCCTCCTTCCTCCGACGGCCCACGCTGGGCCGGGGCGGGTGCTCGGTGCCGGCGACCGGGACGGGCCGCCGGCACCACGGCGATCAGGTCAGGTCAGGCCGCCGGTTCTGGGGTACGCAGCCAGACGGCAGTGTCCGGTGGCAGCAGACCGTCATCGAGCGGCCCGCTGGCCAGCAGCAACTCCCCCTCGGCGGGCAGCGGGACCGACGAGTCGGCGAGGTTGACGAGGCAGCGGAACCCACCGCCGCGGCTGAAGGCGAGCACCCCGTCCGGGGCGGGCAGCCAGCTCAGGTTGCCGTCGCCCAGAGCCGGTTCGGCCCGCCGGATCGCGATCGCCGCCCGGTACAGCTCCAGCATCGAGGCCGCGTCGCCGGTCTGCGCCCGGGCCGTCCGGTCCTTCCAGTCGGCCGGCTGGGGCAGCCAGGGCGCCGCGGCGCCGGCGGGGCTGAACCCGAACGGCGGCTCGTCACCGGCCCAGGGCAGCGGCACCCGGCAGCCGTCGCGACCGGGGTCGACCCGGCCGGAGCGTTCCCACATCGGGTCCTGGCGCAGCGCGAACGGAATGTCCTCGACCTCGTAGAGGCCCAGCTCCTCGCCCTGGTAGACGTAGGCGGCGCCGGGCAATGACAGCGAGAGCAGCGCGGCGGCCCGGGCCCGGCGGGTGCCCAGCTCCAGGTCGGTGGGGGTCCCCTCGCGCTTGGCGGCGAAGCTGAACGTGGTGTCCGCGCGGCCGTAGCGGGTGACGTGCCGGGTGACGTCGTGGTTGGAGAGCACCCAGGTGGCCGGCGCGCCGACCGGCGCGTGCGCGCTCAGCGTCCCGTCGATGCTCTCCCGCAGGGCGGAGGCGTCCCAGGCACAGCCGAGGAAGTCGAAGTTGAACGCCGCGTGCAGTTCGTCCGGGCGCAGGTAGTTGGCGAACCGCTGCCGGTCCGGCATCCACACCTCGCCGATCAGTGCCCGGTCGCCGGGGTACTCGTCGGCGACCCGCCGCCACGCCCGGTAGATGTCGTGCACCCCGTCGAGGTCGCGGAACGGGTGCGGCCGGCCCGGCACGGTCTCGGGCAGCGTCCCGTCCTTGACCAGCAGCCCGGCCGAGTCGATCCGGATGCCGTCCACCCCCCGGTCGAACCAGAACCGCAGAATGTCCTCGAATTCGGCCCGCACCGTGGGGTGGTCCCAGTTGAAGTCCGGCTGCTCGGGGGCGAACAGGTGCAGGTACCAGTCGCCGGGCGTGCCGTCCGGGTTGGTGGTCCGGGTCCAGGTCTCGCCGCCGAACTCGCCGACCCAGTCGGTGGGCCGCTGGTCGCCGTTCGGGCCCCGGCCGGGCCGGAACCAGAACAGGTCCCGCTCGGGCGCGCCGGGCCCGCCGGCGAGTGCCGCCTGGAACCAGGGGTGCGCGTCGGAGCAGTGGTTCGGCACCACGTCGACGATGGTCCGGATGCCGAGCACGTGTGCCTCCGCGATCAACGCCTCCGCCTCGGCGAGGGTGCCGAAGACCGGGTCGATGTCGCGGTAGTCGGACACGTCGTAGCCAGCGTCGGCCATCGGCGAGGGGTACCAGGGGCTGAACCAGATCGCGTCGACGCCGAGCGCGGACAGGTGATTCAGCCGGGACCGGATGCCGGCGATGTCGCCGATGCCGTCGCCATTGCCGTCGGCGAAGCTACGTGGGTACACCTGGTAGATCACCGCTCCACGCCACCACGGACCGCTGTCTGCTGTGGACACGAGCACCTGCTTTCTGCATCAGTACGTCGGCGGGTTCGCCGGACCTAGATATGTGTCGGGCGAACAGTCGTTGTTCGCCGCGGGAGGTTACGCTGCCGGCTATCCCTTGAGGCTGCCCGAGGTCAGACCGGACATGATGTTCCGCTGGAAGATCAGGAAGATGATGACGGTCGGGATCGCGGCGATGACCGACGCGGCGATCACCACGTTCATGGGCGTACCACCCGAGAAGGCGTAGATGCCGACGCTGACCGTCCGGGTCTCGGGCGACGGCATGACCAGCTTCGGCCAGAGGAAGTCCTTCCAGACCGCCGTCACGGCGAAGATCGAGACGACGCCGAGGATGGGTCGCGACAGCGGCAGGATGATCGACCACAACGTGCGCAGTGACGTCGCCCCGTCCATCAGGGCTGCGGCCATCAACTCCTCGGGAATCGAGTCGAAGAACCGTTTCAACAGGAAGATGTTGAACGCGTTCGCGACCAGCGGCAGCCAGATCGCAAACGGTGAGTCGAGCAGGTTGATGTGCAGGATCGGCAGGTCGATCACGGTCACGTACTGCGGGACGATGAGGACCATCGCCGGAATCATCAGCGTGCCCAGCATCAGGGCGAGGATCACGTTGCCGAACATCGGTCGAAGCTTGGACAGCGAGTACGCGGCAGCGGTGTCGAAGACGAGTTGGAACAGCACCGCGCCCGTCGCGTAGTAGAACGTGTTGAACAGCAGTTTGGCGAGGTCCAGGTTGTTCCACGCATCGATGTAGTTCTGCGGCTCGGGATCCTGCGGGAACAGCGAGGGTGGGGTCTGCGCGATCTCCTGGCCGGACTTGAGCGCGCCGGTGACCATCCAGTAGAGCGGGCCGAGGAAGACGAGTGTGAAGCCCGCGATGACGACGGCGAGCAGCGTCCAGTAGATGACCTTGCCGCGCCCGCGGCTGAGCTGGGCGTGCGAGATAAGGGTCCGGGTCCCGGAGTCCTGTGCCATTCCTCGTCCCGTCCTAGTCCTGTTTCGCGCTCAGACGCAGGTAGGCGGCGGAGAAGCCGGCCAGCACCACGAGCATGATCACGCCGAGCGCCGCAGCGCCGTTGAGGTCGTTCTGGAAGAATCCGTGCTGGTAGATGAGGTACGCCACCGAGGTCGCGGAGTCCTCCGCGCCCGCACCGTTGGCGAGGATCAGCGGTTCGATGAAGAGCTGCATCGTGGCGACGATCTGCAGCATCGCCAGGAGCGCGAGGATCAGCCGGGTCTGCGGGATCGTCACGTTGACGATCCGCCGCCAGATGCCGGCACCGTCGAGCTCGGCCGCCTCGTAGAGCTCGCCGGGAATGTTCTGCAGCGCCGCCAGGTAGATGAGCACGGCACCGCCCATGTTCATCCAGGTCGACGCGATCACCATCGCCGGCATCGTCATCTCGGGGGACTGCATCCACTGCGAGGTGGGCAGGTGCAGTGCCTTGAGGATGGCGTTGAAGAGGCCCGCCTCGCTGGGGTCGTACGCGTAGAACTTGAAGAGGAAGAGCGCCGAGGCTGGTGGCAGCATCACCGGCAGGTAGACCAGGATTCGCAGGTACCCCTTGGCGTGCCGGAACTCGTTGAGCAGGATCGCCACGAAGAACGGCACCGCGTACCCGAGTACGAGTGCGAGCACCGTGAAGTAGAGCGTGTTCTGCCAGGCGGGCCAGAAGCTGGGGTCGGCGATGATGCGGGAGTAGTTGTCCCAGCCCACCCAGGTGGTCTCGCCCCGCCGGGTGCGCTGGAAGCTCATCACGATGCCGCGGATCATCGGATACCAGGAGAAGACAACGAAGCAGAGCACCGCCCCGATCAGGAACGCGTGACCGGTGAGGTTGTCCCGTACCTTGCGGCCGAGGCTCGTACGCTGCGGCCCCGGGTACGAGGACGTGAGGCGCCCCGGTTTTCTGGCGGCCGGGACGGTGGTGATCGCCAAGGCAACTCCTGGGTGATTCAGTGACCGGACGATGCGGCGCGAATGGTGTGGGGGCCGGCGCACCGGCCCCCACAGCATCGGATCAGCTCTCGGCAGCGAGGAGCTGGTTGACCTTCTCTTCGGCCGTCTTGAGCAGCGCGTCGATGTTCGCGTTCGGGTTCGTCAGCACACCGGACATCGCGGCGTCGAGCACCGCGTAGACCGCCTGCGCGTTGCGCGGCTCACCCTTGATCGTTACCGGGGTCGCCTCGAAGAGCGCGAAGTTCGCGGTGTCGACGTTCGCGTTCGCCTTACGCAGCTCGAGCTCCTGCTTCTGCGCCGCACTGCCGTTGGCGAAGAGCAGCGGCTGGGGCAGACCGACCGGGTAGTTCTGCGGCTTGGCCCGGACGTAGTCGAACTGACCCTTGCCAGGCGTCAGCTTCTGGTACGCGATCCACTTCAGACCGGCCTTGACCTGCTCGGGAGAGAGGTCCTTCTTGAAGAAGTAGCCCTCGCCACCACCGAGCGTGCCCTTCGCCGCGCCGTCCTGGCCGGGCAGCGGGCTCATCGCCCAGTCCTGGAACTTGCCCTGGAACTGGCTGACGATCGCCTGGGTGGAGTCGGGCGCGCCGATGAACATGCCGACCTTGCCCGCACCCGCGTTGGTCAGCAGGTCGCCCCACTGCAGCAGTTGCCGGGCACCCATGCTGTTGTCGCCGTACCGCATGTCCTTGAGGTTCTGCAGGACCTGCTTGCCCGCCGCGTTGTTGAAGTCGGCCTTCTTGCCGTCGGGGGTCAGCACCTGGCCGCCCTGCGAGTAGAGCAGGGAGGTGAAGTGCCAGCCGCCGGTGTTGCCGGCGCTGTACTCGGAGTAGCCGGCGATGCCGTTGCCGAGCGCGGAGATCTTCTTGGCGGCGGCCCGGACCTCGGCCCAGGTCTTGGGCGGGTTGTTCACGTCGAGCCCGGCCTGCTGGAACAGGACCTTGTTGTAGACCAGGCCCATCGAGTAGTTCTTCACCGGGACGGCGTAGAGCTTGCCGCCGTCGGTGAAGACCTCCTTGAGCGCCGGGTCGACGCTGTCCCAGGTGGGGATCGTGTCCTTGTTGACGAACGAGGAGATGTCCATCGCCTGACCGGAGTCGAGCACCTGCTGAAGATCGGTCATGTACCCGTAGAACACGTCGGTCACGGTGCCGCCGGCGAGGCGGGCGGTGAAGTCCGGCGGGTTGTTGCACTGCTCGCCGACGCTCACGCTCTTGACGACGATGTCGGGGTTCTGCCGCTGGAACTCGGCGACGTCGTCGTTCCAGTTCTTCAACAGCTCTTTCTGAGCGCCGACCGGCTGGCAGTCCACTGTGATGGTGACCTTGCCGCCTGCGTTGGTGTCCTTGTCGTCGCTCTTCGTGGAGCACGCCGTGAGGCTGAACCCCAGGCCGGCCACGAGCGCTAACGCCGCAGCCTTTCGGTATTGCGGTACGGACATCTGTCCATCCCTTCGGGAACGGGTGTCTCCATGACGTTCGTGATCTGCGGTGATACGACCTGACGCCCAGTAGCTGCGTCGGAGCCAGGTGTGAGTGGAGTCACTGTAACGAGGTCGTCTCATTTCGGCAAGGTATCGATGCTGTTGTGAAAGGACACGACTTCCTAACGGCAAATGACGACAAGACCGTGAAACAGGCCCGGGATGTTGGCTTTTCAGCCCTTATGGACCGACGGCGGATCAGGCCGGCGTTGCGCGGTTCCGGCAACGACGAAAAGGCCGCCGACCGCGCGAGGCGGTCGACGGCCGAAGCGTCGTTTCAGCGGAACCTACGGAGGCGATCCTCCGGGGCCGGGACGGTCAGTCGGTGTCCAGCTCGCTGGTCAGCGGCCGGGGGCGGGCGCGGTGGAACCACGCACCACCAGCTCGGGCTCGAACAGCAACTCGTCGTGCAGCACGCCGGCCCCCTCGATCTGAGTGACCAGCAGGTCCACCGCGGCCTGCCCCATCGTCTCGATCGGCTGCCGCACGGTGGTCAATGGCGGGTCGGTGCAGGTCATGAACGCGGAGTCGTCGAAGCCCACCACGGACACATCGGTCGGCACCGCACGACCCAGCCGCCGGGCGGCCCGGATGGTGCCCAGAGCCAGCACATCGCTGGCGCAGATGATGCCGGTGACGCCCCGCTCGACCAACTTGGTCGCGGCGACCCGCGCCCCTTCCATGGAGAAGCTGGAGCGCTCGACGTACTCCGTGTCGTCGCCCCAGCCCGCGGCCTGGACCATCGCGTCCAGCTTGCGCCGGGACGGCACGTGCCCCTCCGGGCCGAGCACCATCCCGATCCGGTCGTGCCCGAGCGAGCGCAGGTGCCCGTACGCCTGCTCCACCGCCACCGCGTCGTCGGTGGAGACCCGGGGGAAGCCCAACTCGTCCACACCCGCGTTGACCAGCACCACCGGCAGGCCCCGGTCGGTCAGCCGGCGGTAGTGGTCGTGCCGGGCGTCGGCCAGCGCGTACGAGCCACCGGCGAAGATGACCCCGGAGACCCGGTGGTCGAGGAGCATCTCCACGTAATCCATTTCGGAGACGCCACCGATGGTGCGGGCGCAGAGCGCCGGGGTGAACCCACGTTGGGCGAGGGAGCCGGTGACCACCTCGGCGAGCGCCGGGAAGATCGGGTTCTGCAACTCGGGCAGCACCAGCCCGACCAGCCGGGCACGCTCGCCGCGCAGCTTGGTCGGTCGCTCGTAGCCGAGCACGTCCAGCGCGGTCAGCACGGCCGTCCGGGTCGCCTCGGAGACTCCGTCCCGACCGTTGAGCACCCGGCTGACGGTGGCCTCGCTGACGCCCGCCTTCTTGGCAACTTCAGTCAACCGCTTGGTCACGGCCGCAATCGTACGTCATCAGAATGAAAGAAATGAACAGCCACCTGCCGACCGTTTGCTTCATCCTTGCCGTGCGCTGTCCGCCGCCGGCCGTCCCGACGACGGTGGACCGACACCGTCAGGACAGGTCGCGCAGCGCGTCCTCGATGGCCCGGTGAAAGGTCGGATAGGCGTAGATCATGTGCCGGAGCTGGCTCAGTGGCACGGCCGCGTGCACCGCCACCACCAGCGCGGAGAGCACCTCGCCGCCGGCCGGGCCGACCGACGTCGCGCCGATCAGCACACCCTGGTCGGCGTCCGCGATCAGCTTGATGAACCCCTCGTCGCCGACCCGGTGGATCCAGCCCCGGGTCGAGCTGCCGAGCTTGGTGAAACCGACCTGCACGTTGATGCCGCGCTCCCGGGCCTGCCCCTCGGTCAGCCCGACCGCGCCGACCTCCGGATCGGTGAAGGTCACCCGGGGCAGCGCGCGGTAGTCGGCGCGCGGGACGCTGCCGGCCGATCCGCTCGACCCGCTGGCCCCCAACGAGCTGGCCGCGCCCATCGCGCCGCCGACCACGCTCGCGGTCCCGCTGGCGTCCGGCCCCGCCTTCGCCTGCCGGGCGTTGGCGAGCACGTCGGCGATCACGATGCCCGCCTGGTACATGGCGATGTGGGTGAAGGCGCCTTCGCCGGTCACGTCACCGACCGCCCAGATGCCATCGGAGACATGCAACCGGTCGTCCACCGGCAGGTAGCGCTGGGCGGCGTCCAGGCCCACCGTGTCCAGCCCCAGCTCGTCGAGGTGGGCCCGCCGCCCGGTCACCACCAGCAGCCGGTCGGCGGTGAACTCCGCCCCACCGGCGCCGTGCAGGGTGAACCGACTGCCGTCGTGCTCGACCCGCTCGGCGCGTACCCCGGTGTGGATCTCCACGCCGTCGGCGCGCAGCGCCGCGGCGGCCACCTCGGACGCCTCCGGCTCTTCGAGGGCCAGCACCCGGTCCAGCGCCTCCACCACGGTGATCCGGACCCCGAACCGGGCGAAGACCTGGGCCAGCTCCAACCCGATCGCGCCGCCGCCGAGCACCAGCAGCGACTCCGGCAGCTGCTCGACCTCGATCGCCTGGTGGTTCGTCCAGTACGGAGTGTCCGCCAGCCCGGCGATCGGCGGCACCGAGGGCCGGGTGCCGGTGCCCAGGACGATCCCGTGTCGGGCCTGGAACACCTGGTCGCCGACCCGGACCCGACCCGACCCGTCGAGCCGGCCGCTGCCCCGGACGAACCGGCCGCCCCGATCGGTGAACCGGCGCACCGCGACCGTGTCGTCCCAGGTGTCGGTGGCCTCCTCGCGGATCCGCTTCGCGACCGGCGCCCAGTCCGGCTGGACCTGTGCCGTCCCGGCCAGCCCGTCGACCCGGCGCGCCTCGGCGAGCGCGTTGGCCGCCCTGATCATCATCTTGCTCGGGATGCAGCCCCAGTACGGGCACTCCCCGCCGACCAGGTCCCGCTCGATGCCGACGACACTCAGGCCGGCCTCGGCGAGCCGCCCGGCCACCTCCTCGCCGCCAACGCCGAGCCCGACCACGACCACATCCACCAGCTCCGGCTCCGCCACCTGGACAGCATCCCCCAGCGGCCCCGCACCGACCACCGGGGTCCGGCGAAAAGTCGACGCGCTCCCGGACCGTTCCACCTACGGTGACCGGATGCACGCACGCTTCGCCCCGGTCCGGGACTGCTTCCACGACCTGCTCGCAACCGGCCGGGAGACCGGTGCCAGCCTGACCATCTGGTACGACGGACACCCGGTGGTCGACCTGATCGGCGGCTCCCGCACCAACGCCGGATCCGGCGCACCGACCAGCGACGCGGGCGACGGCGCGTGGCGGCCGGACACGCTGGTCAACGTCTACTCGGTCAGCAAGCCGGTGGCGGCACTCTGCCTGCTCATGCTGGTGGACCGGGGTCGGGTCGACCTCGACGCGCCGGTCACCCGGTACTGGCCGGAGTTCCAGACCCCGGCCACCGTGCGGCAGGTGTTGTCGCACACCGCCGGGCTGCCGGCCTTCCCGGTGCCCCGGCCGGCCACCGCGATCGCCGACTGGGCGCTGCTCACCGGTGACCTGGCCGCCGCCGATCCCGAGTGGGTGCCGGGTTCGGTGGCCGGGGAGCACGCCTGGACGTACGGGCATCTGGTGGGCGAGCTGGTCCGCCGGGTGGACGGCCGGTCGGTGGGCCGGTTCCTGGCCGAGGAGATCGCCGGCCGGTGGCGGCTCGACCTCGGCTTCGGGCTGTCGGAGGCGGACCAACGGCGCTGCGCGGACCTGCGGTACGGCGACCCGCAGTGGCCCACCCGCGTACTCGGCGAGCCGGGCTCACTCCGGGCCCGGGCCATGGGCAACCCGGCCGGCGGGCAGGACCTGGCCGTACTGAACAGTCCGCTCTGGCGAGGCGCCGAAATGCCGGCGGTCAACCTGCACGCCACCGCGTCCGGCCTGGCCCGGCTCTACGCCGGCCTGCTGGCCGGTGGTGTCCTGGACGGCGTCCGGCTGTTCAGCCAGGAGTTGGTGGCGGAGGCGACCCGGGTCCAGTACGACGGGCCGGATCTGTTGCTGGACCGTCAGACCCGGTGGACGCTGGGCATGCAGTGGGAGCCGGACGGCAGCTGGGGCATGGGCGGCCTCGGCGGCAGCAGCGCGTGGGCCGACCCGGAGCGGGGCTACACCTTCGCGTACGCGACCGGCCGGCTGGCCGAGCACGACCGGGTGGACGAGCTGGTCGAGGCGCTGCACTCGGTGCTCTGATCCGCCGTGGTGCTCGCGGTCACCGGGCCGCGGCGTGGAGCCTCGGTCCGGGGATGGTGACCGGGGTACCGGTCGAGGTGAGCAGGGCGCGGGCGGCCACCTCCATCCGTCGCCGCTGCGGCACCAGGGCCCGCCGGGCGAAGACGTCGTAGTCCTGCGCCGCCACCTCGTCCAGGATGCCGCCGTAGAGCGCGTACGCCGTGCGCATGCAGGCCTGTGAGGCTGGCGCGAGCATGGTGATGCCCGGCGCGGCGGCGGCGTAGTGCGCCTGTGCCCGGGTCACCTCGTACTCGATCAGCTCGCGGGTCCCGGGCGTGCCACGCCCCCGGGCACGGGCCTTGGCCAGCTCGTCGCGGGTGACGCCGAACTTCGCCAGGTCCTCGTCCGGCAGGTAGGTGCGGCCCCGGTCGAGATCCTCGGCGACGTCCCGGATGAAGTTGGTGAGCTGGAAGGCGAAGCCGAGCTGCCGGGCGGGTTCCCGGGCCGCCGCCGGGTCGGAGCTGCCCAGGATCGGCAGCATCATGGTGCCGATGACCGCCGCCGAGCCCTCCATGTAGTCGAGCAGGTGGTCGTACGTCGGGTAGGCCGTGACGGTCAGGTCCATCGCCATGCTCTTCAGAAACGACGCAAAGTCGTCCCGGTCGAGATCGAAGATGGCAATCGTGTGCAGCACGGCCGGCAGCAGCGGGTCGTCGACCGGCGCGCCGTGCAGACCGGCCATGAACCGGCTGGCCCAGTCGTCGAGCCGGGCGGCCCGTTCGGCCGGCGGCAGGGCCTCGGTGCGATCGACGATCTCGTCGGCGTACCGGGTGAACCCGTAGAGGGCGTGTACGTGTCGCCGTTTCCACGCGGGGAGCAGCCTGGTGGCGAGATAGTAGGTGCGGCCGTGACGTCTGTGTACCTCACGGCACCGGTCATAGGCGGCTGTGAGATCAGTGTCCACCGGGCCTCCTCAGTTATCGACGCACCAATCGACGCAACTCGTAGCCTAGGGTACGCTCGGCCGCATGGCCAACGACGCAGTTGCGGGGAACGCGATCCGCCTGGCGCCGACCCGGCCGGGCGACAGGGACGATCCGGTCCGCGCCGTGCTGGCCGCGTACACCCAGGAACTGACCACTGCGGTGAACGACACCCTGACCACCTTCCTCGCCGCCGAGGTCGACTCGCTCGCCGAGATCGACGCAGCGATGGGCGGCTTCGCGGCCGCCGCGCGGGAGGCCGTCCTGGCCGGCGGCAAGCGGATCCGGCCCACCTTCGCCTACTGGGGCTGGCGCGGGGCGGTCGGCGGCACCGAACCGCTGCCACCGGTGCTGCCCGCGTTGGCCGCGCTGGAGTTGCTGCACACCTTCGCGCTCGTGCACGACGACGTGATGGACGCCTCCACCACCCGCCGCGGCCGGCCCACCGTGCACGTCGCGGTGGCCGCGCAGCACGTCGCCGCCGGCCACCGAGGTGACCCCGACCGGTTCGGTGAGGCCGTCGCCATCCTCATCGGCGACCTCTGCCTGGTCTGGGCCGACCGGCTGCTGGCACAGGCCACCGTGCCGCCGACCCGGCTGTTCGAGGTCCGCCGCTGCTACGACCAGATGCGGGTGGAGACGGTCGCCGGGCAGTACCTCGACGTGCTCGGCGAGAACGACGCCGCCAACTGGTCGGTCGACCGGGCGCTGCGGGTGGCTCGCTACAAGACGGCGAGCTACACCGTTCAACGACCGCTGCTCTTCGGCGCCTGTCTGGCCGGCGTTCCCGCCGACGCCCCGCTGATCGCCGCGTACACCCGCTACGGCCTGGCCGTCGGCGAGGCGTTCCAACTCCGCGACGACCTGCTCGGCGTCTACGGCGATCCGGCCGCCACCGGCAAGCCGGCCGGTGACGACCTGCGCGCCGGCAAGCCGACCACGCTGCTCATGCTGGCCCGGCAGTTGGCCACGCCGGCCCAGCTCAGCGCGTTGGAGCGGGCCGGTGCGGAGCCGGTCGACCGACTCGCCGAACTGGTCGCCGACACCGGCGCCGTGGCCCGGGTGGAGCGGATGATCGCCGAACGGGTGGGCGACGCGCTGGCCGCGCTCGACGCCGCACCCGTGGACCGGACGGCGCGGACGGCGCTGACCGGTCTGGCCGTCGCCGCCACCGACCGGCGGGCCTGATGAGCAACTTTTTCGAGGAGGTGGTCACGTGCGGACGGTGACGGGACGGACTGACCGGGTGGTGGTCGTCGGCGCCGGGCTGGGTGGGCTGGCCTGCGCGCTGCACCTGGCCGGCAGCGGTCGGCAGGTGACCGTGCTGGAACGCGAGCCGGTGCCCGGCGGGCGGGCCGGCCGGCTCGCCGTGGACGGCTACGAGTTCGACACCGGCCCGACCGTGCTCACTATGCCCGACCTGATCGCCGAGGCGCTCGGCGCGGTCGGCGAGGAGTTGCGCGACTGGCTCGACCTGACGCCACTCGACCCGGCGTACCGGGCGTACTACCCGGACGGCTCGACCCTCGACGTGCTCACCGACACCACCCGGATGGCGGCCGAGATCTCCCGCGTGTGCGGGCCGCGTGAGGCCGACGGCTACCTGCGCTTCGTCGACTACGCGCGGGAGCTGTGGCGGCTGGAGCGGACCGACTTCATCGAGCGCAACCTGGACGCGCCGACCGACCTCATCACTGGCAACCTGCTCAAGCTGCTCACCGGCGGAGCCTTCCGCCGCCTCCAGACGAAGATCAACCAGTTCTTCCGGGACCCGCGCACCCAGCGGATCTTCTCCTTCCAGGCGATGTACGCCGGGCTCGCCCCGCACGACGCGCTGGCGATCTACGCGGTCATCGCGTACCTGGACTCGGTGGCGGGGGTCTACTTCCCGCGCGGCGGCATCCACGCGGTCTCCCGGGCGATGGCCGGCGCCGCCGAGAAGCACGGCGTGCAGATCCGGTACGACACCATGGTGACCCGGGTGGAGACCGCGAACGGCCGGGCCACCGGCGTGCTGACCGCCGACGGCGAGCTGGTGCCGGCGGACGTGGTGGTGCTCAACCCCGACCTGCCGGTCGCCTACCGGGACCTGCTCCCGGCGGCTCCCAAACGCCGGCTCACCTACTCGCCGTCCTGCGTCGTCCTGCACGTCGGCTCCCGCCAGGGATATGCGAAGATCGCCCACCACAACATCCACTTCGGACGCGCGTGGAAGGGCACCTTCGATGAGGTCATCCGCCGGGGTGAGCTGATGACCGACCCGTCGCTGCTGGTGACCAACCCGAGCCGGACCGACCCGTCGGTCGCCCCACCGGGCCGGCACACCTACTACGTGCTCGCGCCGGTGCCCAACCTCGACCGGGCGCCGTTCGAGTGGCGCGGCGACCTGACCCGCCGCTACGGCGACCAGCTGATCGGCACCCTGGAGGAGCGCGGCTACGTCGGCTTCGGCGCCGGAGTGGAGGTGCTGCAGGCCATCACCCCCGCCGAGTGGGCGGAGCAGGGGATGGCCGCCGGCACCCCGTTCGCCGCCGCGCACACCCTCTTCCAGACCGGCCCGTTCCGCCCGTCGAACCTGCACCGCGACCTGTCGAACGTGGTCTTCGTCGGCTCCGGTACCCAGCCCGGGGTCGGTGTGCCGATGGTGCTGATATCCGGCAAGCTGGCCGCCGGCCGGATCACCGGGGAGGGTCGGTGAGCAGCCGCGAGGAGCACCTCGTCGAGCTGGTCGACGACGCCGGCCGAGCCCTCGGCCAGACCACCGTCGCGGCCGCCCACCAGCCGCCGGGGCGGCTGCACCGGGCCTTCTCGGTGCTGCTCGTGGACCCGGACGGCCAGGTGCTGCTCCAGCGGCGGGCCGCGGTCAAGACCCGGTTCCCGCTGCGCTGGGCCAACTCCTGCTGCGGCCACCCCCGGCCGGGCGAACCGCTCGCCGACGCGGCCAACCGGCGGCTACGCGAGGAGCTGGGCACCGGCCCGGTCGAGCTGACCGAGGTGGGCGTCTACGTCTACTACGCCGAGGACCCGGCCACCGGACGGGTCGAGTTCGAGTACGACCATGTGCTGAAGGGCGAGTTCCGCCCCGGCGCCCCGCTGCTGCCCGACCCGGACGAGGTGGCCGAGCTGCGCTGGGCCGAGCCCGCCGCACTGGAGGCCGACCTCGACCTGGACCCCCGGTCGTACGCACCCTGGCTGGTCGGGGTGGTGAACCGGCTGCTGCGCCCCTCGGGGCCGACGTCCGACGCACCCGGCCAGGCCGTGACCCCGTCCGGATCGTCGGCGGATGATGCGGCGGAGCGGTCAGGTGGCCGATGAGCCGCTGAGCGCGGGCGCCGTGGCGCGCAGGCTGGGGGTCGCGGTCACCACCCTGCGCACCTGGCACCAGCGCTACGGACTCGGGCCCAGCGAACACGTCCCAGGCCACCATCGCCGGTACACGCCGGCCGACCTGGCGCGCCTCGAGATCATGCGACGGCTCACCGCCGACGGCGTGAGCCCCGCCGACGCGGCCCGCTGGGCCCGCCAGGCACCGGATTCGACACCCGCCGATGTCGTCATCCGCAGTCGCATCGGCACGCCCGGCCGGGATGGCGGCGGCGGAACCATCCCGGTGGGCCGCGCCGGCCCCGCCGCCCGCGGGCTGGCCCGGGCCGCCATGCGGCTGGACGGTGCGGCGATCAGCGAGACGATCGCGCACGCTCTGGCCGCCAACGGGGTCGTCGCCACCTGGGACGGCCTGCTACGCCCGGTGCTCGTCGGCATCGGCGACCGGCACGCCGCCACCGGCGCCCTGATCGAGGTGGAACACCTGATCTCCCGCTGCGTGTCGGAGGCGTTCGCGGCGGCCAGCCGGGCCACCGTGCCCACCGGGCCGGCCCGGATCCTGCTCTCCTGCGCCGACGAGGAGCAGCACAGCCTGCCACTGGAGGCGATGGCCGCCGCGCTCGCCGAGACCGGGGTCAGCTACCGGATGCTCGGCGCCCGGGTGCCGGTGGCCGCCCTCGTCGAGGCGGTCAACCGAACCGGGCCGGCCGCCGTGGTGCTCTGGTCACATACCCCGGCCACCGCCGACCCCGCCCAGCTCAGCGCGCTGCTCGCCGCGCCACGCCGCCCGCTGCTGGTACTCGCTGCCGGCCCCGGCTGGCGGGCCGACACGCTGCCCGCCGGGGTGGTGCGGCCGGTCGGCCTGGCCGAGGCGGTCTCGCTCGCCGTCGCGGTCCGTGACTCACTGGACCAGTCGAAGGGGGGCCTCACCGGACTGTCGGCCCTCGGCGACGTCCGTTAGCGTCGGGGAGTCCGCCTACCCCGACCCCCCCCCCCGGGAGCGACAGATGCAAGCCCGCGCCGCCCTGGCGTCCGTCCTCGCCATGGTGCTGGCCCTGTCCGGCTGCGCCCAACCGGACGGCACCATCGCACCCGCCGGCGCGCCGCAGCCGGCGGAGTCGACCACGCCGCCGAAACCCACCACGTCGCCGCGCCCGACCCGCACGAAGCCTCCGTTGCGGCCGCTGCCGGCCAAGCTCCCGGACGGCCTGCGCCGCAACACCGGCGTCGGCCCGGTGGCGCTGACCTTCGACGACGGGCCCAGTCCGGCCTGGACGCCCAAGGTGCTCGACCAACTGCGGGCGGCCCGGGTGACCGCCACCTTCTGCCTGGTTGGCCATGAGGTGCAACGCCACCCGGAGCTGGTGCGGCGGATCGTCCGGGAGGGGCACCAGCTCTGCAACCACAGCTGGCGGCACGATCTCGACCTCGCCCGGCGGCCGATCGCCGAGATCCGGGCCGACCTGACCCGGACCAACAAGGCCATCCAGGCGGCGACCCCGGGCGCGCCGGTGCCCTTCTACCGGCAACCGGGCGGTCGCTGGACGAAGGAAGTACTCGCGGTGGCGAAGGAACTCGGCATGCGTCCGCTGCACTGGAACGTCGACCCGCAGGACTGGGGCAAGCCGACCGCCGCCACGATCGCTCACCGGATCCACTCCGCCGCCCGGCCCGGGGCCATCGTTCTGCTGCACGACGGCGGCGGCGACCGGGCCGCGACGCTCGCCGCCTGCCCGCGCCTGATCGCCGACCTGAAGCGCCGCTACGGCATCGCCCGACTCCGCTAGACCGGGCCTGACCTGCGGTTATGCGCTGATCCAAGGCTTCGGCCATACCGGTTTTGTCGACCGACCGAGCATCACGTATGCTTTCCAAGCCTCCGGCGGGGCCGGATGGGAGCAAGTCCGCTAGAAGTTGCGAATGTGCAATGATGGCGGGGCCGCCCTCATCGTCTAGCGGCCCAGGACGCCGCCCTTTCAAGGCGGTAGCACGGGTTCGAATCCCGTTGGGGGCACGACCGGCGCAAGCCGGAGCAACACAAGCTAGGTCCTGTGGAGCAGTTGGAGTGCTCGCCGCCCTGTCAAGGCGGAGGTCGCGGGTTCAAGTCCCGTCAGGACCGCAGCGCCGACGCCGCGCCCAGCGCGGCGTTCTGCGTATCGGAGCGTGTGACCCTGCCAGCGGTTCATCCGGTTGGCGGGTAGCATGAGCCGAGCGACACGGCCAGGTAGCTCAGTTGGTACGAGCGTCCGACTGAAAATCGGAAGGTCGGCGGTTCGACCCCGCCCCTGGCCACATAGCCTTTCGCCGGGCTACAGGAGCGCCGACCAGCGGAAACGCCGGTCGGCGTTCTGCTTTGCACCCCGCCGGCCCGTCTGTCCGGTCTGACCCTCGTTGACCCCGGAATCCCGCTGATGGCCGTACGGGGATGTCGCGCGACTGCCCCGGCACATCACCATGCGCAGCTAGCGACGGAGCAGCGAAAACGCTCCCGCCGCCGCCGCCGTCAGCAGCAACAGCAGTGACACCGCGAACAGGGTGCGTCCAAGCGGACGGGGCATGGAGATGAAGAACGGTGCCTGCTGGACCAGCAAGCTCGCACCGATCACGGCCTGGGCGATGCCCACCCGCACGGGCTGGGACCGATCTCCCGGCTTCAGGCGTGCAAGCCGAACCCAGGCTGCGGGAAACCGTCGTGACACGGCCACACGCACCCCGAGTACAACCGAGGCTAGGCCGAGGGCCACGACCACCAGGTCCACAACTCTGCCCCTCCCTCACCTCTTACCCACTCCGCCTCCCCCTTCCTTACTGACCCAGGGGTGACGTGCGGGGGCGGGGCGTGGGGTTCGGGCCGGCTGACTTTCTGCCCCGCCGCTGGTCGTGAGCCCATCGGGTGACTGCTCCCACAGTTGTGGACTGATCAGTTCCTTACCTCTATGGTTGTCGCATGGGTAGGCCAAGGACGTTCGACATCGACACGGCAGTGGACCGTGCGATGGAGTTGTTCTGGCGTCAGGGGTTCGAGGCGACCTCGACGGAGGATCTCGTGGACGGCCTCGGAATCGCCCGGGGCAGCCTGTACAAGGCGTTCGGATCCAAGGAGCAGCTGTATGCGCTGGCCCTTCGCCGTTACTGCAAGCGCCACGCGGTAGGGCTGATCGAGGTGTTGGACCGGGCGGAGCAGGTGCGTCCGGCGATCCGGGCGGTGCTCCTGGAGTTGGTGGAGGCCGACCTGGCCGATCCGGAGCTGGGCTGCCTGCTGGTCAACGCGGCCACGGAGCGCTCGGCGCACCCGGACACGGTGCAGCAGGTCTCGCGCACGATGGGTCAGGTCGAGTCGGCCCTGGCCGGGGCATTGGAGCGGGCGCGGGCCCGCGGGGAGATCGCGGCGGACAAGAAACCGCAGGAGCTGGCCCAGTTCTTGACCACGTTCCTGCAGGGTTTGCGGGTGATGGGCAAGGCCCGCGCGGATCGTGCGTTCCTCGACAACGCCGTGGAGGTCGCCATGGGCGCCCTCGACTGACTTTTTGCTGCCCGAATTAGGAACTGATCAGTCAACAACTGGGGAGTAGTAGTGGATCTCGAACTGCAGGGCAAGGTCGTCATCGTCACCGGCGCGAGCAAGGGCATCGGTCTGACCACCGTGGCGGCGTTGCTCGACGAGGGTGCGCACGTGGTGGCGAGCAGCCGTACGAGTACGCCAGAGCTCGACGCCCAGGCCGCGCGCGACGCCACCGTGGTGCTGGCCGACATCACCGATGCGGAAACCCCGCAGCGGCTCGTCGACGCCGCGCTGTCGACGTACGGGCGGCTGGATGTACTGGTCAACAACGTTGGCGCCGGCAGCGTCCGGTCAGGATTCCTCGACGTCGACGACGCCGAGTGGGCGCGCGTGTTCGACGTGACGTTCTTCAGCGCCGTACGCACGAGCAGGGCGGCCCTGCCCGCCCTGGTGGACAACGGCGGAACGATCGTCAACATCAGCAGCATCAATGCACGGCTGCCGTTCCCGATGGTGGTCGACTACTCCGCGGCCAAGGCGGCGATGTCCAACCTGACAAAGACCCTGTCGGAGGAGTTCGCGCCGCGCGGTGTGCGAGTCAACGCCGTCTCGCCCGGCCCGGTGCGGACCCCGTTCTGGACCGGGCCTGACGGTTTCGCGCACGCCGTTGCCGCCGGCGCGGGTGTCACCGCCCAGCAGGCGCTCGACGAGGTCGTGCCGCAGAGCATGGCGATCAGCACTGGCCGGATCACCGAGGCAAGCGAGGTCGCCCACCTGGTGCTGTTCCTTGCCTCCGCCCACTCTGCCAACACCACCGGCGCCGAGTTCGTCCTCGACGGCGGCCAGGTCAAGACGCTCTGAGCACACCTGTCCCTCGGGACGTGGACATCCCGGCCAGGCAGCGGACGACAGGAGCAGCCGCCCATCACAACATGATGGGCGGCTGCTCTCTTCAGCTCGCACTGTCACCTGTGGCTCGGCTCCGCCGCCGTCACTGGTCCCGACGCCCCTGCTGGCGGTGCTGCGCCACGCCTCCCTGGATCGCCTCCCACACGCTGCGCCCGGCCTGCCGGAGGGTCTCCCCCGCCTGCTCGGCGAGCTGAGCCGCGCTCTGGGCTGCGGCGTAGGCCCCACCTGACACGCCACCGCCGTCCTGACCGCCGTCAGGCTGACGCTGACTCTCGGGTCCCTGCGCCTCCGGCCGCCGACCTTCCGTAGCGGCGGGCTTCGGTCGTTCCTGCTCACCGGCCCCCGGGCCACCGGCCCCCGGGCCGGGACCACCGACACGCGGCCCACCAGCACCCGGGCCGGGACCACCGACACGCGGCCCAGGACCGCCAGCGACCGGCCCGGGACCACCCACACCCGGCCCGGGACCACCGACACGCGGCTCAGGACCACCAGCACCGGGCCCGGGGCCACCAGCACCCGGCCGGAGCCGATCGGCGACCGGGCTGGCCGTGCCCACCCGCCGGCCCAGTTCGCCGGGTACGTCGCCGGGGCGCTGCGCCGAGCCGGTGGCCTCCACGGCTCCCGCGGCCAACTGCTGGGCGCTGCGGTTGACGTCGTTGATCGCGATGCCGGCCGTCCGGCCAAGGGTCTCGATGATCTGCGGGTTGCTGTCGATCGTGTCCAGCGCCCGGCCCAGGATGGTCGCCAACTGCTCCAGCCGCACCCGCAGCTGCGCCTCGGCCTGCACGCCGTTGATGTCCAGCTCGACGCTGTGCAGATGCACCCGTACGCCGGCGTCGATCTCCAGCAGGTTGGCCAGTCGAGCCCGCAGCGAGAGGTCGGCGTCCAGCCCGTTCACCGCCAGCCTGATCGACTCGACGGTGACCCTCGGAATGTCGAGCAGGATGTCCGGATCCCCACCGTCGTCGACCCGGTCCGGCCGGTCGAGGTCCTGGTCCGGCTCCCGCTGCTGCGCGCTCTCGCTCATGCTCTCCCGCTCCGCCGTACACCCGCCTGGTCGTCCGGGTTGTCCGGCGCGGTTACCCGCTTTCCGGCGGGGCATCCCGTCCGTGACGGTCCGACAACCCACTGTCCGGAACCGGGCACCCATCGAAGCTGCGCACCCGGGCATCAGCCGGTATGGTCCGGGCCTATGGGACAGGGGATGACTGATCCGGCCGACATCCGGCAGGACCTGGAACGGTTCTCCTTACGGTGCAGCCTCCTCGTCCCGGGCGCCGCCGAGCACGCGTTCGCGGTTTTCACCGACGATCTGACTGACTGGTGGGTCACCGAGTACACCTGGTCCGGCCCCGAGGCCCTCGCCGAGCTGGGCATGGAGCCGCGGGCCGGCGGGATGCTCTACGAGATCGGCCCGTACGGCTTCCGCGCCGACTGGGGCCGGGTGCTCACCTGGGACCCGCCGCGGCGGCTGGTCTTCGCCTGGCAGCTCGGTCCCGACCGGGTGCCGGTGCCGGACCCGGCCCGGGCAAGCGAGGTCGAGGTGCTGTTCCTCCCCGACGGCCCCGAACGCACCCGCGTCGAGCTGGAGCACCGGCACTTCGACCGGCACGGTGAGGCGGCCGAGGGGTACCGCAAGGCGCTCACCGCCGGCTGGCACGACCTGCTCACCCGATACCTCGCCACGGTCTCGCGCCGCCGCCCCATCACGTGACCAACGCCGCCACCGGCGACCCGTGACCAACGCCGCCACCGGCGACCCCGCAGCCGTTGGCTCAGCGGTCGAGCTGTCGTTCCCTGGCTGCGCCGCCGCCGAGGTCTCGGCCGCCCAGGTCCGCGCGGCGGCCGGCCTCCGCCCCGGAGCCGAATCCGGTGCCGGCCAGCCGGCGCGGTGGTGCGGTGCGCAGCCGCGGGTACTGCTCGGCCAGCCGGCGCTGCACCCGGTCGGAGCGGTCGGCCAGCACCAGCGCCACCGACGGCGTACCCGGTTCGCTGGCCGCCGCGGTCTCGGCCGCCCAGAGCCGGCCCCCGATCACCTGCGCGAAGCCGGCGAGCCAGGACCGACGGAAGGCGGCCGGATGCTCGCCGGCCGGCACCGCCGTGCCGGCCAGGCCGTGCGCCGCCTGCACGAGCAGTGAGGTGAAGAGCAGATCGACCCGCTCCAGGTCGCTGGCGAAGCCGAACAGGTGCAGCGCGAACCCGCCGCCCTGTCGGCGCCGTACGCAGCGGCAGCGCAGTGGTTCGGCGACCGCGGCGAGCAGGCCGACCTTGTCGCGGGCGTACGGAGCGACGATGTCGACCACCCGATCGCCGACCGGGTCGGTGGCCGGGTCCCGGGCCGCGAGCAGCGCCCGATCCACGCCGTAACGGGCGATCAACTCGGTGGCCTTGGCGGTGAACGCGGCCGCCTCGGCGGGCGTGCAGGCCGGATCCTCGGCCTGGGCCAGCAGCTTGCGCACCTTGCTGAGCATGGCCTCGGACATGCCCCCAGAGCTATCACATCCACCGGCCGGCGCGGGGGCGAGCCTGCACTGATCAACCGGTGTCGTCGTCCTGACCGGTCTCACCGTCCTATGCGGACGGTCAGGTCGACAAGCTGCGTGACGAGCACGAGGGTCGCGGGTAACGCGTCCTGAGCAACCCACCCGGGCGCGGCGGCCGCCCCCGGCGGGCGCCCGGCATCATCAGCCCGACCGACTGCGCAGGGTGGCGATCGTCGAGCCGGCGAGGGTGAGCAGGCAGTCGGGGAGCAGCCCGTCGGCCACCGCCGCACCGAAGAGCGCCTCCCCGGTCGGTACGTCCCGGTTGGCGTACGCGCTGACGAACCGGGCCACCCAGCGGGTGTCGTAGTCAGCCTGGTCGATCCCCGGGAAGTCGAGGGCACATCCGCTGCCCGACGGTGCGTCACCGACCATCGTCGCGGCCAGGCACCAGGCGACCCCGTACGCGCCGTTCAGGCCGGCACGGTCGACGACCGCGTCGAACGTCCCCACCACCGCGTCTCCATCCCCGGCCAGCGCCGAGCGGAGCACGGAAGCCGCGTCGTCGATCGTTTGCTGTGGTAGGTCCGTCACCCAGCGCACAGTAGGACGGCCGGTCAAGGCCCACCCCGACCGTCACTATCCGTGTTCGAGGCGAGCGACCTGCGCATTAGGCCACCTCCACGGTCCCGCCGCTGGGCCCGGCACGCTAATGTGCGCAGCGGACCTTCGCCGGAGGAAGGACGACCATGTTCGTATCACGCCGCTCGCGGGCAGCCTCATTGGCCGCCTGCGCGACGATCCTGCTCGCCACAAGCGCTTGCGGGGATGACAAGGCCGAGGAGGGAAGCGCTCAACAAGTGCGCCTCTACGGCACGGACGGCAACATGCTCAACTCCTATCCTGCGGAGTTGAAGGAACGTGCCAACCTCGTGGACGGGATGAAGGGAACCACGCCGCTCACCCCGCTGCCGGATGACTTCAAGAGCCGGCTACGGTCCGTCGACCCGGCGCTGACGGACTACCTCTACGCCGCCGAGACGTACGACGCGGTGGTGATCGGAGTGCTCGCCGCCCAACTGGCCGGGAGCACGGACCCGGCGGCCATCGCCAAGCAGATCGTCGGCGTGACCAACGGCGGCCAGCGCTGCGAGGACCCGGCGACCTGCCTGACGCTGGCCCGCGCCGGGCAGGACATCGAGTACCGCAGCGTGTCGCTGACCCGGGCGGGCTTCACCGACAAGGGCGAGCCGGCCACCGCGAGCTACGCCACGCTGACGTTCGACGGCCAGCAGATCAACGACGGCAAGACCGAGTTCGTCGGGGCGGGCACCGAGTCGGCGGCGAGCACCAAGGCGCCGCCGAAGCCGAGGAAGCAGCCCGCCGGCGGAGACGCCGACCAGGAGCCGCTGATCCTGGGCGGCCTGCTGCCGAAGACCGGTGACCTGGCGATCGCCTACCCGCCGATGGCCGCTGGCGCGGCGCTGGCGATCCGGGAGATCAACGCCGGTGGCGGCGCGCTGGGCAAGCCGGTGACCTGGGTGGACGGCGACGACGGCACCAGCCCGGCGGTGGCCAAGGCGACCGTGGCCAAGCACGTGGCGGACGGCGTCAGCCTGATCATCGGCGCTGGCGGCTCGGGTATCTCCCGCGAGGTGCTGCCGGACGTGGTGGCGGCCGGGAAGATCCTCTTCTCGCCGTCCAACACCGACAGCGGCCTGACTGACGTGGAGGACAAGGGCCTCTACTTCCGCACCGCGCCGCCGGACAGCCTGCAGGGCCGGGCGCTGGCCGACGTGATCCTCCGCGACGGGTCGCAGAAGATCGTCATCGTCGCCCGCAAGGACTCCTACGGCGAGGGCCTTCAGGCCACCGTCCGTGACGAGCTGGAGAAGGCCGGGATCACCGGCGACCGGCTCAAGCTGCTCACCTACGAGCCGCCGGCCGACGCCAAGGCCCCGCCGGTGGACTTCACCGACGGCGCCAAGGAGATCAAGGACTTCGGCGCGGACGCCGTGCTGGTCATCGGCTTCGGCGAGTCCGCACAGGTGATCCGGGCGCTCGCCGACAGCGGGGTGCAGATCCGGCACTGAGCACCGACCACGGACCACGACGGCCGCACCGGCATTCCGCCGGTGCGGCCGTTTCCGTCCCCGCGTCAACGGGTCCGGCGGCGCTCCAGGAACTCGGTCATCCGCCGGTGCTTCTCCTCGTCCTCGAAGAGCACCGCCTGGCTGACCAGGTCGAGCTGCGGGTGCGCGGCGGCCGGTGCGTCCACCGCCAACTTGGTGAGCCGCAGCGCCAGCGGCGAGCCCTGGGCCATCTCGTCCAGCAGCCCGTGCGCCACCGTCAGCAGCTCACCGGGCTCGTCCACGACCCGGTTCACCAGGCCGATCCGCAGCGCCTCCGCGGCGTCCACCCGCCGGCCGGTGAAGAGCAGCTCCTTGGCCCGGGCCTCACCGATCAGTGCGGGCAGCCGGTGGGTCGCGCCTGCGCCGGCCAGGATGCCCAACCGCACCTCCGGCTGGCCGAAGAACGCCCGCGCCGTACACACCCGCAGATCGCAGGCGTACGCCAGCTCCGCGCCACCGCCCAACGCCGGGCCGTCGACGGCGGCCACACTCGGCATCGGCAGCGCCCGGATCCGGGCGAAGGCGGCCGAGTTGATCGCGGCCAGGGCGTCCGTGCGGCCCCGCTCGCGGAGCTGGCCGATGTCAGCGCCACCGGCGAAGATGCCCTCCGCGCCACCGGTGAGCAGCAGCAGCCGGGGGCGCGCCTCCAGCTCGGCGCAGACCTGGTGCAGCTCGGCGATCAGGTCGGCGTCGATGGCGTTGCGCTTCTCCGGCCGGTCCAGGGTGACCACCACCCGGTCCGGTCGTTCCTCGATCCGCAGCCCGCTCACCGCTTCACCCCGCCGTCCCACCGGTAGAAGCCGTGCCCGGACTTCTTGCCCAGCCGCCCGGCGGCCACCATCTCCACCAGCAACGGCGGCGGCGCGAAGCGATCCCCGTACGCGGCCTGGAGGGTACGGGCGATGTCCAGCCGCACGTCCAGGCCGACCAGATCGGTCAGCTCCAGCGGCCCGATCGGGTGCCGGTAGCCCAGCACCATCGCCTTGTCGATGTCGGCCGGGCTGGCCACCTCGTCGGCGACCATCCGGATCGCCTCCAGGCCGAGGGTGACCCCGAGCCGGGAGGTGGCGAAGCCGGGCAGGTCGCGTACCACGACGGGGTCCTTGCCCAGCCGGCCGGCGAGCGCGACGGCCGCGGCGGTGGTCTCCTCGGCGGTTGCCGGGCCGACCACGACCTCCAGCAGCGCCATCGCCCAGACCGGGTTGAAGAAGTGCAGGCCGAGGAAGCCCTCGGGCCGGTCCAGACCGGCGGCCAGCTCGCCGATGGCGATGCTGGAGGTGTTGCTGCCCAGCAGCGCCGGGTGCAGCGCGGCGGCGTCACGTAGCACCGCCCGCTTCAGGTCGAGCCGCTCCGGCACCGCCTCCACGATCACCTCCGGGGCGGGGGCGACCTCGGCGAGGGTCGGGCGCAGCGTCACCCGCAGCCGGTTGGTGGCGGCCTCGTCGGCGCTCAGCTTTCCGCGCTGCACCGCCCGCTCCCACAGGTCGGCGAGCCGGTTCAGTGCGGTCGCGCCCCGGCCGGAGTCCACCTCGACCAACTCGACGGCGTACCCGGCCCCGGCCGCCACGTACGCGATGCCGAGCCCCATCGTGCCGGCACCGACGACCACGAAACGATCGCTCATCACGCCTCCCTGTCCCGCCCGGCGGCGCGCGGGGTCCCCGCCACGCCAGCCTGGGTGTTCCGCCCACTCCGCTCGCTCATGGTGCGACCCTATGCAGCACGGCGACCCGGCCCATGCGTGGGGGAGCGCGGGATCGGGTACAGACGGCCCGTCAACCGAGGGAAGGACCAGTCGACATGAGCCAGGCACCGGAGAGCGTCACCGACCCGGGTAGCACCGACGGGGAGACCGTGGAGACCCGAGGGGACGAGCGGGTCGACCTGCTGCGCGCCGACACCAACAACGACGGCCGCACCGACGTGTGGGTGGTGGACACCGACGGCGACGGCAAGGCCGACCTGTTCCAGTTCGACACCAACGGTGACGGCAAGGTGGACATCACCATGGTCGACATCGACGAGGACGGCACCCCGGACGAGGTGGTCGACGGCGACGGCGGGCTTCCGCCCGAGCAACTCCCCCCGACCGTCCAGGTCTGAGAGGTAGGGAAGGGCCCCTCCCTGTCGCGGGGCCCTTCCTCACCTGGGTGCTCAGTCGGCGAGGCGCAGGGTAGCCAGGTAGTACGGGGCATCGCGGTCGTCCACATCGGTCAGCCGCCAGCCGCTGCCGTGCACCAGGCTGGCGAACTCGTCCGCCGAACAGACCAGGTAGTCGAACCACTCGGTGCCCAACTCCCGGTAGCGCAGCCGGAGCCGTAGCTGGCCGCCCAGCCGACCCCGGCTGCGGTTGCGCTCGTGGTAGCCGGTGTGCAGCGGGTCACGGGTGCCGTACGGGTCGGTGCCGTGCGCGATGATCTGCGCCCCCGGCCGGGCCAGCGCGGCGAGCGCGGCCAGGAACCCGGGTGCCCGCTCCCGCCCCTCGAACAGCCCCAGGTTGTTGCCGAGCAGCAGGAACGTGTCGTACCGCTGGCCGTCGGCGACGTGCGTGTCCACGGTGCCGTGGACCAGCCGCCGGACCCCGCGCCGCCGGCTCACCGCCAGCGCGCCCGCCGAGGTGTCCAGCCCGGTGACCGGTACGCCGCGCTCCTGGAGCAGCAGCGCGATGCGGCCGGCACCGGTGCCGATGTCCAGCGTCTCGCCCTCGGCCCGGTCCACGGCCCGGTGGTCGTACGGCTGCCAGTCCGCCGGCGCGTCCAGGTAGTGCGCGGCCGGCGCGCCGTTGATCAATCCGTCGTCCCGCTCGATGATCTCGATGACCGGCCGGGGCAGTCGCCCGCCGACCAGCGGTCGGGGACCCACCCCGGAGGCCACGGCGAGCGTGTCCCTGAGCAGTTCGCCGACAACGTCACCGATTAGAGGATCCCCCGTCACGACGTTCACGCTATCCGGCCACTCAGCGGCCCGCAGCGGCCGTATCCTGGCGGCGTGACCACGCTGGACAGACTGTCGGCCGAGAAGTACATCCTGCTCACGACCTTCCGCAAGGACGGTCGGGCGGTGCCGACGCCGGTCTGGGCGGTACGCGACGGCGAGGCGTTGGCGGTCTGGACCCGGGCCGACTCGGGCAAGGTGAAGCGGATCCGCCGCAACGGCGAGGTGACCGTGGCGCCGTGCGACGTGCGAGGCCGGCCGCACGGTGCGGAGGTGCCCGCCCACGCGACGATCTACGGTGGCGGCGACACGGGCCGGGTACGCGACCTGCTCAAGCACAAGTACCGGCTGCTCGGTCGACTGAGCCTGCTCGGCAGCCGGCTGCGCCGCGCCGAGGGCGGCACGGTCAGCATCCGGGTGACGCTGGCCGACGGGCGCGACTGAGGCCGGGCGCGCTGGCGGGCGGACATGGAAAGGGGCGGCGGATCGAGATCCACCGCCCCTGACCGGAAAAACTGGCGCTCAGTCACCCTGCCGCTGCTGCGGGATCTGGCCCTGCAACAGCGCCCTGACCTCCGACTCGCGGTAGCGACGGTGGCCACCCAGGGTGCGGATGGCGCTGAGCTTGCCCGCCTTGGCCCACCGGGTCACCGTCTTCGGGTCGACACGGAACATCGACGCCACCTCGGCCGGCGTGAGTAGCGGCTCTGGTTCATGCGTTCGCGATGCCATCGGTCACTCCTCCACATGTATAGACATCGGCCGGGGTCCCGCCGGCCGACGCGTCTCCCATGGTCCGGCTAGTCCCCGATGTCCGACATGGGCCGAACGGATGAAGGTCCCTAGACGGACGGATGAACCATGCCCGATTTTTACTACTTTTACATGTCAGAAAGTACCTTATTCGGACTCATGATCACGGTTCGTGATGCGTCAACTACGAGCACACCTCACCTTGAGAGCGCTCCTTGGGCGATTTGCCTTAGTTGCACCGCTCCAGCAGCTGCACGGCGCGCCACCGGGCCACCAGCTTGTCGTACGCGGCCGACGCCTCCTCGGCCTCACCGCGGGACAGCCCGGCGAGACCGCCGGCGACCAACTCGGGCGAGTCGTCCGCGGCCAGCGTCTCGTCGGAGAGCAGATCGACCAGGCCGCCGTAGTCCAGCTCCACCACCGAGCGAGGGTGGAACTCCTCCAGCCAGCGGGCCGCCTCCTCCACCGCGTCAGTGATCGGCGCCTCGCCCACCGACTTACGCAGCACCGACAGCGCCCGTGACGAGCGGCGGCGGGCCTTGGAGATCTCGGTCCGGTAGCGCAGCGCCCGTCGGCCCGGCTGGGCGACCAGGTCCCGCTCGGAGGGGTCGAAGAGCACGAACCACCGCAGCGGCACACCCCAGGTGGCGATCTGCTCGTGCACCCGGGGCACCCCGTGCTCCAGCACCCGGGCTCCACTGCGCCAGTCGTCCACCACCGCCCTGGCCTGCCCGGCGAGCACCGGCGGCACGAACGCGTCGGCGAGCACCGAGGGCACCCCGTCCCGGGCGCTGAGCGCCGCCTCAGCGACTCGGATCCGCAGGTTCCAGGGGCAGACCAGCAGGCTGTCGTCCGTCTCCAGGACGTACGCCTCCTCCGGCAGGTCCGGTAGCCGGGTCCAGCCCGCGCCCAGCGCCTCGATCACCGCCGTCCGCTGCCGGCCGGGCCCCTCCACCGGGGCCACGGCCCGCCCCTCCGACACGTAGCGGCGCCAGTAGCTCTGGCGGTCCCGGTCGAAGGCGGTCAGCGGTTCGTACACGCGCAGGTAAGAAGCGAAGAGCGACGGCACGGCGCGATCCTCCCACGAACCGCACCCGGACGCGGTCAGCGGCCGGACCACGCGCGCCGCAACGTGGGACGCCGGCAGCGCGTCGGGCACCCCCACGGCGGCCGATACTAGGCTCGACGGCACCGGCAGCATCCCCGCCGGGGTCCACCAGGTCCGCGTCCCACAAGGACGCCACCATTCCAGGAGCCAGTCATGGGCGTATTCGCGAGCACCGACGACCCGGTATCGACCGGACACGAACAGGTCGTGTTCTGCCAGGACAAGCAGAGCGGCCTGAAGGCGATCATCGGGATCTACTCCACCGCGCTGGGGCCCGCGCTGGGCGGCACCCGCTTCTACCCGTACGCCAGCGAGGATGACGCGCTCGCCGACGTGCTCGACCTGTCCCGCGGGATGGCGTACAAGAACGCGCTCGCCGGGCTGGACCTGGGCGGTGGCAAGGCGGTCATCTGGGGCGACCCGGAGCAGATCAAGAGCGAGGCGCTGCTGCGCGCGTACGGCCGCTTCGTGGAGTCGCTGGCCGGCCGCTACTACACCGCCTGCGACGTCGGCACCTACGTGGCGGACATGGACGTCATCGCCCGGGAGACCCGCTACGTGACCGGCCGCAGCGTCGAGCACGGCGGCGCCGGTGATTCCTCGATCCTGACCGCCTGGGGCGTCTTCCAGGGCATGCGGGCCTCCGCCGAGCATGTCTGGGGCACCCCGAGCCTGCGCGGCCGCCGGGTCGGCGTGGTCGGCCTCGGCAAGGTCGGCAAGTACCTGACCGGGCACCTGCTGGAGGACGGCGCCGAGGTGGTGGCCACCGACGTCAACCCGAAGGCGCTGACGTGGGTGCGCACCAACCACCCGGAGGTCACCCTGGTGGACGACCCCACCGCGCTGGTCGCCGCGGACATCGACGTGTACGCCCCGTGCGCGCTGGGCGGCGCGTTGAACGACGACACCGTGCCGGTGCTGCGGGCCAAGGTGGTGACCGGGGCGGCGAACAACCAGCTCGCCCACCCGGGCATCGAGAAGCTGCTGGCCGACCGGGGCATCCTGTACGCCCCGGACTACGTGGTCAACGCCGGCGGTGTGATCCAGGTGGCGGACGAGATCGAGGGCTTCAACTTCGATCGGGCGAAGCTGCGGGCCACCCGGATCTACGACACCACCCGGGAGATCCTGCACCTGGCGGACGCCGAGGGCGTTCCTCCGGCGGTGGCCGCGGACCGTCTGGCCGAACGGCGGATGGCCGACGTCGGCCGGCTGCGCACGATCCACCTGCGCTGAGCGACCCCGGAGGCGGATCGACCGGATCCGCCTCCGGGCCCCGCCGCCGGCCCGGCTCGGTAAGCTGAGGCCGAGTCAAGTTTGGTGCGTTTTGTCCGGTGTCACGGGTGCTCTCCGTTCCGCTCCTTACCGGGTACACTGGGTTACGGCCGGATCGACGCGACGCGCAGAGCCGGTTGACGGTAACCCGAGGTGCCGAACGATGGCATCCCCATGTACCGTAAGAGCCACGAGAGATGCCTGACGTCATCGGGGCCCGCCTTCGGGCTGCCCCGCATTCTGTGCGAGGGGGTCGAGCCATGGGGCGCGGCCGTGCTAAGGCCAAGCAGACAAAGGTGGCCCGGGAGTTGAAGTACCACTCCCCGAACACCGACCTCACCGCCTTGCAGCGCGAACTGGCGGGTGCTGGTAAGTCTGAGCACCACTTCGACGACGACTCAAAAGAGTTCGTCGACGACGATGATGAGGATCACGCGGACGACGACCCGGATCCCTGGGTTCGTCCGACCCACTGACCTCTCGACGTAGCTGAGCACGCGGTGACCCCCGCGTGCTCACGCATGTGCCCGTCGAGAGCGCTACCGGCACCGACGATCAGGGGCCTGGCCCGGCGGGAGACCTCTCCGGCCGTTCGACAGGCCCCTGACCGCGGTCCCCGTCAGCGTGGCCGGTTGTTCCAGTTGTAGAAGGTCGGGATGTTCTCGAAGTGGTTCCAGGCGCAGACCGCGCTGGCGCCGTCCCCGCCCGATACCTCCGCCCGCAGCCGCCGTGCGTCCTCGGCCTCCTGAAGCAGCTCGACGAGCCCCGGGGCCACCTCCCGCACCCGCTCGGTGACTCCGTCCGGGGCGTCATCCGCCTCGCGCTCAGGCAACCGGTGACTCGTGGTCTCGGGCATGCTCCAACACTCCCTCCAATAGGCGGATCTTGCTGTTGCGGCAGTGCTCGGTCTCCGTACCGTCGAAACGCCCCAGCTCGAAGTAGCGGTTGGCCGCATGGCCACCGCCACAGAAGCCGAAGTACGGGCAGGACGTCCGGCACGACTCCACCCCGGCCAGGAACTCGCCCACCCACGGCGTCGCGGCAGCGCCCGTGAGGATCTCGGCCAGCGGGGTGGTCAGCACGTTGCCGCTGCTGAAGTCGCCGTAGCGGGGGTCGGTGAAGCCAGCCAGCTCCGGGGAGAGCACGGTCACCGAGCCGTCGTGCCCGATCGTCGGGATCGGGTCCAGCCGGCGGGGCAGCACGCTGTCCGCCGAGTTGTCGAGCACCGCCGCGGCGTAGCGCAGCGACCACTCGATCTCGCGCAGGTGAATCCGGGGCTCCCGGCGCCAGGCCGCCACCAGCTCCGCCCAGAAGGCGGTCACCGCCGCCGCGTCGTGACGGTTGTCGCGGGTGTTGACCCCCTCGGTCTCCTCGATGTTGATGCCCAACACGTCGCAGCCCAGCCCGAGGAAGTAGTCGTACAGCTCGGCGGCGAGCCCCGACTCCGGCCTGGACACCACGGCGAGCGCGGAGAACGGCAGCCCGTGCCGACGCAGCGCGGCGACCCCGCGCAGGATCCGGTCGTACGCCGGCTGGCCGCCCCGGTTGACCCGGTCGCCGTTGCGCTCCCGGGGCCCGTCCACGCTCACGCTCACCCGCACCTCGTGCCGGGCGAAGAAGTCGCACCAGTCGTCGTCGATCAGCGTGGCGTTGGTCTGCACGTGGTGCTCGACCTGGGGCCCGAACGGCGCGATCAGGTCGGCCAGGTGCTCCCGGCCGGCCGCCAGCGGCTCACCGCCGTGCCACACCACCGAGAATCGGCCGGCCGCCGCCCACGGGTTGACCGCCGCCGCCACCGCCTCGGCCACCGACACCGGCATTCGCCTGTCGGCGGCCCGGAACGGCAGGTAGCAGTACGCGCAGTCGAGGTTGCAGAGGGTGGTGGGCTGCATGACGACGTACGACGGGACGGCGGCCAGACCGCGCATCCCGCTGAACGACTGTCCCCGAGCAGCCATCGCCCTCCTCCGCCTAGCCTGAGGGTGCCCTTCAGGCTAGGCGGCATTGGCCACTCGGGTGAAGCCCTGATCAGGTGCCCGTACGATCACCAGAACGTGATCATCCGCGGGTGTGCTGGCCAACCATCTGCACGTTGCCGGTGCCCTCGATGATCTCGCCGGCCTGCCACGCCTCGACCCCACGGCCGGTCAGCGTGGCCAGCGCGCGGTCGGCGTCCTCGGCCGAGACGATCGCGAACATGCCGACGCCCATGTTGAAGGTCGACTCCATGTCCTGGTCGTCGATCCGACCCTTCGACTGGATCAGGTCGAAGACCGGCTGCGGCTTCCAGGTGGACCGGTTGACCACCGCGTCGACGTGCTCGGGCAGCACCCGGACCAGGTTGCCGGGGATGCCGCCGCCGGTGACGTGGGCCAGCACCCGCACCTCAGCCTCGGCGATCAGCTTCAGGCAGTCCTTGGCGTAGATCTTGGTCGGGGTGAGCAGCTCCTCACCCAGGGTCCGCTGCCGGCCGAAGTCGTCGATCACGATGTCCAGCCGCATCCGGGCCGCGCCGAGCAACACGTGCCGGACCAGCGAGTAGCCGTTGGAGTGCAGGCCGGAGGAGCGCATGGCAATCACCACGTCGCCCACCTCGACCCGATCCGGGCTGAGGATGTCGCTCTCCTCAACCACGCCGACGCCGGTCGCGGAGATGTCGTACTCGTCCGGGCGGAGCACGCCGGGGTGCTCGGCGGTCTCCCCGCCCAGCAGCGCGCAGCCGGCGTAGCGGCAACCGTCGGCGATGCCCGCGCCAATCTCGGCGACCTTGTCCGGAACCACCTCGCCGGTGGCGATGTAGTCGAGCAGGAACAGCGGCTCGGCCCCACAGGCCACCAGGTCGTCGACGACCATCGCGACCAGGTCGATGCCGACCGTGTCGTGGATGTCCATCTGCTGGGCGATCACCAGCTTGGTGCCCACCCCGTCGGTGGAGGAAGCCAGGATCGGGTTCTTGTACTTGGTCGTGTCCAGCCGGAACAGGCCGGCGAAGCCGCCGAGGTCACCCAGCACCTCGGGGCGACGGGTCTGACGCACCTTCGACTTGAGCAGCTCCACCGCGCGGTCACCCGCGTCGATCGAGACGCCCGCGTCGGCGTACGAGACCGAGCGTTTGCGGGTCTGACGGCCGGCGCCGGCCGTCCAGAGCTGGCGGTCGCCGCCGGCGCCGGTCGGGCTGCTTCCTGCGCCGCTGCGCTCGGACACGTGCGTCACGGTTCTCCCCTTTGTGGTTCTCGGTGCCGCACCGGCGGTGGCCGGGCCGCGCCGGTTGGTGCTACGGGCGGTTTGCGGTCACGCCACCCGGAGTGGCGACGAGCGAGCCGTTGGTGTGTGGGGCTTCCGGTGCCGAGTTGGCGACCCGTCGGCCCACCCCTTCGAGCACGTGCTTGCCGATCAGGTTGCCGGCCGGCAGCTCGATCGGGTACTCCCCATCGAAACACGCCCGACACAGCCGGGTCTTCGGCTGCTCGGTCGCGGCGATCAGGCCAGGAAGCGAAACGTAACCCAGCGTGTCGGCTCCGATGGAACGCCGGATGCCGTCGTTGTCCAACCCGTTGGCCAGCAGCTCCGCCCGAGTGGCGAAGTCGATGCCGTAGAAGCACGGCCAGCTGACCGGCGGGGAGGAGATCCGGACGTGCACCTCCAGTGCCCCCGCCTCGCGCAGCATCCGCACGATGGCCCGCTGCGTGTTGCCGCGGACGATCGAGTCGTCCACCACCACCAGCCGCTTGCCCCGGACGTTCTCTCGCAGCGGGTTGAGCTTGAGCCGGATGCCGAGCTGGCGCAGGGTCTGCGACGGCTGGATGAAGGTGCGCCCCACGTACGGGTTCTTCATCAGACCGGCACCGTAGGTGATGCCGGACGCCTCCGCGTAGCCGATCGCGGCCGGGGTGCCGGACTCGGGCACGGGGATCACCAGGTCGGCCTCGACCGGGTGCTCCTTGGCCAACTGCCGGCCGATCTGCACCCGTGCCGCGTGCACGTTGCGCCCCGCGATGGTGGCGTCCGGGCGCGCGATGTAGACGTACTCGAAGAGACAGCCCTTGGGCTCCGGCGCGGCGAACCTGGTGGAGCGCAGCCCGTCCTCGTCGATCGCGATCAGCTCGCCGGGCTCGACCTCGCGCACCACGCTGGCGCCGACGATGTCCAGCGCGGCGGTCTCACTGGCGACCACCCAGCCGCGCTCCAACCGGCCGAGCACCAGCGGGCGTACGCCGTGCGCGTCGCGAGCCGCGTAGAGGGTCGACTCGTCCATGAAGACGAAGCTGAACGCGCCCCGCAGCTGCGGCAGCACCTCCATCGCGGCCGCCTCGACCGACAGGTCCGGTCGGCTGGCCAGCAGCATGGTCACCAGGGAGGTGTCGTTGGTCGAGCCGTCCGCGACGAGGCCGCGCTCGGCGACCTCCTTCTCCAACTCGGCGGTGTTGACCAGGTTGCCGTTGTGGGCCAACGCGATGGTCGTGCCGGAGCTGGTCGACCGGATGGTCGGCTGGGCATTTTCCCAGTTCGAGGCGCCGGTCGTGGAATAGCGGGCGTGCCCGATCGCCAGGTGGCCGCGCAGGCTGGCCAGGGTGGGCTCGTCGAAGACCTGGGCCACCAGGCCGAGATCCTTGTAGACCACCACGCCGGAGCCATCGCTCACCGCGATGCCCGCCGCCTCCTGGCCGCGATGCTGGAGGGCATAAAGGCCGAAATAGGTCAGATTGGCGACCTCTTCGCCCGGAGCCCAGACGCCGAAGACGCCGCAGGCATCCTGCGGGCCAGGTCGTTGGGGGTCAAGGTCGTGGCTCAGCCGGCCGTCGCCTCGGGGCACTACCGCTCCCTCATGCTGGTCTGGACCGGCCTGGCGGGGATCACGGGGCGGATCCACACTCCTCGGCCGGGACCACTGTCGTCGCCTGACAGTGTACGCGAATTGCCATGAATACAGATAGTCACGATTTCCCTGCTGAGCGTGACGACCACCTGGACATTGGGGCAACTAGAGGGGCAGATATGCAGAGAGGTCCGCGCGGACGCCGCTCACCTGGACTCGACCGTCGGTAACCGCCTCGGTCCAATCGATTCGCCCGGTGGCCAGCGCCAGCCAGGTGTCCGGGGCCATCTCGACCACGTTTGGCGGGTTTCCCCTGGTGTGTCGAGGACCCGGAACGCACTGGACAGCCCCGTATGGTGGGACGCGTACCTCCACCGATCGGCCGGGGGCGCGCTCCGCGAGGACGGCCAACAAGGACCGGACCGCCTCCCGGAGCACCGGCCGTTCGGGCGTACGCCCCTCGTCGAGCGCCGACAATGCCGCCGCAACGGCGGTGGACTTACTGTACGGAGAGGACACGACGGGACGATACGACCCGCGGGCAGAGCACCCGACGCTGGCCCTGGGTCGCGCCGATCCAGTAAGACAAGGCATAGTTGCCGACGGCGTATTCGTACCGTGATAATCCCCGGCCCGGCGCCCCGCCGGTTGAGGGAAGTCAGTCCGGAAGGCGGTGGACGTGTCAACACACCGACGTGCCTGGAAGCAGCGGGCCGGTGTGGTCGTAGCGCTGGTTGCTGGCGCTCTGCTCGCCGTCCCCACGACACCGGCCCTGGCCGCCAAGATCAGTACGGCGGACAACTCCGTCACGATCGACGCCGGCAAGAGCAGTTCGGTCAACGTCGTCGTTAGACCGGACGTCGGCGAGGAGTCCGCCGACATCGACGTGACCGGTCTGCCTGACGGAGTGACCTGCGGGGGATGCGGCCCGATTGACTTCGGTGGGTTGCTGACGCCAAAGCCGGTGACCTTGACCCTGTCGGCAGCAGGCAACGCACCCGCGGCCAACGGAACTCAGGCGAAGATCACCGTGACGGGAGACTCGAACTCCCGGACGCTCCGGGTCACCGTCAAGGCGGCGGCCGCGCCGCCGCCTCCGCAGACGCAGACCGTGCGGTCGGTCTCCGGCAAGGTGGTCGTGCAGGCCGACGGCAAGGCCGTGCCGAACGCGGTCGTCATGCTGCAGGACAGCACCGGCCGGCGCTACGACACCACCAGCGACGGCAGCGGCAACTTCCGCTTCACCGGCACCACCGAGAAGCCGATCGCGCCGGGCCGGATCGACCTGGGCGCGAGCTTCGACAACGTGTTGGCGACCAAGACGCTCAACGCGAGCGCCAATCAGTCGATCACCGGGCAGCGGATCAGCCTTGCGATCAAGGTGGAGGTGACGCCGAGCCCCACTCCGTCGGCCTCCGCCGAGGCGACCCCCACCGAGGAGGCGACCGAGGAGGGCGCCGAGGATCAGGCCTCCGAGGAGGCCAGCCCGGGCGCGGCGGCGAACGCCGCCAACGAGGACGACGGTGGCGGCTTCGGCTCGTACCTGATCATCCTGCTCGGCGGCCTGCTGGTGGCTGCGGGCGTCGGCACGATCGTGCTGCTCTGGATGAAGCGCAAGGAGAACGGCGACGACGAGGACGCCCCGGCGGGTGCCGGCGCGGTCCCGGCGGCGCGCGGCGGCTTCCGTGGCGCCGACGACCAGACCCGGGTGGTCGGCCGGCCCGGAGGCGGACCAGACCCGACGATGGTCGGTGGCGCGGCGCTGAGCGAGGCGCCGACGATGATGCACCGCCCCGTGGTCGACGACGTTCCGCCGGACCCGTACGGCGCGCCCGCGCAGCCCTACGGCGCGGCTGGCCAGCAGGGCTGGGGCGGCGCCGGCTACGGCGAGGAGCCAGCGCCCGCTGGGTACGGCGGCTACGGCAACGCTCCCGCCTCGGGCGGCGGCTACGGCACGGCGGCGACCCCCGAGGGTGGCTACGGTGCCGGCGCGGCCGGAGACGCCTACGGCGCCGCACCCGGTTCCGGCGCAGGCTACGGTGGCGCACCGGCCTCCGGTGGCGGCTATGGCGGTGCACCGGCCTCCGGTGGCGGCTACGGCGGCGCGCCCTCCTCCGGCGGCGGCTACGGCAGCCGCGACTACACGGCCCCCGCTGGCGCCGCTGGCGGCGCGGCCTATGGCGAGCGCTTCGACGAGCCCACCGGCCGGTACACCGGCGACAGCACCCAGTACCCGGCCCCGGCCGACCCGTACGCCACCGGCGTCTACCAGCCGGAGCAGGGCCAGGGCTACGGCCAGCCTGACCCGACGACCCCGTACAGCGGTCGGACGGCCGAACCGACCGGCGGATACGGCCAGCAGGCCGGCGGGTACGACCAGGGCGGCTACGGGCAGCAGGCCGGTGGCTACGACCAGGGCGGCGGCTACGGCCAGGAGCCCCCGCAGCAACGCGGTGGCTACGACAACCGGGGCGGCTACGACCAGAGCGGCGGATACGGCCAACAGGCCGGTGGCTACGACCAGGGCGGCGGCTACGGCCAGGAGCCCCCGCAGCAACGCGGTGGCTACGACGACCGGGGCGGCTACGACCAGGGCGGCGGATACGGCCAGCAGGCCGGCCGGACCCGGCCGGACACCCCGCCGCCGACCGAGCGGGGCGGCCGACGCCTCGACTGGCTGGACGACTGACCGACCACAGCGCAAGGAAACGGCTACCCGGATCTCCGGGTAGCCGTTTCGCTATTGCTGGATCCACTCGTGGTCAGTGAAATCGACGCGGGGTCAGGCGGCGGAGAACACGCCGTGGCGGAGCACCGGGACGACGTCCGACACGCCGACCCGGACGGCGATCTCCACGTCCTCGGCGAAACCACTCTCGGTCAGCTCGCGCCCGGAGACGCTGCCACGCACCGCGGCGGGCACGTCCGGGGTGCTGGCCAGCGCGGCGAGCGCCATGGCCGCCTCCACCGACAACCCGCCGGGGACGCCGGAGAGCGCATCGAGCACGGACGCCGCCCCGAGCTGATCCTCCACGCACGGGCGCATCGAGCCGTCCGGCCAGCGTTCCCCGGAGGCGATCACACCGATCGGGGCGTCCGCCGTGCCGTACCCCTGGTGGCGCAGCCAGCGCCCGACGGCACGGGCGTTGCGCAGGCACGCCGCGACCACCGGTAGCCCGGTGGCGCTGGCGGCGGCGCTGATCGCCGAGCCGTTCGGGGAGGGCAGCACCAGGTCCGCCACCACCGGCGCGGTGCTCAGCGCAGCGGGTGAGAGCGACCACGGATGGTCCGCTGTCGTCCGCCGACGGCCCACCGCGGCCACCGCGCCGACCCGCAGCGCGTAGTCGGCGGCCTGCTCACCCCAGGGGAACGGGTGCACCCGCATGCCGCGGCCGACCGCCACCTCCACCGAGGTGGTGAACGAGAGCACGTCCACCACCACCAACGCCGCGCAGACCCGACCGAGCTCGGCCGCCCCGGTCAGCCCCCAGTCGAACCGGGCACCGGAGCCGGGTTGGCCGTAGACGGCCGCGGCCAACGCCTCAGCGCTCGTCAGGCGACGGTTCGGCGACACCGGAGTCAGACTCGGACGACCCGTCGGGCCCGGCCGCCTCGGCGGTGGTCGGCTGCTCCGGCTCGGCGGACTCGACCTGCGCCTCGGCGATGGGCTCGGCGGCCCCGGTCTGCGGGGCCGGCCCGGCCGAAGCGATCGGCTCGCTGGCAACCGCCGCCGGGTCCACCGGTGCGACCTCCGCGTCCGATGCGACCGGCAGCGGCACGGCCTCGACCGCGCCCGCCACACCAGCCGCCGGAGCGGGCACCTCGACGGCCGCGCCGCCGAAGAGGCGGGGCAGCGTCTCGGTGTGCGCGGCCCGCAGCTCGTCCAGGCCGATCCGGAACTGGCCGTGCACCTCCAGCGCGCCGCCGGCCGGGTCGGTGACGCCGATCAGCTCGAACGGCACCCCCCGCTCGGCGCAGAGCGCCGCGAACGCCTTGTCGTGACCGCGCGGCACCGACACCAGCGCCCGCGCGGCGGATTCGCTGAACAGGTAGACGAACGGCATCGAGCCGCCGGCGAAGTGCTCCGGCACGGCGATCCGGGCGCCGACGCCGCGACGCAGGCAGGACTCGACCAGGCTCTGGGCGAGGCCACCGTCGGAGAGGTCGTGCGCGGAGGTCAGGTGACCGACCCGGGCCGCCTCGGCCAACAGGTCGGCGAGCGCCTTCTCCCGGGCAAGGTCGACCTGCGGCGGGATGCCGCCGAGGTGCTCGTGCGTCACCCAGGCCCACTCCGAGCCGGACAGCTCCACGTTCGTCTCGCCGAGCAGGTAGAGCTGGTCGTGGTCGCCACCGGCGCGCGGGACGAAGCCCATCGGCACCCGGTCGGCGACGTTGTCCAGCACACCCAGCACGCCGACCACCGGGGTCGGGTGGATGGCCGCCGCGCCGGTCTGGTTGTAGAAGCTGACGTTGCCGCCGGTGACCGGGATGCCCAGCTCCAGGCAGCCGTCCGCAAGGCCGCGCACGGCCTCGGCGAACTGCCACATCACGCCCGGGTCCTCCGGGGAGCCGAAGTTGAGGCAGTTGGTGACGGCGATCGGCTTCGCGCCGGTCACCGCCACGTTCCGGTACGCCTCAGCCAGCGCCAGCTTGGTGCCGTTGTACGGGTCGAGCCGGGTGTACCGGCCGTTGCCGTCCACGGACAGCGCCACGCCGAGCCCGGTCCGCTCGTCGATCCGGATCACGCCGCCGTCCTCCGGCTGAGCGAGCACGGTGTTGCCCAGCACGTAGCGGTCGTACTGCTCGGTGACCCAGGTCTTGTCGGCCAGGTTCGGCGACGCGATCATGCGCAGCACGGTCTCCCGCAGCGCCTCCGGGTCGGCCGGGCGGGGCAGCGTCTCGGCGCGGTCGGCCTGGAGCAGGATCAGGTCGGCCGGCTCGCGCATCGGCCGGGCGTAGACCGGGCCGTCGTCGACCAGCGAGCCCGGCGGTACGTCGACCACCAGGTGGTCCTGCCAGGTGATCAGCAGTCGGCCCGGACGGCCGTCCGGCTGCGGCGCGGTGACCTCGCCGATCGCGGTGGCCAGCACGCCCCACTTCTCGGCGGTCTTGAGCACCGCGTCGAGCTTGTCCGGCTCGACGACCAGCAGCATCCGCTCCTGGGACTCGCTGGCCAGGATCTCGTGCGGGTCCATCGACGGCTCGCGCAGCGGCACGCGCTCCAGCCAGACCCGCATGCCGGTGCCAGCCGCGGCGGCCGTCTCGGTGAGCGCACAGGTCAGACCGGCGCCGCCGAGGTCCTGGATGCCGACCACCAGTTGGCCGTCGTACAGCTCCAGGCACGCCTCGATGAGCAGCTTCTCGGTGAACGGGTCACCGACCTGCACGGCGGGGCGGCGCTGCTCGCTGCCCTCGTCGAAGGTGGCGCTGGCCAGCACCGAAACGCCGCCGATGCCGTCCCGGCCGGTCTTGGCGCCCATCAGGACGACCACGTTGCCAGGGCCGGCGGCGGCCTTGTTCTGCAGCCGGTTGACCGGCAGCACGCCCAGGCAGAGCGCGTTGAGCAGCGGGTTGCCCTGGTAGGAGGGGTCGAAGACCAGCTCACCACCGATGTTGGGCAGGCCGAGGCAGTTGCCGTAGCCGCCGACGCCGGCGACCACGCCGGTCAACACCCGGGCGGTGTCGGGGTGGTCCGCGGCACCGAAGCGCAGCGGGTCCATCACGGCGATCGGGCGGGCGCCCATAGCGAGGATGTCCCGGACGATGCCCCCGACGCCGGTCGCCGCGCCCTGGTACGGCTCGACGAAGCTCGGGTGGTTGTGCGACTCGACCTTGAAGGTCACGGCCAGCTCGTCGGAGACCTGCACCACGCCGGCGTTCTCGCCGATGCCGGCGAGCAGCCGGTCGCTGTGCGGGGCCTTCTCACCGAACTGACGCAGGTGCACCTTGCTCGACTTGTAGGAGCAGTGCTCGCTCCACATGATCGAGTACATCGCCAGCTCGGACTGGGTGGGCCGGCGGCCGAGGATCTGCCGGATCCGGTCGTACTCGTCGTCGCGAAGGCCCAGCTCGGTGTACGGCTGCAGCTCGCCCGGGGTGCCACCGGCGCGCGGCACGGTGTCCACGCCGTCGGTCCAGTCGGCGGTGACCGGCTGGACGGGGGCGGTCGCCGGGGCGGCGGGCTGCGCCGGGCGCGGCTCGGTCGGCTGCGCCGGGGCGGAGTACGCCTCCGGAGTGTCCCGTACCGGGTCCGGATGGGTGGTCATGACCTCTCCTCGCTGCGCTCGTGCCCGCCCGACCGGCGGTTGAGCTGACCGATGATCGTGTCGCCGGTCACGCCGGCGCCCCCACCAGGTGCTTGAGGACCGAGGTGAAGAAGCCGAGGCCGTCCAGCGAGGGGCCGGTGAGCGACTCCACCGCGTGCTCGGGGTGCGGCATGATGCCGACCACGTTGCCGGCAGGGTTGGTGATCGCTGCGATGTCGCGCTGCGACCCGTTCGGGTTGCCGCCGACGTAGCGGGCGACCACTCGGCCCTCGGCTTCGAGCTGGTCCAGCGTCGCCGTGTCGGCGACGTAGCAGCCCTCGCCGTTCTTGACCGGAATGAGCACCTCCTGGCCGGGCTGGAACGCGTTGGTCCACGCGGTGCCGGCCGACTCGACGCGCAGGATCTGGTCCCGGTTGCGGAAGTGCAGGTGCTGGTTGCGGGTGAGCGCGCCGGGCAGCAGGTGCGCCTCGCAGAGGATCTGGAAGCCGTTGCAGATGCCAAGCACCGGCAGGCCACCCTGGGCGGCGTCCACGATCGTCTCCATCACCGGAGCGAACCGGGCGATGGCGCCGCAGCGCAGGTAGTCACCGTAGGAGAAGCCGCCGGGCAGCACGACCGCGTCGACCCCGTACAGCCCCGCGTCACCGTGCCAGAGCCGGACCGGCTCGGCACCGGCGATCCGGACGGCACGGGCCGCGTCCCCGTCGTCGAGCGAGCCGGGGAAGGTGACCACACCGACCCGGGCGGTCACGAGCGGGCGTCCGCGGTCTCGTCGGTCTCGACCAGGCGGACGGTGAAGTCCTCGATGACCGGGTTGGCGAGCAGCTTGTCGGCGATCTCCCGGGCCCGGTCCAGGTCCGGTTCACCGGTGAACTCGATCTCGATCCGCCTGCCGATCCGAACCGAGGCGACGTCGCTGACGCCGAGCCGGGGCAGCGCGTTTGCGACGGCCTGGCCCTGCGGATCGAGGATCTCGGGCTTGAGCATGACGTCGACGACGACGCGAGGCACTGGGCACTCCTGACTGTGTACGCAGTTGGGTGCCGACCCACAACGGGCGAGCGCAGCCAGCCTACCTGGCAGATTCCGCCGCAGACGCACCGGCCGGCCGCAGTTCAGGCAGTGATCAACATAACCGGCGGCCGGAACGGGCCAGTACGCGTGACACGCGGCCTCACCAGGCGATATACGGCACCGCGGGTAGCCAAATCGTTACATTGATCAATCTCGATCAGATCCTTGAAAACGGCCACCGCGCGCCCTAATCTACATCGACATGCTTCGATGTCAGCGGCAGCGGGGATCCCCGCTGTCGTCCTCCCGCGCCCGGCGACCCCGGGCCCGCCCCGTCCAAGGAGTCCCCCGATGCGCATCCGCCCTCTGCTCGCCCTGCTCGGCACCGCGCTGATCGGCGTCCTCGGCGCCTCCTCCGGCGCCGTCGCCGCCCCCGCCGGCCCGCAACCCATCATCGGCGGCGGCACCGTCTCGTCCGCACCCTGGGCCGCCGCGGTGCTCAGCAACGGCTCGTTCACCTGCTCCGGCAGCGTGATCGCCTCCCAGTGGGTGCTCACCGCCCGACACTGCATCAGCGGCACCATGTCCGTCCGGATCGGCAGCGTGAACCGCACCTCCGGCGGGGTCACCCGCACGATCAGCGCCACCTACACCCGTAGCGACCTCGCCCTCATGCGGCTCTCCAGTGCCGTCAGCACCTCGACGGTGACGCTGGCCAACAGCAACCCGCCGATCAACTCGACGAACTCGATCTACGGCTGGGGCATGACCTGCTACAGCGGCTGCTCCGCGTCCACCCAACTGAAGACCGCCACCGTCCGGGTGACCAGCAACAGCGCCACCGACGCGTACGGCGGGCAGGCCATCCGCAGCACCAGGATCAACGGCAACGCCTGGCGCGGCGACTCCGGTGGCCCGCAGTTCTACAACGGCCAGCAGGTCGGCGTCGCGTCCACCGCCAACGGGACGACCATCCAGAACTACGGCAGCGTTGCGTACAACCGGGCCTGGATCACCTCGGTGGCTGGTGTCTGACGGTTAGCGCCCGGCGCGGTGCGGATGGTCGGCGGCGTTCCGGCCGTCCGCGCCGCGTCGTTTTGCAGCATCCGATCAGGTGAACAATGCACACGATCGGGTCGCGCTGCTCCTGACAGCATCGGAAACGTGCTGGTCGTCACGACGGAGCAACTGCCCGGCTACGAGATCCGCCAGATTCTCGGTGAGGTGGTGTCATCGATGGCCAGGACGCGCAACCCGTACCGCGAGGGGGTCAAGAACCTGCGCGGTGGCGCGTACGACCCGATGGCGCCGGACAACCTGACCCGGTGGCGCACCGACTCGGTGGCCCGGCTCGGCGAGGAGGCCCTGCGGCTGGGTGCGAACGCGGTGATCGGCATGCGGTTCGACAGCCGGGACTGCGGCGAGATGTGGATGGAGATCTGCGCCTACGGCACGGCGGTGATCGTCGTACCCGTCATGCCGGACATCATGCCCGCCGACCAGCCCGCGATCGCGGCGGAGACCGCGCAGCAGCCAACAGTCGTGGAGGCACCGGGCGGCATCGCCGAACCAGCCAGCGCCCCCAACCTCCGCAGCGCAGCCGAAACCCCCACCGGCGACTGACCACCCCAACCCACCCCACCCCGACCCGGTGATCATGAAGTTATTGCCCTCCGCCTCGGCGTGTCGGGGCAACAACTTCATGATCAACCAGTGGGGCGGTCGCGGGGTTAGAGGATGGGGGGTGGGGAGTAGGTGGCGGCTTCGGGGTGGGCTGTCACGACGTCGGTGATGCGGCGGGTGACCGCTGCGACCTGGGCTGAGGCGGCGCCGACGAAGGCGGTGCGGTCGGCGACCAGGGTGTCGATGTCGGCGCGGGACAGACCGAGCCGGCCGTCTGCGGCCAGCCGGTCGAAGAGATCGTTCTCCGGGGCGCCCTTCTCGCGCATGGCCAGCGCCACGGCGACCGCGTGCTCCTTGATCACCTCGTGCGCGACCTCCCGGCCGACGCCACGCCGAACCGCCGCCACCAGGATCTTCGTGGTGGCCAGGAAGGGCAGGAACCGCTCCAACTCCCGGTTGATCACCGCCGGGTACGCGCCGAACTCGTCGAGCACGGTGAGGAAGGTCTGGAACAGGCCGTCGGCGGCGAAGAACGCGTCCGGCAGGGCCACCCGGCGAACCACCGAGCAGGAGACGTCCCCCTCGTTCCACTGGTCACCGGCCAGCTCGCCGACCATCGACAGGTAACCCCGGATGATCACCGCGAAGCCGTTCACCCGCTCCGACGAGCGGGTGTTCATCTTGTGCGGCATGGCGCTGGAGCCGACCTGGCCCGGCTTGAAGCCCTCGGTGACCAACTCCTGGCCGACCATCAGCCGGATCGTGGTGGCCAGGCTGCTCGGTGCCGCCGCGACCTGGGAGAGCGCGGCGAGCACGGCCATGTCGATCGAGCGCGGGTAAACCTGCCCGACGCTGTCCAGCACCCGGGTGAAACCCAGGTGCTCGGCCACCCGGCGCTCCAGCTCGGCCACCTTGTCGGCGTCGCCGTCGAAGAGGTCGAGCTGGTCGGCGGCGGTGCCGACCGGCCCCTTGATCCCGCGCAGCGGGTACCAGTTGATCAGGTCTTCCAGCCGCTCGTACGCGATCAGCAGCTCCTCCGCCGCCGACGCGAAGCGCTTGCCGAGCGTGGTGGCCTGCGCGGCCACGTTGTGCGAACGGCCGGTCATCACCAGCTCGGAGTGCTCGTGGGCGAGCCAGGCCAGGCGGGCCAGGGTGGCCACCACCCGGTCCCGAATCAACTCCAGCGACGCGCGCACCTGGAGCTGCTCGACGTTCTCGGTGAGATCCCGGGAGGTCATCCCCTTGTGTACGTGCTCGTGCCCGGCGAGCGCGCTGAACTCCTCGATCCGGGCCTTCACGTCGTGCCGGGTGACCCGCTCCCGCTCCGCGATCGAGGCGAGGTCGACCTGGTCGAGCACCCGCTCGTACGCCTCGACCACGCCGTCTGGCACGGGCACGCCGAGGTCGCGCTGTGCGCGGAGCACGGCGAGCCAGAGCCGCCGCTCCATCCGGACCTTCTCCTCGGGTGACCAGAGGGCAACCAACTCGGGCGAGGCGTACCGGTTGGCGAGCACGTTCGGGATCGTCACGTACCTCAGTCTTTCATGCCCGCGGACGCGGTCCCGTTGTGGACGTCCGGCTGCTCACCAGCGGCGACAGCCCGGGGGGGGGGTCGCCGGCCGGCGGCGCGCACACCACCAGCCGGCGACCTCCCGCCGACGTCCTACCGCCCGGCCAGGGCGACCGCCTGATCGAACGCGACGGCCTGCTGCTGTGCGGCGGTCACGCGGTCAGTCGCTCCGCTCCTCCGTCGACCCCGCCCGGACGACGAGCCGGTCCAGGTAGCCCACCTGCAACGCCACGAACGCGACGAGGAACAGCGCCAGCATCGGCAGCGGCAGCACCTGGGCCACCATCCCCTGCGCCGCGTCCTCGGCGCCGAAGGACTGGGCGATCCGCATGACGAGCAGGTTGGTCGCCGGCGCATTTTCGGGGTCCTGGACCACCAGTTGCGGCCAGAGCCAGCTCTGCGCGCCGACCAGCCAGTCGAGCAGCCCGACGCCCGCCAGCAGGGGGAGGGCGGGCAGCAGCATGGTCGCGCCGAACCGGCCGCCGGCCGCCCAGCGTTCCCGCTGGCCCCGGAAGAAGAGGGTGAACGCCACCAGCGCGGGGATGCAGAGCCAGCCCGGCGGGATCGACCCGACGAAGGTGTTGAGCTGGTCGGCCTCACGGGCCCGCAGGAAGTTGGCGATGGCCAGCGGGCCGTCGCCGACGAAGAGCCACGGCGCGAACGGCAGCAGGAGCAGTTCGCTGGCGCGGCCAAGCGGGCGCAGGCCACCGATGGCGAAGCCGGCCAGGGCGGCGAGGCCCACCCCGACCACCGTGGAGATCAGTGGCGGAAGCCAGGTGTTGGCCTGAATTTCGCTGGCGGAGAGGCTGGCGGGCAACTCTCCGGCGTCCGAGGTGAGCGCCCGCAGCCATGGCGTCAGCACATAGCCGAGCACCCCGAGGAACGCGAGCAGTCCCACCGCCAGCAGCCCGAGCGCAACCGGACTGCGGGTGCCGACCGCGCGGACGGCCGGGTCGTCGGCCGGGCGGTCGCGCCACCCGGTGAAGGCGATCCTCGTCCGGGTGGCCAGGAGCAGGACGACGGCGAGGATGCCGAGCACCGCCAGCAGCGCCAGCAGCAGCACGCTGCCGGCGGCGCCGACGCCGAACTGGAAGTGGACCAGGCTCTCGCGGACGATCCGCACCACCGGGCCGATCTGGTCGCCCTGCCCCAAGAGAACGGGCGACTGGAGGGACCAGGACTGCACGGCCACCGCGACGACGGTCAGCCCGAGGACGCCGCCGACGGCCAGGGCAGCCGGGCCGGAACGGCCGCCGCCGGGGCTGCGGCGCAGCGCGGCGAGGAAGACGGTGGCACCGACCGCGACCACCAGCCCGGCCGTCAGCAGCGCCACGGTGCGTACGGCGGTCAGCGTGGGCGCCTGCGCCCAGGCGTCCCCCTCGGCCTCGAACCGGTCCATCGTCCACACCGCCCCCACAGCGAGCGGGGCGTAGGCGGCCAGCGGCAAGGTCAGCAGCGCCCGGGTCACCAGCCGGGGCACCCGGCCGGCCCGCGCCGCGGCGAGCGCGAGCAGCGGGGCGGCGAGTAGTGCGAGCAGCAGCGGCACGAGGGCGAGGAGCAGCGCGTAGCCCAGGTCGCCGAGGAACCCGCGCTCGAACACCTGCGCGTAGTTGTCGCCGCCGGCGGCCTCGGCCGGGCCGCCCAGCGCGTCGCCGCGGCTGAAGCTCTCCGACAGCGTGCGGACCGACGGCAGCACGTACGACCAGAGCAGAGCGGCAGCCGCCGGCACGATCAGCAGCAGGCCGGCGACGACCTGGGCGCTCCGGCCGATCCCGACGCCCCCGGACGACCCGGGACCGCGCGGGCTCGTCGGCGGCGGCGCGAGAGGAGCCTTGGGGTCGGACATGGGCATGGGGGTGGCAGACACCGGAGCCATCCTTCGGTCGACTGTAGACAGAGGAACGACTCAGGCTAGGACAACGGCCCTCGCCAGCATCCGGGGCACCGGAACGCGGTCACCGGAAATGGTCCCGCGTCCGCCCTGCGCAGTACGACAGCTGCGAACGCCCCGGCCGTCAGCGTTCCAGGATCGCCGTCACGCCCTGGCCACCGGCCGCGCAGATCGAGATCAGCCCTCGCCCGCTGCCCTTCTCGGCCAGCAGCTTCGCCAGGGTCGCCACGATCCGGCCGCCGGTGGCGGCGAACGGGTGACCGGCCGCCAACGACGAGCCGTTGACGTTCAGCTTCTCCCGGTCGATCGCACCGAGCGGCGCGTCCAGGCCCAACCGCTCCTTGCAGAACTCCGGCGACTCCCAGGCCGCCAGGGTGGCCAGCACCTGCGAGGCGAACGCCTCGTGGATCTCGTAGTAGTCGAAATCCTGCAACGTCAGCCCGGCCCGGGACAGCATCCTCGGCACCGCGTACGTGGGGGCCATCAACAGCCCCTCGTCGCCGTGCACGAAGTCCACCGCCGCCGTCTCCGACCAGCTGAACCAGGCCAGCACCGGCAGGCTGTGCGCACTCGCCCACTCCTCGCTGGCCAGCAGCACGGTCGACGCGCCGTCGGTCAGCGGCGAGGAGTTGCCGGCGGTCATGGTGGCCTGCTCGGCGTCCGGGCCCCGGGTGCCGAAGACCGGCTTGAGCGAGCCGAGCTTCTCCAGGCTGGTGTCGGGGCGCAGGTTCTGGTCGCGGGTCAGCCCCAGGTACGGCGTCATCAGGTCGTCGAAGAAGCCCCGGTCGTACGCGGCTGCCAGCCGCTGGTGCGAGCGCAGCGCCAGTTCGTCCTGGGACCGCCGGTCGATCTGCCAGTGCAGCGCGGTGCGGGCGGCGTGGTCCCCCATCGACAGGCCGGTACGCGGCTCGGCGTTGCGCGGGATCTCCGGCTTGAACGGCTGGAGCGGGCGCAGCTTCGCGGTGATCTTGAGCCGCTCGCCCAGCGTCCGGGCGGAGTTGAGCTTGAGCAGCGTGCGCCGCATCTCCTCGTTGACCGCGAGCGGCGCGTCGGAGGTGCTGTCGACGCCGCCGGCGATGCCCACGTCGAGTTGCCCGAGGGCGATCTTGTTGGCGACGAGGATCGCCGCCTCCAGGCCCGTGCCGCAGGCCTGCTGGATGTCGTACGCAGGGGTGGGCGGGTCGAGCCGGGAGCCGAGCACGACCTCGCGGGCGAGGTTGAAGTCACGGGAGTGCTTGAGGACCGCCCCGGCCACCACCTCGCCGACCCGCTGGCCGGCCAGCCCGTACCGGGCGATCAGACCGTCCAGCGCCGCGCCGAGCAGGTCCGAGTTGGACGCGTCCGCATAGCGGGAGTTGGAACGGGCGAAGGGGACGCGGTTGCCGCCGATGACCGCGACCCGTCGGATGCTCTGCACGATCCGCCTCCTTGAGATGTGTTGCTCGAACCCTACTCGCCAGTAGGCTACGCGCATGACCGACAGGTACGCGAGCTTCGTCCAATCGGCCGCCGGCCGCGCGCTGGTCAAGCGCCTCGGGCTGCCCGACCCGCCGCGACTGCGCCGACACCACCCCGGCGACCCACTGCTGCCCGGGCCGGCCCTGCTCGGCGCGGCCACCGGCGGCCGGCTCGCCGAGCCGATCACCAAGATCCTGACCGCCGCCGGGGTCGAGCTGGCCGACCCGGCCGCCGCCCCCGCCAGTGACTCCTCGCAGCGGTACGGCGCACTGCTCTTCGACGCCACCGGGATCACCGACTCGACCGGCCTGCGCCAGCTCTACGACTTCTTCCACCCGCAGGCGCGGGCCGTGCTGCCCAGCGGTCGGGTGATCGTGCTGGGGACCCCGCCGGAGGAGTGCCCGACGCCGCGCGAGGCGACCGCCCAGCGTGCCCTGGAGGGGCTGGTCCGCAGCATCGGCAAGGAGTTCGGTCGCGGCAGCACCGCACAACTCGTCTACGTGACCCGCACCGGCACCGCCTCGACGGCCCGCCCGGACCACTCAAGCCTTCCGGACGGCCCGGACCTCTCAGCCGGAACGCTCACGAGCCTCGAATCGACCCTCCGATTCCTTCTTTCCGGGCGTTCCGCGTACGTCTCGGGGCAGGTCATTCGGGTCGGTGCCGGCGACGCGAGCGCACCGGCCGACTGGGACCGCCCGCTGGACGGGCAGATCGTGCTGGTCACCGGCGCCGCCCGGGGCATCGGTGCCGCGCTGGCCCGGGTGCTGGCCCGCGACGGCGCCCAGGTGGTGGCGCTGGACATCCCGGCAGCCGGGGACGCGCTGGCAGCGGTGGCGAACGACATCGGCGGGACCGCCGTCCAGCTCGACCTGACCGCACCGGACGCGCCGACCCGGCTCGCCGACCACCTGGCCAGCCGGCACGGCCGGGTCGACGTGGTGGTGCACAACGCCGGTATCACCCGGGACAAGACGCTCGGCCGGATGGACGCCGACCGGTGGGACCAGGTCATCGACGTCAACCTCTCCAGTCAGGAGCGGATCAACGACGTGCTGCTGGAGCGGGAGCTGATTCCGGCCGGCGGGCGGATCGTCGCGGTCTCCTCGATCGCCGGGGTCGCCGGCAACCGGGGGCAGACCAACTACGCCACCAGCAAGGCCGGCGTGATCGGGCTGGTCGGCTCGCTCGCCCCGGCCCTGCGCGACCAGGGGATCAGCGTCAACGCGGTGGCCCCCGGCTTCATCGAGACCCGACTGACCGCACGTGTCCCGCTGGTGGTCCGCGAGGCGGGCCGGCGGATGAACAGCCTGGCCCAGGGCGGGCTGCCGGTGGACGTGGCCGAGACGATCGGCTGGCTGGCCTGGCCCGCCAGCGGCGCGGTCAGCGGCAACGTGGTCCGGGTCTGCGGCCAGAGCCTGCTGGGGGCGTGATGGGCGGCGCGCGGCGGGAGCCGGCGGACGGGCCGGACGACGTCTCCCTGCACGAGCTGATCGACGGCCCGACGGAGAGGCTGTCGGCGGAGACCCGGGCCGCGGCACGCTTGCCGGACGCGGGCGGCCGTACCCCGGTCGAGCTGCCCCGGATGCCGGCGGCCGGGGCGCTCTACCGGCGGGCGTTGCTCGGTGCGCTGCCGGGCCTCGGCGGAGGGCGGCGCGGGCCCGGCCTGCCGGCGGTCGAGTTGGCCGCGCGCGGGGTGACCGTCGACCGGGCGCACCTGGCCGACTACGACCGGGTCTGCGGGTTCCGGCTCACCGACCGGCTGCCCGCTACGTTTCCGCACGTCATGGGCTTCCCGCTGACCCTGCGACTGATGACCGCGCCGGAGTTCCCCATCCCGCTGACCGGCGTGGTGCACGTCGGTAACCGGATCACCGTGCGTCGCCCGATCACCGCCGACGAGACCCTCGACTTCACGACGTACGCGGAGAACCTGCGCCCGCACGACCGGGGGCGGCAGGTGGACGTGGTGCTGGTCGGCTCGGTCGACGGGGAGGAGGTCTGGCGCGGCGTCTCGACGTACCTCGGTCGGGAGCGCAAGCCCGGCGGCGGTGAGCGGCGCGACGGGAGCGGACGCCCCGAGGCGCCGGCCGCCACAGCCCGCTGGCGGGTGGAACCCCGCGTCGGCACGCAGTATGCGCGGGTGTCCGGGGACCACAATCCGATCCACACGTCCCGACTCGGGGCGCGGCTGTTCGGCTTCCGGCGGCCGATCGCGCACGGCATGTGGAGCAAGGCGCGCTGCCTGGCCGCGCTGGAGAGCCGGCTGCCGGACGCCTACACCGTCGAGGTCGCCTTCAAGCTGCCCGTACCGCTGCCGAGCACGGTGAGCTTCGCCCTCCTGCCGGACGGTGGGTTCGCCCTGCACGACTCGCGCGGCCGGCCGCACCTGGCGGGTCTCTTGCACTGAGGCACCCCTGCCGACCCGGATTCGGGATTGGCAGGGTTGCTCTCATGCGCTAAGTTCTTCTCAGATCGAGATGTTCTCAGATTGAGAGAGACATGGTTGACGAGCAGGACTTCCTGGCCGCGTACGACCCCGGGGCCTACCCGTCGGTCGCCGTGACCGTTGACGTGGTGGCGCTGACCATTCGCGACGACGCACTGCACCTGCTGCTGATCCGGCGCGGCCAGCCACCCTTCGAGGGGCACTGGGCGCTGCCCGGCGGCTTCGTCCGCCCCGACGAGGACCTGACCGCTGGCGCCCGACGGGAGCTGGCCGAGGAGACCGGGCTCGGCGGCGAGGGGTTGCGCCGCGTACACCTGGAGCAGTTGGGCAGCTACGGCGCCCCCGACCGCGATCCGCGGATGCGCGTCGTCTCGGTCGCCCACCTCGCGTTCGCCCCCGACCTGCCGGACCCGGCCGCCGGCACCGACGCCGACGAGGCGATCTGGCTGCCGGTGACCGCGCTGACCAGTCGGCAGCTCGCCTTCGACCACGGCCGGATCATCGACGACGCGCTGGAGCGAGCCCGGTCCAAGCTGGAATACACCCCGCTCGCCACCCGCTTCCTCGCCGCCGAGTTCACGATCAGCGAGCTGCGCGCCGTCTACGAGACGGTCTGGGGTCACCCGCTGCACGCCGGCAACTTCCACCGCAAGGTGCTCTCCGTGCCGGGCTTCGTGGAGAGCACAGGCGCCAGCACCGAGCGCGGCGGCGCCCGGGGCGGCCCCCGCGCCCGGCTCTACCGCGCTGGCGACGCCCGGCTGCTGCACCCGGCGCTGCTACGCCCCGCCCGCGAGGAGACGGTGCGATGAGGACCGCGGCGGCCATCCGCCTGGTCACGGCGGCCCGCACCGACGCCGACCTGTTCGGCGCGGACCAGCCGGCCCGGCGTTACCGGGAACTGGTCGCGGCTCTGCACCCCGACCGTCTGCCGACCGACCCGGCGGTACGCGCCGAGGCCACCGAGGCGTTCATCCACGTCACCACGCGGTGGCAGGCCCGGCAGGTCACCGTCCTCGGTGACTATCGCCTCGGCCCGCCGGCCCACTCGGGCGACCTGGCCGATCTCTACGACGTCGGCGACGACCGGCTGCTCAAGCTCCCCCGACGGCCCACCGACAACGACCTGGTGGCCCGCGAGGCGCACGCCCTGCGCACCATCGCGGAGCGCGGCGACCCGCGCTACCTGCCGTACGTGCCCCGGCTGGTCGACGACTTCCGGCACCGGGACGTGGCGACCGGCGCCGAACGGCGGATCAACGTGCTCGCCACCGCGCCCGGCCTGCACGACCTCGACGAGGTGCGGCGCGCGTACCCCGACGGGTTGGACGCCCGGGACGTGGCCTGGATGTGGCGGCGGCTGCTGGTGGTGCTCGGCCTGGCCCACCGGGCGGGCGTGGTGCACGGTGCGGTCCTGCCGCGACACGTGCTGATCGAGCCGGATGCCCACGGCGTGGTGCTGATCGACTGGTGCTTCTCCGCCCCCGTCGGGAGCACGATCCCGGCGCTGGTGCCCGGCCAGGAGGACTGGTACCCGCCCGAGGTCCTCAAGAAGCTGTCCAGCGGGCCGGGCACCGACATTGCGATGGCCAGCCGCTGCATGACCTCGCTGATGAACCGCCAGGCGCCGCGCGAGCTGCTCAACTTCGCCCATGGCTGCCGGCAACGGTCCCTGGACGCCCGGCCCGACGACGCGTGGCGCCTGCTGCGCGAACTCGACCAGGTGCTGGACCGGCTCTACGGGCCGCGCACCTTCCGACCCTTCACCCTCACCCCGTAAGGAGCTGTCATGGGCAGTGGAATCTGGTCCACCGACGTGTACGACGCCGCCGACCGCTACCGGCGCTCCACCGGCCGCAGCGCGTTCTCCTACAGCGACAGTGGGGCGCGCACCGTGCACCCCACGCTCGACCCCCGGGACGCGACGCGCGAGAGCCGCGACTCCGACGAGCACCCCCGGTCGACGCCCATCGCGGTGCTGTTCGACGTGACCGGCTCGATGCGCAAGGTGCCGCGCGTCCTGCAGACCAAGCTGCCGCAGCTGCTCGGGCTGCTGCAACGGCAGGGCTACGCCAGCGACCCGCAGATCATGTTCGGTGCGATCGGCGACGCCACCTGCGACCGGGTGCCGTTGCAGGTCGGCCAGTTCGAGTCGGACAACCGGATGGACGACGACCTCGGGCGGATCGTCCTGGAGGGCGGTGGCGGCGGGCAGATGAGCGAGTCGTACGAGCTGGCCATGTACTTCATGGCCCGGCACACCGTCACCGACAGCTGGGAGAAGCGCGGCCGGCGCGGCTACCTGTTCATCATCGGCGACGAGCTGGCGTACCCGCAGGCGAAGGCCCGGGAAGTGGCCGGCCTGATCGGCGACGACCTGACCGAGGACGTACCGCTGCGGCAGGTCGTCGACGAGGTGACCCGCCGCTGGGACACCTACTACCTGCTCCCCGCCGGCAGCCACTACGCCGGCAACGCCAAGGTGCTCGACTTCTGGCGGGACCTGCTCGGGCAGAACGCCGTCGTGCTCGACGACCTCGACGCGGTCTGCGAGACCATCGCGCTCACCATCGGCCTCGGTGAGCAGGCCATCGACCTGGACGAGGGCCTGCGCCACCTGGACCGCACCGGCTCTGGCACCACCGGCACCGTGTCGAAGGCGCTGGCCCGCCTCGGCCGGGGTCGGCGGGCCGAGGTGTCGACGCTGCCGGCCTTCCGCGACACCGGCGGTGAGGTGACCAGGCTGTGAGGCACGTGGCGGTGGTCGACCTCGGCTACGGCGACGCCGGCAAGGGCACAGTGGTGGACTGGCTCTGCGCCACCCGCCAAGTGCACACGGTGGTCCGCTTCAACGGGGGCGCGCAGGCGGCGCACAACGTCGTGCTGCGCGATGGGCGGCACCACACGTTCGCGCAGTTCGGCGCCGGCACGTTCCATCCCGGGGTCCGTACGCACCTGTCGCGGCACGTGGTGGTGGACCCGCTGGCGCTGGCCGCCGAGGCCGACCATCTCGCCACGGTCGGGGTGCCCGACGCGCTCGACCGGCTGACCGTCGACGGAGAGGCGCTGCTCGCCACCCCGTACCACCGGGCCGCCAACCGGGCCCGGGAGATCGCCCGGGGAGCCGACCGGCACGGCTCCTGCGGGCTGGGGGTGGGCGAGGCCGTCGCGTACGGTCTCGCCCACCCCGACGACGCACCCCGGGTCGTCGACTGCCACAGCCCGGCGCTGCTGCGCCGCAGGCTGACCGCCCTGCGGGACCGGCTGACCGCCGAACTCGGCCCGCTGGACGCGCCACCGGTCGAGGACTGCCTGCCCGCGTTCACCGGGTTCGCCGGGCGGGTCGCGATCGTCGAGCGGAGCTGGCTCGCCGGGGCGCTGCGCGCCGGGACCTGCGTCTTCGAGGGCGCGCAGGGCGTGCTGCTCGACGAGTGGCACGGCTTTCACCCGTACACCACCTGGAGCACCACCACGTTCGCGAACGCCGACAGACTGCTCGCCGAGGCGGGTCTGCCCGACGGCGTGACCCGGATCGGGGTGCTGCGGCTGGTCACCACCCGGCACGGGGCCGGTCCGCTGGTGACCGAGGACCCGGACCTGCCACTGGCCGACCCGCACAACCCGACGAACCCTTGGCAGGGCCGGTTCCGGTTCGGCCACTTCGACGCGGTCGCCCACCGGTACGCCCTCGCCGTGGCCGGCGGGGTCGACGGCCTGGCGCTGACCCACCTCGACCTCGCCGGCCCCGGGCTGCGGATCTGCCGCCGCTACGACACCACCGACCGGCTCACCCCGGGCCCGCCCGGCGACCTGGACCGGCAGGCCGCGCTCACCGCCCGCCTGCTGCGCTCCCGCCCGCTGTACGACGACCCGCCGCCCGACTGGGCGGAGGCGGTGTGCGCGGAGCTGAACACGCCGGTGGTGCTGACCTCGCACGGCCCCACCGCCAGCGACAAGACCCCGCACGGCCCGCTGCTCGCCCCGCCGGCCCTGGTCCGCTCGGCCTGACGCCCGCGGCCGTAGCGGGTGATCCAGCGACTCGGCCACCGGGCAGGTCGCGCCCCGCGAGCATGGGGGGCATGGAAGCCCTGCTCGACCTGCTCCGGGACACGGTCACCTCACCGTGGGTGTACCTGGTGATCTTCGGGCTCACGGCGGTCGACGCGTTCTTCCCCGCGGTACCGGGCGAGGCTGCGGTGATCACCGCAGCGGTGTTCGCCGCCGATGGAGCCCATCCCAACCTGGTCGCGGTGATCGCCACCGCCGCGCTCGGCGCGCTGATCGGCGACCACATCTCGTACGCCATCGGGCGCGGCGGCGGCGCGAACCGGCTCGCCCGATTTCCCGAGTACAGCCGCCGGCGGGCCAGCTCCGAGTGGGCCCGACGCGCGGTGGACCGGCGCGGCGGGCTGATCCTGACCACCTCCCGGTACCTGCCGGGCGGCCGGACGGCGGTCACCCTCACCATGGGCGCGGTGCGCTACCCACGCCGGTCCTTCCTGCTCTACGACGGCATCGCGACGACCACCTGGGCGCTCTACTGCGGGTTGCTCGGTTATTTCGGTGGGCTGGCCTTCGAGCGCCACCCCATCAAGGGCATCCTCGCTGGGATCGGCCTCTCGGTGATCGTCACCCTGGGCATCGAGGGCGTCCGTTGGCTGCGCCGCCGGGCGCACCGCCGCGCCGCCGCCCGCTACTGACTGGGCTGGGCTGCCACCCTCACAGCAGGTCAGCGTCGTGCACCAGGATCGCCAATTGCACCCGGTTGCCCGCCTGGAGCTTCGCCAGGGCCCGACTGACGTGCGCCTTCACGGTGGCCTCGCTCATCGTCAGCCGCCTGGCGATCTCCGCGTTGCCGTGCCCGCGCGCCACCTCCCGGACGATCTCCAGCTCGCGCGCGGTGAGCGGGGCGAGTCGCCGGCGCGCCACGTCCCGACGGGCCGGACCACGCTCGGCGAACGAGCTGATCAGGCGCCGGGTCACCGTCGGGGCGAGCATCGCGTTCCCGGCGGCCACCGTGCGGACGGCGGCGGCGAGCTCGCGGGGCGGGGTGTCCTTGAGCAGGAAACCCACCGCTCCGGCCCGCAGTGCGCGGTGCACGTACTCGTCGAGGTCGAAGGTGGTCAGCATGATCACCTTCGGTCCGGCGGCGACCACCTCGGGCGCGACGGTCAGCCCGTCGATGCCCGGCATCCGCACGTCGAGCAGCACGACGTCGGGGCGTAACCGGTGGGCCTGCTCCAGCGCGCCAGCGCCGTCCGCGGCCTCGCCCACCACCGTGATGTCCTCCGCCGCCTCCAGGATGAGTCGCAGCCCGGCGCGGACGAGTTGCTCGTCGTCGACCACCACCACCCGGATCACGCCGCATCCACCACCGGGATCAGGGCCCGGACCAGGAACCCGGCGTCCACGGGCGCCGCCTCCAGCCGACCGCCGAGCAGTTCCACCCGCTCGCGCAGCCCGAGCAACCCCTGCCCGGCACCGGGCAGGGGTTGCCCGCCCTCGGACGGGCCGTTGCGGACCACCACCTCCAGCCCGTCGGGCAGGTAGCGAAGGCAGACCGTCGTCTCGGCGTCGGCGGCGTGCTTGCGCACGTTGGTCAGCGCCTCCCGAACCACCCGGTACGCGGTGCGTCCCACGGTCGCCGGCAGCGCCGACGGCACGCCCTCGTCCCGTCGCCGCACCCGGAGCCCGGCGGAGCGGGACTCCCCGATCAGCTCATCGATGGCGTCTAGCCCACGCTCCGGCGCCGTGGCCGGACCGGCCTGCCGCAGCACGCCCAGCACCTCGCGCAGGTCGGTGAGCGCCTGCCGGCCGGTCTCGCGGATCAGCGCGGCGGCCTCGACGGTCGCCGGGTCGGCGGCGGTCACCTCCAGTGCGCCGGCATGTACCACCATCAGCGACACCTGGTGCGCCACCACGTCGTGCATCTCCCGGGCGATCCGGGTCCGTTCCTCGGCCCGAACCCGGTCGGCACGGGCCTCCTGCTCGCGTTCCAGGCGTTCGGCCCGGTCCCGTAGCGCGGCGAGCGTGTCCCGGCGCGCCCGCACCCAGAGGCCGACAACCAGGGGAAATCCGACCAGACAGGCGGCGAGCAGCAGCACGTTGCCGAAGGTGGCGGTGGTGAGCCGGCGCACGCCGCCCACTGCCAGCCCGACCAGCACCCCACCGGCCAGTACCAGGGCGGCCCCGACGAGGAACCCGGTGAGCCGCCGGCCGCGCAGCCGCAGGCCCGCCTGGTACGAGGCGACCACCCCGGGCGCCGCGGCAGCGAGCACCAACCAGCCGATCGCGGCGGCCAGGAACAGCGGCCAGCGGCGGGCCCGGACCAGGCCAGCGGCCCAACCGGAGGCCACGGCGACGAGCAGCACGACGACGGGCGGCAGCGGCGAGCGGACCCCGATCGCGCCGGTCGCACTGGCCCAGACAGCGGCGGCGACCACGACGGCAAGCAGCAGCGAGGCGTACCGGTCGACGACCCGCCGGAGCACGACGGCGCTGGAGGCCACGCAGCGAGCGTAGGGCTCCACCGGCGGGTCGGGCCGCCCGCGCCCGACAGACCCGGGTGCGGTGGGGGAAGACCCCTACCCGCCGTCCGGGCCGGACGCTACCTAAGTGATGCCGCCCGGCTGACCACTGGCCGATGGCGGGAGCCGTCGCCGGCACCAGCATCGGGAACATGGATCTGCTCGACCTGCTACATCAGACGATGTCCTCGCCGTGGGTGTACCTGGCGATCTTCACGATCGCGGTGCTCGACGGCTTCTTCCCGGTGGTGCCGAGCGAGACAGCGGTGATCACCGCAGGGGTGTTCGCGGCCTCCGGCGCGCCGTACCTGCCCGCGGTGATCCTGGTGGCCGCCGTCGGCGCGCTGGTCGGGGACCACATCTCGTACGCCATCGGCCGGGGTGGTGGCACCCGGCTGCTCGACCGGCTTCCGCCCGACGGCCGGCGCCGGGCCGCCGTCGAGCGTGCCCGCCGGGGAATCGCCGCCCGGGGCGGCCTGATCCTCACCGTTGCCCGCTACGTGCCGGGCGGCCGGACCGCGGTCACCCTCACCATGGGGGCGATCCACTATCCCCGTCGACGCTTCCTGGCCTTCGACGCGCTCGCCGCCGGCTCGTGGGGGCTCTACTCGGCGCTGGTCGGCTACCTCGGCGGGATGGCCTTCGAGCAGGATCCGCTGCGCGGCCTGCTGCTCGGTCTGGGTCTCGCGCTGACGGTGACCCTGGTCGTCGAGGTGGTCCGCTGGCTCGGCCGGCACCGCCGTTCCGCACCAGCGGTGCCGACAACCGCGCCGGTGAGCCGGACACCGGCGCGGTGACGGCAGGTCGGGTCGGTCATTCGGCCGGCGGGCGCCAGGTGACACCGTGCAGGAGTTGGCCGGCGCCGAGCCAGGCCACGTTCATCATCCGGGTGGCGGTCTTCTCCGGGTCGGCGTCCGGGTGGTCCGCGAGCCAGTCGGCCAGCGACTCGGTCGCGCCGACCAGCGCGTACGCGACGACCTCCAGGTCGACGGCGGCGATCTCACGGCCCTCGGCGCGCAGCGCGTGGTCGAGCATCCCGGCGACCACCTCGACCAGCCGGGCCCGCATGGTGGCCAGCTCGGTGGCGAACGGCTGCTCGCCCCGGGCCTGCCGGTAGAGCACGGCCCAACCGTCGCGGTGCGCGCCGACGAAGCCGAAGAACGCCCTCAGCCCTCGCCAGAGTCGTTCGTCGGCCGGCAGGTCGGGGGCGGCCGCACCGGCGATGGCCTGCATCATCCGAGTGCCCTCCCGGTGCAGGCAGGCGACGAAGAGCTCCTCCTTGGTGCCGAGGTACGCGTAGACCATGGGCTTGGAGATGCCGGCATCCTCCGCGATCTCGTCCATGCTGGCGGCGTGGAAGCCCCGGCGGGAGAAGACCTTGACGGCCGCGTCGAGCATCTGCTGCTCACGGACGGCCCGTGGCAGGCGCTTGAAGGCGGGAGGGGTGGACACCTTGCGAGCATACCTACTCGTGCGTAGGGTTACGCCAGAGTAACCAAGTCCGGACGGCCCGAGAGGTGTTTCCCCCATGACTGACTTCGACCCGGCTACCTTCGCCAACGTCGGCCCCAAGGAGTTCGCCCAGCTGGTCAAGTCCACCCCGGACGACAAGATCGCCCAGGTGATGTCCGGTGACCTGCGCGGCAAGATCCTGGGCGAGGTGTTCGGCCGGATGCCGTCGCTGTTCCGCGCGGACCGGGCCGGCTCCACCAACGCGGTCATCCACTGGGTCGTCACCGGTCGCCCGGACGGCGGCAGCGACACCTACGAGGTGGTCATCGCCGACGGCAAGTGCGACGTGAACGAGACCCCGCAGCACGACCCGAAGCTGAGCCTGACCATGGGCCCGGTGGAGTTCCTGAAGATCGTCTCCGGTGGCGCCAACCCCGTGATGATGTTCATGACCGGCAAGCTGAAGGCGAAGGGCGACCTCGGCCTCGCCGCCAACATCGCCAACCTGTTCGACATCCCCAAGGCCTGAGATGGCCGAGTTCTCGCTCGACCTGACCGAGGAACAGCGGGATCTGCGCGACTGGGTGCACGGCTTCGCCGCCGAGGTCGTGCGCCCGGCCGCCGCCGAGTGGGACGAGCGCGAGGACACCCCGTGGCCGGTGATCCAGGAGGCCGCCAAGGTCGGCCTCTACGGCTTCGAGTTCCTCGCCACCTGCTGGGCAGACCCGACCGGGCTCTCCCTTCCCATCGCCAGCGAGGAACTCTTCTGGGGTGACGCCGGCATCGGGCTGAGCATCTTCGGCACCTCCCTCGCCGTCGCCGCCATCTACGGCGCGGGCACTCCGGACCAGATGGTCGAGTGGGTGCCGCAGTGCTTCGGCGACATCGACTCGCCGGCCGTCGCCGCGTTCTGCACCAGCGAGCCGGAGGCCGGCTCCGACGTCGGTGCGATGCGCACCCGGGCGGTCTACGACGAGGCCACCGACGAGTGGGTGCTGACCGGGCAGAAGGCGTACGCCACCAACGGCGGCATCGCCGGGGTGCACGTGGTCACCGCCTCGGTCGACCCCACGCTCGGTTCCCGGGGCCAGGCGGCGTTCGTCGTACCGCCGGGCACCCCCGGCCTGGCCGCCACCCGCAAGCTGCGCAAGCTGGGCCTGCGGGCGTCGCACACCGCCGACGTCTTCCTCGACGGGGTACGCGTGCCAGGCCGCTGCCTGCTCGGCGGCCGGGACGCCCTGCTGGAACGCCTGGACCGGGCCCGCTCCGGGCAGCGCGCCAGCGGGCAGGCCGCGATGCGCACCTTCGAGCTGTCCCGACCCACGGTGGGCGCGCAGGCGCTCGGCGTGGCCCGGGCCGCCTACGAGTACGCGCTGGAGTACGCCAAGGACCGGGTCCAGTTCGGACGGCCGATCATCGAGAACCAGGCGGTCGCGTTCGCGCTGGCCGACATGCGGATGGAGATCGACGCGGCGCGGCTGCTGGTCTGGCGGGCCTCCTGGATGGGCCGCAACAACCGCCCGTTCACCGCTGGCGAGGGTTCGATGTCCAAGCTCAAGGCCGGTGAGGTGGCGGTGTCGGTCACCGAGAAGGCGGTGCAGCTGCTCGGCGGCGCCGGCTTCCTCCGCGACCACCCGGTGGAGCGCTGGTACCGGGACGCGAAGATCTACACCATCTTCGAGGGCACCTCCGAGATCCAGCGGCTGGTGATCTCCCGGGCGATCTCCGGAATGCAGATCCGCTGACCAGCCCTGGCCGGTCCCGTCTCGCCGGGGCCGGCCAGGGGCTTGCCGGCGTACTCCCTGCCCGCCGTCCCTGATCCCACGATCCGTGCCGTCTTCGTCACCCCGCGCCGTCGCCGGCTGGGCAGGGTGCCGAGCCCAGTGCATGATCAAGGAAGACGCCCTGACGGACGGGGGGTCCCTTGCCCCGTCCGCGCACCCCCAAGGAGGTCTGCGGCATGGACCTGCCGTTCGTCATTGCCACGCTGACCCGTCGAGGGCTGCTCACCCCCGGCCGGCCGATCCGGGTCGCCTCGCAGCTCAACGCATTGCGCACGTGGGGATGGAGCCTGGCCGGCGAGCTACGCCAGGCAGCCGCCCGCGACCCCGGCCGACCGGCGATCATCGACGAGGACGGCGTCGAGCTGACCTATCAGGACCTGCTCGACCGGGCCGAACGGATGGCCCGGTCGATGCGGGCGGGCCTCGGCGTACAGGCCGGCGACCGGATCGGCGTGCTCTGCCGCAACCACCACGGGCTGATCGAGACGATCGTCGCGGCCACCCTGCTCGGCGTCGACTCGGTCCTGGTCAACACCGGGCTCTCCGCGGCCCAACTGGCCACCGTCGCCGAAGAGCAGCAGCTCCGGCTGCTGGTGCACGACGACGAGTTCGCCGAGCGGGTCATCGGCCTCCCCACCGAGCTGTCCCGCCTCGACGAACGCGCCCGCGAGGAGATGGTGGCCGGGGCACTGCCGGGCGAGCTGCGCCCGCCGGAGCGGGACGGCCGCATCATCGTGCTCACCTCGGGCACCACCGGTGCGCCGAAGGGCGCCCGCCGCCCCACGCCGAGCGGCTTCGGCCCGCTGGTGTCCATCATCGACCGGATCCCGCTGCACACCCGCGACCGGGTGATGATCGCGGCACCGATCTTCCACACCTGGGGGTTCGCCGCCCTCCAGGTCTGCTTCGCCCTGCGGGCCACCATCGTGCTGCACCGCCGCTTCGACCCGGCCGCCACGCTCGCCGCCCTGGTGGCACACCAGTGCGACGCACTGTTCGCCGTACCAGTGATGGTGCAGCGGCTGCTGGAAGTGCCCCCACCGGACCCGCCCCCCCCACTCAAGGTCGTCGCGATCAGCGGATCGGCCCTGCCCGGCGGGCTGGCACCGAAGTTCATGGACGTCTACGGGGACGTCCTGTACAACCTCTACGGCTCCACCGAGGTCTCCTGGGCCTCCATCGCCGGTCCGGAGGACCTGCGCCAGGCGCCCACCACGGCCGGCCGGCCGCCGCACGGCACCCGGCTGCAGATGCTCGACGACGCTGGCAAGCCGGTTCCCGACGGCCGGGTCGGGCGGATCTTCGTCGGCAACGAGATGCTCTTCGAGGGCTACACCTCCGGTAGCAGCCGGGAGAGCCGCGACGGCCTGCTCGACACCGGCGACCTCGGGCGGCTCAACGCCGACGGGCTGCTCTTCGTCGACGGCCGGGCCGACGACATGATCGTCTCCGGCGGCGAGAACGTCTTCCCGTCCGAAGTGGAGGACCTGCTCGCCCGACTGCCGCAGGTACGCGAGGCGGCCGTGATCGGCGTACCCGACCCCGAGTACGGCCAGCGGCTGGCCGCGTTCCTCGCCCTGCACCCCGGCGAGACGCTCGATCCCGAGGCGGTCCGCGAGTACGTCCGGCACTACCTTGCCCGCTTCTCCGTCCCGCGGGACGTGGTCTTCGTGAAGTTCCTGCCCCGCAACGCCACCGGCAAGGTGCTCAGCCGCGAACTACGCCGCTACTACAGCTGACCGACCAATCAGGGGTAGAGGGTCAGGCCCGGTGCCCGCGCCAGCTCGACCAACTCCTGCAGGATGTCACCGAGGCGTGCACGGCGAAGTAGACCTCGGCGAGGGTGTAATTCCAGTCCGCCCTGCCTGCCGAGTTCGGGCTGGCGGTCGCAGCGGCTGCGCCCGCCCAGCGGGGCGGGCGCAGGTCAAGCGGCGTGTGGTGGGGCGGCGGGCTGGTGGTGCAAGCGCAGGAGTCGTGCGAGCTTGGCGGCTTGGTCGATGTCGGGTAGGCCGGCTTCGGCGGCGAGGGCTTGGATTTCGTCTTCGGTCTCGGGGTCGGTCAGGTAGTGGCCATCGACAGCGTCCCTGACTGGGGTGAGGGCTCGGTGTCGGGGTGCGAGGCCCGGGCTCGTCGGCGGATGTCCTCGTGACGCTGGCCGCCGGCGACGGGTGTGTTGTGTTCGCGCGTGATCGCTGGTCACGGCGTGTGGCCATGTCCCTCCCAGGACGGCTCATGGCGTGAGGTCGAGGTATCGGGTCATCGGCAACTCCTTCTCGTGGGAACTGGCATCAGGGTTGATCGCCAGGTCGTGCCGCTCGCTCAGACAGCGATGGACCGACGACAGGGGCGAGGGCCGCGGAGGGTACCTCCGGTGGCTGCGGAAGCGAACGGGGTCGCCACTCACGCGATCTGTCACGTCGCGGTGGCTGGTGTGAGTGCGCGGTTGGATCGCTGGCCTGTCACCGGAGCGCCGTGCTGACAGATGGGTGAGTACCGGCGTGGTCGCCGATATTTGGCGCTGGCTGCGTGCCGCCCGCGCCCTTGTCTCGCCCGGTAGGGCCGTACGGCGGTCGACGGCCGCGCCTAGGGGGCGGTGTGGGGGCGGGCGTGTCACGCGGGCGTGTCGGCCTCGCAGGCCGCGTAACGCCCCCCTGGCCTGGGTCATCAGGCTGCCCGCACGCTCGTGCGGGGCGCGGTGCGGGTCGGGAACTCGTCGTCGTGGTGGGTGTCGCTGTAGGGCAGGTCGATGAGGCGGTGGCGGCCGGTGCTGCCGCCGGTCAGTTGCCAAACCTGCTCGGCGGGGCTGGCGCCGGGTGCGAGGCGCAGCTCGGTGGTAGTGGTGGCGATGACCGCGTCCAGGCCGGTGCCGGCGAGGCGGTGGTGCAGGTTCGCCTCACGGCGGGCGGAGGTAGGTGGAACAGCACTGGCCACGTCCAGGTGCTCAAGGCGAAGAGCCGTTCGTACTTGGCAATTTTCTCGGTGAGGATGTCGAGGCGTTCGCGGCCTGTGTCGTACTCGAGGAAGAACGGCACGGACCGTCCGTGCTCGGTCCACACCCCGGCGCGTCCGGGCGAGGCAGCCCGCTCGGTCCGTGGACCATCATTCCCGGGTTGCTGCCTCTGCGGTAGAACACCTCGGGCTCGTGGAAGGCCGAGGCCGGCTGCCACCGGTCCAGGGCCGTGTCGGGGTGGGTGCGGGCGTGGGCGGCGAGGTCAATGAAGACCTGGTTGCCGCCGAGCAGGTGCGGTAGGTCCGGCCGGCCGGTGAGGGATTGCTTGCGGCGGCGGGCCTGGTCCCGGCGGGGTGGACCAAGGCCACTTGGGCGCGGACGTGTCCGTAGCCGAGTTGGTCCAGGACTAGTGGTACGGGTAGGAGCCGCCGTAGGCCCGGTTGGGTCGAAACCGGTCTGTCGCACGCAGGACGGTGAGGCGGCGTAGTCGGCGTTGGGCGAAGTCCAGGGACGGGAACAGGGCGGTGGCGATCTGGTCGGTGGTGAGGACGCCGTGGTCGTAGAGCCAGCCGAGGAGCTGGTCGTCGCGGGCGGTGAGGCTGGCCTGTAGACGCAGCAGCGGGTCCGGAGCCGGTAGCGGTTTTCATGGGCGGCCCCTGGGGGGACACCCCACACATGAGGGTGTGTCTGGAGCCGATCAGGAGCGATGAGAGCGGGTTTGACCTGGGCTGTGAGCGAGTGCCGGGGGTTAGTTCGGGGGTCAGTATCAAGACGGACGGTGCAACGGGCATCGACACCGACGTCGACACGGCCGGCGACACCGGGTCCACTGAAACGATGGCGTGGAAGGTTGTGCGCCTCGGGTTGGCGACGGCCCTGGTGGCGCGGGTGGGGGGCCGCTGAGCTGGGTCAGCATGCTTGTTGCTCCTTCGAGGATCGGAATGCGGGATGGATGGCGAGGCGTGCGCTGGTCGCCCTGCCGCGGGCGGGCGGGCTGGTGGTCGCTGTGCCAGGTCGAGTCAGGTTCTGTCAGGAGGCGGGTTTCCTGACAGACGCGTGTGTTGGTCTCACGGGAACGGCTCGGTCTGACAGAAGTGACGGGTTGTGGTTCTGTCACGCCGCTTCCCGATGTGACAGGTCCGGCGCGGTGGGGTGGGCTCGGCGCGCAGGACGCGCAGGACGCGTGGAGGCGGTGGCGTTGGACAGTTGGCGTCCGTCCGCGCGCAACTGTTGGGCGAGGGCCTTGCGGGACAGCGGTGTCCCCTCGGCGGTCAGGGTGCGGGCGGCGGTCCGGGCGGCCGGGACCAGCGCGGCGATCTCCGGGCCTCGGGCCCGGGCCGGTGTGTTGTCGGTCCGTCGGTCCGCGACCGCCGGGTCCTGGTCCGCCGGGGCGGGGACTGCGGTGGTGGAGTCCCGGACCGGGGCGGTGTTCGCGGGGACCGGAAGTGGCGGTGCGGGGACCGCCTCGCGGGTGTCCGGGACCCCGGCCTCGACGATCAGCGGAGGTCCTGATGCGGCCCGCGCGGGTCGGGCGGTGCGGTCGGGTGGGGCGAGGTCGGCGCGGCCGAGGGCGATCTTCACCATCGTCAGGAAGCCCAGCGCCGGCAGCGCTGCGGTGATCGAGCCGATCGCCGACGCTTCCGCCTCCACCACCTAGGCGGCGAGGGACAGGACCACCGCCACCGTCAGGACGGTCGCCGGGAAGGCGACACCCTCGCCGAGGCGGCGGTTGGGCGCAGCGACATAGTCGCGGTAGCCCTCGACGTCGGCCGGCAACCCACCACCCCCTCACCTCACCGGTCAAACGGCGGTTAGGCGGCCGGGGGTTGCCCGGGTTCAGCCAGGAATCGTGATCCGGCCGTCGACCGCGGCGGCGGCGATGTCGCTGCGGTGCTGCGAGCCGGCCAGCTCCACCCCGTCCACCAGCGCGTACGCGGCGGTCCGGGCGGCTGCCAGGTCGGCGCCGGTGGCCGTACCGCAGAGCACCCGGCCACCGGCGGAGAGCAACGCGCCGTCGCTGGCCCGGCGGGCGGTGCCGGCGTGGATGATGCCCGGCCGGTCCGCGCCGGTGATCACATCGCCGGTGCGCGGTGCGGTCGGATAGTCCTGCGCGGCGAGCACCACGGTGACCGCGGCGCCGGGCTGCCAGCGCAGCGGCGGATGCTCCGCCAGCGTGCCGGTGGCCGCCGCGTGCAGCAGCCCGCCCAGCGGGGTTTCCAGCAGTGCGAGCACCACCTGGGTCTCCGGATCACCGAAGCGGGCGTTGAACTCGATCACGCGGGGGCCGGCGGCGGTCATCGCGAGCCCGACGTAGAGCAGGCCGGCGAACGGCGTGCCCCGGCGGCGCATCTCGGCCAGGGTGGGGTGGACCACGTCGCGCATGACCTCGTCGACCAGGCCGGGCGGCGCCCAGGGCAGCGGTGCGTACGCGCCCATCCCGCCGGTGTTCGGGCCGGTGTCGCCATCGCCGATCCGCTTGAAGTCCTGTGCGGGCAGCAGTGGCAGCGCCGCGTCGCCGTCGGTGACCACGAACAGGCTGACCTCCGGGCCGTCGAGGAACTCCTCGACCACGACCCGGCCACACTCCCGCGCGTGCGCCAACGCGGCGGACCGGTCGTCGGTGACCACCACGCCCTTACCGGCGGCGAGACCGTCGTCCTTCACCACGTACGGCGCGCCGAACTCATCCAGCGCCCGCGCGGTGCTCTCCTCGTCCATGCAGGCGTACGCCCGGGCGGTCGGCACGTTGGCGGCGGTCATCACGTCCTTGGCGAACGCCTTGGACCCTTCCAGCCGGGCGGCCTCGGCCGAGGGGCCGAACACGGCGATGCCCTTGGCGCGTACGGCGTCGGCGACGCCGGCGACCAGCGGCGCCTCCGGCCCGATCACCACCAGGTCGGCCGCGGTCTCCACGGCCAGCGCGGCCACGGCGGCCGGGTCGGTCGGAGTGACCGCCCGCACCTCGGCCACGCTGGCGATCCCCGGATTACCAGGCGCCGCGATCAGCGCCGTGACAGCCGGATCCGCCGCCAACCCGAGCGCGAGCGCATGCTCCCGCCCCCCACCACCCACCACAAGAACCCGCACGACCCGAAATCCTACTGCCCCCACCCCCGCCCGCCGGCGACAGCCGGTGATCATGAAGTTGTTGCCCGCCGCCTCGGCGTGTCGTGGCGATAACTTCATGGTCAACGGCGCCGGGCGGCGGCGATCGCCTGGCGGACGGTCCACGGGATGTAGTCCGGGCGGAGAGTGTCCGACCAGGTGAAGCGGAGGACGGTCCAACCGGCGTTGACCAGACGGTTCTGCCGGCGTCGGTCGGCAAAGGCCGCCTCCGGGCTGCCGTGCACGTCCCGGCCGTCGGCCTCGGCGATGATCCGGGGCCCGCGCCAGCCGAGGTCACCGATGCCAAGCAGATATCCGTCGTCGTCGCGAACCTCGAGCTGCAATGCGTCGGGCGGCACCCTGCCGTCGACGCAGCGGAGCCGGGCGCGCGTCTCGAGCGGCGACTGCGCTCGCCCGTCCACCTCTCCGCCTCTGCCAGACAGGCCCGCGCCGCGACCGCGCCCCGCCTGCCGCGGATCAGGCTCGGGATCAGCGCCAGTTGCGCTGAGGTGATCCGGCCCTGGTTCAGCGCCGAGTCGAGGACCGAGACCGCGGGGTAACGATCAACTTGGAGAATGACGTCCGAGACGGTGCGGAGCGGAGCGGTCGCGCGGACACCCGCGACCTCACCGATGTCTCCGGGGCCGAGGGTCAACTGGTGCACGATCAGCCATGGCGCCAGAGGGCGTTGGGGCCGTGGCCGATCAACCGGGACCGAAACGTGGACCAGCGGAGCCCGGCGGAGACCTGCGATGCCGTACAGCTCCAGTGCGGTGCCGAAGACAGCGAAGGCACCTGGGCCAAGGCTCGCGACTGCTGCCCGAACCCGCGCTCGCTGCAGTGTTGACTAGCTCAACTTCGCATTCGGTACGAAGCAGCTACGGAGGAGCCGTTGCCACCTGCCGGATCGGCACAGGTGTCGGACCTGGTCCCTGGTCAGGCCGGCGCGAAGCGCCTGCGCCAGGGTGACCATCCCGTCCTGCCCGGCCGCTATGTCGCAAAGTAGCTGGTGTGGTCCCACCACCCCAGCCTGCCCACCGGCCCCACCCACCCAAAGCCCCTGTGGATAACCCCCACCACCCTGTGGACAACCGTGCCACGACAAAGTTGATCAAGAGGTTTGCGTCAATTTCGAGCGGGATCCTGACGCAAACCTCTTGATCACCGGGGCGACGGCGGTGAGGCCAACCCCTGGGTTAGGGGAGGAGGGGGTGGAGGAGGACGTTTTCGTCGCGGCCGGGGCCTACGCCTACGACGCTCACCTTGGTGTTGCAGAGTTCCTCTACGCGGGCGATGTAGCGGCGGGCGTTCTCCGGCAGCTCGTCAGCGGTGCGGGCCTTGGTGATGTCCTCCCACCAGCCGTCGAGCTCCTCGTAGACAGGCTTGGCGTGGTGGAAGTCGGTCTGGCTCATCGGCATGTCGTCGACCCGCTCGCCGTTGATCTCGTAGCCGACACAGATCGGCACCTTGGGCAGCCCGGTGAGCACGTCCAGCTTGGTGATGACCAGGTCAGTGACGCCGTTGAGGCGGCAGGCGTACCGGGCGACGACCGCGTCGAACCACCCGCACCGGCGCTCCCGCCCGGTCGTGGTGCCGTACTCCGCGCCGATCTTGCGCAGGTGATCGCCGTTGGCGTCGAACAGCTCGGTCGGGAACGGGCCCGCGCCGACCCGCGTGGTGTACGCCTTGCTCACCGCGATCACCTTGCTGATCGCGGTCGGCGGGATGCCGGCGCCCACGCAGGCGCCGCCGGCCGTCGGGTTGGACGAGGTCACGAAGGGGTACGTGCCGTGGTCCATGTCCAGCATGGTGGCCTGGGCACCCTCCAGCAGCACCGTCTCGTCCCGGTCCAGGGCGTCCCACAGCATCGCCCGGGTCTCCGCGATGTACGGCTTGAGCCGCTCCGCGTACTCCAGGTACTCCTCGACGGTCGCCTCAAGGTCGATCGCCTTGCGGTTGTAGACCTTGAACAGGATCTGGTTCTTCTCGCGCAGTGCGAGTTCCAGCTTCTTGCGCAGGATGCCCGGGTCGAGCAGGTCCTGGAGCCGGATGCCGATCCGGGCGACCTTGTCGCCGTACGCCGGGCCGATGCCCCGGCCGGTGGTGCCGATCCGGGACGAGCCGAGGTAGCGCTCGATCACCCGGTCCAGGGCCCGGTGGTGCGGCATGATCAGGTGCGCGTCACCGGAGATCCGCAGCCGGGACACGTCGACACCACGCTCGGCCAGGCCGTCGATCTCGGCGAGCAGCACCTTCGGATCGACCACCACACCGTTGCCGATGACGATCATCGCGTTGGGCGAGAGCGCGCCGGATGGCATCAGGTGGAGCGCGTACTTCTGGCCGTCCGGGGTGATCACCGTGTGGCCCGCGTTGTTGCCACCGGAGTAGCGCACGACGTAGTCGACCCGCTCACCCAGCAGGTCGGTAACCTTGCCCTTGCCCTCGTCGCCCCACTGAGCGCCGATGAGCACGATCGCTGGCATCTTTTCCGCCTCCAGAAGGCTCGGGTGCCAGGTGGCGACCGGTTGGCGAGCCCGGGGTGTCAGGTTAACAAGTAGTGACGGCGTGGCCGGCAGCGGTCGCGGCGAGAGGCAGGAGGCTCCTTCCGTGTACGACGTGGTGCTGCTCACCCTCGGTTCGGAGCGGGACGCTCCCGGGGGCTGCGGCAGCGGCGGGGCCTGCTGCGGCGGCGCGACCGAAGCTGACCCGGCGACAGGGGCCGACACCGGCACGACCGGGGGCACCGGTCCCGGCGAAAGCACACAGGGCGACGCCGACCGGTGCGTCACCGAGCGACCCCGCGTACCGGTGCTGGCCTGCGCCGACGCGCTGAACGCCCGAGGCGCGCGGGTGCAGACGGTCACCGCCCGCTCGGACGCGGAGATCGACGAGGTGTTGGCGGGGCTCGACGGCCCGCCCCGCCCGGACGGCCTCACCTGGCCGGACCCGGACGGCAAGACCCGACTGGTCGTCGCCACGGCGAGCGACGCGCAGTTGCGCGCCGTGCTGCGCCGGCTGGTCCGGCGGTACGCACCAGCGCCGAGCCGCCGACCGGCGGACCTGCCCGGTGACCGGACCCTGCCCGACCTGCCGCCGGTGGCCGTACTCCCGCTCGACCCGGCGCGTGGTGGCACCCACCGGGACCTGGCCGCGCAGCTCGGGCTGCCCCGCGACCCGGCGGCGGTGGCCGCCGCGGTGCTGGACGGCACGCCACGCCGGCTGGACCTGCTGCGTAACGACGGCGGCTCGGTGACCCTGGACGGGGCCCTGCTCGGTGCCGCCGACGACGCCGGTCGGCCGCTGCACTGGCGGGCCCGCGTGGAGGTGGACGACGCGATTCTCACCAACGGCGACGAACCGCTGCTGGCCTGCGCGATCGGCAACGCCGGCGGGTACGCGACGCTCGACGACGTGACGCTCCTGGCCGCGCCGGATCCGGCCGACGGCCAGGTCGAGGTCGCGGTGGCCGTGCCGGTGGTCGTCCGCTCGGCGTTGGGCAGGAAACGGGTACGCCTGGAGGTGCGGCGGGCTCGCGGGCGGGCCGTGTCGGTGCTGCCCAGGGAGGGAAAGGTGCCCTACCTCGACGACGGCGTCGAGGGCGAGCTGACCCGGAAGCGGTCCTGGTGGGTCGAGCCGGGCGCCTGGGCGGTCTGGTCGATCTGACCCCGGCTGCGCCGGCCGGCCCTCCTCGGCCGGTGGGCCTATCCTCGCAGGAGGACTGGGGAGGCCGTAATGGACGAGAAAGCCGACCGGGCGCAGGTGCCCGGCCAGCAGCCGGTGCCGGAGCGGGACATCGAACCACTCTGGCCACCTGATCCAGCCGACTCCGGCGCGGGCAACGTGGCACCGCCATGGGCCTCGGTCGCCAACCAGCGGGGTACCCCGTCGTCGGCCGCGGAATCGTCGACCGTGCTGCCGCCGGTGGCCGCACCGTCGACGGGTGGTCCGCCGGTCCCCTGGCAATCCCCGGCCCCGGCCGCGACCCCGCCGTCGCCGTCCGACTACCCGTCGCTCACCGGCGCCGTGCCGCCGCCCGGCGGCTGGGGAGTCACCGGCCCGTCCGGCACCGCGCCGGGCTGGGCCCCGCCGCAGCCAAGTTGGACGCCGCCGGCCGACCCGCCGACACCCGACGCTCCCGGCCCGACGGCCGGCGACACCTCGCCCTCGCCGTCGACCACCGATGCCCTGCCCGGCCCGCCGGCTACCAGCCCCGCCTCGAACGGCGCAGTGGTCGGCACCGCCGGCCCGGCGGCCGGTTCAGCGTCCGAGCCCGCGAGCAGCACCACCGAGACCCCGGGCGGCACCGCAACGCCGGGCAGCACCGCAACGCCGGGCAGCACCGCAACGCCGGGCAGCACCGCAACGCCGGGCAGCCCGGCGGGCACCGCCTCCGCGCCGATGAACAGCGCGCCCGAGGCGGCGAGTACCGCGTCCGGGGCGGCCGGCGCCGCGCCGTGGGCAGCCGCACCGGCGGCTGGGGTGGCAGCGACGCAGGCCGGTGATCCTCCAGCCGTCCCGGCCCCGCCGATCGTGCCGGGCGGCGTCGACCTGGACCAGCCGTTCTCCCTGGACCGCCCGGCGGCAACCGCCGTGCCCGTCGAGAGCAGGACGCCTGCCGACCCCGCGACCGCCGACCCCGCGACCGCCGACCCCGCGGCGGCCGGTCCGGCGGCGACCTCGGATGGCGGCACCGGCACCGGGGAGGATGGACCCTCCGTGGCTCCGGCGCGGCCGACCACCGAATCGCCCTGGGCGCTTCCGCCGCAGCGGCCGGCCGGCGCGTCCGGACCGGCCCACGACGAGGCCGCCAACGCGTTGCCGCCGATCCCCGCTCCGCCCGGTCCGCAGCAATCGAATCCCGGCGGACCTGCCGCCCCGCAGGCCGGCCCCGGAAAGACGTACCCCGGGCAGACCTACTCCGGGCAGACGTACTCGGGGCAGACGTACGCCGCTGGGGTTCCCGGCCAGGCCGGACCGGCGCCGATCCCGCCACCACCGGACGTGACCCAGTTCGGCGGTCCGCCGCAGAGCAACCCGGCGCCGCAGCAGGGTGCGCCGGTGGCCCCGCCGCCGGGGCCGTTCCCGCCGTCACCGGGCTGGTACCCGCCGCCCTGGCAGCAGGGCACGCCCGGGGCCACGCCGGGGCCGCCGCAGCAGTACCAGGAGGCCGAGGGGGTGACCCGGGTGCCGTCCACCGGCTATCCGGACGCCACCTGGACGCCGGAGACCACCGCGGCACCGACCGCCGAGGATTTCGCCCGGCGTCGGCAGGTACGGCCCGCCGACCCGGTGGCCACCATGGGTGTGCGCGCGGTGGTCAACAAGATGGGGCTGCTTCGACTCGCTCCCGGGCGGCAGGAGCAGGAGCTCAAGCGGGACATCGAGATGGTGCGCCGCAACTTCGGCGGGCTGCGGCAGGTGACCGTGGTCAACCCGAAGGGCGGTGCCGGCAAGACGGTGGCCATCCTGCTGCTCGCGATGACGTTCGGCCAGAAGCGCGGTGGCTACGTGCTGGCCTGGGACAACAACGAGACCCAGGGCACCCTCGGGATGCGTGCCCAGCAGGACTTCCACTCGCGCACGGTGCGGGACATGCTGCGTGACCTCGGTCAGTTCCAGGGCGCGCACGGTCGGGTCGGTGACCTGTCGCAGTACGTCCGCTCGCAGGGCGAGGGGATGTTCGACGTGCTCGCCTCGGACGAGTCGGCCACCGGCGGCGAGATGCTCACGGCGGCAGCGTTCGCCGAGATCCGTGAGGTGGTCAGCCGGTTCTATAAGTTGATCTTCGTGGACACCGGCAACAACGTCCGCGCGCAGAACTGGCAGGCCTCGATGGATGCCACCGACCAACTGGTCGTCACCATGTCGGCCCGGAACGACTCGGCGGAGACCGCCGCGCGGATGCTCGACCATCTGGAGCAGAGCGGCCGGCAACGGCTGGTCCGGCAGGCGGTGACGGTGGTGTCGATGCCGCCGTCGCGCAAGGAGATCGACCTGCCGGCCATCCAGGAGCACTTCGCCGCCCGGACCCGGGCGGTGCTGCTGGCCCCGTACGAGCGGCTCATCGACAGCGGCGAGCCGATCCGGTACGGCGGGCTCTCCTCGGCCACCCGCGACGCCTGGCTGAAGATCGCCGCTGCGGTCGCCGAGGGGTTGTAACCCCCCGACGGCCGGCCCGGGCGTGACCCGGACCGGCCGTCGGGACGAGTGTCAGTTGCTGGCCAGCGCGTCCGCCGCCGCCGGGTCGCAGTCGCGAAGGAACTGGGCGCAGCGAGCCGCCTCGTCGGCCTCGCCGATCTCGTCCGCGGCCCGGGAGAGCACGTACAGGCAGCGGAGGAAGCCCCGGTTCGGCTCGTGCGACCACGGCACGGGGCCGTGGCCCTTCCAGCCGCTGCGGCGCAACTGGTCCAGGCCACGGTGGTAGCCGGTGCGCGCGTAGGCGTACGCCGTCACCACCTGGCCCTGCGCGAACGCCCGCGCCGCGAGCTCCGCCCAGGCCGCACTGTAGGTCGGGAAGCGGGCCGCCACCTCGGCGTACGCCTCATCGGTGCCGACCGCCTCGGCGCCGGCCAGGGCGGCGTCAGCCTCGTCGTTCACGGGGAGGAGCGTGGCCGGTGGCTCTGGCAAAAGGTTCTGCATCGCCCCATTCAACCCGCTGGGTGGGGTGGCACGCGAGCGGGTCGGCCAACGCGTTCGGCTGAACGGCTGAGGAGTTGGTCACGCCTGCGGCCTATGCCGCCGCCAGGTGTTTTCCACTACAACTAATGGTCCGGAGCCTCCCCAGGACCCGGTTAAGCAGGAGCCCGGTGGCCACGACCACCGGGCTCCTGTCGTTTCCGCCTCCGGCCCGGGGTTTGGCCGCCCCCGCCGGAGGGGCAGGATGGCCCGGTGCCGACCCCACCTCCCGCGGACGTCATCGAGCCGCACCTGCACGCCAACGAGATCCAGACCCGCGACGAGCTCGACCAGCGCCTGGCCACCGGCCGCCTGACCGGGCTGACCGTGCAGGGGCTCCGCCTCGACCTCGCCCCGGCCCCCGACCTGACCGGCGTCGAGGTCACCGGCACCCTCTTCGTCGGCTGCCGGTTCGCCTCCCGGGAGGTCGGCGCCGACCTGGTCCGGCGCGGCGCGAACGTGGTGCCCCCGTTCTCCGGGCTGCCCTACCCGACCCAGCCGACGCACCTCTACACCCCGGAGGAGCTGGCCGCTGGGTTCGCCGAGGGCGGGTTCACCGGGATGTACGACACCCGGGTGTACGAGCACTACCGGGCGCACGGCGGCGCGCTACCGGACGTCAAGGAGGCGCTCGGTCAGCGACTGCACGACCACGGCGTGGACAACGCGCTGGCCGACGCCACCCGTGCCTGGCTGGCCGGGCACGGGCCGCAGTCGGTGGTGGGAATCATGGGCGGGCACGCGGTGCGGCGCGGCAGCCCGGCGTACCGGATGGCGGCCGTGCTGGGTTGGGAGCTGGCGCGGGCCGACCGGCTGGTGGTGACCGGCGGCGGCCCCGGGGTGATGGAGGCGGCGAACCTCGGCGCCTACCTGGCGGACCAGCCGGCGGCGGAGTTGACCGCGGCGATCGATCTGCTGGCCACCGCGCCCGATTTCACCGACCACCACCGGTACACCGCCACGGCGCTGGAGATCCGGCAGCGGTACGCGGGCGTGCCCCGGCAGCGCGGCGCCGACGCGGGTTGGGCGCGGGCCGGCGGGCTGGCCATCCCGACCTGGCTGTACGGGCACGAGCCGGCGAACCTGTTCGCGGGGCGGATCGCCAAGTACTTCTCGAACGCGATCCGGGAGGACACCATCCTGCGGCTCGCCCGGGGTGGCATCGTGTTCGCTCCGGGACGGGCGGGCACGGTGCAGGAGGTGTTCCAGGCCGCCACCAAGACCTACTACGGCACCGACGGGGCGAGCGGGGCGTACATCTTCCTGGACCGCGCGTACTGGACCCAGGAGCTGCCGGTGGAGGCATTGTTGCGTCCGCTGTTGGCCGCCTCCCCGTTCGGCGACCTGTCGTCGACGATCCACCTGACCGACGACGTGCGTGAGGCCGTCCGCCTGCTCACCGCGCCGGCCTGACGAAACGACGACGGCCGGCCCCCGAGGGGAGCCGGCCGTCGGTGGGAACGTCGTTACTTGGACATCTTGGTGCCGGTGGAGCGCAGGTGCTCGCACGCCTCGACGACCCGGGTGGCCAGGCCGGCCTCGGCGGCCTTGCCCCAGGTACGCGGGTCATACTGCTTCTTGTTGCCGACCTCGCCGTCGATCTTCAGCACGCCGTCGTAGTTGCGCAGCATGTGGTCGGCGACGGGCCGGGTGAAGGCGTACTGGGTGTCGGTGTCGATGTTCATCTTCACCACGCCGTAGTCCAGCGCCTCGCGGATCTCGCTCAGCAGGGAGCCCGAGCCGCCGTGGAAGACCAGGCTGAGCGGCTTGTCCTTGCCGTACTTCGCGCCGACCGCGTCCTGGATCTGCTTGAGGATCTCCGGGCGGAGCTTGACGTTGCCCGGCTTGTAGACGCCGTGCACGTTGCCGAAGGTCAGCGCCGCCATGTAGCGGCCCTTCTCGCCGAGGCCGAGCGCCTCAACCATGGCCAGGCCGTCCTCGACGGTGGTGTAGAGCTTGTCGTTGATGGCGTTCTCGACGCCGTCCTCCTCGCCACCGACGACGCCGACCTCGATCTCAAGGACGATCTTGCCCTTGGCGGCCTCGTCGAGGAGCTGGGAGGCGATCCGCAGGTTCTCCGCCACCGGCACGGCCGAGCCGTCCCACATGTGCGACTGGAACAGCGGCTGCTCGCCGCGCTTCACCCGCTCCTGCGAGATGCCCATCAGCGGCCGGACGAAGCCGTCCAGCTTGTCCTTCGGGCAGTGGTCGGTGTGCAGCGCGATGTTGACCGGGTACTTCTTGGCCACCTCGTGCGCGTACGCGGCGAACGCCACCGCGCCGGTGACCATGTCCTTGATCGAGGGGCCGGACAGGTACTCGGCGCCACCGGTGGAGACCTGGATGATGCCGTCGCTCTCCGCGTCGGCGAAGCCCTTGAGCGCCGCGTTCAGCGTCTGGGAGGAGGTCACGTTGATCGCGGGGTACGCGTACCGGCCAGCCTTGGCGCGGTCCAGCATCTCCGCGTAAGCCTCGGGGGAAGCGATGGGCATGTCGAACGCTCCTTACTTACCACTCTCGGCCGTGCTGGCCGCTGTTGTTCATTTGTGCGCCGGACCGCGCTGTCCTCCGCCCGGAAGTATCCCGTAGGTGAGGTGCGCCGGAACAACCGACCCGGGTTCCGGCCGGGATCCGCTCACCGGTTGTCCAGGTTGTCGGGCACGATGACGCTGATCAGCCAGGTGACCACAGTCATCACGATCGCTCCCCAGAACGCCGCCCAGAAACCGTCCACCTGGAACGGCAGGTCCAGCCCGCGGGCGATCCGGTCGGTGAGCAGGAAGAGCAGCGCGTTGACCACCAGCGCGAACAGGCCCAGGGTCAGCAGATAGAAGACGCAGCCGACCACCTTGATGATCGGCTTGAGCACCGCGTTGATCACGCCGAAGATCAGCGCCACCACGATCAGCGTGAGCACGGTGGTGCCACCCGAGCGGCCGTGCACGTCGACCCCGGGCACGATCAGCGTGGTGATCCACAACGCGACCGCCGTGATCGCCAGCCGGATGAGGAAGCCCACCGCCCCATCCTGGCACCGGGTCGTGTCGCCCAGGGGAGATTCCGCCGACTCGGCTTCCAGGCGCGGCACCGGCACACCCCGTACGGTGGGTGGGAACCGTGCACCGAGCCCCCCGGGAGGGACGATGGGTCAGCCCGATGAGGACTTCACCCCCGGCGATCACCTCGACGCGGACGAACGCGACCCCGAGGCGGAGCCGGCCGACGCGGTCGAGCAGGCCGCAGTGGTCGGCCCGGACGACACCGACGCCGAGCCGCACCGCGGCCTGGAGGTCGGCGACTGGGACGCCATGGAGCAGGCCCGGGTGGTCAGCGGAGACGAGGACGACTACCGCTGACGCCACACCGGCGAGCTTCAGCGGTCGACCCGCTCCGGGTGGCGGGCCGCCCAGTCGCCGAGCCGATCCTCACGGAGCGCGGTCAGGAACTCCGGGGCGAGCTTCGGATCGGCGATCAGGTGATAAGGCGGCCCGGCGGGCTCCGTGACCGGCAGGCTGAGCCCGATCGGTTCGACCGATCGCAGCGTGGGCACGAGCCGCATCAAGTCCAGCACCGCGGCTCGGTCGGGTAACACCAGGAGCTCCGGGCCGACGGTTCCCAACAGCGTGGAGAGTCGTACGGGGTTGGTGAGCACGCCCTGGTCGGTGGCCTGTCGGACCAGCCCGGCGGCGAAGAGCCGGGCGTTACGGTCCCGGTCCAGGCTGCCCTCGGGTAGCCCACGCCGCTGGCGAAGCAGGTCGACCGACGCGGCACCGTCGAGACGCTGACAGCCGGCCGGAAAGATCCGCCGGGTGTGGACGGAGCGCACCTGCTGGGGCAGACAGACCGGCACGCCCTCTACCGCTTCGGTGAGCTTGCGCAGCCCGGGGTAGGTCAGCACCACGCCGGCATCCACGTGGACCCCGGTCAGCTCGGCGACCGTACGTCGAGTCAGCTCGTAGCCCTTGGACATGTCCGGCTGGGTGAACCCGGCACCGAACGCGAACGCGGCGTTCAGCTTGTCGGTCCCGTGGCCGGGGATCGGCACCCCCAGGTCACGCGGCAACGAGACCAGGTACGGGCGGCTCTGGTCGGACGGAATGTGCACCAACAGCACCGAATCTGCTCGCGATACCTCCCGCCCGTCGCCGTCGATGCCGAGCAGCAGGATGTTCAGCGCACCCGTCACCACCGGCCGGCTCGATTCGCCGAGCAGGTCGGCGGTTGGCGGCGGCCCGGAGCGCTCCGGGGTGAACAGGGGCACCCCGATCCCCAGTACGCCGAGCAGGGCCAGCGCTGTACCACCGGTCTGCCACCGTCGACGGCGCCGCCGCCGGCCGTTCGCCAGCCGGTCGATCGTGGCCCGCAGCGGGCCGGTCGGCGGGGTCAGCGGCTCGTGCCGGGCGAAGGCGGCACGCAGGTCGTCCTCGATCATGAACAGGCCTCCACGTACTCGGCCCGAAGCGTGGCCAGGGCCCGGGAGATGGACGAACGTACGGTCCCGACGGCGCAGCCGAGGATGTCGGCGATCTCGGCGTCGGGCAGGTCCTCGTAGTAGCGCAGCACCAGGGTGGCCCGCTGCCGGCGCGGCAACCGGGACAGCCAGGACCAGATCTGGTCCCGGTCCACGGCGGACTGGGCATGGTCGGCGGGCTCCGGCACCGCCTCGTCGGGTTCCCCGCGCAGCAGCACCCGGCGCATCCACGAGCCACGCCGCCAGTCGACGTACTGGTTGGTGAGCATCCGGCGCACGTAGCGCTCGGGTGAGTTCGCCCGGGCGACCCGTCGCCAGTTGAGCTGGACCCGGACCATCGTCTCCTGCACCAGATCCTGCGCCTGATGCGGATCGCCGGTGAGCATCACCGCGTACCGCAACAGCGGGGCAAGTCGCGTGTCCGCGAACTCCTCGTACGTCACTGCACCTCCCGGGCTCCTGCTCAGATGACGGGAGCGGACGGCCCGAACATTGCGGTGATGCTGTTCAGCCTTTCGGCTGGTCCTCCCGGATGAGCGGCGATCGGGGCGGCGGCCAACCTGTGGGTTTCCTTAAGATCCGCAGGCTGCACCTGAATCCCCCTCTGGAGGAACCCCTTCATGCTCACCCACTCCACCCGGCGCTGGCTCGCCGGACTGGGCGTAGCAGGCGCGTTCGTCGCCGCCTCCGCCAGCCCGGCCGTCGCCGCTGAGGCCCCTTTCGAGATCTCAACGCACGACCTGCTCGTCGCACCCGGCCACCTGGACTACGGCTGGTTCTACGCTACGCACACCGACAGCGAGGCGGAGCCGAAGTTCGGTCGCACCTCCGTGGACATCGACCTCTCCGCGGTCGCGGACTTCGCCACTCTGGAGCCGGCGTGGGGCTGGACGTGCGACGTATCGCCGACCAAGCTGCACTGCGAAACCGACATCGAAGATGGCAACTCGCCCTATTTCGACTACATGGTCACGGGTAAGGACGACGCGAAGCCAGGGCAGAAGGGTCCCCTGGCGATCAGCATCACCTCCGGCGGCAAGACGGCCAAGGCGACGGCCGACATCACCATCGCCGAAGGCGTTGACCTGGTGAGCGACCCGACCGTCGAGACCAGCGGCGCTCCGGGTGGCAGCGCGGGCCTGCCGGGCGTGGTACGCAACGCTGGTGAGACCACCGTCGATGGCACCGTCCTGGTCGTGCAGGCCGAATACCTCGCCGCCTACGGCGGGGACTTCTCAAACTGCAAGTCGGACGAGTGGGGCATGACCGCCTTCTGCGCGTTCGACACGAAGATCGAGCCGGGCAAGTCGTACAAGCTCTCCGGGGACCTGCCCATCAAGGTGGCCCCGGAGGCACGTACGGGCGCCAAGTTCCCGGTCTATCTGGACTGGTGGACCACGGACGACTGGAACCTGGCGTTCAAGGACTGGTTCCTGGACGACGTCAAGCCCGGCAAGGGCAAGGAGCTTCGTCTCGTCGCGCAGTCGATGCAGGCGGCGCGGGTGCCGCAGACCGACCTGGACAAGCAGAACAGCACCACCGTCGGGACCCTCCGGGTGACCGGCGACAACCCGGCGGACCTGGCCACCAAGGGTGCCACCGCGAGCGGCAAGAAGGGCGACGTGGTCACCGTCGCGCCGAGCTTCACCAACCTGGGCCCGGCTGTACTCGAATACCAGGGCCAGGGCACGCCGGGCATCCGGCTCCAGGACCTGCCGGTCCGGGTGTCTGTCCCGGTTGACACGACGGTGATCGAGGCCCCTGGGGACTGCGTGCCGTTCGAGCCGGGCAAGGAGTGGGACCCGTGGAACGCAGGTTGGGGTGAGCCGGGTGCCAAGGAGTACGCCTGCCAGGTCACCGAAAGCCCGAAGGGCATGAACAACCCGTACGAGTTCCAGCTCCGCATCGACAAGGTGACACAGGATGCGAGCGGCAGCATCGTCACCAAGCTGGTCGGCGACCCGAACAGCAAGAACGACACTGCGAAGATCGTCATCAACCCGACCTCCGCGGGCGGCGGTAACGGCGGTGGCGGTAACGGCGGTGGCGACAACGGTGACGGCGGCGGCCTTCCGGTCACCGGTGAGTCCACCGGCCTGATCGCCGGTATCGGCGCGCTGCTGCTCGCCGCCGGCGTCGGCGGCTACCTGGTGGCCAAGCGCCGCCGGACCCGCTTCGTCGCCTGATCCACCCCGCACCACCGGTGCCCCGCCGACCATCCGGTCGGCGGGGCACCGTCGTTGTGGCACGCAGGATTCGCCGTCGGGTGGTGGGGGCGGTCCGGCGCATTACGAGGCCCAGCCTTCGGTACCCTTTGTGGCCGTGGACACAGCTGAGAAGACCCGCGCGCTCGTGGAGAGCGTCGCCCTGAACCCGCTCGATCCCAAGGAGCTGTTGCAGACCTTCGGGCTGATCGGCGTATGGGTGATTCTCTTCGCCGAGACCGGCCTGCTGGTGGGCTTCTTCTTCCCCGGCGACTCGCTGCTGTTCCTGGCCGGGGTGGCCTCGTCGCCGGTCGCGGATGCCATCTTCGGCGACGGCACCCGACTCTCCCTGGCCGGGCTGCTGATCGGTGGGCCGATCTGCGCGATCGTCGGCGCCCAGCTGGGGCACTGGCTCGGCGCGCGGTACGGCCGGCGGATGTTCGAGCGGCCGAACTCCCGGCTCTTCAAGAAGGAGTACGTGGAGAAGGCGGAGTACTACTTCCAGAAGTTCGGCCCGGCGAAGGCCGTGGTGCTGGCGCGCTTCATCCCGATCGTCCGGACCTTCCTCAACCCGGTCGCCGGCGCTCTGGGCATGCCGGCGCGGAAGTTCCTGCTCTGGAACATCGTCGGCGCGGTGCTCTGGGTGGACGGCATCCTGCTGATCGGCTACCTGCTGGCCGAGCAGATCTACCAGGCCATCGGCGACAAGATCGACCACTACATCCTGCCGGTGGTGGCCCTGATCATCGTGATCTCGGTGCTGCCGATCTTCTTCGAGTTCCTCCGCGACCGTCGGGCCCGCAAGCGCGGCGAGGCGGTCGCTGTGGTCGCGACGGCCAGCGCCGTTGGCGCGGTGGAAGCGGTCCGCGAGACGTTCGACCACGACGAGCACCCGCACGACCGTCGGCGTCCGGAGCACGGCCAGGAGCGCTGACCCGAGGTACGACGACGGCCGGCCCCCTGGTGAGGGGGTCGGCCGTCGGCATGTCGGTCCCGGCCTCCGGCGGTGCGGCCGAGGACGAGCAGGTGTCACTCACCGATGGCGCCACCCCTGGCTCGCCACCGGACACCATCCCGGCGCGGGACGGTGTGCAGTGCCTACTTCAGCGGGCCTTCTTGGTGGCCCGCTTACGCGGCGGGGTCAGCAGGTCGGCGATCGTCGCGATCGCACTCGGGACCAGCCGGTAGTACGCCCAGACACCGCGCTTCTCCCGCTCCAGCAAGCCGGCCTCGGTGAGGATACGCAGGTGGTGACTGACCGTCGGCTGAGAGAGGCCGAGCGGCGCCGTCAGGTCACAGACGCACGCCTCGCCCTCTGGGGCCGACTGGATCAGGCTGAGCAGCCGCAACCGGGCGGGATCGGCAAGGGCCTTGAGGACCCCCGCGAGACGCTCGGCATCGGCACGTTCGATCGGCTCGCCGGCAAGCGGCGAGATCTGAGGCATAGTCATTTCGGCCAACGCAGTTCCCACGTATTCCATCCTTCCACCAGCAGCATCGATCCGCCTGCATATCAGCAGATCCGAATCGGCAAACTTTTACGCCACAAGGCCGAGGTCAGCCAACGTATAGGCCGCCCGGTACGGCAATCCGGCGGCTCGCACCGCGTCGCCGGCGCCTCGATCAACAATAACCGCCACACCCACGACTTCGGCTCCGGCCTCACGAAGCGCCTCGACCGCCGTCAACACACTTCCACCCGTCGTGGACGTATCCTCCACCGCCAACACGCGACGGCCGGCCACTTCCGGTCCCTCGATCCGCCGCTGTAGACCGTGGGCCTTGCCCGCCTTGCGCACCACAAAGGCGTCCAGTGCCCGACCGGTTGGAGCGGCGGCGTGCATCATCGAGAGCGCGACGGGGTCCGCGCCCAGGGTGAGCCCGCCGACGGCGTCGAACTCCCAATCGGCGGTGAGGTCAAGCAACACCCGACCGACCAACGGGGCGGCCTGGTGATGGAGCGTTACACGCCGCAGATCGACGTACCAGTCTGCCTCGCGCCCCGAGGAGAGCACGACCCGTCCGTGGACCACAGCCAGGTCGGTAATGAATTTACGCAGGTCGTCGTGGTCCCCCATGGCGATAGAGATTACTGCGCAAGTCTGAACGCCGTATGTGGGGTCCACCCTGATCAGCCCGCCGGGGGACCGACGGTTGGCGATGTTCGACTACGCTCAGCGACCGTGCCAGTTGCGGCGCGCCAACCTCCCGGCGACAGCGCCCGCGGACCGGCCGGCCCGTGGAGGCTCAGCTCTCGTCGCGACCAATCCGGCCACGGGTGTCCCGGGCGACCGCCTGGAGCAGCCGGCGCGGCGCGAGGCGCAGACCGGCGACGGCCACTTTGTACTTCCACGCTGGGATGCTGACCAACTTGCCTTTGCCCAGGTCACGCAAGGCTTCGTCGACCACATCCTCGGCCCGCAGCCACATCCACTCCGGCGTCTTCGACATGTTGATGCCGGCACGCTCGTGGAACTCGGTGCGGGTGTAGCCAGGGCAGAGGGCCATCACCCGGACGCCGAACGGGCGCGTCGACTGGCCGACGGACTCGCTGAAATTGGTGACCCACGCCTTGCTGGCCGAGTAGGTCGACCCGGGCATCACCGTGCCGAATCCGGCAACCGAAGAGACATTTATCACTGCCCCATCCCGCCGCTCGGTCATCGGGCGAAGCGCCGCCAGGGTCAGCCGCATGACCGCGTGGACGTTGAGCCGCAGCAGGCGTGCCTCGTCCTCGGCGGAGGAGCGCAGGAACGGCTTGTTCAGGCTGATCCCGGCGTTGTTGACGAGCAGGTGCACCGGACTTCCGTCGGTGAGGCGCCGTTCCACGGTCGCGCAGCCGTCGTCCGTGGACAGGTCCGCCGAAATCGTCTCCACCTCACGGCCATACCGCGAGCCCAACTCGGCAGCCAACTCGGTCAGCCGGCCCGCGTCCCGGGCGACCAGCACCAGGTGCCAACCGTCGGCGGCCAATCGGCGGGTGAACGCCGCGCCGATGCCGGCGGTGGCGCCGGTGATCAGGGCCCGTCGCTCAGCGGTCGTCGGGTCGAGCGTCACGGGCGGGTCCTCACCTGGGCGGGTACGGGGGCGTGGGCGGCACCGGCAGCGGCTGGTGCGGGGCGGGTGGGAACCGGGGTGGAACGGTCGGCGCGGTCGGCGTCGTCGGGCGGTGCCGACGGAACCAGGCGTTCGCCGCTGGCAGGGTCAGCAGCGTAGCTACCACAAGGTAACCGAGGCACTGTCCGACCGAAAGCCCCGCGTTCAACGGGATCCACCACGACGGGTACGCGTCACCGATCAGGCCCAGTAGCTCGGCGGTCGCCCGCTCGCCGTCGCCCAACCGCAGTGGTGCGGCCCGTTCACCGATGACCACCGCCACGCTGCAACAGCCGGCGAGCAGACCGAGCCCGCAGACCACCCAGGTGGCCACCCGGACGCCGGAGCGACCGGCCAGCAGCCCGAGGGCCAGGCCGGCGAGCACCGGCGCGGAGAGCGCGGCCACCACCGCCGACAGTGCCGCGGAGGCCCGCAGCAGGGTCACCACGTCGTCGATCTGCTGCGCGCTCGCCGAGGTGTCCCGGGCGGCGGAGCGGAAGGCGTCGACCGTCCGGCCCAGCACCGCCAGGTCGACGACGGTGTACGCGAGTGCGGCGACCGCCATCACCAGCAGCACAGCCGTTGCCAGCAGGACCACGGCGGGCCGGCGGACCGGTGCCGATTCCGGGTACGACACGACGAATCCCTCCGGTAGGCGTCGGGTTGCAACCTATCGGAGGGATCGTCGGTGTCGTGGCTATCGAGCGGTCAACTCGTCGACGGCGGGTTCTGTCCGGGGCGGTCGGTCGGCGGCGTGTCGTCCGGCCGGTCCGTGCCGGCCGTGCCCGTCGAGGGCGGCGGCGGGTAGCCCGGCTGATCCGACCCGGGCGCCTGACCCGGCGTCGACGGGTAACCCGGCGTCGACGGATAGCCCGGCTCGGCGGGGGCCTGCGGGTAGCCGGGCTGACCCGGCGCCTGCGGGTAGCCCGGGTAGCTGGCGCCCGGAGTCGGCGGCTCCCAGCCCACGGCGGGCTTGCGGAAGAACTCGTTGGCCTTCGGCAGCGCCAGCAGGATCAGCGCCGCGAGCAGTGCGAGCAGGCTGATCACGCCGAGCAGGATGCTGACCGGGGTGAGCCAGGAGGGCAGGGCCTCGTCCAGCCGACGCTGGATCTCCTCGGCGCTCGGCATGTCACCGCTGGTGTCCCCACCGGTGGTGAGGCTGCCGGCCGCGCCGCTGAGCAGGCTGCCACCCACGCAGCAGACCATGATGCCGCCGACGATCCAGGTGGTGATCCGGGCGCCGTTGCGACCCTGGTTGTTGAACAGGGCCAGCACGCCTAGCACGACCGCGAGCAGGAGCAGCAGGATGCTGCTGCCGAGACCGATGGCGTAGAAGACATCCGCCACCTGGTCGGCGCCCTCGGCGGTACTGCCCTCGTACGCCTCACGGAGCGCGTCACGGGTCTTGCCGGCGGTGGCGAGGGTGAGGACAAGACTGATCACCTGGCACGCCAGGAACAGAAAAAGCAGGTAGCTGGAAATCGTCACGATGGATGGCCGCTGGCGGGCCGGCGTGCTCTGGGAATCGACCACGATTCTCCTTCCCTAGATCGCGCCCACACCGTATCGACAACCGGCCACTCTGGCATGCCGTGACGACCCCGGCGCGCCCGTCGGGGTCGCGCTCAGCGGTCGTCGGTAGCGGGCTGGATCGTCAGGTCGGCGGGGTCGAGCAGGTCGCCGCGGGCCACCCGCCAGCCCTCTTCGCCGTACGCCTCGAAGGAGAGCCGCGCGTCGCCGCCGGACTGGTAGTCGTGGTAGCGCATGGTCCCGGCCGGCAGCAGCCCGGTCTCTCCGATGGCGGTGTAGCGCGCCTGCCCGGTCTCGGCCCACGTGTAGCGCCGGCCGCCGAGGTCGATGGTCGGGGCGCCCGGGGTGACGGTCGCGCCAGGCTCGGCGGTCCAGAGCACCAACTCCAGGTCGGGGCCGTCCTCCACGGAGAGACGGTGCCGGGTGCCGGAGGCGTCGTCGAGCAGGTGCTGCACCCAACTCCAGTCCCCCTCGACCAGGCGGATCGTGCCGCTCACGGCGTACTCCTGGTCGTGGATCCGCACGCGGTCGCCCGGGGCCAGGCGGTGCGGGCCGCCGCGCGGCGACTCCGCCACCCGGCCGCGCTCGGGCCGTCTGCGGGGTGGCACACCGCCGGGCCGGGCCGTCGCCCGCCGACGGGCCCGCACGACGATCACGATCACGCCCACCGCGAGTACGACCACCGCCGCCACCAGGTACATCACCGGTGCGTCCACCCGACCACCTCCCCAGGTACGTCGGCGCAGACGGTAACAACCCTCGGCACCCGGGAGGCTCGTGCTGTGGCCGATAGCTCAACGCGCGGTGGGCCGTCGGCGGTCGGCAGGGCCGATCGGGTAGCTCCGATCGGCGAACGGATCATGCTGCGGCGAGTCGTTGGGTGGCGTAGTCGCCGAGGGTGGTGCGACCCATCACGCAGCCGACGAAGGTGGTGAACTCGGTCGGGTCGTCCCGCAGCGACGTCCAGGTTGCCCGGGCCGTCGACGAGTCGATCCGCTCCAGCAGCGTGGCCGCGTACGCCCTACCGGCGGGTGAGCCCTCGGCCAGCAGCCGGTCGAGCTGCCGTCGTACCTCCTCGGGGTGGTCGTCGAGAGCGGCCCCGACCCGCTGGTAAGCCTCGGTCACGGGCAGCAATGTGCCCGCGATGCCAACCCCGCCAAAGGCGAGCGTGTCGGCCCCCACCAACTCGTCAACGGCGGCGTCCAGTTCCCGTTCCCATTTCTTCCCGATCCCGAACATGACCCCATCCTTTCCCCGCCCGCACCCACCTCACCCTGTTGATCAAGAGGTTTGCGTCATGAGAAGACATCTCGATGACGCAAACCTCTTGATCACCGCGCTGGTCAGGCGGGGGTTACCGTGAGGGTGTTCGTGGGGGTGGTCAGGTCGACCTTTACCGTGTCGCCGTCGCGGATGGTGCCCGACAGGAGGGCCTTGGCCAGTTGGTCGCCGATCGCCGTCTGGACCAGGCGGCGTAGCGGGCGGGCGCCGTAGATCGGGTCGTAGCCGTGCTCGGCGAGCCACTGACGCGCGGACTCGGTGATGTCCAGGGCCAGTCGGCGGTCGGCCAGGCGCCGCCGCATCCGGTCCAACTGGATGTCCACGATGGAGCGCAGATCGTCCCCGCGCAGCGCGGCGAACACCACGATGTCGTCCAACCGGTTGAGGAACTCCGGCTTGAAGTGCGAGCGGACGACCGCGAGGACCCCCTCCCGACGCTGCTCCTCGCCCAGCGTCAGATCGCCGATCACCGACGACCCGAGGTTGGAGGTGAGGATCAGGATCGCGTTGCGGAAGTCCACCGTGCGGCCCTGACCGTCGGTGAGCCGACCGTCGTCGAGCACCTGGAGCAGCACGTCGAAGACGTCCGGGTGGGCCTTCTCCACCTCGTCCAGCAGCACCACCGAGTACGGCCGGCGGCGCACCGCCTCGGTGAGCTGGCCACCCTCCTCGTAGCCGATGTAGCCGGGCGGGGCACCGACGAGGCGGGCCACGGAGTGCTTCTCGCCGTACTCGCTCATGTCGATGCGGACCATCGCCCGCTCGTCGTCGAAGAGGAACTCGGCGAGCGCCTTGGCCAGCTCCGTCTTGCCGACCCCGGTCGGGCCGAGGAAGAGGAAGCTGCCGGTCGGACGGTCCGGGTCGGCGACACCGGCCCGGGCCCGGCGCACCGCGTCGGAGACCGCACCCACCGCCTCGACCTGGCCGACCACCCGGCCGCCCAACGACTCCTCCATCCGGAGCAGCTTCGCCGTCTCGCCCTCCAGCAGCCGGCCGGCCGGGATGCCGGTCCAGGAGGCGACCACCGCGGCGATGTCGTCCGCGCCGACCTCCTCCTTGAGCATCGCGCCGTCGGCCTGGAGCTGGGCCAGCTCCTCCTCGGCCTGCTTCAGCTCGACCTTGAGCGCGGGGATCCGGCCGTAGCGCAGCTCGGCGGCACGCTCCAACTCCCCGTCGCGCTCGGCCCGCTCGGCCTCGCCACCCAGGCGCTCCAGCTCCTCCTTGGCGGTGGAGAGCTTGGTGATGTGGCTCTTCTCCGTCTGCCAGCGCTCGGAGAGCACGGTGAGCTGCTCGCGCTTGTCGGCCAACTCCTGGCGCAGCCGCACCAACCGCTCGGCGGAGGCGGCGTCCGGCTCCTTGGCCAGCGCCATCTCCTCGATCTCCAGCCGGCGGACCGCCCGCTCGATCTCGTCCACCTCGACCGGCCGGGAGTCGATCTCCATCCGGAGCCGGGACGCGGACTCGTCGACCAGGTCGATCGCCTTGTCCGGCAGGAACCGGTCGGTGATGTAGCGGTTCGACAGCGACGCGGCGGCGACCAGTGCGGCGTCGGTGATCCGGACGCCGTGGTGCACCTCGTAGCGCTCCTTGAGCCCGCGCAGGATGCCGATGGTGTCCTCGATGGTCGGCTCGCCGACCAGCACCGGCTGGAAGCGGCGCTCCAGGGCCGGGTCCTTCTCGATGTGCTCGCGGTACTCGTCCAGCGTGGTGGCACCAACCATGCGCAGCTCACCGCGGGCGAGCATCGGCTTGAGCATGTTGCCGGCGTCCATCGAGCCCTCGCCCTTGCCGGCACCGACCACGGTGTGCAGCTCGTCGAGGAACGTGATGACCTGCCCGTTGGAGTTCTTGATCTCCTCCAGCACGGACTTCAGCCGCTCCTCGAACTGACCGCGGTACTGCGCGCCGGCGACCATCGCGCCGAGGTCCAACGAGATCAGCTTCTTGTCACGCAGCGACTCGGGCACGTCACCGGCCACGATCCGCTGGGCCAGGCCCTCGACGATCGCGGTCTTGCCGACGCCGGGCTCGCCGATCAGCACCGGGTTGTTCTTGGTACGCCGGGAGAGCACCTGGATGACGCGGCGGATCTCCGAGTCCCGGCCGATCACCGGGTCGATCTTGCCGTCCCGGGCGCTGGCGGTGAGGTCGACGCCGTACTTGGTCAATGCCTGGTAGGTCTGCTCCGGGTCGGCGGTGGTGACCCGCCGGTCCCCACCCCGGACGGTCGGGAACGCGGCGACCAGGGCCTCCTCGGTGGCGCCGGCTGACTTCAGCGCGCCGGACACCGCACCGCCCACCCGGGCCAGGCCGGCCAGCAGGTGCTCGGTGGAGGTGTACTCGTCGCCCAGCGGCCGGGCGATCTGCTCGGCGGCCCCGATGGCGTTGACGAACTCCCGGGCCAGGGTGGGCTCGGCGATGCTGGAACCCCGCGCGGCGGGCAGGCCGTCGACCGCACGCTGGGCCGCCCGGCGCAGCTCGGCGGGGTCGGCCCCGACGGCGCGCAGCAGGCCGGCGGCGGTCGAGCCGTCGGTGTCCAGCAGGGACAGCAGTAGGTGCCACGGCTCCACGGTGGCGTGGCCGCGCTGGTTGGCCAGTGCGACGGCACCCGTGATGGTCTCGCGGCTCTTGGTGGTGAGGCGTTCGGTGTTCATGGGCTCCCCCGGATCGGCGTTGTCCAATGGTTTGGACACAACCAGAGTTGAGCGTATTCCACTCAACCTTAGCGCTGTGACGCCCATCACTCCTGGCGGCGCCACCGCCAGGCGAACTCCCCGGCTGCCGGGGGCGGGCCGGGCAGCGGATCCGTGTCCGGCATCGTCGACAAGCCGGCAAGCAGCACCGCCAGCTGGCGTTGGCGCAACTGCCCGGTCCGCTCCGGATCGGGTACGCGCACCGCGGCGCACGCCTCCAGCACCAGCCCCAGGTCCTGCACGACCACGTCCGGGCGCAGCCGCCCGCTGGCTTGAGCCCGCTCGAACAACGCCGTGGCCAGCTCGTTGGCGCGCATCGCGGCCCGACCCATCTCCTCGGTCGGAGTGAAGGTGCCGGCGAGGTGGACGGTGAGCGAGTGCACGTCGGCGTCGACCACCCGGGCCATGAAGCCGGCGAACGCGGCCCAGTCGTCCGGCTCGGCGAGGGCCGCCTCGGCCACCGCGATGTACCGGCGAAGCCCGTCGTGGCAGAGCTGGCGCAGCAGGTCCTCCTTGCCCGCGTACCGCCGGTAGAGGGCGCTGATGCCGACGCCGGCGCGTTCGGCGACGGCGGCGATCGGGGCCTTGGGGTCCTCGAGGAAGACCGCGCGGGCGGCTTCGAGGATCACCTCGTCGTTGCGCGCGGCCTGGGCACGGCGACCGGCCAGCGGCACGTCGGTCTTTCCGGGGGGAGTCGGCATGACTCCAGACTAACAGTGGAACGGATCATTCCGGTCTGCTACTCTGATTGCAGAACGAAACATTCCGTTCCGAAGGAGTTCCGAGATGACCGGCACCGCGATCCGCCCGTTCCGCGTCGAGATCCCGCAGACCGCCGTCGACGACCTGGCTGACCGACTGGGCCGCACGATCTGGCCCGCCGACCTCCCCGGCGCAGGCGACGCGTACGGGATGAGCAACGACCGGGTCCGCGCCCTCGCCGACCGGTGGCGCGACGGGTTCGACTGGCGGGCCGTCGAGGCCCAACTGAACGCCCACCCGCAGTTCGTCACCGAGATCGACGGCGAGCAGATCCACTTCCTGCACGTCCGGTCGTCCCGCCCGGACGCCACCCCGCTGGTGCTCACCCACGGCTGGCCCGGCTCGGTGCTGGAGTACCTGGACGTGATCGCCCCGCTCACCGAGCCGACCACACCGGACGCGCCGGCCTTCCACCTGGTCATCCCGTCGCTGCCCGGCTTCGGATTCTCCGGCCCGACCCGCAGCGCCGGCTGGAACCGGTACCGCACCGCCCGCGCCTGGGCCGAGCTGATGAACCGACTGGGGTACGACCGCTACGGCGCCATCGGCAACGACGCCGGCTCGATGATCGCGCCCGAGTTGGGCCGAACCGATTCGGAGCACGTGCTCGGCGTGCACGTCACCCAGCTCTTCTCGTTCCCCTCGGGCGACCCGGCCGAGTTCGCCGGGCTCTCCGAGGCCGACCAGGCGGCGCTTGAGCACCTCCAGTGGTTCTACGAGAACAAGTTCTCCTTCAACCAGGTGCACAGCCAGCAGCCGCAGACCCTGGCGTTCGGGTTGGCCGACTCGCCGGTCGGGCTGCTGGCCTGGAACGCCCAACTCTTCGACGAGAGCCTGGAGGCCGACTTCATCCTGGCCAACGTGGCGGTCTACTGGTTCACCGGCACGGCCGCCTCGGCGGTCCGGTTCTACTGGGAGGACGCGCACGCCGGCCAGCCGCCGACCGACCCGACCACCGTGCCGACCGCGCTGGCCATGTTCCCCGGCGACTTCCAGTCCATCCGCCGCTTCGCCGACCGGGACCACGCGAACATCGTCCGGTGGACGGCGTACGAGACGGACGTCGACGGCCGCGGGGACGTCGGCGGCCACTACGCCGCCCACCAGGCCACCGATGTGCTGGTCGCTGATATCCGCGAGTTCTTCGCCAGCCTTCGCTGACCAGTCGCGCCCGGTGCCCGCTCCGCTCCGCCGGGGCGGGCACCGGCGCCTGTCGAGCTGGATCGGTTACGACATCACCGGCCGGTTCGACGTGGCAGGCGGGCGGTGCAGGGAGTCTCGTGGTCGGCGCGCAGCACGCAGCGGCGACCACCGTCCAGCCGCCGATCGCAGAAGACCCAGTGTCGTACCCCCTGGTCGTCCTCGGTCGAGACGGTGATCCCACCGAGGTCGATCCGGGCCAGGAAGGCCAGCGACCGGCCGGCGGTCCGACCCAGCATCTTGGCGCGAGCCAGGTCGGGCGCGGCCACCGGCAAGTGAATGACAAAGCGCCCGCTCATTGGAGTCGCACGGCCGTCGGTTCACACGTCATGGCATCACCCTCTCTGGTGGATGGCTGCTGGCACGGCCGAGCGGGCGACCGTGCCAGCCAATGCGGACGACCAGGCCGAGGGCCGGTTGCCTACCAGGCTTTCCACTCCCAAGCGCCCGCACGGCCAACATACAATGCAAAGCATTGCAAGACAACCAGTGACCATGCTTAGCACGCGAAGTGTTGGCCGACCGGCCACACGCATGGGAGGATCTTGGGGCCTACCAGGAGTTGCCCCATGCCCCGAGTCTCGGACCGCCAACGCATCGCACAGGACATTCGCGACAAGATCAGTTCGGGCGAATACGCGCCCGGCGACAAGCTGCCCTCGCTGCGCGAGATGATCGCGCACTACGGCGTGTCCGCCGAGCCGGTCCGTTCCGCTCTGCTGATCCTGCAAGCCGAGGGCCTGATCGAGGGCCACCAGGGCAAGGGCACGTACGTCAGCGACAAGCCCTAGATCCTGGAACGAAACGGCCCCTGGACGGGCGAGTTCGACCAAGATCTAAGCCCGGTTCACGAAGCGGTAGCCTTGGCGGGTGCGAGTACGTGTCGAGCAGACCGCCTTACCAGGCATCGGGGTACGCCACGATCTGGTGACGGAGTCCGGACGCCGTTTGGGCGTCGTCTCCCACCGCAATGGCCGCCGTGATCTTGTCCTCTATGACCCCGACGATCCCGACTCCTGTCAGGCGGACATCCCGCTGACCGACGACGAGGCGGAGGCGCTGGCCGACATCCTCGGCGCGTCGCTGATGCTCGGCCAGCTCTCCGGGCTGCGCGAACAGGCCGCCGGTCTGCTCACCGAGCAGTTCGCCATCCCGGCCGGGTCGCGGTACGTCAACCGGCAGCTCGGTGACACCAAGGCGCGTACCCGCACCAGCGCCTCCATCGTGGCGGTGCTGCGCGACGGCGAGGTTATCGTCTCGCCGCTTCCCACCTTCCGCTTCGCAGCCGGCGACGTGGTGGTCGTTGTCGGGACCCGCAAGGGTCTCGACGGCGTGTCCGCCATCCTCGCCGACAGTGACCCGGACGGCTGAGGCGGATGCACGAATCCACAACTCTGCTCGTCGAAGTCGGCGCGCTGCTGCTGCTGCTTGGGGTCCTCGGCCGGCTCAGCCGCCGGGTTGGCCTCTCACCCATTCCCCTCTACCTGCTCGCCGGGCTGGCGTTCGGGCACGGCGGGCTGCTCCCGCTCAACGCCAGCGAGGAGTTCTTCGCGGTCGGCGCCGAGATCGGCGTGATCCTGCTGCTGGTGATGCTCGGCCTGGAGTACTCGGCCAACGAACTGGTCGGCAACCTCCGTTCGGCAGCCCCGGCCGGGTTGATCGACGGCGTGTTCAACGCGCTGCCCGGCGCGGCGTTCGCCCTGCTGCTCGGCTGGGACTGGGTGGCCGCCCTGGTGCTCGGCGGCATCACCTGGGTCTCCTCCTCCGGGGTGATCGCCAAGGTCCTCGCCGACCTGGGCCGGCTCGGTAACCGGGAGACGCCGGTGATCCTCTCGGTCCTGGTGATCGAGGACCTGGCGATGGCCCTCTACCTGCCGCTGGTGACCGCCGTGCTGGCCGGCACCGGCCTGCTCGGCGGCGGCATCGCGCTCGCCGTCGCGGTGGGCACGGTGCTGCTCGTGCTGGTGGTCGCCATTCGGTACGGCCATCTGATCTCGTCCGCCCTGTCGGCGAAGGACCCGGAGGCGCTGCTGCTCGGCGTACTCGGTCTGACCCTGCTGATCGCCGGCCTCGCGGCGAAGCTCCAGGTCTCGGCGGCGGTCGGCGCGTTCCTGGTCGGCATCGCGCTCTCCGGCCCGGTGGCGCACCACGCGACCCAATTGCTCTCCCCGCTGCGGGACCTGTTCGCCGCGGTGTTCTTCGTCTTCTTCGGGCTGGTCACCGATCCACGGGACATCCCGCCGGTGCTCCTGCCGGCACTCGCGCTGGCCGTGGTCACCATGGCGACGAAGACGCTCACCGGCTACCTCGCGGCCCGTCGCGTCGGCATCGCCGAACCCGGTCGTTGGCGTGCCGGCCTGGCACTCGTACCCCGCGGTGAGTTCTCCATCGTCATCGCCGGGCTCGCGGTGGCCTCCGGCAGCGTCGAGCCGCGGTTGGCCGCGCTGGCGACGGCGTACGTCCTGATCACCGTCGTGACCGGGCCGATGCTGGCCCGGCTGCCCGACTTCCCGTGGTTCAAGCGGTGGCTGCGCACCCGCGCGGCGGCCCAGCGGCGGGAGCCGGTTCCGATTCACGACTGACGCGTCGCCGCCGCCGTTTCCCGCATTCTGAACGGCGGCGTCGGTGCTCGTGTCCGCTCGACCATCCAGTTCGCCCGGCCAGGCCAACGGTTGCTGAATTGCTCCCAACGAGGACTACCGCAGCACCCGACGGCGGGTTACCGTTTCGCCCCAGCAGCCAGGGTTCGCGGACGGCCAGTGCCGACGCGGGCGAGAGCGGAAGGTTGGCCGGTGAGCGTGCAGGAGTCGACGTTCCACGGCTTCGCTAACCCCGTCGATCCGACTCCGGCGGAGTTACGAGCTTGGGCGTACCAGCCCGATTCGGTGCCGTTGGCTTCCATGCCACCCGACTGGGACCTCCTGGTCTCCGGTGACCGGCTGGTGTTGACGCTCTTCGAGCTTGCGATGGACTCGACCTGTCCGGCCCGCCGCTTCGCGCTGCACTGCCTCTACATCTACGCGGCCGACGGCATCCGGACGAACTTCCGCGCGCACCCGAAGCGCCGCTTCCGCAAGCTGGTCGAGCAGGCGGAGCGCGACGGCGACGAGCTGATGAAGATCTGGGCGCACAACGGCCGGGTGTTGCTGGCCCGACCGGACCTCTTCGCCTACCGGGACTGGTGCGAGGGCGGCCTGGTCCGCGAAAACCGCCGCCTCGGCTGACGGCGTCCCGGCCCGCGTTTCAAGACGGCGAACGGGCCGGGACCCCCCGTGGGTCCCGGCCCGCACGTCGGTTACCGGTCAGTCCTGCTTCCGCTGGGTCTCGGCCCGGCCCTGGTCGACGCCGTGGTCGACCTGGTCGGCGAACCGCCCTTCGGTGATCTGGTCCCGGAAGCTTCCCTCGGTCACCTTGTCGAACTTCTCGCGGATGGTGTCGGCCAGGTCTTCGAGCCGGTCCTCCGTCTGCTGGGCCATCTCCTTCGCCGGCTCCGCCATCGCTCCCCCTGCTATGCCGGTAGGTCCGAATTAAGCCGATAGAACCCGTGTCGACAGGCTAACCGGAACGGCCCGGACCGCGCCGGAAAACCGGAGCGGGCCGGGCCGAGGAGAAGGGACCGGAAGAGCGGGTCAGCGATCGGGCAGGCGGCGGGGACGCCAGACCACCAGCGCGGTGGAGGTGCGGTTGGTCGGCACCAGATCCCGGCCCGGGAAGCGGGCGAGCGACTCCAGCTCGGCCACCCGGCGGTACGCGGCGTCCAACTCCGCCTCCAGCCGGGCCACCCGCTGCTGCGCCTGCTCCAGCAAATGCTCCAGCCCGATGATCCGCTTGACGCCGGCCAGGTTGATCCCGTCGTCCTGGCTGAGCCGCTGCACCTCGCGCAGCAGCACCACATCGCGCACGCTGTACCGACGCCCGCCGCCGGCCGCCCGGCCGGGCTGCACGAGCCCCAGCCGGTCGTACTGGCGAAGGGTCTGTGGGTGCATCCCCGCCATCCGTGCCGCGACCGAGATCATCAGCACCTTGGCCTCGTAGGCAGGGTCACCCGAACCGAGGAACTCGCCCGACATCCCGCTCACCTCCGCGTCCATCCCACCGGACTAACTGATCCGACGCACCCGTGCGTCGAGATGTTCCCGTGCCGCTGGCGGGCTCTGCTCGGCGAACGCCTCCAGCGCCGTGCGCGCCTCGTCCGACAACCGGGCCGGCACCACCACGTCCAGCGTGACCAGCAGGTCGCCGGCCTGCCCGTCGCGGCGGACCACGCCCTTGCCCCGAGCCCGCAGCACCCGACCGCTCGGCGTACCCGGCGGGACCCGCAGGGTCACCGCGCCGTCGAGCGTGGGCACCCGGAGGTCCGTGCCGAGCACGGCCTCCGCGAAGGTGACCGGCACGGTCAGCGTCAGGTCGTCGCCGGTACGCCCGAACAGCTCGTCCGGCCGGACTTTGACGTGCACGAACAGGTCACCGGCCGGGCCGCCGCGCTCACCCGGCTCGCCCCGCCCGGCCAGCCGGATCCGTTGGCCGTCGGCCACCCCGGCGGGGAAGCGCACGTTCAGCGTGCGGGTCTTGGTGACCCCGCCGCTGCCGTGGCACTCGGGGCACTTCTCCTCGACCACCGTGCCGACGCCCTGGCAGGTGCGGCACGGCTCGGAGAAGCTGAACGACCCCTGGTTGCGGGTGGTCACCCCGGCGCCGTGGCAGGACGGGCAGGTGCGCGGCTGGGTGCCGGGCTTGGCCCCGTTGCCGTGGCAGGTGTCGCAGACGCCCGGGGCGCGGAGCGTCAGCGGCAGAGTCACCCCGCGCACCGCGTCGCCGAAGTCCAGCGCCACCTCGGTCTCCACGTCCCGACCGCGGGCCGGACCGCGCGGCGCGGCCTGCCCACCGCCCTGGCCGCCGGAGAAGATCGAGCTGAACAGGTCCTGGAAGCCGGCCCCGCCGAAGCGACGGTCACCGCCCTCGGCCCCGCCGCCGAACAGGTCGGAGACGTCGAAGGGCACGCCGCCCGGCCCCGCACCCCGCGCATTGCGCCGGAACGCGCCCGAGCCGAACAGCGAACGCATCTCGTCGTACTCCCGGCGACGGCCGGTGTCCGACAGCACGTTGTACGCCTCGGACGCGGCCTTGAACCGCTCCTCGGCCTTCGGGTCGCCCGGGTTGTGGTCCGGGTGCGACTCCCGCGCCAACTTGCGGTACGCCTTCTTGATGTCATCCGCGGAGGCGGCCTTGTCCACGCCGAGCACGGCGTAGAAGTCCTTCTCGAGCCAGTCCTTCGAACTCACCGGTCCACCCCCTTCCTACCGTCGTGGTCGGGCCGTCCCGTCCGCCGCATCGCGGCGGACGGGACGGCCCGGTCACTGTCTCGCACTATTCCGGATCCGCTACCGCGACCAGCGCGGGGCGCAGCAGCCGCTCACCGAGCTGGTAGCCGCGCCGCATGACCTGCACGCAGGTCGGCTCGCTGACCTCGGCCGAGGTCTGGTGCGCGACCGCCTCGTGCCGGGTCGGGTCGAACGGGTCGCCCTGCTCACCGAAGGCGGTCAGGCCGAACTTGCCCAGCGCGGTGGTGAGTTGCTCCGCCACCGTGCCGAACGGCCCGACCAGGTCGCCGTGTTCCCGGGCCCGGTCCAGGTCGTCCAGGATCGGCAGCAGCGCGGCCAGCACCGAGCCGGTCGCCTGCTCCTGCACCAGGCTGCGGTCCCGGTCCACCCGCTTGCGGTAGTTGGCGTACTCCGCCGACACCCGCTGCAGGTCCCGGGTCCGCTCGTCCAGCTCGGCCCGGAGCGCCTCCAGCTCGGCGCCCAGCGCCGTGCCGGTGCCGCCGCCGCCCACCGGCTGCGCCGGGGCGTCCACCACCGGCGGACCAGCCGGCGTGGGGCCGTCGGCCGAGGTCGCCTCGATCTCGATCTCGTCGACCACGATCTCGGCGTCCTCGACCAGGCCGTCGGCGGGGACGTCGCTCCCCGCGTCGGCGGCGGTGCCCTCCGGCTCCGTCGTGTCGCTGAGCTTGCGGTTGTTGCGGATGACGTCCCGCTCCCCGTCGCCGGTGGCCGGCTCGGTGGGCGCGGAGCCACCCGGCGTCGACCCGGTCTCGCCCGGGTCGGCGGCTCGTGGCTTCTGCGTCATGCGGCTACCTCATCCCCTTCGGCGTGGATACGTGTCGGAGGCCGACGGTCACTTCTTGCCGTCCTCGTCCACGATCTCCGCGTCGACCACGTCGTCGGCGCCGCTCGCAGCGCCACCAGCGGCGCCGGCCTGCGAGCCAGTCGCACCGGTCGCACCCGGGCCGGCCTCGCCGCCGGGCTGCTGGCCCTCCTCGGCCTGCTGCGAGTAGAGCAGCGAACCGGCCTGCTGGGAGACCTGCGCGAGCCGCTCGTGCGCCGACTTGATCTTTTCGATGTCCTGACCGCCGAGGGCGCCACGCAGCTCACCGAGCGCCTCGTTGATCTGCTCCCGGTTCTCGCTGGGCAGCTTGTCGCCGCTCTCGGCGAGGAACTTCTCGGTCTGCCACTGGAGTGCCTCGGCCACGTTGCGGGTCTCGGCGTCGTCGCGGCGGCGCTTGTCCTCCTCCGCGTGCTCCTCGGCGTCCCGGCGCATCCGCTCGATGTCGTCCTTCGGCAGCGAGGAGCCGCCGGTGATCGTCATCTTCTGTTCCTTGCCGGTGCCGAGGTCCTTGGCGTGGACGTTGACGATGCCGTTGGCGTCGATGTCGAAGGCGACCTCGATCTGCGGCACGCCACGCGGCGCCGGCGGGAGGCCGGTCAGCTCGAAGGTGCCGAGCTTCTTGTTGTAGGCCGCGATCTCCCGCTCACCCTGGAAGACCTGGATCAGCACCGACGGCTGGTTGTCGTCCGCCGTGGTGAAGACCTCGGAGCGCTTGGTCGGGATCGTGGTGTTGCGCTCGATCAGCTTGGTGAAGATGCCGCCCTTGGTCTCGATGCCCAGGCTCAGCGGGGTCACATCGAGCAGCAGGACGTCCTTGACCTCACCCTTGAGCACGCCGGCCTGCAGGGCGGCACCGACGGCGACGACCTCGTCCGGGTTGACGCCCTTGTTCGGGTCGCGGCCGGTGAGCTGCTTCACCAGGTCGGTCACGGCGGGCATCCGGGTCGAACCGCCGACCAGGATCACGTGCTCGACGTCGGAGATCTTGATCCCGGCGTCCTTCACGGCCTGCTCGAACGGGCCCTTGCAGCGGTCCAGCAGATCCTGCGTCATCCGCTGGAACTCGGCGCGGCTGAGCGTCACGTCCAGGTGCAGCGGGCCGGCCGCGCCGGCGGTGATGTACGGCAGGTTGATGTTGGTGGTGGTGGCGGCGGACAGCTCGATCTTGGCCTTCTCGGCGGCCTCACGGAGCCGCTGCAGGGCCATCTTGTCCTGGCCCAGGTCGATGCCGTGCTCGCCACGGAAGGTCTTCACCAGGTGGTCGATGATCCGCTGGTCCCAGTCGTCGCCGCCGAGGTGGTTGTCACCGCTGGTCGACTTGACCTCGATGACGCCCTCAGCCAGCTCCAGCAGCGACACGTCGAAGGTGCCGCCGCCGAGGTCGAAGACCAGGACGGTCTGCTCCTTGGAGCCCTTGTCCAGCCCGTACGCCAGGGCGGCCGCGGTCGGCTCGTTGACGATCCGCAGCACGTTGAAGCCGGCGATCTCACCGGCCTCCTTGGTGGCCTGGCGCTGGCTGTCGTTGAAGTAGGCCGGGACGGTGATCACCGCGTCGGTGATCTGCTCACCCAGGTACGCCTCAGCGTCCCGCTTGAGCTTCATCAGGGTCCGGGCCGAGATCTCCTGCGGGGTGTACTTCTTGCCGTCGATGTCGACGGACCAGTTCGTGCCGACCTCGCGCTTGACCGACCGGATCGTCCGGTCCGGGTTGGTCACCGCCTGGCGCTTGGCGACCTCACCGACGAGCACCTCGCCGTTGCGGGCGAACGCGACGATCGACGGGGTCGTCCGCGAGCCTTCAGCGTTGGCGATGACGGTGGGCTCACCGCCCTCGAGAACGCTGACGCAGGAGTTCGTCGTGCCGAGGTCGATACCGACCGCACGTGCCATCTTCGCTTCCTCGCTTCGTAAGGTTGTGCAGGTGACGGGCATCGCCCGTGGGCTGCTGGCGGGCACCGCCCGCAGCGGACCACACCACAAGTTGAGTGAACTTGACTCAATAGTGCCACGCCCCGGCGAATCGTCAAGTTGGGTTGAGCCGACCCGACGCAACCCAGCCGTTATTACCGTCCGGTTGTCTTCCCTTGCATCGGTCGGGCACGCTTTAGCGGTGACGACGCCCGGCGATTCCGCCACCCGTTCCGGAGCGCCCGCCGTCGCAGCCCGCACCGGCCCGCCGGACGCCGCGGAGGAGCCGCCCGCCACCACCGGGGACGACAGCCTCCCCGCTGCGCTGACGGGTCTCCGGGCCGCGATCGGCGCCACCCGGTACCCCCTCGCGCTGCCCTCCGCCGCCTCGGCCCGGCAGACTGCCACCACCCTCACCGACCAGCTCGACGACTATCTGCTGCCCCGGCTCGCCCGGCTCGACGCGCCACTGCTCGTGGTCGTCGGCGGCTCCACCGGCGCGGGCAAGTCGACCCTGGTCAACAGCCTGGTCAAGGCCCGGGTCAGCGCCGCCGGCGTGCTCCGGCCGACCACCCGCTCGCCGGTGCTGGTCTGCAACCCGGCAGACGCGGCCTGGTTCCGGCAGGGTGAGCTGCTGCCCGGGCTGACCCGCACCACCGAGCCGAGCGAAGATCCCCGCGCCCTGCACCTGGTCACCGCCCCGGCCCTGCCCGCCGGGCTGGCCTTCCTCGACGCGCCGGACATCGACTCGGTGGTCGACGCCAACCGGGCACTCGCCGGCCAGTTGCTGGCCGCCGCCGACCTCTGGCTCTTCGTCACCACCGCCGCCCGGTACGCCGACGCGGTGCCCTGGGGGCTGCTGCGCAGCGCCCGGGCCCGGGGCGCGGTGATCGCCATGGTGCTGGACCGGGTGCCGGCAGAGGCCAGCGACGAGATCGCCGCGCATCTGGCCGAGATGCTCGCCGCGCAGGACCTCGGCCGGGCGCCGCTGTTCGTGCTGCCGGAGACCTGGGTCGACGGCCAGGGGCTGCTGCCCGAGGGGGTCACCGCACCGCTGGCCGACTGGTTCGCCCGGCTGGCCGCCGACGCCGACGCCCGGGCGGCGGTCGTCCGGCAGACCCTGGACGGGGCGCTGGCCGCGCTGCACCCGGCCGTCGAGGAGTTGGCCGACGCCGCCGACGAACAGGTCGCCGCCGCCGACGGGCTGGACGAACGGGTCCGGGCCGCCTACCGGGGCGCCGAGCGGACCGTCGAGCAGGGCCTGCAGGACGGTCGGCTGCTCCGCGGTGAGGTGCTCGCCAGGTGGCAGGAGTTCGTCGGCACCGGAGAGTTCTTCCGCACCCTGGAGGCGCGGATCGGGCGGCTGCGGGACCGCGTGGTGGCCGCCGTCACCGGCCGACCGGCGCCCGCCACCGAACTGCGCAACGCCATCGAGTCGCAGCTGGTCACATTGCTGCGCGGGGTGGCCTCCGAGGCGGCCGAAGCCGCGTACACCGGGTGGAAGGCGCATCCGGCCGGGGCCGGGCTGCTCGATCCGTCGCTCGCCCACCCGAGCGACGACCTACCCGAACGCGCCGAGCGAATGGTCCGGGACTGGCAACGCGGCGTGCTGGAGCTGGTCCGGGTCGAGGGCGGCGACAAGCGGTTCGTGGCCCGCACCGCCGCGTACGCGGTGAACGCCACGGGGCTGGCCGTGATGATCGCCGTGTTCGCCTCCACCGCGTTCATCCCGACCGGGTTGGAGGTGGCCACCGGGGCCGGCACCACGGTCGCCGCGCAGGCCGTACTCCAGGCGATCTTCGGCGACCAGGCGGTGCGTACCCTCGCCGCCAAGGCCCGCGCCGACCTGCTGGACCGGGTGCGGACGCTGCTCGACACGGAGGCCGACCGCTTCCTGACCCGCACCGCCGACGCCCGCCCCGCCGCGGAGGCCGGCGACGGGTTGCGCCGGGCCGCCGGCCGGGTCGAGCTGGCCCGGCACCGCAGCGGCCTGGCCGCCGGCGGCGACTCACTGCCTGCCGCGAATGAGGAGGGCTCCCGGTGAGCAACATCGCCGGTCGGGTACGCGAGGCGTTCCGCGGCGACCGGCGGGTCGACCCCGACGCGCTGATCGCCCGCCTGGAGGGGGTACGCCGGTTCCTCACCGCGGCGGACGGCCTGCTGCCCGACGCCGAGCTGGTGCCCGCGCACACACTGATCGAGCGGGCCGGCACCCGGCTCGCCCTGTCCCGGGACCACACCGTGGTCGCCCTGGCCGGTGCCACCGGCAGCGGCAAGTCCAGCCTCTTCAACGCGTTGGCCCAACTGGAGCTCTCGCCGGTCGGGGTCCGCCGGCCGACCACCGGTGTCGCGCACGCCTGCGTGTGGGGGCCGCTGGAGGGCGCCAACCGGCTCCTCGACTGGATCGGCGTACTGCCCCGGCACCGCTTCGTCCGCGAGAGCGCGCTGGACGCGGACGACGAGACCGCGCTGCATGGGCTGATCCTGCTCGATCTGCCCGACTTCGACTCGGTGCAGCGGTCCCACCGACTGGAGGTGGACCGGCTGCTCGGCCTGGTCGACCAGGTGGTCTGGGTGGTCGACCCACAGAAGTACGCCGACCGGGTGATCCACGACAGCTACCTGCGCGAGTTCCACCGACACCGCGACGTCACCCTGGTCGTGCTCAACCAGGCCGACCGGCTGCCCACGGCCCAACTGCCCCGAGTCCTGGACGACCTGCGCCGCCTGCTCGACGCCGACGGGCTGACCGGCGTGCCACTGCTGGCCACCACCGCCATCGACCCGGCCGGGATGGCCGGGCTGCGCACCGCGCTGGAGCAGACGGTCGCCGGGCGGCAGGCGGCGCTGCGCCGGCTCGCCGGTGACGTCGACACGGTGGTCGCCACGCTGGACGAGCTGGTCGGCTCGGACCGGCCGGCGGGCGGACCGGACGATGCGGCCGTCAGCGGCCTGAACCGGGCACTGGCCGGCGCGGCCGGCGTGCCGGCGGTCACCGAGGCGGTGGAGCAGGCGTACCGGCACCGGGCCGGCTCCGCCACCGGCTGGCCGGTGGTCCGGGGCTGGCGGCGGCTGCGGCCCGACCCGCTGCGCCGGCTGCACCTGCCCGGCCCGGCCGGCGACCGGGCCGACCCGGCGGAGAGCCTGGTCGCGGCGACCTCGGTGCCGGACCCGACGGCCGCCCAACGCTCGGCGCTCGGCCTGGCCATCCGCGCGGTGGCCGACCGGGCCGCCGCCGACCTGCCCGCCGCCTGGCCGACCGCGGTCACCGCCGCCGCCCGGTCCCGCCTCGGCGACCTGCCGGACGCGCTGGACCGCAAGATCGCCAGCACCGACCTCGGCCTGGACCGTCGACCGCTCTGGTGGCGGCTGGTCGGCGGCGTGCAGTGGTTGGTCACGCTGGCTGCCGTGGTCGGGCTGGGCTGGCTGGTGCTCGGTTACGCGCTGCGGGTGCTCGGCCTGCCCGCGCTGGACAACCCGATGGTCGGGCAGGTGCCACTGCCCACCCTGCTGCTGCTCGGCGGGCTGCTGGCCGGGCTGCTGGTGGCAGCGCTGACCCGGCCTGTGGTGCGCTGGGCCGGCCGCCGGGCCCGAGCCCGCGCTGAGCAGCGACTGACGGCCGAGGTCGCCCAGGTGGGCGAGGAGTACGTGCTCGCCCCGGTGCGGATCGTGCTCGCCTCGTACGCGCAAGCGCGCGACGCGCTGCGGGACGCCGCCCGCCGCTGACGCTCCGCACGGCTCGCTAGCGCTCTGCGTACCCCTCGGGCGGCGTAGGGTCGGAGCATGGCCACGCCTCAGACCCCCTACGACGCGGTGCTGCACGCCGCACGCGACGTGACCAAGCTGGAGTCCGCGCTGGACGCCGAGATGCTGGGCAGCGCACTGCTGGGCAGCGTCTACGCGATCGCGGAGACCGACCGCGACATCGCCGTACGGGAGTTCGTCACCGGGTTCCTCGCCGCCACCGCCCGCCGCCGGATCGCTGCGGCAACCACCATCCGGCAGGTCTTCGCCGCGCTCGTCCCGGACGCCGAGGGCACCGAGCGGGTGCGCCCGGGCAGCCAGACACCGGCCTGGGCCGAGCAGCTCGGCCGGGTGCACCTGACCGGCAGTTGGGCGTACGGCGATGTGTACGGCGACCAGACCTCCTACCTCGCCACCTTCGCCTACGACGACGAGGCCGGCGGCCCCGAACACGCGCTGGTGGCCCTGGTGGACCACAACATCGGGATCACCAAGGACATCTTCGTCGGCGGGCCGGCGGAACGGATCCTGGACCAGGTCCGGCAGATGTGCGCGGACGACGAGCTGACCTGGTTCCGCACCGAGGACCCGGCCCGGCTGCGCGGCGAGGTGGCCCGGCATCTCGCGGTCACCGACGACCTGGGCGAGCTACCCGGCGAGGGCTCGCTCTCCACCGACCGCGCGCTGGTCGGCCTCCGGCTGGCGGTGCTGCCCACCGCCGCCGACCCGACCGGCCCGGCGGAGGTCGAGCCGCTCTCCGCCGCCGAGCGCACCGACCTGGTCCGGCGGTTCCTGGCCGCGCCGGAGGCCGCCCGGTTCGGGCTGGACACCGTCGACGGCCCGGAGCTGGCCTCGCTGCACTTCTGCCTGAGTCTGCTGCTGGACCACTCGGCGACCTTCCCGGACGCTGACCCGATGCGGTGGAGCCCCGCGGTGTCCGGGCTGTTCCTGCTCGACTGGGTGCACCGCCGCGCGGTGCTGGACATGGACGACGCGGCGATGCTGCCCCGGGTCCTGCGCGCCTGGGCCCGGTACGCGTCGCGCCAGCGCGGGTTGCCCGAGTCGGCCGCCGCGCGCACCGACGAGGCGATCGAGGAGATGGTGCCGGAGTTCGCCCGCCTCTACTCCACCGGTGAGCGGCGCAGCCCGGCCACCGCAGCCGTCGCCCAGCTGATGGCCGACGGGGTGGACCCGGACGACCCGGCCGCCCTCGACGCCTGGATCGAGGCGAACCGGCACCGCCTCGCCGACGACGGCGCCTGACGGCATCCCGGCCGGGCGGCATTCTCGCCGCCCGGCCGGGTGCCAGGCCCGGTCTCCGCGCAGCAGGCCCGGTCTCCGCGCAGCAGGCCCGATCAGCGCAGCAGGCCGAAGACCAGCCCGGCGATGAGTGCGCCGAGCACACCGCCAGCCAGCACCTGTGGCACGGTGTGGTCGCGCAGCCGCACCCGGGACCAGCCGACGACGGCCAGCAGCGGCGCGGCGAAGAGCAGCCGGGCACCGAAGGTCAGCGCAAGGATGACCAGCGTGCCGGCGGCCACCGCCGAGTGGATCGACATCTTCCACCAGTGGCTCACCGACACGGCGACCACCAGACCGACCAGCCCGGCCACCGCCAGCGCCAGCAGCGGGCGGGGCGCGCCGAGCACGGCGAGCAGGGCCAGCCCGGCGGCGACCGAGCCGAGGCCGACCAGTAGCGGCACCCGACGCTGCTCCCGACGGCCGATGTGGTGGTCGGTGAGCCGGCCGCGGCGTACCCCGCCGACGATGTAGGCGAACGGAATGCCGGTGACGAAGAGCGTGGCGAGCAGGCCCCACGCCAGGCCGTGACTCGCGCGCCGGGCGCTGTGCCAGCTCACGGCGACCATCAGCAGCGACACCAGCACGGCCGGGGCGGTCAGCTCGGTGACGAGCCGGGCGACCCGCATTCCGGGGCCGGGCCGGGTGGTGACCGGGCGGAGTTCCGCACCGCCGCCCACGCCACCCCCTCCGGTACGCGCCTACCGCCGACCACCGCCGGCACCGGCTCGGTCGCGCCTGATCGTCACCGTACCGCCGGGGACACCGTGGGGTGCGTCGGTCCGGCCAGCGGCGACCGGCTCACCGTGGGCGTGGACGGGGCGGTCGGGCTGGGCCGGCTGCCCGATGCACCGGGGGTGGCGGTCGGCGTGGGCGTGCTGGCCGGTACGGACGGTGTGCTGGTCGGCGATGCGGTCGGGGTCGAGGAATCGGTCTCGGTCGGCGTCGCCGGCACGGTTGGCGTCGGACTGGGGGTCGGGTCCGGCGGGTCGGTCGGCGAACCGGTCGGCGACGGCACCGGCGACGGGCTGGGCGGGGACGGGGACGGCGGTCTGCTCCGGGTGGGCCTCGGTGCTGGCGGCGGTACCGCATGACGTGCGGGCTCCGCGTTGGCGGCAGCCGGCGCGGGCCCCGGCCGGTCCGGGACACGTCGGGGAGCGGCGGGCAGCCAGCCATCGGTGGCGGTCGGGCCGACGTTGGGCGTGGCGGGTGGCGGAAGCGCCGGCTGGCTGGTCATCGGCAGCGGGATCACCACCGGCCCGACCGACGGAGTGGGTATGAAGGGGGTGCTGCTGTCCGGTAGCGCGGTGCTGCCCGACGTTGCCGAGCCCGCGCTGATCGCGGCGAGGATGGGCATCGAGGCGGTGCCGGCCAGCAGCGCGACGGTGAGCAGGTAACCGCGGGAGGGGCTGCCGGCGCCGGGGGCGCGGTGCGCGCCGACCACCGGGCGGTAGCCGCCGGGCGACCGGTGCTTGCCGAGCGCCGGTGTGCCGGGACCGTCACCTGGCTCGTGCACCGCACACCCCTTGTCGTCGGCTTCGGAAGGACGCGGACGGACACCGTCGGCTGAAAAACACCGGCAAATCACCCGATCAGCACGATCCTGCGGTAATCAGCCTCGCCTAGTTACCCTGCGTTAGCCAACCTCCACCGCGTGTCGACACGCGGATATGACCGAACGATGACGAACCGTCGACGGACCGCCTAGCGCCCGCGTCGCGGCATCATGGCGACAAAGGACGTCAAACGGTGGGCGGTCGGAATGCGGGGCGGGCGTACTGTGGGCGCGCTCACCTGCTCTGCGAATATGGAGCACGACGGCAACGCAGCCGTGACCTCCGCGCACCCTCGCGGCAGGCGCGGTTGAGCGCCGGCGCTCCCGAACCGGGTTCGGCCAGAATCCGGCTCACGCCGCGCGGCAACCCCCACCGGGGCTAGGCGCGGCCGCCAGGAACCGGTCCGGCAGCAGCCGGACAGGCGCACGAGTTGCGCGGCCGGGTGACCCCCCGGTGCCGACGCAGACATGACAGGGAGAGACGGATGGCAAAGGGCGACCCCGGGGGCACCACCCGCAGCAGGCGGGCGGCACCCCGCTCCAGGAAGAGCGCGGCTGGCAATCCCGAGCTGGTGCAGCTGCTCACCCCCGAAGGCGAGCGGATCGAGAGCGTCACCGGGCCGGACGGCATCGAGTACCGCGTCGACTTCACCGACGAGGAGTACCGCGGGCTCTACCGCGACCTGGTGCTGGTCCGCAAGCTCGACGCCGAGGCGACCGCGCTCCAGCGGCAGGGCGAGCTGGGCATCTGGGCCAGCCTGCTCGGCCAGGAGGCGGCCCAGGTCGGCTCCGGGCGCGCGCTGCGCACCCAGGACATGGCCTTCCCGACCTACCGGGAGCACGGCGTCCTCTACTGCCGGGGCATCGACCCGATCATGCCGCTCGGCCTGTTCCGCGGCGTCGACCAGGGCGGCTGGGACCCGAACGAGTTCAAGTTCAACATGTACACGATCGTGATCGGGGCGCAGACCCTGCACGCGACCGGCTACGCCATGGGCATCACCATGGACGGCAAGACCGGCACCGACGACGGCGAAGCGGTGATCGCCTACTTCGGCGACGGGGCCACCAGCCAGGGTGACGTCAACGAGGCATTTGTCTGGGCCGGCGTGTTCAACGCGCCAATGGTCTTCTTCTGCCAGAACAACCAGTACGCGATCTCCGAGCCTCTGGAGCGGCAGACCCGCATCCCCCTGTACCAGCGGGCCGCCGGCTTCGGCTTCCCCGGCATCCGGGTGGACGGCAACGACGTGCTGGCCACCTACGCGGTCACCCGTACCGCGCTGGACAACGCCCGGCACGGGCAGGGCCCGAGCCTGATCGAGGCGTACACCTACCGGATGGGCGCGCACACCACCTCCGACGACCCGACCCGTTACCGGATCGCCAGCGAGGTCGAGGCATGGCAGGCCAAGGACCCGATCGCCCGGGTCAAGGCCTTCCTGGAGAAGCAGCAGATCGCCGACGCCGACTTCTTCGCCGAGGTCGACGAGCAGGCCCGCCGCGAGTCGGTGCACCTGCGCGAGCGGGTGCTCGCCATGCCCAACCCGGAGCCGGTGACGATGTTCGACCACGTCTACCCCAACGGGTCTCCGCTGCTCGACGAGCAGCGCACGCAGTTCAGCCGCTACATGGAGTCGTTCGAGGGGAGCGCCCACTGATGGCCACGGAGACGCTCACCCTCGGCAAGGCCCTCAACACCGGTCTGCGCCGCGCCCTTGAGAACGACCCCAAGGTCATCATCATGGGCGAGGACGTCGGCAAGCTCGGCGGCGTCTTCCGGATCACCGACGGGCTCCAGAAGGACTTCGGCGACGACCGGGTTATCGACACCCCGTTGGCCGAGTCCGGCATCATCGGCACCGCGGTCGGCCTGGCCATCCGCGGCTACCGCCCGGTCTGCGAGATCCAGTTCGACGGCTTCGTCTACCCCGCGTACGACCAGATCGTGTCGCAGGTGGCGAAGATGCACTACCGCTCGCGCGGCAAGCTCAACATCCCGATGGTGATCCGGATCCCGTTCGGCGGCGGCATCGGCGCGGTCGAGCACCACTCCGAGTCGCCGGAGGCGTACTTCGCGCACACCGCCGGCCTGAAGGTGGTGTCCTGCTCCAACCCGCAGGACGCGTACGTGATGATCCAGCAGGCCATCGCCTCGGACGACCCGATCGTCTTCCTGGAGCCCAAGCGCCGCTACTGGGAGAAGGGTCCGGTCGACCTGGACGCGCCGCTGGCCGACGCGTACCCGCTGCACTCGGCCCGGGTGGTGCGGCCCGGCACCGACGTCACCGTGCTGGCCTACGGGCCGATGGTGCGGACCTGCCTGGAGGCGGCGACCGCCGCCGCCGAGGACGGCCGGGAGTTGGAGGTCATCGACCTGCGCTCGCTCTCCCCGCTGGACCTGACCGCGGCATACGAGTCGGTGAAGCGCACCGGCCGCGCCGTGGTGGTGCACGAGGCGCCGTCGAACATCGGCCTCGGCGCCGAGTTGGCCGCGCGGATCACCGAGGAGTGCTTCTACTCCCTGGAGTCACCGGTGCTGCGGGTGACCGGCTTCGACATCCCCTACCCGGCCGCCCGGGTGGAGGAGGAGTACCTGCCCGACCTGGACCGGGTGCTCGACGCCGTCGACCGCTCCTTCGGCTGGTGAGCGGCATGTCCCGGATCAAGGAATTCAACCTGCCCGACCTGGGTGAGGGGTTGACCGAGGGCGAGATCCTGTCCTGGCTGGTCAAGGTCGGCGACACCATCGAGCTGAACCAGCCGATCGTCGAGGTGGAGACGGCCAAGGCGGCCGTGGAGATCCCGGCGAAGTGGGCCGGGCAGGTGCACGCGATCTTCCACCCGGAGGGCACCACGGTCGAGGTCGGCACGCCGATCATCGCGATCGACACCGACCCGGGCGCCGGCCCGCTGGCCGAGCCGTCGGCCACGGCCACGCCCGGCGGTTCCCTGCCTACCCCGTCGGCGGCCTCGCTGGCCGCGGTCGAGGTGGCACCGGCCGAGGGCATGGTGGAGCCCGGCCTGATCGGCGGCCCGGCCCCGGGTGGCCGGACCGCGGTGCTGGTCGGCTACGGCCCGCGCACCACCTCCGCGAAGCGCCGCCCGCGCAAGGGTGGCGTCCCCGCGCAGGCCGAGGCGACGCCAGCGCCGGCGCCGGTCGCGCCGGCTCCACAGCCGGCGGCCGTGCCGGCGCCTGGGCAGAACGGCCAGGGCGCTCCGCTGGCCGGCGGGCTGGTGCTGGCCAAGCCGCCGGTGCGCAAGCTCGCCAAGGACCTCGGCGTCGACCTGCGCACGCTGACCGGTTCGGGTCCGCTGGGCTCGATCACCCGGGAGGACGTGCAGCAGGCGGCGAGCGGGGCCGTGGCGGCGGCCGAGCCGATCGCGGTGACGTCGGCGGCCACGAGCGCCGCGAGCTTCGGCGCCGACCGCGAGCAGCGCATCCCGGTCAAGGGGGTACGCAAGCTCACCGCCGAGAACATGTCCCGCTCGGCGTTCACCGCCCCGCACGTGACGGAGTTCCTGACCGTCGACGTGACCCGGGCGATGAAGGCGCTCGACCGGCTGCGCGACCGGCGGGAGTGGCGCGACGTCCGGGTCTCGCCGCTGCTGCTGGTGGCGAAGGCCGTGCTGCTGGCGGTCAAGCGTCATCCGATGGTCAACTCGACCTGGGCCGGCGACGAGATCGTGGTCAAGGAGTACGTCAACCTCGGTATCGCGGCGGCCACCGAGCGCGGCCTGATCGTGCCGAACGTGAAGGACGCCGGCCGGCTCTCGCTGCGCGAGCTGGCGGACGCGCTGACCGATCTGGTGCAGACGGCGAAGTCCGGGCGCACCTCGCCGGCGGACATGTCCGGCGGCACCCTGACCATCACCAACGTCGGGGTGTTCGGGGTGGACACCGGCACGCCGATCCTGCCGCCGGGTGAGTCGGCGATCCTGGCCTTCGGCGCGGTGCGGGAGATGCCCTGGGTGCACAAGGGCAAGGTCAAGGTGCGTCAGGTCACCACGCTGGGGCTGAGCTTCGACCACCGGATCATCGATGGTGAACTGGGCTCGAAGTTCCTGCGCGACATCGGCGACTTCCTCGCTGACCCGGAGGCGGCGCTGCTCGCCTGGACCTGACCGTCCGAACACCAGGCCACGGCCGGTGTGCCACGGGTTAATCCCCGGCACACCGGCCGTGTCCGTTCAGCAAACGAAACAGTCGCCCACCAGGCCCTCTGGCCTTTGATTGTTAGGCAGGTGTCCCAGCTCACCTAATAATCGATGGAAGTTGACCCGGTTCTGAGGTTAAATAGAGCCATCAAGGGCTGACAACCGAATAGCCAGGGGGACCCACCAATGAGCATGATCGAGCGCATCCGCAACCACCGCGACGCCACCCGCCGCGCCCGTGCCATCGAGCACGCGCTGCGGTCCGCGAGCTCGCCGGCGGTCCGCGACGAACTCCTCGTCATCGCCCAGCGTCACATGAGCTGACGCTCCACCACTTTCCTCACCTCCTCCAGATCGATGGCCCACCCGGCGAACCGGGTGGGCCATCGGCGTTTCACCGCGCCTCGGCACCGGGATTCCGCCCTGCCGCAGCGCCCGGTACGGTGGGCTTCGGTCACCGCCCGCTGGCCCGGCACATGCCGATCCGATAGAAGCTGCTCGACACCGACCGGCAACGCGGAGTGACGACCGGTGCTCCTTGGACGCGCTGTGCGGCTACCGGATACCGTGCGGGGAGCCGGCACGGCGGTACGCCGGTGAAGCCGGCAGCCATGCCGAGGAGACCGATCGGCACCGGCGGCCGACATGTGATGGAGGAGGCGCACCCATGACGTCCGAGGGCCCGCACCGCCCCGGCCAGGAGCCGGACGAGGTGTCACCGGGCGCCGGCGGACCGGCGCCGTACGGCGACCGCCCGGCGCAGCCGGACAACGGTTACAACGCCGCCGGCCCCGACCTTGGCTGGGCGCCCCCACCGCCGACCGGGCAGAACCCATCGGCACCGGCCTGGGCGGCCCAGTCGGAGCAGCCGCCGAACCCCGCCTGGGGTTCCGGCGCCGCGCCGCAGCCCTCCGACCCGCCCCAGCCCGCCTGGGCCACCGGCGGTGGTGCGAACGAGGCGCCGCAGCAGCCCGGCGCCTGGCCCGCCAGCGAACCGGACCACGCGCAGCCCGCCCCGTGGGCTGGGCAGCAGCAGGGCTGGACGCCAGCCGAGCAGAGTGCCCCCACCTGGGCCGCGGCTGCCCCCGAGCAGCCCGACTGGGCGCAGGCCCAGCCGGCTGCCGCGCGGGGTGCCGCGCAGGTGCCGCCGGCCACCGCCGCCTGGCCGGCTCAGGAAGACCCGGCCCGCTCCGGTGGCTGGAGCACCGACTCCCAGCAGGACGACCCGGCCCGCTCCGGCGGCTGGGGCGGGGCGGCGCAGGCCAACCCACCCGCCGCTGACTGGCGCGGCGCCGAGTCACAGCAGCCCGAGTCCGCGCAGGCCGGCGGCTGGTCCGGCGGCAGCGGTCAGCAGGACGACCCGGCCGCCTCCGGCGGCTGGGCCACCGGCGCTGCCGCGCGCGACGACCAGCCGGTGTGGACGCCGGCCGAGCAGTCCCCCCAGACCTGGGGCCAGGCCGCCGAGCAGACCGAGCAGCCGACCCCCGGCTGGGGGCAGGCCGAGCCGGCCGCGGCACGTGGCGCGGCCCAGGTGCCGGCACCGGCGGCAAACTGGCCCAGCCAGGACGACCCGGCCCGTTCCGGCGGCTGGGCCGCACAGCAGCAGCAGGCGCAGCCCGGTGGGTGGGGCGACGGCGCTGACGTGAAGCAGGACGAGGCCGCGCAGCCGGCCGCCTGGGGTGGCGCCGAGAGCCGCCCGCAGCAGCCGGACTGGGTGCTCTCGGCCCAGGACCAGCCGGCCGAACGGCCGGAGCAGGCGGGATGGACCCCGGAGCAGGCCGGCACCCCGGCGCGGGCCAGCGCCAGCGTGCCGGGCAACGACGGGACGCCCGCGTGGGCCGCCGCCCCGGACAATGCCGCCCAGGGCAGCGCCGCTGTGCCGGCCACCCAGCCGTGGGCACCCGGCGAGGTGTGGGGTCGCGCCGAGGCGGAGGCCTCCGCCCAGTCCCGCGGTGGCTGGGAGGCCGACCGGGGCGACGAGCCACCGGCCTACCAGCCCGGGCCCGCGCCAGGCATCTCGCCGGCCAACGCGGTGCCGCTGCCGCCACAGGAGCAGCGCGTACCGGGCGCCAGCCTGGCCGCCGCCCCGCCAGTCGACTACGCGCCACCCGCCCAGTTCGCCGCGATCCCCGAGCAGCCGGCGTACGCCGAGCAGCCGGCGTACGCCGAGCGGGAGCAGTCGGACGCCCCCGCGCAGTACGAGGCCGAGCCGGCCGGTTGGGGTCGGGCCGAGGAGGCTTCGGCAGGCGCTGCGGTGGTGCCCGCCCCGCGTACCTCTCCGGAATCCGGAGCGGGCCGTGCGGTCGTACCGGTGCCGGAGGCCGAGTCGGCGGCCGGCGCGGTGGGCCGGGCCTCGGCGAGCGCCTCCGTGCCACTGGCCAGCCGGGTGATGCCCCCGACCGACCAGGCCATCCGGCCGGCCGGCGCGCCCGCGCCACAGCCCCGGGTGTACGGCCGTCCGGCGCAATCCGAGCCGGAGCAGGCAGCGCCGGAGGCGTTCCAGGCCGACCCGGGCATTGAGCGCCAGAGCGCACCGGACTGGCAGAACGGCCCGGCACGCCAGGAGGCACCCGACTGGCAGAACGGCTCCGACCGCCAGGCAGCACCCGACTGGCAGAACGGCCCTGACCGCCAGGCCGCACCTGACTGGCAGAACGGCCCTGACCGCCAGGCCGCACCTGACTGGCAGAACGGCCCTGACCGGCAGGCCAGCCCCGGTTGGGGCGGCGACTCCCCGGCCGAACCGCACTTCGACGACCGGCCGGCGACTCCGAACGGGTTCGGTGAGGCGGCGTCCGCGCCGCCGGCGTTCCCGCCCGGTGTGCCGTCCTTCGTCGACGCGCCCGGGAACAACCGGCCGGTGAACGGGGTCCGGCCGCAGTCCGGTGCCGAGCGTCCGGCCGACCGGTTCGGCCCCGCTTCTTCGGCCGCCGGCACCGCCGCGGTGAACGGCACGCCCGGCTTCGGCGGACCCGGCTTCGGCGGACCGGGCTTCGGCAGCGGGCCGGCCACCGAGCCGGCACCGGGCGCCAACTTCGCGGCGGCCTTCCCGTCGGCACAGCAGGCCGCGCCGGCCTGGGGTCAGCAGGCCAGCGAGTCCGACCAGGGCCGGTTCGACTCGTTCAAGCCGGACGCTGAGGAGCCGAAGGCAGAGCCACCGGTGCCGAAGGTGCGCAACGGTCGGGTGCTGGCCGCGGTGCTGATCGCGGCGGTGCTCATCCTGGCGGTGCCGCTCGGCCTGCTGATGCTGCTCGGCAAGTTCGGCGGCGGGAACGAGGCACCCAGCTTCGACCCGGCGGTCGGCACGTGCGTGAAGCAGTCCGGTCAGGGCGCCTCGGCGGCGGACTGCGGCGAGGCCGGTGCGTTCACGATCGTTTCCAAGGTGGACGCGAAGGACAAGTGCACCGACACGACGCAGCCGCACGTGGTGCTGCCCGGCGAGGGCACCAACCGGGTGCTCTGCCTCAAGCCGGCCACCAAGTAGATCGACCGACGGCAGGGCCACGGGAATCCGTGGCCCTGCCGTCGTCGTTCGCGGGGTGGCCTGGATCTCGGCGGCTCGCCCCCTCTGGCCGACCGTGAGCCGATGGTCAGGCACGATGGGGTCATGAGCGCACGAGTACGGGCCCCCGAGCTGCGCGGTCGGGGCTGGCTGAACACCGGTGGACGCGATCTCAAGCTCGCCGACCTGCGCGGCAAGATCGTCCTGGCGGATTTTTGGACCTTCTGCTGCATCAACTGCCTGCACGTGCTCGACGAGTTGCGCCCGCTGGAGGAGAAGTACGGCGACGTGCTCGTCGTGATCGGCGTGCACTCGCCGAAGTTCGAGCACGAGAAGGACGCCGACGCGTTGGCCGCCGCCGTGGAGCGGTACGGGGTGCACCACCCCGTGCTCGACGATCCCGAGCTGGACATGTGGCAGCAGTACGCGGCCCGGGCCTGGCCGACCCTGTCGGTGATCGACCCCGAGGGGTACGTGGTGGCCACCATGGCCGGAGAGGGGCACGCCGAAGGGCTGGCCCGGCTGATCGACGAGCTGATCGCCACCCACGAGGCCAAGGGCACCCTGCATCGGGGCGACGGCCCGTACGTCCCGCCACCCGCGCCGGAGACCACGCTGCGCTTCCCGGGCAAGGCGGTGCTGCTGCCGGACGGCAACCTGCTGGTCTCCGACTCGGCCCGGCACTCCCTGGTCGAGGTGGCCCCCGACGGTGAGACGCCGGTGCGCCGGATCGGCTCGGGCGAGCGGGGCCGGGCCGATGGGCCGGCCGGCGCGGCGACCTTCTCCGAGCCGCAGGGGCTCTGCCTGCTGCCCACGCAGGTCGCCGAGGTGGCCGGCTACGACCTGGTGGTCGCCGACACGGTCAACCACCTGCTGCGCGGCGTACGCCTGGCGTCCGGCGAGGTGGTCACCGTCGCCGGTAGCGGCCGGCAGTGGCGGGCCACGGTCGACGACCACCCGCACGACGCGCTCGCCGTGGACCTCTCGTCCCCGTGGGACCTGGCCTGGTACGACGACAAGCTGATCATCGCGATGGCCGGCATCCACCAGCTCTGGTGGTTCGATCCGATCAAGCGGACCGCTGGCATGTACGCCGGCACCACGGTCGAGGCGCTGCGCGACGGCCCGCTGGCCGAGGCGTGGATGGCGCAGCCGTCGGGGCTCTCCGTCTCCGCCGACGGCGCCCGGCTCTGGATCGCCGACAGCGAGACCAGCGCCGTCCGGTACGTCGAGAACGGGGAGCTCGGCACCGCCGTCGGGCAGGGCCTGTTCGACTTCGGGCACGTGGACGGGCCGGCGGAGTCGGCGCTGCTCCAGCACCCGCTGGGCGTGTGTGCGCTGCCGGACGGCTCGGTGCTGATCGCGGACACCTACAACGGTGCGGTCCGCCGCTTCGATCCGGCCACCGGCCAGGTGTCCACCGTCGCCGACGGGCTGGCCGAGCCGAGCGATCTCGTGCTCACCCCCGCCGGCGAGGTGCTGGTGGTGGAGTCCGCCGCGCACCGGCTGACCCGGCTCGCCCCGGGTGCGCTGTCGGCGGCGGGCGCCAGCACGGTGGACGGCCCCCGGCACCGCACCGAGCGGAAGCCGACCGACATCGCGGCGGGCGAGGTCATCCTGGACATCGTCTTCACCCCCGCGCCCGGGCAGAAGCTGGACGAGACGTACGGGCCGTCGACCCGGCTGGTGGTCTCCGCGTCCCCGCCGGAGCTGCTGGTGGAGGGCGCCGGCACGGGCACCGAGCTGTCCCGCCGGCTGGTGCTCAACGGCGAGGTCACCGGCGGGGTGCTCCAGGTGACCGCCCAGGCGGCGACCTGTGACGCGGACGTCGAGCACGCCGCCTGCCATCTGACCCGGCAGGACTGGGGCGTCCCGGTCCGAGTGGTCGACGGCGGGGCGGCCCGGCTCCCGCTCGTGTTGCGCGGCCTGGACGCCTAGCTGTTGGGCAGGGCCCCTTGGACGACGGAATCCGTCGTCCAAGGGGCCCTTCGTTTCACGCGAACGGGGCGAGTGGGATGCCGGCGTCGATCAGCGTGGCGCGGACGAGTTCGGTGGCGGAGACCGCGCCGGGGGTGTCCCCGTGCACGCAGATCGAGTCCACCGGGCAGGGGATGACGGTGCCGTCCACCGCCACCACGGTCCGTTCGGTGACCATCCGTTCCGCCCGGTTGGCCACCTGTTCCGCGTCGGTGATCAGCGCGCCGGGTGTGCCGCGCGGCACCAGTGCCCCGTTGGGCAGGTAGCCGCGGTCGGCGAAGCCCTCGGCGACGACCGGCAGGCCCGCACCGACGGCGAGCTGGGCGAGCACCGAGCCGGGCAGGCAGAGCACGGGCATCTCGGGGTCGTGGCCGGTGACCGCGGCGACCACCGCCGCCGCCTGCGCCTCGTCAGTGCTGGCCACGTTGTAGAGCGCCCCGTGCGGCTTGAGGTAGCGGACCCGGGTGCCGAACAGCTGGCAGAACGCGTCGAGCGCGCCCAGTTGGTAGGTAATCTCGTCGCGCAGCTCGGCGAAGTCGTACGCGATGCGCCGCCGGCCGAAGCCGGCCAGGTCCCGGTAGCCGACCTGCGCGCCCACCGCGACCCCGCGCCGCGCCGCGCCCTCGCAGACCCGGCGCATGGTGGACGGGTCGCCGGCGTGGAAGCCGCAGGCGACGTTGGCGGAGGTGACCAGGTCCAGCAGCGCCTCGTCGTCACCGAGCCGCCAGATGCCGAATCCCTCGCCCAGGTCAGCGTTGAGGTCCATGGAATCTGACGGTAGTACCTGGCCGGGCCTGCGCGAGCGGGGTCACGTCGGCGACCACCCCGATAACCGGGTATCCACCGGTGGTCGGGTGGTCGGCGAGGAAGATCAGGGGTTGTCCGTCCGCCGGCACCTGCACCGCGCCGAGCACGATGCCCTCGCTGGGCAACTCGCCGGCCACCGCGCGGGGCAGCGGCGCGCCGGCGAGCCGCGCGCCGACCCGGTTGCTCACGGGGCTGACGGTGTACGCGGTGCCGAGCAGCCGGTCGAGCGCGGTCGGAGTGAACCAGTCGTCGCGGGGGCCGGGGCGCAGCGTCAGGTGCAGCTCCGGCGGGGGTGCGGTGCTGACGGTCAGGTCCACCGGCGCGGGGTCGCCGAGCGGTTCGCCGAGCGGCAGCCGGCCGCCGTCACGCAGCGGGGGCGGGCCGAGCCCGGAGAGGGTGTCGGTGGCCCGGCTGCCGAGCACCGGCGGCACGTCGATCCCGCCCGCCACGGCCAGCCAACTCCGTACGCCCCGGCGGGCCGGGCCGATCCGCAGCACCGTGCCCGCCGGCACGGTGAGCGGGCGTCCAGCGTCGCCGGGTCGGTCGCCGGCCCGGACCGGCACCTCGGCGCCGGTGACCGCCACCGTGGTGGCCCGGGTGAGCCGCAGCACGCAGCCGGTCAGGGTGATCTCCAGGCCGGCGGCACGCTCCGGGTTGCCGACCAGCCGGTTGGCCAGCCGCAGGGCGGCCGGGTCGAGGGCGCCGGACCGGGGTACGCCCAGGTGCGCCCAGCCGGGCCGGCCCAGGTCCTGCACGGTGGTGAGCGGGCCGGCGCGGAGCACCTCGATCTCGGCGGGCCGGGTCATGCCGCCGCCAACCGGACCGGGGTCCCCGGGCCGAGCAGGGCCGGCGGGTCGGCGTGCACGTCGAAAAGAACCAGGTCGGTCCGGCCGACCAGCAGCCAGCCGCCCGGGGACGCGCCCGGATAGATGCCGGCGTACGGGCCGGCCAGGGCGACCGAGCCGGCCGGCACCTGGGCGCGGGGGGTGGCCAGTCGGGGCAGCGCCAGTTCGGCGGGCAGCCCGGTCAGGTACGGGAAGCCGGGGGCGAAGCCGCAGAAGGCGACCAGAAACGGGGTGCCGGTCAGCCGCCGCAGCACGGCCGGCACGTCGACCCCCCAGTGCTCGGCGACCGCCGGCAGGTCCGGCCCGTCGAAGTCGACCGGGACGACCACATCTCCACCGTCGCCCGCCCGGCCCACGTCGCCGCAGCCGTCGCGAGCGCCACTGCCGGCACAGGCGCGGTCGCTGGCGGCGGCCGTCGACACCGTCGGCGCCCAGTGGGAGAGCAACTCGGCCGTTGCGGCCGGGTCGGGTACGCCGTCGAGCAGGACGGTGCTGGCCGCCGGCACGATCTCGATGGCGATCAGTTCGCCCTGCTCGCGACGCCGCCACAGCTCGGCTCGCCACGCCTCGACCAGGGCAGCCTCGTGCACGCCGGTGGGGGTGGTGCAGTCGAGCAGCAGGGCGTGCGCCCCGACGGGTCGGATCCGCATCCGGTCATCCTCGCCGATGTCGTGCCGGCGAGGTGTTCACGGCGACGGTGCCTGGCGTCACCAGGCCGACTACTTGAAAGTAACCTACGGTGCCGTAACCTGGAGACGTGACCACCTCCGCTCCGCTCCGACTGAAGCCGGTCGACATCGGTAAGCCCAGGATGCGCGGCTGGCTACACACGTACGCCTTCTTCGTCGCCCTGGCCAGCGGCATCGTGCTCTGCTCGATCGCCGCCACCCGCCCGGGGTGGGCACCCCTGGTGAGCTGCGTCATCTACAGCCTGACCGTCTGCGGGCTCTTCGGCACCAGCGCGTTGTACCACCGTCGGGTGTGGTCGGAGCGCGGCTACCAGGTGATGCGCCGGATGGACCACTCGATGATCTTCGTGTTCATCGCCGGCACGTACACGCCGTTGTGCGTACAGCTGCTCGCGCCGGGACAGGCCACCCTGATGCTGGCCCTGGTCTGGGGTGGCGCACTGGCCGGCGTGGCGCTCAAGTTGGTGTGGCCGCACGCGCCGCGCTGGGTCTCCGCACCGCTCTACCTGGCGCTCGGCTGGGTGGCGGTGGCCATGCTGCCGGAGATCCTGCACAGTGGCGGCGTCGCGGCCCTGGTGCTGCTGATCGTCGGTGGCGCGATCTACAGCGTGGGCGCGGTCTTCTACGCGCTCCGCCGGCCCAACCCGTGGCCGACCGTCTTCGGTCACCACGAGTTCTTCCACGCCTGCACCCTGCTGGCCGCGCTCTGCCACCACATCGCGATCTACTTCGCACTGTTCGCCTGACCGCACGGCGACCCGGCGCGAGCCGGACCACGGCGCGAGCCGGACCACGGCGCGAGCCGGGACCTGGCACATGCGAGCCGGGGCCCCGCGACGTTGCGGGACCCCGGAGTGTGCGTGCGGGACTCAGATCGGGCGGCCCGGCCGGCGCACCTCGCGGTACTCCCGCATGACCTGGTCATCCTGGATCGGCGCCACCCGGTCGGCCACGACGCGGTCCCCACGGACCGGTGCGGCGACCACCGTGCGGCGGCGGCTGTTCCAGAAGTAGACGGTGGCGAGCAGGCCGGCGACACCGGCCAGCATCAGCACCCAGCCGACCACGGCCAGGTTCAGCCAGCCCAGGTCTGCCTCCACTGCGAATGCGAAGATCGCGCCCAGCGCGATCAGAAAGATGCTGCCACCAATGCCCATGTCTCGCTCCTCGGCTCTAACCTGGCGTACGGCCCGCCGCGGCCGTCGGTAGGGGTGCGGCACCCATCGACTTACCCCGGCACGGAGATCGCCAATCGGGCAAGCTGAGGGCATGACGGACACCCCAGCCGAGACACGGACACTGGTGCTGCTCCGGCACGCGAAAGCCGAGCAGGGCAGCGACAGTACGGACGACGCCGTGCGGCCGCTCACCGCACGGGGGAGCGCGGACGCGGCGGCCGCCGGCGCCTGGCTGGCTCACCACGGGTTACTGCCCGACGTGGTGATCTGCTCGACGGTCCGACGCACGCGGCAGACCTGGCACGGGGTGGCGATGGGGATGACCGGTTCACCGCCGGAGGGCGGGCCGGCCGGTCCCCGCCCGACCGTCCACTACGAGCCGGGCGCGTACGACGCCCACCCCGAGGAGTTGTTGGCGCTGGTCCGCACCGTCGACCCGGCGGCCCGGACGGTGCTGCTGATCGCCCACAATCCGGGCATCTCGCTGCTCTCCGCGCTCCTCGATCCGGAGGGGACGGACGGGGAGGGGTTGCGTACCGCCGAGCTGGCGGTGCACCGCAGCACGCTCGGCTGGGCGGAGCTGGACCGGGCAGGGGCACCGATCACCGCTCGGCACACCGCACGCGACTGAGCCACCCGTCGATGGTCGGCGGGTGGCTCAGGCGTACGTGGCTCAGGAGGGTGGCGCGGTCGGCGGCGGCGGGTCGGGCGGCGGCGGCATCATCGCCGTCGGATGCGAGAGCCGGTTCTCCTCCACGATGAGGGTCCGGGCCCGCTTGCGCCGGTCCTGCCAGAACCAGAGCGTGGTCAGCAGCACGGCCAGCCCGGCCAGGATGAACACCCAGCCGACCGCCCGCAGGTCTATCCACCAGACGTTGGCTCTTATCGCGAACGTCAGGATGGCGCCGATCGCGATGAGAAAGATGCCGCTTCCTACACCCATGTGCGCTGCACTCCCCCGTGCGGTGGCTCTGGGCGTTCTCTGTCGTGGACACGCGACGATTACCCGCCACGCCGGCCACCTACCCGACCAGCGCTCGCCGAATACGGGACGGACGGCCCTCCGGCGACCCCGGCATTCGCCGCTCCCGCCCGGCCCGGGACGGGACCACGGCATGGAAGCGCAGACGGCTCCGGAGTGGTTCCCGCCGACGGGCCCGACCCGGACATGCCGACGGCCGGCGGGACAATTGCCCCGCCGGCCGTTGGTGTCGATGCCGGGTGGTGCGACCCGGAACCTTCAGTCGTGCCGTGGCACGGTCAGAAGGCCTCCTCCGGGAGGTCCATGATGTCGAGGTCGGCGCCCTCGATGATCCGCCGGTCCGCGCCGATGCGCGGCAGCACCTCACGGGCGAAGAACCGGGCGGCAGCCACCTTGCCGGTGTAGAACGCCTTGTCGGTGGCGGAGACCTCGCCGGCCAGCGCCTTCAGCGCCACGTCGGCCTGCTTCTGCAGCAGCCACCCGACCACCAGGTCGCCGATGGCCAGCAGGAAGCGCCGGCTGCTCAGCCCGACCTTGTAGAGCGCGCGGGTGTCGCCAGCCTGCGCCTCGCCGAGCCAGCCGGTCATGACGCCGAGGATGTTCTGGACCTCGACGAGCGCCTTGCCGAGCGCCTGCCGCTCCTCCTTGAGCTGGCCGTTGCCCGCCTCGGAGGAGATGAACTCCTGGATCTCGCTGGCGACCGCCATGAGCGCCTTGCCGTTGTCCCGAACGATCTTGCGGAAGATCAGGTCGAGGCTCTGGATGGCGGTGGTGCCCTCGTACAGGGTGTCGATCTTGGCGTCGCGGACGTACTGCTCCAGCGGGTAGTCCTGGAGGAAGCCGGATCCGCCGAAGGTCTGCAGGGCCTCGTGCCCGAGCATCTCGTACGCGCGCTCCGAGCCGACGCCCTTGACCAGCGGCAGCAGCAGGTCGTTGACCCGCTTGGCCAGCTTGGTGGCCTTCTCGTCGCCGGCCGCCTCGGCGATGGCGACCTTGTCCTGCCAGGTGGCGGTGTAGAGGACCAGGGCACGCAGACCCTCGGCGTACGACTTCTGCAGCAGCAGCGAGCGGCGCACGTCCGGGTGGTGGGTGATGGTGACCCGCGGCGCGGTCTTGTCCGTCTGCTGGACCAGGTCGGCGCCCTGCACCCGGTTCTTCGCGTACTCCAGGGCGTTGAGGTAGCCGGTGGAGAGGGTGGCGATCGCCTTGGTGCCGACCAACATCCGGGCGTACTCGATGATCATGAACATCTGCCGGATGCCGTCGTGCTTGTCGCCGAGCAGCCAGCCCTTGGCCGGCACGCCGTGCTCGCCGAAGGTCAACTCGCAGGTGTTGGAGACCTTCAGGCCCATCTTGTGCTCGACGTTGGTGGTGTAGACGCCGTTGCGCTCACCCAGCTCGCCGGTGTTCTCGTCGAAGTGGTACTTCGGCACCACGAAGAGCGACAGGCCCTTGGTGCCAGGGCCACCGACGCCCTCCACGCCCACCGGGCGGGCCAGCACGTAGTGCACGATGTTGTCGCTCAGGTCGTGCTCGCCCGAGGTGATGAAGCGCTTCACGCCCTCGATGTGCCACGTGCCGTCCGGCTGCTGGATGGCACGGGTGCGGCCGGCACCCACGTCCGAGCCGGCGTCCGGCTCGGTGAGCACCATGGTGGAGCCCCACTGCTTGTCGATGAAGAGCTTGGCCCACCGCTTCTGCTGCTCGGTGCCCTCGACCTCCAGCACGTGCGCGAAGGACGGACCGGAGGCGTACATCCAGATGGGGGCGTTCGAGCCGAGCACCAGCTCGGCGAGGGCCCACCAGAGGGCGCGCGGCGCGTTGGTGCCACCCAGGTGCGGCGGCAGGTCCAGGCGCCAGAACTCGGAGTCCATGAATGCCTGGTAGGACTTCTTGAACGACGCCGGCAGCGGCGCGGTGTGCGTGACCGGGTCGAAGACCGGCGGGTTGCGGTCGCTGTCCGTGTAGCTGGCGGCCAGGTCCTCCCGGGCGAGGCGGTCAAGCTCGGAGAGGAAACTGCGGGCGGTGTCGGCGTCGAGTTCCGAGTACGGCTCCTGGCCGAACGCCTGGTCCGCCCCGAAGACCTCGAACAGGTTGAACTCAAGGTCCCGCAGGTTGCTCTTGTAGTGGGTCATGCTCGCTGGCCCCGCTTCCGGACAGGTGTTACCGATCAGTAACCCCGACTGTATTACTCGCGGGTAGGCAGCGACAAGCGGATCACGTAAGTGACGGCCATTACACACTCGCCCCGACCCGGGGGCGGACGCGTCGGCGGTCAGCTCTCGGTGGCGCCGACCTCCCAGCTCGGCACAGCCGCCGCCACACCGGTCCGCGCGCCTACGTACTCCATCAGGACCAGCGCGATGTCATCGTCGAGCCGGCCGTGCACCCACTCGACCAGGGCAGCCTCCAGCGAGGCCAGGCCATCGGCGACCGTGCCGTGGCCGAGCAGCCGCCAGGCCCGGTCGGCGGTGGGGAAGAACTCGCCATCCCGTCGAGCCTCGCCGAGACCGTCGGTGAACAGCAGCAGCCGGTCACCGGGCTCCAGGCGTTCCACCCGGGGGCGGACCACCGGCATGAACCCGAGCGGGGGCGCTGGCGCCGGCGGCTCCAGCGGGATCACCGCGCCCCGACGCAGCAGCAGCGGCGGCGGATGCCCACAGTTGACGATGGTGAGCGTGCCACCGCGCTCTTCCACCAGCGCCGCGGTCACGAAGTCCTCGTCGCCGACGTTGCGGGCCACCGCGCGGTCCAGATCGGCGACGACGGCGCGCAGGTCGGCCCGCTCGTAGGCCACGTGCCGGTAGGAACCGAGGACGATACTGGCCAGCCGGACGGCGTCCAGGCCCTTGCCGCGCACGTCGCCGATGATCATGCGTACCCCGTACGGCGTGTCGATCGCCTCGTACAGGTCGCCGCCGATCTGAGCGGTCGCGGTGGAGGAGATGTAGCGGCCGGCCACCGAGAGCGTGCCGACCTGCGGGCCGAGCGGACGAAGCACCGCCTGCTGGGCCACCGAGGCGAGCTTGGACAGCTCACCGATCTGCTCCGCCTGCCGCTGCCGCACCGACGCCACCGCCACGGCCAGCCCGGTGGCGAGCGCGACCGCGAGCACGTTGACCGAGGTGACCAGGAACATCTTCGGCTCGACCACGGCGAAGCCGGCCCCGATCAGGGTCGCTGCGGTGCCGACTCCCAGCACCACCGGCCAGGATGCCAGGGCGGCGGCGAGGAACGGGGCGCCCACCAGCAACGCGATGTAGTGCGCCGGGCGACCGTCCGCCAACTCCACGGCCGAGACGATCGCGAGCAGAACGAGGGCCGCGCCGAGGCCGGCGCGGGATCCGGGGCTCAGCGGGCGACGGCCCGACTGGAGGAGTCGCGTGGGTACGAGGGACAGCATGCCTGATTCGCGTGAACGGTTGAATGAACCTGGCCCCTCGTCCGAGGAGGTTCTGTCCGCCCGGCTCGGCTGTTCGGCCAGATCGGCGTCAGCCACGCCGGTCAGCCGAGTACCTCGTACCTGACGGTGAGCGCGCCCACGTCGACCGAGGCGATGGTGGCGAACGCGGCCCGGGAGAGGTCCAGGCAGCGGCCGTCGATGAACGGGCCGCGGTCGTTGATCCGCACCACGACCGACTTGCCGCTGTTCGGGTTGGTCACCCGGACCTTGGTGTTGAACGGCAGGGTCTTGTGCGCCGCGGTCAGCTCGTTCGGGTTGAACGACTCGCCGTTGGCGGTGAGCTGCCCCTCGGAGTAGAAGGAGGCACCGCACGAGCCGCTGTCCAGCACCTTCGGCGCCGCCGTGGTCTTCTTCGCGGTCGGGCTCGGCTTCGGCGCGGCGGTGCGGGCCTTGTTCCGGGAGGCGGCCTGCGGCGACCGGCTGGCCGACGGGCTGGCCGTCACGCTCGGCGAGGCGCTGGCGCTCGGGGAGGCCGCTGGCGAGCTGGGGGCGAGACTGCTGGCGGCGACGGTCGGGGCGAACTCGATGGCGGCCGGCCCCGGCTGCGCGGAGCCCGAGGTCAGCTGCACGGCACCGACGGTGCCCCCGACGGCGAGGGCGACGCCGACCGCCGCGGTGGCCGCGATGCCCGCCGGAGAGGAGAAGATGCGGGTACGGGAGTGCCTACCAGCCACCGGCCCGGTCCTTTCGTCGACTGAACAAACCGGGTCGGACCGTAACGAGAGCAGCACTTCCGAAGTCAACGTGATCATTGGGGTATGCCCGCATTTGCACTGGTACGTGTAGCCGATCATCCGAGTCGGGATGGGCCGGCCGGCCCGGGTGCCGACCCGCCGGGCACGCGTACCGCAGGATGGACGAATGCCCGCTGACCTGACCGAACGCCTCACCACCCTGTTCCGGTGGATCGACCCCGGGCCGGGCACCAGCCACCTGGTCAGCGACATCTCCGGTTGGTGGCGGGACCCGGGGGTGCTGGCCGAGTTGGGACCGGCCCTCGTGGCGCCGTACCGGACCGCCCGGCCGACCGTGGTGCTCGCCCCGGCGGTCACCGGGCTGCTGCTCGGGCCACTGGCCGCCACCGCCCTCGGTGTCGGCTTCGTGGCCGCGCACAAGCCCGGCGACGGGCGGCTCCCAGCCGGGCCACTGACCTGGGCGCAGAGCCCGCCGGACTACCGGGGCCGGCAGGTCGACCTGGCCGTGCGGGACCGACACCTCGGCCCCGGCGACCGGATCCTGGTGGTGGACGACTGGGTGCGCACCGGGGCGCAGATCCACGCCCTCTACGACATCTGCGCGGCGCGCGGCGCGGAGGTGCTGGGCGCCTCCGTGGTGGCCGTCGACTGCCCGCCCGAGGTCGCCACCGAACTGCGGATCACCGGCCTGATCGCCGGTGCGGATCTGCCGGCTTGACCTGAACCTCGGTTCAGGTCAGACGATCGACGCATGAGTAATGGGATTCTCGACGAGGCGTACGAACGGCTGCACCGCACCGGCCCCGAATACGAGGGCTGGCTGTCCAACCACGGGCCGATGGCGGTCGAGGCACTGGCCCGACACGGGCACGAGCAGCGGGTGCACCGCTGGCTCGACGACTACCTCGGTCGCCTCGACGAACTGCCTCGGGGACTGCGCCCCCTCGACGACTGGCGGGCGGCGCTGGGAGACCCGAAGCGGGCTGGCGACTGGCTGGCCTATTTCGACCGGGAACTGCGCGAGCACCCGTGGCGGGAGGTGCTCGGCACCTGGTGGCCCCGGCTGCTGCCGGGAATCGCCGCCGGCGCCACCCACGGCGTGATCCGGGTCGGGCACGCCGTACGCGCGCTCGACTCGGCCGAGGAGAACCCGCAGCGGCTCACCGAGCTGGGCCAGGCCCTCGGCTACTGGGCGGCCCGCTGGCAGTCGGTCCCCGGCACCGACCGGCTCCTCGACCCGGCGCGTGTCCCCACCGGGCCGGACGTTGAGGGCCTGGACGTGGCCACCGCGCTGGCCGCGCTGCCCCGGATCGAAGACCGCTCCGGGGGCATCCGGGACCGGCTGGGCCAACTGTCGGGCGTACCCCGATGGGAGCCGGCGCTGGCGGCGCTGCGCCCCGCGCGGACCCCGGCCGAGGCGGAACGGGAGCTGGCCACGCTGGTGCACCGGGCCGGCCTGGACTACCTGCGCTTCGGGCACGCCGCGCCGGTCATGCTGGTGCACGCGGTCACCGCGCCGACGGCGGTGCTGCGTACCCTGCCGGCACTGGATCGGGCGCTGTGGGCGCCGAGCCTCGCCGCGGCCTGGGCCGCGACGGCGGCCGTGATCTCGGTGTACGCCCCACCGGACGGGATCACGGCGCCGACCGTGCCGGCCGCGACCCCGGCGGAGGTCTTCGACCGCGCGGCCCGGCACGGTGACGCGCACGTGGTCAAGCTGGCCGATGCGGTGCTCGACGCGCACGCCGCCACCGGAGACGACCGGCTGCTCGCCGCCGCCGGCTACGCCGGGCAGCTGATCTGACAGGGCGGGCGTAATGCGGCGGCGGCGCGGGCCGCGCTGGCCTAGCCTCGGCAGGATGTGGCCTCGGATCGGTGAACTGCGCGCGCTCGCCCTCGGCACCCCCGGCGAGCTGCGGGCGACCCTGAACACCCTGGTGCTGGCCGGCGTGAAGACCGCCACGGCCGGTCGGCTCGCCGAGTACGCCGAAGAGGGCGAGGAACTGGAGCAGGTCGGCGAACGGCTGGCCCTGGTCGACGACGACGACGCACTGTCCGGCGTCGTGGAGATCACCGGCGTCGACGTGGTCCGCTTCGCCGACGTGCCGTGGGACTTCGCCCGCTCCGAGGGCGAGGGTGACCGCTCGATCGAGGAGTGGCGGGCCGGCCACTCGGCCTACTGGGCGCGGCTCGGCACCCCGGTCGACGACGACACCCCGATCGTCTGTCTCCGGCTGCGGCTGGTCTCCGGCGGCGAGGGCGGCGTGGCCAGCGGCGACCTCGGCACCTGATCGCTGCGCCTCTGACGGTCCGGCAGGGCCGCTGGCGCTACCGGCTCAGCCGCTGGCTGCTACCGGCTCAGCGGCGCAGCTCCGGGAGCAGCCGGGTCGCCACGTCCGCCAGGACGGCCTCGTCGCCGGCGTACCAACTGCTGGCCCGCGGCCAGTGCGTCACGACGTCGGTGAAGCCAAGGTCGGCGGCCCGGCCGACCTGGTCGGCGAAGAACTGCGCGCTGCTGAGCGAGAAGACCGGCGCCGCGTCCAGCGACAGGTAGCGGTCCAGTGTGGCCGGGTCGCGGCCGGCCTCATCCAGCGTCCGGTCCATCCGCGCGGACAGCACCGACACGGTGTCCCACCAGCCGTCCACGTCGTCGGCCTCGGTGCCGGTGGTCACCCAACCCTGGCCGAACCGGGCCACCAGCCGCATCGACCGCGGCCCGTTGGCTGCCACCACGAACGGCACCCGAGGCTGCTGCACACTGCCGGGGTTGTTGCGCGCGTCCACCGCGGCGAACCAGTCGCCACGCCAGGTGGTGCCGTCCTCTCGCAGGATCAGGTCCAGCAGCTCGGTGAACTCGGCGAACCGGTCGACCCGCTGGCGCGGCGGCAACGTCTCGCCGCCCAGCACGGCCGAGTCGAACCCGATGCCGCCCGCGCCCAGGCCCAGCAGCAGCCGACCGTCGGACACGTCGTCCACCGTGGTGATCTGCCGGACGAACGCGGCCGGGTGCCGGAAGTTCGGCGACGCCACCAGGGTGCCCAGCCGGATCCGGGAGGTGACGGTCGCAGCGGCCGTCAGCGTGGTCATCGAGTCGAACCACGGCCCGTCCACCAGGTCCCGCCAGCCCAGATGGTCGTACGTCCAGGCGTGGTCGAAGCCCCACTCGTCGGCCTGCCGCCAGCGACGCTGCGACTCCGCCCAGCGCTGGTCCGGAAGGATCACGATGCCAATCCGCATGATCGCCAGCCTAGCCGCGCCAGCCTGCGGCCGCGCACGTCACACCAGGGCAGGCCCAGGTGGATCACGAGTGGCCGCCCGGCCCCGGCGGGGCGCCAGCGGCGCCGGTTCTTCGCTACCGTTCCGCTGTGGATCTACGGTCGCAACGGGTCGACACGGTACGAGCGTTCGGCACCGTGTCGCTGGTGGCCGGCTTCATGACGTCGCTGCTCACCATGTCGTCCGGCTACGACGGGCTCAAGCCCCACATCCTTGCTGCCTTCCTCATCCTGACCGGCATCGCTCTGCGGATAGAGGCGGCGATCACGGACCGGAAGTCGTAGTTCCACCGTTCCGGCTGGACCGTAACCTCCCAACCATGTCCGTCGATCCTGCTGCTGCCCGTGCGCCCCTGGGCCGACGGCCGCGTGCCGTCTGCGCGGCAGCGATCGTGCTCGCAGTGATCGTGCCGTCCCTGGTCATTCGCGACCTGGCCGAGGCCCGATTCGGCGACGGGCCGATGGCCGACTTCAGCATGATCGCGCTGCCGGTTGCGGTGACCGCCTGGCTCGCGCCACGCGCCTCCTACCGGCGACGCGATGCCCTGCTGTGGCTGGTCGGCCCGGGTATCTACATCTTCGCGGTGATCGCCTGGCGGCTGGCCTTCGCGCCCTACCGGGACTGGACGCCCAGCCCGGATGAGGTGTCCCGTGTGCGCTGGCGGCGCGGCCCCGATCACGCCGGGCTGTGGTATCTGCCGAGGGATGGCCGCCAACCTGGCGGGCCATCCGAAGGTGGTGCCGCGCACTAGCCTGGCCCAGTGGCGACCCTGGAGCAGCTTGAGCGGGACGTGTGGCCGACTCCCGGCCCCGACGCCAGCCTTCTCGCCAGTTGATCAACTCGCATCGGTTGAAGCAGTTACCCCGCTCCACATGATGTGACCGCCGTCACGTTGGCGCCCTGTAGGCATTCTTCGGTTGGTACCGACCCATCGGTGAGCAGGCACCCGGGCCGGGTGTCGCCCAACGGGAGAGGAACCAGACGAGATGACGAAGGTGACCGCTCAACTGTCGGTGTCGGTGGACGGGTTCTACGCCGGCCCCCGCTTCAGCGGCGACGGCAACTGGATGGACTCGGCCGAGAGCGCCGGATTCTTCCGGGTCACCCGCTGGGCGACCAACGCGATGGCATGGCGCGAACGGCAAGGTTTTGCCGGCGGAGAACAGGACACCAACTCCGACGTGGTCGCCGAGTCCTTCGGGGCGGCCGGCGCGTACGTCATGGGGCGGCGGATGGCCGACGGCGGTGAGATCCCCTGGGGCGAGGTGCCGCCGTTCCGCGCACCGGTCTTCGTCGTCACGCACCGCCCACGCCAGCCCCTGCTGCGCGGAGGCGGCACCAGCTTCACCTACGTCACCGACGGTGTGGCCAGCGCCGTCGAACAGGCGCGCGCCGTGGCCGGCGGCAAGGACGTCGCCGTGGCCGGAGGCGGCAGCATGGTGCGGCAGGTACTCAAGGCCGGCCTGCTCGACGAGTTGGAGCTGCACGTCGTACCGGTCGTGCTCGGCACCGGTCTACGGCTCTTTGACGCGGACCTCGACCTCGACGAGAAGGAGGCGATCGAGCTGATGCCGACCCGCGTCCTCCACACGCCGCAGGTCACCCACATCCGGTACACGGTGGGCGGTCGCGCTCCGCTCGTGCTCGACGATCGGGGCAGCGGCGGCGGCCCGACGGTGACGGAGTGACCCTCAGCGACCGGTATGAGACGGCGATCCTGGCACGCGGGTGGCAGCCCGGCGCAGGGACGGCGCAGCGGGCGTGGTGAGCTGATCGACATGGTGGACCGTGGAGCGGCTCGTGCCGGGCGCTGACAAAGAAGCTGGCAGACAAGGCGTAGTCAGAAGCATCCTGGCGATCAGCAGCCTCAGCGGAATCGCCATCGTCGCCATCGTGGCTCTCATCGTCCTCTGCTGCTGCGCCCCCTCGCTGTGGTACCGGTCCCTCTCGCCGGACCTGCCCTTCAACTGATCCCGGCACACGATCCCGTGCAATGGAGTGTCAACACGAGGGCACCTACAGGCGTGACAGCACCAGCAACCTGTTGCCATCGGGGTCCGTAACCCGGGCGGACCGCTCACCCCACGGCTGGTCGACCGGCTCCTCGGTAACTGTTGCGCCGCCCGCACGCAGCACGGCCACGGCTGCGTCGCAGTCGTCGGCGTAAACACACAGTTCCCAGCGGTGCGCGAGGGGAGGGCCGCCGGCCTTCGGGTCGGCGGCCAGGCCCAGCTCGCTGTTGCCCAGTCGCAGGGCGACGAACTCAGGAGCGCCGTCCTCCGGGAAGCGGTAGGTCAGCTCGAAGCCGACGACATCGCGATAGAACGCGATCAGCCTTGGCAGGTCGGTCGTAGTCACGATCGGAAAAGCCTCGGTGAACACGGAACCACCTCCAAGCCGGACATTAGCCGGTGTCGGTGCCCAGCGGGAACAACCACGATCGCTCTCAGCAGTGTCATCGCCTGGTCAGAGCAGACTCAACCGGTCGAGTGCTCATCTCGCCCCTCCACCAGGCCGCCCACGTGTTGTCCGACGCCCCGGTAACGGGCCACCGCCCGCGGCAGACCGTCGTCGTGGACCGCTTGACCAACCTCATGGTCGACGGCCTGCATCCCGGTTTCGACGAAGACGATGCGGGCGAGCGCGTACGCCCTACCCATGGCGGCACGAGCGCTGGCCGCGGTCGCCGTGTACCGGTAGGGGACTTCGATAGAAGCGGAATTACCGGCGTACCACAGTTGCAGGGCGGGGTCTTCGAGCCACAACTCAAGGTGCGTCGGGTACCGATCTTCCTCAGCTGGGCCGATCTCCTGCCGTGCCCGCGTGACGATCCGTCGCCAGGCAGCTTCCTGCTCGTCCGTGAGGTGAAGTGGTCGCAGTTCGTCGCCCTGGCCGTCATCGTCTTGACCTGACGGGAGGAAGCCGATGTCGTATCCCATGCAGGGACAGTAGGGCGGAAGCCCTAACCTGCGGACCTACCTCTTCAGCACATGCCAAGATCCCCCCGTGCTCCGATCCATTGAAGTCAAGACCGTCGTGGCCCTCCCGGCCTCGCCCTTCCACAACCTCCACTGGCGCGGCAGGCTTGCGCTGAGCCTGGACTGTTTCGTCTGCCAGCGCGTCGACCGCACCACGATCTTCGAGCTGGGAGCGGAGCGGGCCGTCTGCTCGGGCGACAAGGAGACCGCTCAGCACTACACCGCCGGACGCATCGCCGCCTTCGACCACACGATCGAAGGTGAGCAAACCCGCCTGCGAGCGGTGGTGGACTACTGGTGGGCCCCCTTCCACGACGCGAAGAGAGATCAACCCGCCGCCGCCATCACCCGAACCCCCTGGGTCCGGCACTACCTCGGCTACTACTGCCCAGAGCAGCAGGAGTCAGGGGAACTCTCCACCCAGACGAACCTCGTCCGACCAGCCGCCGGATCCTGCGAACACTGTTCCGCGCCCATCATCGAGAGCCACGAGGCACCGCATATCCGGCTCCTGACCTAGCGTCTTTCTTAAAGAATCGAGCAGGTAGCGGGCACGACAGCTGCACGACCGGCATTGGTGAGTAGCGGTCATGAGTGCGAGCTACAGCAGCCGCGACCCTCAGCGCGTGTTCGTTTCCAGGCGGGACGTGTGGTCGGTCCACCTCTCGCGCTCCAAACCGCATTCCCTGGTAACAGCCGCACGTATCGCACGCGGCCGGTCCCTTGGTCAGCCTGGACCTGCAGTCGAGACAGACCAAGCGATCAAGTGCGGCGTCCACGGTCCGCCACTCTTGATCCGCCGGGTTGTTCGCCACGAGCCAAGCCAGCTCGGCTTCGTCCGGGGAGGCGGGGTCGATGTCGAGATCGTGCAGCAAGCTTTCCCATGCTCGGTCCAGCTCGGCTTCGATCTTCGTAATGACCTCGGCCAGGAGAACACTCCGCCATCTCGGGACAGGATCAGCCACAGCAGCAATCGTGGCAGCGCGGTGTTCACGGTGCGAGTGCATGGGTTGGGAGGAGCGCAAGAAGTCCACGAAGCCGGCGGCGGCTTCCTCGGACACGGCAGCAAGGGCAAGAAGCGTGGCTAGTGGCCCATGGATGGCCCGCCCGGCGCTGCTGGCCGCAGGAACGTCGAAGGCCCTGGCTGGGACTCACGTCCTGACCAGGGCCTATAGCTTGGAGCGGGTGACGGGAATCGAACCCGCACTGTCAGCTTGGGAATTGTCGATCTCCAGCAGGCCACCGGCTTGGTGGCCTGGTTTCGGCAGTCTCTCGTGGCCTCGGCTGGCCCCTGCTGTCCTCGCCCAATGGCACGCTAATGGCACGTCGGGTGCTCGCAGCGACCGCCGGTCGGAAGCGATCGCCGCGCTTTGGCTAGCTGTCGGCCCTCAGGCCCGCCTGCTTGTTCGCCTCGGCTTGTGGCAGTCCGGACGCTTGGAGCAGTTCACAGGCGACAACGCGTACTCGCGTGGCGACGACTTGTCCGGAGAACTCGACGCCTTCGGCGCACGCCTCGTCGACGTCTTTGATCGCCTGCTGTGTCCGTGTGCGCATAGGATCCGGGTCCCGGCCAGCGAGGACCTCGCGGTACAGGAGCCTCAGCGCCTGGCCGACGTGCTCGATCGACGCGGGAAGGCCGGCCGGCACTGGCTCACCGGCGCGTATGGTCGCCGTCGCCCATTGCACCATCTCGCGTGCGCTGGTGTAGGTGTTGTCGAGGTGTTCGGCGGCGTGCTGGTAGCGGCGCATCGTGCCGAGCCTTCGTCTCCGCCACGGTGAGAGGACCACGACCTGCTGCGCTGCGTCGACCAGCTCGGTCGTCGTCTTCTTTCGTTGCTCCTGTGCCGCGGAGAAGCACTGCAGGGCGTCCTCGGCCTGGTGAAGGTCACGGTGGGCTAGTGCCGTGGCGGTCTTGGTCAGTTCGCGGGCGAAGGCGTCCACCGTCGGACCGGTAGCGCGATGTACGACCCGCAGCGGGTTGAGTGGCAGGATCAGGTACGCGACGGCGATGGCGACCACTCCACCGACCAGCGCGCTCTCCGTGCGCGGCACAGCCAGATCCGCTCCATCCGCCACCGATCCCAGCAGCAAGGCTGTGCCTCCTGCCTGGGCCATGACGGCGCCGGTGCCCCGAAGCGCGACGGCCGCCGTGATGGCCAGTGCCACGACCACGCCGGTTTGTACCGGCCCCACCCCGAAGACCCGTGTGATCACATGCGCGACGACCGCCCCGACGGTCACTCCCGCAATGAACTCCATAGCTCGCCTGATCCGATTGCCGATGGCTCCCGCGATCGCGCCGACCGCGACGGCGGGCGCGAACAACGGCTGCGTATTGTCCAGCACGTCGCGGGTGAGGAACCAGGAGAGCTCGGCCGCCACACCCGCCTGCGCCGCGACGATCGCGTACGTGCGAAGGCGCTCGTACACATCCCGGCCCGTCCGCCGTCCAGTCTCCCGCGACGTACTCCGAAGCCGGCTGAACACCTCTCACCTCCGCGAGTCCATCGGCTGCCAAACGACATCGTCATATGCAACGTCGGCAAGCGCCGGAGGGGTGCGGCGTGACGGTCGGGTCCGGAAGCCAAGCGAGCGTTCGAACCTCGGCCACACTGCTCCCATCGCCCAGGCGCTGCACCAGGCGCTGCGGGTCGACCGGAGGAGGGCCGGTAAGTCGGAAGGCAGCGCGAGCAAGACCAGAGGCAAGCTGGGCAAGAAGTCCGGCAGCAAGAAGGGTAAGAAGCGGTCGGCGGACCGGGGCGGGGCCGGGGATGACCGGGGCTAATGGCACGCCAATGGCACGCGACATGATCGTTGACCTTGGAACGTCGAAGGCCCTGGTGGGGACTCACGTCCTGACCAGGGCCTATCGCTTGGAGCGGGTGACGGGAATCGAACCCGCACTGTCAGCTTGGGAAGCTGATGTTCTGCCATTGAACTACACCCGCAAGCGGCACCACTGTACCCGAGTCACCGAACCCGTGCACCCAGGTACCCCCGCGTGCCGGTCCACCGCACCGGCCTCGCCGCACGGGTCACGGACGATCACCCCTTGGCCGTGTACCGCGCGGCGTAGCTCTCCCGCGTACCACCGGTGCCGGCTCCGTCACGACGGAGCCGGCACCGGTGTCTTTCCCCAGGACCGGGTCGGTGGGCCGCGGTCAGGCAGCCGAACGCTGGACGTCACGGCTGCGACGGGCCGGGCGGGTCTGCGGTAAGGCGGTCTGCTCGGACGCCGCGGGCGGGGCGTGCGGGTCGAGCCAGACCTGAACGGCCGGCCCACCCGGAGCGCCACCCGGGACACCGGCGCTGTGCTGCTCGCGGCGGGCCAGCATCGCCACGTCGACGGTGAACTCGAACAGCCGCCAGTCGACCTGCGGGGCCGCCCGGGCACTGCGCGCCAACTGGGCCACCCGGGCCGGGTCGGTCACCGGCCAGGCGCGCCCCGCCACGTACGCCTCGTCGTCGCTCTCCTCCGGGGGGAACGAGTGCAGCGCGTAGCGGCCGTCCCGTTCGAGGTCGCGACGCTTGGGCGAGTCGACGATGAAGCAGAACAGCCCTTCGTCGGTGATGACCGGGGAGACCGGATGGACCCGGGGCCCGCCGTCGGCGCGGACCGTGGCCAGGTAGCCGAAGCCCGGCCCGTACTGCTGGAGGAGAACGCGGATCCCGTCGGCGAGTCGGGGCTCGTCGGCGGCGAAATCGGACCAGGAAGCCATGCACGCATTCTATCGAACAAATGTACGAGTAGCGACCTCGACGCGCTGGTCACCGGCACCGGATCTGGCCGTTGCCGCCAACGCCGCTATGGTGGTCCGATGCTGCTCTCCGACCGCGACCTGGTCTCCGAGATCAAGGCCGGCACGCTGGGCCTGGAGCCGTTCGAGCCCACCCTGGTCCAACCGTCCAGCATCGACGTACGACTCGACCGGCTGTTCCGGGTCTTCAACAACCATCTCTACACGCACATCGACCCCGCCATGCAGCAGGACGACCTGACCTCGGCGGTGGAGGTGCCGGACGGCGAGCCGTTCGTGCTGCACCCGGGGGAGTTCGTGCTCGCCTCGACGCTGGAGGTCATCTCGCTCGGCGACCAGCTCGCCGGCCGGCTGGAGGGCAAGTCGAGCCTGGGCCGGCTCGGCCTGCTCACGCACTCCACCGCTGGGTTCATCGACCCGGGCTTCTCCGGTCACGTGACGTTGGAGCTGTCGAACGTGGCGAACCTGCCGATCACCCTCTGGCCGGGCATGAAGATCGGGCAGCTCTGCATCTTCCGGCTCTCCTCGCCGGCCGAGCACCCGTACGGCTCGGTGGTCTACGGCTCGCGCTACCAGGGTCAGCGCGGGCCGACGCCGAGCCGCGCCTGGCAGAACTGGCGCGCCTGGCCCACCCGCTGACTCGGTAGGGCACGACGGACAGACGACGAGGGCCCGCCGCGACGGATCGCGACGGGCCCCCGATCATCCGGGATCAGCCCGGGCGGCCGTAGCTGTGGATCGGGCCGTCGTCGACCTTCTTCATCTTGACCGGTTGGCCGGCCTGCGAGGCGTGCACGACCCAGCCATTGCCCACGTACATCCCGACGTGGTGGATGTCGCTGTAGTAGAAGACCAGGTCACCGGCGCGCAGGTCGGCCCTGCTGACGTCCTTGGTCACCCGGCTCTGCTGGGCGGCGTTGTGCGGCAGCGACACCCCGGCCTTGGCCCACGCGGCCAGCATCAGCCCGGAGCAGTCGTACGAGTTCGGGCCCTCGGCACCCCAGACGTAGGGCTTGCCGATCTGGGCGCAGGCGAACTTGACGGCCACGCCGGCACCGCCGCCGGGGTAGCTGGCCGGGCAGGGCGCCGGACGCAGCGGACCGCCACCGCCGTTGCCGTACACCTTGAGGCGCAGCTTCTGCAGCCGGTCGATCTCCTCGTTGATCTGCTTCTTCTTCGCGGCCAGTTGGGCCTCGGTCCGGGTCAGCTGGGTCACCATCTCGTCCAGCGGCGCCTTCTGCCGGGCCAACTCGTCGCGCAGGTCGGCGACCTGCCGGACGTCCTGCTGCTGGTTGTGCGCGAACCGGTCGAGCATCTCAAGCTGACCGACGACCTCGCTGGGCGATCGGCTGCCCAGCACCGCGTTGACGGTGGAGACGTTCTCGCCCTTGTACGCGCGGACGGCGAGGGCGCTGACCTTGTCCATGGCAGCGTCGACCTGGCGCTCCAGTGGGGCGATCCGGGCGGCCAGCGCGTCGGCCTGCTTGCGCTTGACGGCCAGGTCGGCCCGGGTGGCGTTGTGTCGTTCGATGATCGGTTCGAGCTTGTTCCAGTCGGCGTCGATCTGGCGCTCGATCTCGGCGACAGACGGGTCCGCGTGGGCCGCCGTGGCGCTGCCGGTCAGGACGACGGCGACGCCGACCAGTGCGGCGAGAGCGGTGGTGAAGCGGGACCAGCGTGAGCGCGGCACGATCGACGTCGGGCCGGCTGACGCCGACCGCTCGGACGACGGCCGCGGGGCATGGAGTGCCACCGGGTTCCGTACTCCTTCTTCCTGACCGCCTACCGGGTTAGCTGACGGGTTCGGGCGGGAAGTTGGCGCCCTACCGCGATGGCCGCGGATTCACCCCGGGAAAACCTGGGTCCCCGGTTCGCTCGGAAGCGACTCGGCGGTGTCGGTCCGTCACCACCCGGGCTGGGCGGAACTGCTATCGGGCCGACGAATGACCAGAGTAGAGACGGCTGTTACCGATCCGCAACCCGTGCGGCCGTGACACTCCGTACCGGTTGGAAGGGGTCACGGACCGTACGCGAAAATTTCTTTCCGACCGCTTCGATAGATGGAAAGGTATTGACGCGAGCTCCCGGGCGGCGCGAAGGTGACCTCACCTGCACCCGCGATATCTAGGGGGTTCGATGCACCATTCAGCCCTGTCGACCGGCCGGCGCGCACTGCTCGCCGTCGCCGTGGTCGCCGCCGCGACCGCGGTGCCGCTACCGTCCGGCCCGGCCGTCGCCGCGCCCGTCGCCGACCGCCAGCAGCAGTACGCCGCAGCGGCGGCCGAGTACGGCGTGCCGGAGAGCATCCTGCTCGGCGTGTCGTATCTGGAGTCCCGCTGGGACACCCATCTCGGCACCCCGAGCACCAGTGGCGGCTACGGCCCACTGCACCTGACCGACGCCGCTCACGTCACCACGCTGCCCGCCGGTGGCCACGTCGACGAGGGCGAGGACCCGCGCGGCGACGAGTCCCGGCCGCTGACGGTCACCGCGCCCACGGTGACGGGATCACGGCAGGCCCCGCCCGCGGCGGCGGCGCTGCAGACCCTCCAGGCCGCGGCAAGCCTCGTCGGAGTCGGCGCGCAGACGCTCCGCTCCGATCCGGCCGCCAACATCCGGGGTGGGGCCGCGCTGCTCTCCTCGTACCAGAGGGATCTCGGCGGCCCGGTCGGTGCGGTGAGTGACCCCGGTGCCTGGTACGGCGCGGTAGCCCGGTACTCCGGCGCCGACACCGAGGCCGCCGCGGCGGCCTTCGCCGACGAGGTGTACGACCAGATCCGCGTCGGCGCGAGCCGGCGGACCGACGACGGCCACCAGGTCACCCTGACCGCCCGGGCGGTCAGCCCGGACGCCGGTGTGCTGCACCGGCTCGGGCTGCGGCGTGCGGAGCGGCCGGACGGGCTGGAGTGCCCGGTCCGCCTCGCCTGCGAGTGGATTCCCGCGCCCTACGAGAAGTACGGGCCGGGTGCCAGCGACTACGGCAACCACGACCTGGGCAACCGGCCGGCACAGCAGAAGATCGAGTACATCGTCATCCACGACACCGAGGGCTACTTCGCGCCCAGCGTCGACCTGGTCAAGCAGGCGGACTATCTGGGCTGGCACTACACGCTGCGCTCGGTGGACGGCTACGTGGCCCAGCACATCAAGGCCAAGGACATCGGCTGGCAGGCCGGCAACTGGTACGTCAACGCCAAGTCGATCGGTATCGAGCACGAGGGCTTCGCCGGGCAGGGCACCTGGTACACCGAGGCGATGTACCGCACGTCGGCCAAGCTTGTGCGGCACCTGGCGTTACGGTTCAACATCCCGCTCGACCGCCAGCACATCATCGGCCACGACAACGTGCCCGGCACCATCGCGGCGAACGTCGGCGGCATGCACTGGGACCCAGGGCCCTACTGGGACTGGTCGCACTACTTCGACCTGCTCAAGGCCTCGTTCCGGACCACCGGCACGGCCCGAACCGGCCTGGTCACCATTGACCCGGACTTCGCCACCAACCGGCCGGCCTTCTACGGCTGCAACCAGCAGCCCCCGGGTGTACCGACCCCGGTGCCGCCAGCCGCGCCGTGCCCGCTCCGCGGCTCGTCCGCGGTGCTCCTGCGCAGCGCGCCCAACCACGACGCACCGCTGGTCAACGACCTCGGTGAGCGCCCGGACGGCTCACCGGACACGATGTACATCTCCGACCACGGTGCCCGCGCCTCGGCTGGCCAGACGTACGCGGTGGCGGAGGTCCGCGGCGACTGGACGGCGATCTGGTACCTCGGCCAGAAGGCCTGGTTCCACAACCCCGCCTCGGCGCCGACCGCGAAGTGGGCCACGGGCTTCGTGGTGGCGCCGAAACGCGGGAAGGCCACCATCCCGGTCTACGGGCGGGCCTACCCGGAGCAGGACGCCTACCCGGCCGGGGTGCCCTACCAGGCCATCTCGCCATTGCAGTACACGTTCGCCGCCGGGCAGCGGTACGCGGTAGGCGGGATCCTGCCGAGCGAGTACTACCGCGCGACCACCTTCGACGGGTCCTCGCCTGGGGACTGGACGGTCGTCCGCGGTGACCTGCGCTACGTGCAGGTCCAGTTCGGGCACCGGATCATGTACGTCGATCTGGCCGACGTGCAGCTACTGCCGTCCCCACTGGGCGCGCCCCGCTGAGAACCACGACGGCCCCCGGTCGCTGACCGGGGGCCGTCGTCGTGCGCGATCTGGATCAGGGTCTGCGGAACCCGGCGACCGGCATGTTGTTGATGCTGGCCACCTGCACCGGTTTACCGGCGCGTGGCGCGTGCACCATCTGGTCGTTGCCCAAATAAAGGCCGACATGGTGCAGGTCGCTGAAGAAGAAGACCAGGTCACCCGGACGGGCGTCGGCCCGTGAGATGGCCTTGCCCTCGTGCCACTGGTCACCGGTGTGGTGGGTGAGGCTGATCCCGGCCGCCTTGTAGGCGTACTGGGTCAGACCCGAGCAGTCGAACGAGTTCGGGCCGGTGGCGCCCCAGACGTACGGCTTGCCGATCTTGCCGCAGGCGGTCCTGATCGCGGTGCGGGCCTTGTCGCTGACCACGCCGTTGATCGTCGGGCAGCCCGCGGTCTTGACCGTGGTCTTCGGCAGGGACGCCTCAAGCCGCTTGATCTCGACGTCGATCTGCTTCTTCTTGGCCGCCAGGTCGTTCTGCTGCTTGGTCTGGGTGACGATCAGCGCGTCGAGCTTCTGCTTCTCGCCGTCGTACTTGGCCCGCACGGCCAGCACGCCCTCGACCTCCTTGCGCTCCTGCGAGGCCAGCCGGTCGAGGACGGTGAGCTGCTCGGTGAGCGTGTCCGGCTTGGCGCTGACCAACAGGGCGCCGATGTCGTGCGACGGGCCTGAAATGTAGTACCGGGAAGCGAGGTCACCGACCCGGTTCAGCGCCAACTCACTCTGCAGCGCCAACGGCTCGATCTTCTTCTGCAGGTCCCCCGACTTCTTCCGGTTGACCTTCAGCTGCGCTCGCACCTTGTTGTACTGCTCGATGGTGGGCTCCAACTGCTCCCACTGCTTGTCGATCTGCGCCTCGATCTCGTCGACCGAGGGTGCGGCCTGCACCGGCGCGGTGAGGAGACCGGCACCGACGGCTGCGGCGGCGACCAGGACGAGTAGACGGTGGGCGACCCGGCGCAGACCGCCCGGCCGAGCGGACAGTCCAGGGGCCTGACGATGAGGGGGCATGATTGCCACCGGCACCGACTCCTTTGCAACCGACCGCCGGGCGCCTCGCGTGAGGGAAGGGCCGAGGCAGACGACCCACAGCGGTCGGTGCCCCACATTAGGGGAACTGTCGGGCCGCAATCAAGGCGAACGGTGTCACCGTCACTGTCGCGCAACCGCTTGCACACAAAGGGTATTGGCCGATTAGCCAACGATTGCGGTCAATACGTCGTCGAGCGTGACCACGCCAAGCGGGCGCCGGCCGTCGCTGACGAGCACCATGTGCCGCCGCTCGCGGCGCATGGCCAGCAGCAGGTCGGCCAGCGTACGCTCCGGCGGCACCACCGCCAGCGGCCGGTACACCTGCGCCGGAACCGGCGCCCGGCGACCCTGCCCGGCGTACCCGAGCACGTCCTTGACGTGGACGAAACCGAGCACCCGGCGGGTGGACCGCTGCACCACCGGGAACCGCGACCGGCCGGTCCGGGTCGCCAGCACCTCCAGCGACGCCGGTGAGACGTCCTCGGCCACCGTCACGACCGTCGACCACGGCTGCAACGCATCCGCCGCGGTCCGGCTGTGCAGGGCCAGCGCACCGGTGATCCGGGCGTGCTGCTCGGCGTCGAGCAAACCCTCGGTACGCGCCTGGGCGACCAGCCCGGCCAACTCCTCGGCGGTGAACACCGTCTTCACCGCCTCGGACGCCTCGATCCGCCATAGGGCGAGGACCCGGCGGGCCGCCCATTTCATCGCCAGCAGCAGCGGCTTGGTGGCCACGCAGAACGCCAGCATGGCCGGGCCGAGCCAGAGCGCGGAGAGCTCCGGACCGGCCAGCGTGATGTTCTTCGGCACCATCTCGCCGACCACCGTGTGCAGGAAGACCACCACGCCCAGCGCCAGCACGAACGCCACCGGGTGCACCGCCCGCTCGGGCAGACCGGCCGCGTGGAACGGCGTCTCCAGCAGGTGGGCCAACGCCGGCTCGGCGATCGCGCCGAGGCCCAGTGAGCAGACCGTGATGCCGAGCTGCGCGCCTGCGATCATCAGCGGAATCTGGTTCATCGCCGACAGCGCCCAGCGGGCCCGCTTCGAGTCGGCGGCCAACGGCTCGATCACCGTCCGCCGGGACGCGATGAGCGCGAACTCGCTGCCCACGAAGAACCCGTTGCCGAGCAACAGCACCACGGTCACCAGCAGCTCAGTCATCGCTGTCCGGCTCCGCCGGGCGCAGCACCCGTACCTGCTCGATCCGGTGCCGCTCCACCTCCACCACCGTGAACTCCCAGCCATCCGCCTCGACCGTCTCACCGGCCAGCGGGATGTGCCCGAGGCGGGCCATCAGGAACCCGGCCAGCGTCTCGTACGGCCCCTCGGGCAGCCGGAAACCGGTCTGCTCGGCCAGCTCGTCGGAGCGCAGCACCCCGTCGACCAGCACGGTGCGCTCCCCGCCCGGCACGGTCAGCTCGGCCGGACCGGTGTCGTCCACGCTGGCTGGGTCGAACTCGTCGGCGATCTCGCCGACCAACTCCTCGACCAGGTCCTCCACGGTCACCACGCCGTCCGTGCCGCCGTACTCGTCGACCACGATGGCCAGGTCCGCACCGGCCGCCTTCAACGCGGCCAGCACACCGTCCAGGTCGAGGCTCTCCGGCACGTACACCGGCTCGCGGGCCACCGAGCCGACCATGGTCGACGCCCGCTTGCCCAGCGGCACACCCAGCGCGTCCGGCACCCCCGCCACGCCGGTGACCAGGTCCAGGGTCTCCTCGTACACCGGGAACCGGGTCCGTCCGGTCTGCCGGGACAGGTCAAGCAGCTCGGCCACGGTGGCCGTGGCGCGCAGCGCCACCACGTCCACCCGGGGGGTCATCGCCTCGGCCGCCCGCTTGTCACCGAAGCGGATGGTGCGGCGCAGCAGCATCGCGGTGTCCGTCGGCAACGCGCCGGCCCGGGCCGAAATGGCTGCCAGCAGGCCCAACTCCTCCGGCGAGCGGGCGCTGGCCAGTTCCTCCTGCGGTTCCACGCCGAGCGCCCGAACCAGCCGGTTCGCGGAGCCGTTCAACCCCCGGATCACCCAGCCGAACGTCCGGGAGAAGGTGTGCATCGGGCCGGCGGTGGCCAGGGCGGCCGGCATCGGCCGGGCCAGCGCCGCGTTCTTGGGCACCAGCTCGCCGAAGAGCATGGAGATCAGAGTGGCCAGGGCCAACGCCAGGAACGGGGTGTAACGCTCGCTGTCGTCGCCGGCCACCGGGCGCAGCAGCGGGGTGAAGATGCGGGCGAGGGCCGGCTCGGCCAGGTAGCCGGTGAGCAGTGCGGTGATGGTGATGCCGAGCTGCGCCCCGGAGAGCTGGAAGGACAGCCCGCGCAGCGCGGTGCGTACTCTCCGGGCGGCCTCGTCGCCGGCTGCGGCCCGCCGGTCGATCTCCGAGCGATCGACCGTCACCAGGGCGAACTCGGCCGCGACGAAGAACGCGTTGCCGGCGGTCAGCGCAACGAAACCGACCAGGGGCAGCAGCGTGGTCAAGAGTAGGCCGTCGATGTTCGCCTCACCTCGGCGAGATTCTTACACGACGGCGGCGGCACCCGTGGGTGCCGCCGCCGTCGACCATCTCGACACAGGGGGTACGGGCCTCAGCCGGCGACCGGCGTGGCCTCCTTCTCGCCCTGCGGCTGCTCCGGCTTGACCGAGCGGAGCAGCACGGTGGCCACGTCGATGACCTCGACCTGTTCCCCGGCGCCCTTGCCGTTCACCCCGTCGCTGAGCATCGTCGAGCAGAACGGGCAACCGACGGCGACCGTCTTCGCCCCGGTGGCCATGGCCTCCTCGACCCGGTCCACGTTGATCCGCTTGCCGATCTTCTCCTCCATCCACATCCGGGCACCGCCGGCGCCGCAGCAGAAGGAGCGCTCGCTGTTACGCGGCATCTCGGTGAGCTCGCCCTCGATGGCGTCCCCCAGCACCTCTCGGGGAGCCGCGAAGACCCGGTTGTGCCGACCCAGGTAGCAGGGGTCGTGGTACGTGACCCCGCCGTCGACCGGCTGCACCGGGGTGAGCTTGCCGGTGGACACCAGGTGGGCCAGGAGCTGGGTGTGGTGGACCACCTCGAACTCGCCGCCGAGCTGGCCGTACTCGTTGCCCAGGGTGTTGAAGCAGTGCGGGCAGGTGGCCACGATCTTGCGCTTGGCCTTCTCCCGGCCCTCGAACGCCTCGTTCAGCGTCTCCACGTTCTGCTGGGCGAGCATCTGGAAGACGAACTCGTTGCCGATCCGGCGCGCCGGATCGCCGGAGCAGGTCTCGCCCTCGCCCAGGATCGCGAACTTCACGCCCGCCTCGTTGAGCAGGGTGGCCACGGCGCGGGTGGTCTTCTTGGCCCGGTCCTCGAACGCACCGGCGCAGCCGACCCAGAACAGGTACTCGAAGTCGTCCACCTCGCCGACCCGGGGCACCTCGAAGTCGAGCCCCTTGGTCCAGTCCTCGCGGGTGTTCTGCGGGGCGCCCCACGGGTTGCCCTTGTTCTCCAGGTTGCGCAGCATGACGCCGGCCTCGGAGGGGAAGCTCGACTCGATCAGCACCTGGTAGCGACGCATGTCGACGATGTGGTCCACGTGCTCGATGTCCACCGGGCACTGCTCGACGCAGGCGCCACAGGTGGTGCAGGACCAGAGCACGTCCGGGTCGATGACGCCGCCCTCCTCGGCGGTGCCGATCAGCGGGCGGTCGGCCTCGGCCAGCGCCAGCACGTCGACGTGCGCGAGCTGCGCCGCGGTGGCCTTCTCCTCGCCGGTCAGGTCTTTGCCGCCGCCGGCCAGCAGGTAGGGCGCCTTGGCGTACGCGTGGTCCCGCAGGCTCAGCACGAGCAGCTTGGGTGACAGCGGCTTGCCGGTGTTCCAGGCCGGGCACTGCGACTGGCAGCGACCGCACTCGGTGCAGGTGCTGAAGTCCAGCAGACCCTTCCAGCTGAACTGCTCGACCTGGGCGACGCCGAACTGGTCCTTCTCCGGGTCGGCCTCCTCGAAGTCGAGCGGCTTACCCTGGCTCGTCATCGGGCGCAGCGCGCCGAGGCCGGAGCCGGCCGGCCGGGCCGGCTCCCGCTTGAAGAAGATGTTGGGGAACGCCAGGAAGCGGTGCCAGGCGACACCCATGGTGACGTTCAGCGAGATGACGATGAGCCAGGTCATCGAAATGATGATCTTGATGGCAGCCGCGACGCTGACCCCGTCCGCCCAGTCGGGCAGCACCGCGCCGACCGCGTGGCTGAACGGGGTGGCCCAGAACGGGAACTCGAAGTGGTCGGTGGCGACCTTGAAGCCCCGGATCACGAACCCGAAGATCAGGACCAGCAGCACGATCCACTCGACGAAGTAGCCCTGCCACATCGTCGATCCGGTGAACCGGGACCGTCCGCCCGGCCGGTTCGGCCGGTTGCGCAGCCGAATCGCCATCAGCACCAGGATCCCGACCAGGCCCAGCACGCCGATGATCTCGGTGACCAGACCGAAGATGGTCCAGTGCCCGATGATCGGCAACCCGCCATCCGTGGTGGCCACCTCGAAGTACGCCTCGAGCACCAGCAGCGACAGCACGATGAAGCCGACCATCACGAACCAGTGCGCCGCACCCACCACGCCCCACTTGAGCATTCGGGTGTGGCCGGCAGTCTCCACCAGCATGGTCTTCGCACGGGCGGCCTTGTCGGCGAACCGCTCCGGCGCGGGCTGCCCGAGCCGGATGACTGCCACCATCTTCATGACCGCACGTACCGCAAGCCACACCGCCACGGCGGTGATGGCGGCCGCGAGGATCGTGGTGACGATCTGGACGCTGCCCATCGAGTTGGCCTCCCGGTCTGCTGCCTGTCCAGCGGTTCAGCGACCGGGGCCGGGTCAGGACGGGGTCGGCGTCGCGCCGCTGCCGCACCTGCGACCGGACCGGTCGATGACCTCGCTCCGCTCGGTCATGCAGTGCAGCCTACGCGCAAGGTTACCCATCGGTAACGTGAGTCATCTCGCAGTAGGCCACGCCGCCCTGCGGACACCATAGGGTGCCCCGCCCGGTCTTGCCGGGCAGGGGTTCGACGGGGTGACGTGGATCCGCCGATGCGGCGGCGCCGAGCCGGCTCAGCGCCAGCGGGAGAGCAGCGCCAGCGAGGCGACCATCGCGCCGAAGCCCACCGCGAGGTTCCAGTAATTCCAGGACGCGACCGGGTACTGCTGCTCGGAGAGGTAGTAGACCACCAGCCAACCGATGCCGATGACGATCAAGGCGACCGCCGTGACCGGCAGCCACACCGGGCTAGGCTTGCGCGTCGACGCCGCCGTCGTCGGACGAACGTCCGTCGGCGGGGTGTACACCTTCTTCTTGCGGACCTGAGACTTGGGCACGACGCTCTCCAGAGGGGGTGACGACCTCGTCCGGCCTGACAACCGGGCGCAGGGGCGACGGTCCATGGCCAATAATGTTCGAAAGCTAGCGTAGTCCCGAACGCCCGCCTCGACCACGAATGGGGTCAGGCCGGTGCACGGAGTGACCGAAAAAGGCGGGACTGTTCGGATCACCGGCCCCTGCCGGGGCGGACGATCCCCGACACGCGGAAGGAACGCTCGGTGGAGTACACATCCGGCGCAGCCTCCTGGCAGAAGGTCCTCCGACGGGCTGGCGCCGGGCTGCTGCCCCGGCGGCCGCGTCAACGCCGACCGGGCTGGTCGATCGGGGTGCCCCTGATCGCCGCCGCAGCGGGACTGCTCTTCACCACCACCGCGACCACCGCCGGCGGCACCGCGCTGCGTGAGGACCGGCGGCCCCAGCTCAACCAACTCATCGAGGACCGCCGCGAGCAGGTGGCGGCGAGCGAGCGACGGGCCGCCACCCTGCGCGGCGAGGTCGAGCAACGGACCGACGCGCTGGCCGACTCGGACGGCCCGATCAAGGCCCAGCAGGAGCGCGGCGTGGGCAGTCTCCAGGCCGCCGGGTTCACCGCGCTGACCGGCACCGGGGTGACGGTGGAGCTGGACGACGCTCCGCGCCGCAGCGACAAGACGCCCTCGGACGCCAGCAACGACGACCTCGTGGTGCACCAGGGTGACGTACAGGCCGTGGTCAACGCGCTCTGGGCAGGCGGAGCGGAGGCCATGTCAATCATGAACGTCCGCGTGCTCGCCACCAGCGCGGTACGCTGCGTCGGTAACACCCTGCTGCTACATGGTCGGGTGTACTCCCCCCCGTTCAAGATCGTAGCAATCGGCGATCCCGCTGCCCTCCAGCAGGCCCTCGCCAGCTCTGAGGGAGTCCGGTTGTTCAAGGACGCAGTCGACGACTACCAGCTCGGCTACAAGGAGTTCGCCTCCACGGTGACAGTCCCGGCGTTCGAGGACTCGACCGCCCTGCGCTCGGCGACGGTGCCCGAATGAGCGGCCCGGACGAGCGGCGCGACGGGCGACACCGGGACCAGGCCGACGAGCCGACGGCGTTCCTGCCCAAGGTCGACCGGCCCGAGCCGACACCGGGCCGGCCTGAGCCGACGCCCGACCAGCCTGAGCCGACACCGGGCCGGCCTGGCGCCACCGGCAACTGGCCCGATCCCGTGCTGCCCACCCGATCCCGCGCGACCCGCCCGCCGGCCGCCCCCGAGCCGCCGGCTGCCGCCGGTCCTTCCTCCCGGGACGACCGGTCGGCCCCGCCGCCGGCCAGCCGCACCGAGCGCCCTCCGCGCAGCGAGCGCCCGGCCCAGCCGAGCGCGACCCGACCCGACCCGCAGCGCGCCCCGGGCCACCCGGGCGCCGAAGCCCCGCCGCCCTGGCCCGGTGCCGCAGCCGCTGGGCTCGGCTCGCCCGTCGGCGGGTCCAGCCATCCTCCCGCCGTCCCCGGTCGACCGACCACACCCAGCCAGGGACCGGTCCGGCCGGCTGCCCCCGGCAACGCCCCGACCCGGCCGCCGACCCCCGCTACCCCCACCCCGCCGGTGGCTCCCCGCAGCCCGGCCCCGTCGGGTGGCGACGCGCCGACCGCGTTCATTCCCAAGATCGGCCCCGGTCCCGCGCGGGCGACCGGCTCCCCGGCAGCCCCGGTCTCTCCGGCCGCACCGGATCGCGCCGCTGACCCGGCCGCCACCCAGCTGATCCCGGCGGTGCCCGCCAGGCCCTCGACCCGCCCGCCGGCCATGGACTCCACCGCGCTGATGGGTGCCGTCCCCCGCACGGCGACCCCCGACGAGCCGGCCGGTGCCGAGGACAGCGCCGCCGAGCCGCCCCGGCCTCGACGTGGCGAGCGGGTGGTCCAACTCCGGCCGCACCAGACCGGCGAGGGCTACAAGAGCGTCTACTCGGAGCTCACCCGCCCGTCGCTCGGCTCCCGACTGCGCTCCGGCATCCGGGTCACCGGCGAGGTCCTGATCACCTTCGGCCTGGTGGTGCTGCTCTTCGCCGGCTACGAGGTCTGGGGCAAGTCGGCCATCGTCGACGCCCACCAGAACGACCTCAGCCAGGAGCTCGCCCAGGCGTGGGGCCCCACCGACGACCCGACGGTCGTCCCGTCAGCCGCCGCCCCCAGCGTCAAACCGTCACCACCGGTGCGCGGCAAACCGATCGCGGGGCTCTACATCCCCAAGCTCGACAAGAACTGGGTGGTCGTCGAGGGCGTCACCCAGGCCGACATCCGGTACGCCCCGGGTCACTACCCGACCAGCGCGCTGCCCGGACAGGTCGGAAACTTCTCCGTCGCCGGACACCGCAACCGGGCGACCTTCTGGCGGCTGGACGAGTTGAACGACGGCGACGCCATCGTGGTCGAGGGCAAGACCGACTGGTACGTCTACCGGGTGTCGCAGTCCCGGATCGTCAAGCCGACCCAGGTCGAGGTGGTGGCCCCGGTACCCGGCGAACCGGACAAGAAGCCGACCAAGCGGATGCTCACCCTGACCACCTGCAACCCGAAGTTCGACAACTACCAGCGCCTGATCATCCACGCTGAGCTGGACCGGACCCAACCAAAGTCGGCGGGCCGCCCGGCGGAGCTGGGGGGCTGACCGATGTACGCGTTCATCTGGCGCAAACTGCCGTTCGGCCTGGCCGGCAAGCTGACCGGCTCGGTGCTGCTCGCCGCCGCCGCGGTGGCCCTGCTCTGGTATGTGGCCTTCCCGTGGGCCGAGCCGCTGCTGCCCTTCGACGATGTGCAGGTCACCCAGGACTCCGGCGTCCCGGGAGACCCGGGCGGCGGTGACGCGGTGACCGGGGAGACCGGGGAGACACCGGCTGGCGACGAGCACGATCTGCCCTACGACACCGACCAGAACAACCCCGCGCCATCCTCCCCGAACAGGTGACCATGCGCGTCCTGGTGATCGACAACTACGACTCGTTCGTCTTCAACCTGGTGCAGTACCTGGGCCAGCTCGGGGTGGACTGCGAGGTCCGCCGCAACGACGAGATCGACGTCGCCGAGGTGGGCAGAATGGGCGCGGCCGGCATCCTGCTCTCACCCGGGCCGGGCAGCCCCGACCGGGCCGGCATCTGCCTGGACGTCATCCGGGAGTACGCGGGCGAGCTGCCGATCTTCGGCGTCTGCCTCGGCCACCAGGCGATCGGCGAGGCGTTCGGGGCGACCGTGACCCGCGCCCCCGAGCTGCTGCACGGCAAGACCTCCGAGGTACGGCACCACTCCGTCGGCGTACTCGCCGGGCTGCCCGACCCGTTCACCGCCACCCGCTACCACTCGCTGGCCGTGCTGCCCGAGACGCTCCCCGACGAGCTGGAGGTCACCGGCTGGACCGGCTCCGGCGTGGTGATGGCGATGCGGCACCGGACGCTGCCGATCGAGGGCGTGCAGTTCCACCCGGAGTCGGTGCTCACCGAGGGCGGTCACCTGATGCTGGCCAACTGGCTCGCCGCCTGCGGCTACCGGGAGGCGCTGGAACGCGCCCCGGAACTCGCCGCCGAGGTCGACGCCCGCCGCCGCGCGGCCTTCGCCACCACCTGAGGCCTCCCCGGGCCGTATGTGCGGTCTCTCAGCGCACGTTCAGCCCTTCAGCGCGTCCTGCACGGCCGGATTGACGGGTGAATGGACCGCGGGCGGCCTGCGCCGGACAGCGTCCCACGCCGCCTTGCCACTGGCGAAGTAGTCCCGGACCGACTTCTCGACGAGCAGGGCCGGCCCGCAGCCGGTGCAGCGAGCGGTCACTCCGTCGGCATCGAGGCCGAGATGTCGGCACAGCGTCACGGCCCGGGACAGGTGGTAGGACTGGGTCACGATCAGTGCCCGCTCGACCCCGTACACCTCGCGCGCCCGGGCACAGCTGTCGTAGGTGTCCAGGCCGAACGGGTCGGCCACCACGCGACGCGGATCGACACCGAGCTCCGTCAGGTACGACGTCATCACGGCCGGCTCGTCACCTGACGTACCGCCCCCGTCGCCCGACACGAGGACCACCCGGGCCCGTCCGCTGGTCACCAACTCGGCGGCGGTCTCCAGGCGGCCGGCCAGCCGGTCCCCCGGTCGACGTCGATCAGGCGCCACGGCGGTGCCGAGGACGATCACGACGTCGACGGCCGGCGCGTCGGCCTCGTCGTACACATGGCCGCGTGCGGCAATCGTCGTCCACAGCCACGGAAGACTGGCGAGCAGCAGCGCGGCCGATCCCAGGACGGCCGCGCGCCTGAGGCGTCGAGGCCACCGGCTGGCCCGGGCGGCACCGGGAGAGCCGGCGACACTCATACCGATGGACCCGGGAACACCCGGCCTATTCCTCGGGAAGCCGGCTCGGCGGGATGAACGGCAGACCGGAGCCGCCCCCGTTGCCGGTCGGCGTGCCGGTCGGCGTCGGCGTCGGCGTCACCGACCCGGTGGGCGTCGGGTCGACCGGCTCCGGCTGAGAGACCACGATCGTGACGGTCTTCCCCTGGGCCAACTGCTTGCCCGGCTCGGGGCTCTGGTCGGTCACCTTGCCCGCCTCCGCCGCCGGTACAAGTTCGCCCAGGTCGACCTCGACCTTGTAGCCCGCGCGCTTCAACTCCTCCTCGGCCGCCTTCTGCGTCGATCCACGAACGTCCGGGACCCCGCGGACGTTGCCCTTCGAGTAGGTGACGGTCACCTCCGCGCCTTCGGGAACCCGGGTCCCCGAGGTGGGCGACACGTCCAGGACGATGCCCTCGCTCTCGTCACTGTCGACCGGCTTGGGCTTGACCTTGAAGCCCTCCTTCTTCAGCCGGCTCTCCACCGATTCGAACTTCGAGCCAACAAGGTCGTTGGGGATCGCCTTATCGGGCTTGCCGCCGCAGACCTCGATGGTCACCGTGCTGGCCTCCTTCAGCCGGGTGGCCGGCTGCGGGCTCTGGTTGACCACAAGGCCTTCCGTGCAGGTGCTGTTCAGGACCGACTCGCCCACCTGCGGCTGGAGGCCGGCGTTGCGGATCTCGGTGATCGCGGCGTCCTGGGTCTTGCCGGTGAGGGTGGGCACCGACTTCAGGTCCTTGCCCTGCTGCTGGCTCCAGAGCAGGGCCGCGACCAGGGCGATCACCGCGAGCACGCCGACCGCGCTGAACATGGCGATCAGCCAGGAGGACGCCTTGCGCTGGCGCGGGTCGCCTACCCGGGCCGGGATCTGCCGGGTCTGCTGCGCACCGCCACCCGGCGGATAGCCGCCCCCGCCGCCGGCGGGTGCCATGGCCACGGTCTCCGCCTCGCGCAGCACGGGGGTGGCCAGCACGGGCCGGCCAGCGGCGGCGCGGAGCAGGTCGGCGCGCATCTCGCCGGCGCTCTGGTACCGGTTGAGCGGGTTCTTCGACAGCGCCTTGAGCACGATGGCGTCGACCGCCGGGGTGACGTCCGGGTTGATGTCGCTCGGCGTCGGCGGCGTCTCCCGCACATGCTGGTACGCGACGCTTACCGGGCTGTCCCCGACGAAGGGCGGGTGCCCGCAGACCAGTTCGAAGAGCACGCAGCCGGCCGCGTACACGTCGGAACGCGCGTCCACGGCCTCGCCGCGTGCCTGCTCCGGGGAGAGGTACTGCGCCGTGCCGATCACCGCGCTGGTCTGCGTCATGGTGGTCGCGCCGCTGGCCAGCGCCCGGGCGATGCCGAAGTCCATCACCTTGACCTGGCCGGTCTGGGTGAGCATGACGTTGCCCGGCTTGATGTCCCGGTGGATGATGCCGTGCCGGTGGCTGAACTCCAGCGCCGCGCACATGTCGGCGCAGATCTCCAGCGCCCGGCGGGGCTGCAACCGGCCCTCGGCGCCGAGCACCTCCTTCAGGGTCCGTCCGTTGACGAACTCCATAACGATGAACGGCAGCGTCTCACCGGTGGGCGCGGTCTCCTCGCCGGTGTCGTAGACCGCCACGATCGCCGGGTGGTTGAGCGAGGCGGCGTTCTGCGCCTCCCGACGGAACCGCATCTGGAACGTTGCGTCCCGGGCGAGGTCGGTGCGGAGCATCTTGATCGCGACGTCCCGACCGAGCCGGAGGTCGCGACCGCGGTGCACCTCGGCCATGCCGCCGTAGCCGAGCAGCTCGCCGACCTGGTACCTGCCACCGAGCAGGCGGGCCTGCGCTGTCATCGCGTCTGTCGTCCTTCGCTCGTCGTCGTCCCGCCGTCGCCCGGCTGGAGCCGTACCTCAAGACGGTACGACGTCCGGGTCGCATCGTCGCGTCCGTGCCGCAGTGCGCCGGACGTCGCGGTGTGCGGAGCCAGCGCACCGGCTTCGCCGGCTTGCGTCTGCTTCCGTAGGTTGTAGGAAATCACGCCGGAGCAGACCAGGACCAGTACGGCCAGCAGGATGGCGAGAAGCACCATCCCGGGCCGGGACCGGCGGGAATCGGGTGACAGCGCCGGGCCGGCCTGCCGGGCGTACGCCGGCGGGTGCTCCTGCCGGGTCTGCGCCGGCGGCACCGCCGCGGCGCCGCGCGGGTAACCGGTCGGTGCGACCGGCGGCCGGGCGTGCGGGACGGCCGGCGCGACGGCGGTGGGGCGGAGCTGCTGGGCCGGCGCGATCGCGGTCGGTCGCTGACCGGCCGGCGGACGGTGCGGAGCGCCCGGCGGGCGAAGGTGCTGCGACTGCGGCACCTGGGCCCGGCCTGGCGCGGCGGGCGAGGACGGCGCCCCGGAGACCGGCCCGGGGTGGCCGCCGGCCCTGGCCTGCTGGGAGAGCGAGGCCTTGAGCTGACGGGCGACCCCGGCGAGGGCGGCGGCGCTGGGCCAGCGGGCGGCCGGATCCTTGGCGAGCGCCCGTTCCACCACCGACCGGACCTGCGGCGGGATGTCGGCGGGCAGCGGCCGGGGCGTCTCCCGGACGTGCCGCATGGCGATGTCGAGCGCGTTGTCGCCCTCGAACGGTCGCCGCCCGGCGAGGCACTGGTAGGCGACCACGCCGAGCGCGTACACGTCGGACGCCGGGGTGGCCACCCCACCGGTGGCCTGCTCCGGTGAGATGTAGGAGGCGGTGCCGAGCACCGAACCCGCAGCGGTGAGCTGGCCGACCAGGTCGGAGCGGGCGATGCCGAAGTCGGTGAGCACGAGCGTGCCGTTCGGCCGGACCAGCAGGTTGCCCGGCTTCACGTCGCGGTGCACGATGCCCTTCTCGTGCGCGGCGTGCAAGGCGTCCGCAGCCTGCGCGACGAGTGCCATCGTCCGGGCCGGCGTGAGCCGGCCGACCCGGCTCAGCGTGGATGACAGGGCGTCACCCTCGACGTACTCCATGACCAGGAAGGCGATCTGCTGGTCGTTGCCGAAGTCGTAGACGTCCACGACGCCGGGATGGTTGATGGTGGCCATGGTCCGGGCCTCGCCGCGGAACCGCTCGGCGAAGTCCGGGTCGTCGAGCAGCGCGGGGAGCAGGCTCTTCACCGCGACCGTGCGGCCGAGCACCTGGTCCGTGCCGCGCCAGACGTCGCCCATGCCGCCGCTGGCGATCCGCTCGTCGAGACGGTAGCGGTTGCCGAGCTGGACGCCGGGGCTGAGCATCAGCGACCCCCGGGGTCGGCGATGGCGGCCCGCATGATCTGGCCGCCGATCCGGGCCGCCTCGGCGCTGCCGCCGCTGCCGGCCTGCTCCAGAACCACGCACACCGCGGAGACCGGGGTGCCGTTCTTGTCCAACGCGAAGCCGATGAACCAGCCGTGGTCGGGCCGGTCCGGGGCGGACTGCGCGGTGCCGGTCTTGCCGCCGACCGTGTAGCCGCTGATCGCCGCCTTCTGGCCGGTGCCCTTCTGGACCACGCTGACCATCATCTCGCGCAGATCGCCGGCGACCTGCGGGCTGACCGGTTGGCGCAGCTCCCGCGACTTGGCCGTGTAGTAGCTGGTGGTGCGGTCCGGAGCGAGCAGCTGCCGCACCAGGTACGGCCGCATCTGCTTGCCTTCGTAAGCGACCGCGCCGGCGATCATGGCGCCTTCGAGGGGGGTCATCCGGACGTCCCGCTGGCCGATCGAGGACTGGGCGAGCGCCGCCGGGTCATCCCCGCCGTCGGCGTTCTGGATGCTGCCGGTCCGGCTGGCCGCCGTCGGCAGACCGCCCTCGCCGAGCTGGCCGACGGTGAGGTCGTCCTGCTCGAAGCCGAACTGCCGGGCCTTCTCCTTGATGGTGTTGGCGCCGAGCCGTACACCGAGCTGGGCGAAGCCGGTGTTGCACGATTCGGTGACCGCTTCCAGCAGGGTGACCTGCGGTTCCGGGCAGATCGACGGGGCGGCGTTGCGGATCGGTTCGCCGGAGGTGGGCGGGGTGTAGCTGGAGCCGGCCGCGATCGGCGTGCTCTTGCTGATCCCGTTCTCCAGCGCGGCCGCGGCCACCACGATCTTGAAGGTGGAGCCCGGCGGCAGCGTCTCGCCGAGCGCGCGGTTCTTCAGCGGGCCGTCCGGGTCCTGCTCCAGCTTGTTGTACGCCGCGGCCGCCTCGTTGGTGTTGTGGCTGGCCAGCGGGTTCGGGTCGAAGCTGGGCATGGAGACCAGCGCCTGCACCGCCCCGGTGCGCGGGTCGATGGCGATCGCCGCGCCCCTCTTCACCCCCTGCTGGTTGTTGCGCATCTGGTCGTACGCCACGTCCTGGGCCCGCTTGGAGAGGGTCAGCAGCACGTTGCCGCCAGCGGTCTGGTCGCCGGTGAACATGTCCTTGAACCGGTCGCCGAACAACTGGTCGCTGGTGCCGGCCAGGAAGTCGTTCTCCACCCGCTCGATGCCGGTGTCGGCCAGGTTGACCGGCTTGTAGCCGAGCACCTGCGCGTACTTGGCACCGCCCGGGTAGGTGCGCAGGAACTTCAGCTTGCCGGTGGTCTCCTTGCTGGTGGCCAGCGCCGTGCCGCCGGCCTCGATGTTGCCGCGCTTACGGTCATACTCGGCGACCTGGACCCGGCCGTTGTAGTCGCTGGTGCGGTACTCGTCGGCCTTGTAGGCCTGAACCCAGTTGAGGTTCGCGAAGAGCAGGCCGAACAGGACCATGACGACGACGCCGACGCGGCGCAGGGGTGCGTTCACGGTTTGATCACCTCCGTGGGGGCACCGTGCAGTTGCTCGGGCGGGCCGCCGGCGGGCCGGGCGGCTTTGCCGCCAGCCCCGGTGACCGGCCGACGGGCTCCGTCGGAGACCCGCAGCAGAACCGCGATGAGCAGCCAGTTCGCCATGAGTGACGAACCACCGGCGGACAGGAACGGGGTGGTCTGACCGGTGAGCGGGATGAGCCCGCTGATCCCGCCGACGATCACGAAGACCTGCAGGCCGAGGGTGAACGCGAGACCGCCGGCGAGGAGCTTGCCGAACGAGTCCCGCACCGCGAGCGCGGCACGCAGCCCCCGCTCCACGATCAGCAGGTAGACGACCAGCAGCGCGGAGAGCCCGAAGAGGCCGACCTCCTCACCGATGCCGGCGAAGATGAAGTCGTTCTGCACCTCGGGCAGGATCTCCGGCTGACCGCCGCCCGGCCCGGCGCCGAAGAGCCCGCCGGTGCCCAGGGCGAGCAGGCCCTGGACGAGCTGGTAGCCCTTGTCGGTGGGGTCGGCGAACGGATCCAGCCAGATCTCCGCGCGGACGTAGAAGTTGGCGAAGGGTCCGCCGACCATCTCGCCGAGGACGTAGGCGAGGTAGGCGCCGCCGAAGAAGAGGACCAGGCCGATCAGCAGCCAGCTGACCCGTTCGGTGGCGATGTACAGCGTCACCACGAACATGCCGAAGTAGAGCAGCGAGGTGCCCAGGTCCTTTTCGAAGATGAGCACCAGGAGGCTGATCAGCCAGACCACGACCACCGGGCCGAGGTCGCGCCCGCGCGGGAAGTCGATGCCGAGGAAACGCCGGCTGGCCAGCGACAGCACCTCGCGCTTGCGCACCAGGTAGTAGGCGAAGAAGACCAGCAGCGCCAGCTTGGCGAACTCACCCGGCTGGATGGAGAAGCCACCGATCCGGATCCACAGCTTGGCGCCGTTGATCTCGGAGATGCTGCTGGGCAGCACCGCCGGGAGCATCACCAGCACGATGCCGGCCAAACCCAGGGTGTACGCGTACCGGGAGACCGAACGGTGGTCACGCATGATGGCGAGCAGGCCGGCGGCGAGGATCACCGAGGCGAGCGTCCAGGCCAGCTGCCGCCCGCCGATGCCGGCGAAGATCGCCAGAGTCTCCCGGTCGACCGGGGCGGCCTCGCCCAGGTCGATCCGGCGCAGGAAGCCCACCCCGAGGCCGTTGAGCAGGGCCACCGCCGGCAGCAGCGCCGGGTCGGCGAACGGGGCGAGGAACCGGATGACCAGATGCAGGCCGAGGAAGACCGCGCCGAGCGCGGCGGCGGGCATCCAGAAGTCCGGGGTGACCGTGTCCAGCAGGTTCGCCTCGACGGTCGCCCCGTAAGCGGCCACCAGCACCATGGCTAGCAGCAGCAGGGACAGCTCAGCGTTGCGTCGGGACCGGGCCAGGCGTACGCCGGACTGCCCGCCCGTGGTGGCGGGCGAGGGTGCCGGTGTGGCCGCTACGGTCACGGGTGGGATTCCTCGGGATCTCAGCCGACGCTCACTCGGGAGACCGGCAACCGGCCGGGTCGAGCGCCGGCGGGGCCGAGTCGGAGGGCGTGGCGTCGGGTGTGGTGGTCGGACCGGTCACACCGACAGCAGCGGTGGCACCGGTTGTCGGGCTCGCGCTGACGACCCCGCTGGGGGTCGCCGACGCGCCGGCGCTGGGGCTGCCGTTCGGCGCCGGGGTCGCCCCGACCGGGCTCGGGGTCGGCGTCGGCGTGCCGCCCACCGCGGTCGGGTCGGCCGGGCAGAGCGGCTTGAGGTTGGGGTTGCTCGGCGTGTCGCTGGTCAGCTCGGCGAGCTGGCGCTCGGCGTCCGGCTCACTCTTGGCCCGGATGCCCACCTTGACGGTGTCCTGCGCCGCCACGGTGAGGTCGTCCAGCCGCGTGCCGCTGGTGCGGTGCACGCTGGAGAGGTCCATCCCGGCGATCTGACCCTGGATGCCCCGGAAGACGGCGACCTGGCCCTCCTCGGTGGCACCCACGTAGTACTGCCGCTGGGTGTACGTCCAGCCCGCGAAGACCCCGCCACCGATGATCACCAGCAGGGCCAGCGCCATGGCGGTGGTCCGCACCGGTCGGCGCTTCGGCCGCTCCGGCTCGTCGTCCGTGGCCGCCGGCTCCTCGGGCACGGACGGGCGCGGCGCGGAGAGCGCCGAGGCCCGGGCGGCCGGGGTCGAGTCGTCGGCGGAGGTGGCCATGCCCCGGTCGCGGGCGGCGGCGCCGCCAACGATCGGGGTCGCCTCGACGATGTCGTGATCGGTGGCGTCGGCGATGATCACCGTGATGTTGTCCGGACCGCCGCCGCGCAGCGCGAGCTGCACCAGCCGCTCGACGCACTGCTGCGGGTCGGTGTACTCGCGCATGGTCTCGCCGATGGTGTCGGCACTGACCACGCCCGAGAGGCCGTCGCTGCAGATCAGGTACCGGTCGCCGGGCAGCACCTGGCGCACCGAGTACTCAGGGTCGATGTCCCGGCCGTCCAGTGCCCGGGTCAGCAGCGACCGCTGCGGGTGGCTGCTCGCCTCCTCGGCGCTGATCCGGCCTTCGTCGACGAGCATCTGGACGTACGTGTCGTCCTTGGTGACCTGCGCGAACTCGCCGTTACGCAGCAGATAGGCCCGCGAGTCGCCGATGTGGACCATCCCCAGCTTGCTGCCGGAGAAGAGGGTCGCCGTCAGCGTGGTGCCCATCCCCTCCAACTGCGGGTTGGCCTCCACCGTGTCGCGGAGTTGTTGGTTGGCGGTGCCCACGGCCGAACGCAACGCGTCGACGAGAGCGTCCCCTGGGACGTCCTCGTCGAGCGGCGCCATGGCACCGATGACGATGTTGCTGGCGACGTCACCGGCGGCCATGCCGCCCATGCCGTCGGCAACGGCGAGTAGCCGCGGCCCGGCGTAGACGGAGTCTTGATTGCCGTCTCGGATCAGACCGCGGTCGCTGTGGGCCGCATAGCGCAGGGTCAGAGTCATGGCCGTAATTCGAGGGAAGTGCGGCCGATCCGGATCGGCACGCCGAGGGGGACGGGGGTTGGTCCGGTGACCTTAGCGCGATCGAGGTACGTGCCGTTAGTCGAGCCGAGGTCCTCGACGAACCACTGCCCGTCGCGCGGCACGAGCCGGGCGTGCCGCGCGGAGGCGTAGTCGTCGGTGATGACCAGGGTGGAATCCTCGGCACGACCGATGGTGATCTGCGCTTCACCGAGAGTGATCCGAGTGCCGGCCAGCTGACCGGCGGTCACGACCAGCTGGTGAGCCGCCCGGCCCCGCTTCACCTTCGCCGGCTTGGCCGCCTGCCCCGTCGAGGCGCCCACCGCGCGCGGCGCGGCCACCAGACGACCGGACCGGGCACCCGCGAAGAGGTCCCGGCGGATCACCCCGACCACCGTGAACACGAAGATCCACAGCAGGATCAGGAACCCGAACCGGGCAACGGTGATGACCAGTTCCGGCAAGGCGGGTCAGCCGTCCACGCGGAAGGTCAGCGTCGTGGTGCCGAGCTGGACCATGTCGCCGGGGTTGAGGGCGACGGCGGAGACCCGCTGGCCGTTGACCATGGTGCCGTTGGTCGACCCCAGATCGGTCAGCACGACCTGTCCGCCATCGAAATCCAGCCGGGCGTGTCGCCGGGAGATGCCGACGTCGGGCAGGCGCAGGTTGGCCTGGTCGCCGCGACCGATCACCGTCGACCCCATCTGGAGGGGATAGGTGCGCCCGTCGCCCGAGACCAGCCGGACGTTGCGGGTGCCACCGTGCCCGGGCGGCGGGCCGTAGCCACCACCCTGGTCGTACGCGGGGTAGGCGGGCGGGCCGGCGTCGTAGCCGGGCGCCGACACCGGGGCGACTTCGCCGCCGGTGTAGACCTCGGCGGTGACGCGGAACATGCCCGTGTCCAGGCCCTCGCCCCGCTCGATCTCGACGATCACGTCGCCGTAGACCGTCCAGGCCTGCTCGCCGATGAACTCCGCCTGCGACTGGGCCAACTCCTGGGCCAGCGCGGCGGCGTACGGCGCCAGCCGACTGTGGTCGAACGGCGAGAGATCGATCACGTAGCGGTTGGGCACCAACGTGCGCCCACCGGCCAGGATCGCCTTGTGCGCCTCGGCCTCCCGCTGCATGGCGTTGAGGATCTCCACGGGGTGGACCACCCCTTTGAAGACCTTGGCGAAAGCCCCTTCGACCAGGCCTTCCAGACGCTTCTCGAAGCGTTGCAGCACGCTCACCGGCTCCTCCTCGGGTCCCGAGGACATGATGGTATCCGGCCGGCGCGCGCGCAGCTCACACGCCGCTCGGCCGCCTGCTACCGGCCCGTTCGGATGGGCCGGAACTACCGTGCTACTCTTTCGTCCGCCACGAACGGTAACCGCTCGTGGCGAACACCTGGAACAGCGTAGTATCTCCGGGGCCTGCTGGAGACAGCGGGTCCGGGGCAGCTAGTGTGTTCCGGGTCGTGCCACGGGGATGTGGCGGAATGGCAGACGCGCACGGTTCAGGTCCGTGTGCCCGAAAGGGCGTGGGGGTTCAACTCCCCCCATCCCCACCACCGACGAGGGCTCCGCAGAATGCGGGGCCCTTCCGTCATATCGGGGCGTGCCGGGCGTCAAGCTATGCTCCGAAGGATTCTGCCTCCGATGGACCAGGAGTGGCGTGTGAGTGTCGCGTTGGTGACCGGGTCGGGTGGTCTGATCGGCTCCGAGGCGGTCCGGCACTTCGCCGGCCTCGGTCTGGACGTCGTCGGCATCGACAACGACATGCGCCGGTACTTCTTCGGCGAGGACGGCTCCACCTCCTGGAGTCTGGAGCGACTGAGCCGGGATCTGGGCAGCGCGTACACCCACTTCGCGGTGGACATCCGGGACCGGGACGGCCTGGAGCAGGTGTTCAAGAAGTACGGCTCGGACATCGCCGTGGTGATCCACAGCGCCGCGCAGCCGAGCCACGACTGGGCGGCCAAGGAGCCGTACACGGACTTCGACGTGAACGCCGGCGGCACGCTCAACATCCTGGAGAACACCCGGCGGCACGCGATCGACGCGCCGTTCATCCACTGCTCGACCAACAAGGTCTACGGCGACCGGCCCAACAGCCTGCCGCTGATCGAGCTGGAGACCCGGTACGAGCTGCCCGAGGATCACCGCTGGTACCAGGGCATCACCGAGGACATGTCGATCGACAACTCGCTGCACTCGGTCTTCGGCGCCTCCAAGGTCGCGGCGGACGTGATGGTCCAGGAGTACGGGCGCTACTTCGACATGAAGACCGCCTGCTTCCGGGGCGGCACGCTGACCGGCCCGGCGCACTCGGCGGCCGAGCTGCACGGGTTCCTGGCGTACCTGATGCGCTGCGTCATGGAGGGCCGGACATACAACCTGTACGGCTACAAGGGCAAGATGGTCCGCGACGCGATCCACTCGCGTGACGTGCTGACCGCGTTCGAGGCGTTCTTCCGGGCGCCACGCTCGGCGGAGGTCTACAACCTCGGCGGGGGTCGGCACTCCAACACCTCGCACATCGAGGCGTTCCGGATCGCCGAGGAGATCGCCGGCCGCGAGGCGCAGATCAACTACGTCGAACAGGCCCGCACCGGCGACCACCAGTGGTACGTCAGCAGCATGGCCCGGTTCGAGGAGCAGTACCCGGACTGGAAGATCACCTACGACGTACCGATGATCCTGCGGGAGATCTACGAGGCCAACGTGGACAAGTGGGTGCCCCAGGCATGACGACTCAGACGAAGCGCAACGTGCTCGGCGTCCTGGTCGACGCCACCGACTACGCCACGGCGACCGAGGCGGTGGTCAGCGCGGCGCAGGAGCGGCGTCCATTCGCGCTGACCGCACTGGCCGTGCACGGCGTGATGACCGGTGTGCTGGACCGGGCGCACAACGCACGGCTCAACTCCTTCGACGTCGTGACCCCGGACGGGCAGCCGGTGCGCTGGGCGCTCAACCTGCTGCACCACGCCGGGCTCACCGACCGGGTCTACGGGCCGACGCTGACCCTGCACGTGCTCTCCCGCTTCGCCGACGAAGGCCTGCCGGTCTACCTGTACGGCTCGACCGAGGAGACGCTGGCCAGGCTGATCCCCGCGTTGGAGCGGATGTTCCCGGCGCTGAAGATCGCCGGGGTGGAGCCGTCCAAGTTCCGCCCGGTCCAGCCCGGTGAGGACGCCGAGATCGCCGATCGGATCCGGTCCAGCGGCGCCCGGCTGGTCCTGGTCGGGCTCGGCTGCCCGCGCCAGGAGGTCTTCGCGTACGCCATGCGGCCGTTGCTCGACATGCCGCTGATGGCGGTCGGCGCGGCCTTCGACTACCACGCCGGTCTGCTGCGCCAGCCGCCGCCGTGGATGCAGCGCGCCGGCCTGGAGTGGTTCTGGCGGCTCGGTCTGGAGCCGAAGCGGCTCTGGCGCCGCTACGTGATCCTCAACCCGGCCTACCTGGCCCGGCTCGCCGCGCAGAAGACCGGCCTGTGGAAGGCCCGTCCGCCGGCCCCGGCCACCGAGCGGCCGGCCACCTTCGCGGTCTGAGCCCGATCCATACGGCACGAGGCCCCACCCGGTGTTCCGGGTGGGGCCTCGGCCGTGGGAACAAGGTCAGAGGGTCAGGGTCCAGGTGTTGATGTAGCCGGTGTCGATCCTGTACACGTCGCGCACCTGAAGCCGCCAGGTGCCGTTGGCGGCCTCACTGGACAGGTTGGTCGTGTACGTGGCGATCACGTTGTCTGCGCTGTCCGAACCGCTGTTCTTGAGCCGGTACGCGCTGCCGTCCGGAGCGAGCAGGTCGATGACCAGATCACCGCGGTAGGTGTGCACGATGTTCACCGCCACCGTGGAGGCCGACGAGGCGTTCCGGCCGCAGCCGGCGATGGTGATCGAGCTGGTCACCGCCGCACCAGCATCCGGGATCGCCACGTCGGTGCCGTTGGTGCCGGAGCAGCCGCCGCCACCGGAACCGGTCACGGTCAACGTGTAGGTGGCCGTGCGGGTGCCCGCCGCGCCGCTGCCGGTGATCGTGACCGGGTAGCTGCCGGCGGGGGTGCTCGCCGAGGTGGCGATGGTGAGGGTGGACGAGCCGCCCGAGGTCACCGTCGACGGGCTGAACGACGCGGTCGCGCCGGCCGGCAGGCCGCTGGCGGAGAGGCTGACCGACTGGGCGGAGCCGGCGGTGGTGGCCGTGCCGACGGTGGCGGTCACCGAGCCGCCCTGCGCGGTGGAGCCGGAGGTCGGCGACACCGATACCGAGAAGTCGTTGGCCGGCGGGGTGCCGTTGACCACGTAGAGCAGCTGGTTCGGCGTGCCGGTGCCGACGTTGGTCACCACGTTCGGCGTGGAGTTGTTGACCAGGTTGTCCCGGACCTGCTGCGGGCTCCACGACGGGTTCGCCGAGAGCACGAGCGCCGCGGCCCCGGCGACGTGCGGCGATGCCATTGAGGTGCCGCTGATGGTGTTCGTGGCGCTGCTGCTGGTGTACCAGGCCGAGGTGATGTTGACACCCGGCGCCAGGATGTCGACGCAGGTGCCGAAGTTGGAGAAGCTCGCTGCGGCGTCGTTGTTCTGCGTCGCACCCACGGTGATCGCGGAGGCGACCCGCGCCGGGGAGTAGTTGCAGGCGTTCTGCCGGACGCCGAGGGCGTTGCCGTTGCCGGCGGCGACCGCGTACGTGACACCGGAGTTGACCGAGTTGGTGACGGCCGTGTCGATCGAACTGTTCGCGCCACCACCGAGGCTCATGTTCGCCACCGCCGGCTTGACCGCGTTCGCGGTCACCCAGTCGATACCGGCCACCACCTGGGCGTTGGTGCCGCTGCCCTGGCAGTTGAGCACTCGGACGCCGACGATCTGGACGCCCTTGGCCACCCCGTACGCCGAGCCACCGACCGTGCCCGCCACGTGCGTGCCGTGGCCGTTGCAGTCGTCGGCGGAGCCGCCGTCCACCGCGTCGAAGCCGGAGACGGCCCGCCCGCCGAAGTCGTTGTGCCCGTACAGCACGCCCGTGTCGATGACGTAGGCGCGGACGTTCGACGCCGTGTTCGGGTAGGTGTACGAGCTGTTCAGGGGCAGGTTCCGCTGGTCGATCCGGTCCAGGCCCCAGGATGGCGGGTTGGTCTGGGTGCCGGCGATCGAGACGGTGTGGTTCTGCTCGACGTACGCCACCGCCGGGTCGGCGGCGATCCGTGCGGCGGCCTTCGCGCCGACCCGGATCTCGAAGCCGCGCAGCGCCGCGCCGTAGGTGCGGGCCACCGTGCCGCCGTGCCGGCCGACCAGCCGTTCCGCGTTGTCGCCGACCGTGCCCCGGCTGACGGCGGTGTCCTTGAAGACGACGATGTAGCTGTCCGCGACGGCCGTGTCCCCACCCGCCGCCCGGATGGCTCCGGTCGGTTCGGCGGCTAGGGCGGGTGTGGCAGCGGCCAACACGGTCAGCGTGGCCACCCCAACGAGTACGGACCTGTGGGCAAGACGCATCTCTTACCTCCCTCCGACCGGCAGCCGCCCGACGCGGGTTCCGCTCAGATCCATGACGGCCGATCTTTCCGAGAGTAGGCCAACGCAGTGATGAAGATAAACATGTCGCATCGTTCATAACGCGGAGAGGATGCCCCCTACGGGGACGGCATCCGGGACGAACGCGGGCTGCGCCCGGATTCGCGGACGGCCGCGATCGGAAAGGCTGACCAGCATGGAGAGCCCCCTCGTCGCCCTGCTGCCGATCGCGATCCTGTGGCTGGCCGCTGGCGTGGTCGCGGACGGCCTGCCCCGGCTGGACCGCGCCCGCTCGCTGCGCCGACGCGCTGGACACCTGCTCATCCTGACCCTCGTGGGCCTGACGCTCACGGTGACCGTGCTTGCGGCCGGGTTGTTCAGTGCCGGAAACACTTCGGCCGACCAGGCCGCCGCCGCCCTCGATATCGCCGGGGTTCCCGCGCTCGTGGTGGCGGTCTGCACCGTACGTCGGGTGCGCCGGCTCTGGGCCGGCGCGGGAGCGTTCGCCACCGCGCCGGAGACGCCCGCGCCGTACGGCCTTCGGGCCGCCGCTGCGCACCCGCTGATCGGGTTACCGTTGCAGGTCACCGGTGTGTTGACGGTGCCCGCATTGGTCGCGGCGAGCGGCACCGGCCTCTTTGCCACACCGGGCGTCACCGGGCCGGCGATCACCGTGGGCGCGCTCGTGGTGATCGCCATTGGCGTCCGGCACGCGCTACGGCACAGCCGGCTCGCCGAACGCGCCCGGCCGGACGCAGAACGGTCAGCGCGAGCGGCCGGGCCCCTGCACGTATAGCAACTCCAGGATTGCCCGGGTCGCCTCGAACCAGCGGTCCAGCCAGCCCGGGGGCGGCACGCTGCCCTTCGGCGGCAACTCCATCAGCAGGCCACGCAGCAACGGGTGGTCAGCCAACGATCCGGTGGGCTCCATCGGCCAGCCGGTCGGCGGGAAGGACGGCTCGACCAGCGGGTTCGGGTCCAGCGACGGCAGGGAGAGCGGCGGGTCTGCCGCCTCGGTCGCCGACGCCTCCCGCCCGCTCATCTCCTGGTCGGTCGAGACCACCTCGGTCAGCACGGTGTCCCGACGCGCCCCGCGGTACTTGCCACCGAACCGCTCCGGCTTGCCCGGACCGTTGGTGAGGTTGTCAGACCCGATCGTCGTCATCCGTCTCGCCTACCTCGCTCGGTTGCGGAGCGGTGCGGCGGGTCGTCGACCAGCGCCGTACCGACCGGTTCAACGAGACGGACCCGCTGTGGCGACGGGAATCCCGACGGAACCTCGCCGACCCTGCCGGCAGCGCGGCCACCCGAGCCCGGCGCGCGGACACGGGAAGGTCCCCGTCCGGTCTCGACCGGACAGGGACCCCGTTGACCGCGCGGTCAGGCCGAGCCGAACGCACCACCCCTGGTGCCGGCGACGAAGGCGTGCCAGTCACCCGGGGCGAAGATCAGGGCCGGGCCGGCCTTGTCCTTCGAGTCCCGTACTCCGACCGCCCCGGTCACGTACGCCACCTCCACGCAGTTGTCACAGTTCGGCCCGCTCTTCGAGCTCTTGAACCACGTTGCCTGCGTCAGGTCCACGGGGAACCCCTTGGTCGCCATTTCCACAACGGCTCCTCTGCCAGTTTTGCGATGTGTGCGACGGACTCCTCCGGACGAATGGCCGCAGCTCGGATGTGATCGAAGATGAAGCTGTACTTCTGTAGTTCGTCGCTCTTCTCCAGGAAGAGCCCACCCGTGGCGTTCTCCGCGTACACGACATCCGGATCACCGGGCTCGGGGAAGCTGAGGATCGTGAAGGTCCCGTCCATGCCGGCGTGCGCTCCCACCTCGAAGGGCAGGATCTGCAACGTCACGTTCGGCAGTTCGGCAACCTCGACCAGCCGTTTGAGCTGGCCGCGCATCACCTCGTCCCCGCCCACCGGCCTGCTTACCACCGCCTCATCGAGCACCACCCACAGATCGACCGGATCGTCCTGCGTCAACAACGACTGACGGCCCAGACGGACACGCACCCGTTGATGTACCTGATCGGCCGTGAAGTCCGGCCGGGCGGCGCGGATCATCGCCCCGGCGTACTCCTCGGTCTCCAAAAGGCCGGGCACCACCTGCTGTTCGTATGCCCGGATCGAACTCGCCGCGGCCTCCAGCCCGACGTACGCCCCGACCAGCACCGTGCTGTACGGGTGCCACCAGCCCTTCTGCCGGGCCTCCCGGGCGATCTGCACGAGCTCGTCGCTCTCGGCACCCACCACGCCGTAGATCCGCAGCATGTCGCGCACATCGCGCGGGGTGGCCGTGGTGTGCCCGGTCTCGATCCGCGAGACCTTCGACGCCGAACACTCCAACTGCTCGGCGACCACCTCGATGGTGATCCCGGCAGATTCCCGCTGACGGCGCAGCTCGGCACCGAGCCGCCGCCGCCGGATGGTCGGACTGCGCCGCTCACTCATGGCGCAACCACTGCGTCACTGATCCTCGCCGCTGGCTGCTCGACCCCACTCGGGCTACCTCCGGTCGACGCGCCACTGGCTGCCACCCGCCGGGGGCGCGACCGTCGACCGGCGAGCGTTCGCGGCAAGGGGGTGGTGCCGGTCATCGGCCGGCCGCGACGGGCGAAACCGGCCCTCAGTGTGCCGTCCAGACGCGGATGGCTTCAAGCGCCGCTTTACATGAGCAACTCACGTATCGGCAAAAGTCGACGTGCAACTTGCATGTAGCACGTCCCTGATGCACTCTGTCCGTATGGCACGGATCACTCAGCGTCTCCGTCCGGTCCCCCGGTGTGGTGATCCCACCGATCCGGGGAGAGCCGACGCGACGTGGGCCCGGCCAGCGACACCGAGACCTGCTCCGGGTGATGACCCCGCCGCTGCACGCCGGCAAGCTGCGGCGGCGGGCGCGGTTCCCGGAAGCAGCCGGGTGATGGTCGGGTGGCGGCACGCCACCAGCGGAGTACGGCCCGACCACCACCATAAGCAACACCGGTCCACGAGGCGAGACCCCGTCACCGGGCCGTGACGTTCCCCCGATCAGTCACCGCCGGCACACCGCCGGCCGACCTCCCCAGGAGCCCATGTGCTTCCCCGCTCCGGTGACGTACTGCACGTGACTCGCGCGGCGAGTGTCCAGTTCCTCAGGCCCATCAAGTACCGGGTGATCCGGGTGCTCGACTGGCCGACGTACGACGGTTGGCTCTGGCTCGACGGCTACGAATTGAACAGCGCGGGCGACGCGGTCACCCGACGGTCGATCTTCGTCCAGCGGGAAGGGCTGCAACAGGTGCAGTCCGCACCGGAGCCCCGTCCGCACACCGTACGGACCCGGCGACCCGTCGTCCGTACTCCGGTCCGGGTGGGCTGACCACCGCGATCCGCCGCCGGTGGGCGTGCCGTCGCCATAGAATTGGTACGCCCACCCCGGCACCGTTTTACCCGCGCGTCCAGGGCCCTGAGCCTGGGATGGTCATGGTCAATCAGCCCGCCCTGCGGCGGCATCACCGCTCCCGTATCGCCTACGCCGTTGGACTGCTCGCCCTGCTCGGGGCGGTGACCGCACTCGTGGTCCTGGTCCGCGACCCAGCGTTGTCGTCGACCCGGCTGACCACTCCGGTGCCGGCACCGGAGATCACCGTGGTCGACGCCGATCCGCCCGTGGACGAACCCGGTTGGATCGGTGCCGACGCCCTCGAAGACGGCCCCGAGCCGACCGGCCTTGCGGCTGGCGCCGGTGCCGGCGATCAGTCCGACGGCCGGCAGGCGATCACCGAGGCGGCTCCCGCCCAGGACACCGCCGCGGACGTCCGCCGCTCACTGTTCTGGTCCGGGATCTTCGGCCTCACGATCTCCCTGGCCGGCCTCGGCATGGTCGGCACGCGCCGCCGAATGTGGTGAGCACCCGTCACGGCGTGTTCGTCACCGTCGGGCTCGGCGCGGTCGGGCTGGCCCCGGTCGAGGGCCGGGCCTGGGAGACGACCAGCAGCACCTCCTCGTCGGTCGGCACCGTCGTGCCGGCCTCCGGCTCGGTGCCCACCACCGTCCCCGGCGGCAACTCGGACGCGCGGTACACCACCCGGTAGGTCAGACCGAGCCGGTCCAGCAGTCGTTCGGCGGTTGCCTGCGGCAGCCCGGTGAGCGGGGGCATCGGTACCTCGGCCGGCGCGGTGGTCGCCGGGCTGCTCGGCGACTCGCTGGTCGGCGCCGCAGAGGTGGGGGCCGCGCTGGTCGGGGCGGCAGTGGTGGCACTGGCCGGCGGAAGTGACGGCGTGGTCCGCGGGTCGTCCGGGTCGTCGTCCTGCGCGGCGAGCACCACCCAGAGGGCGGCTCCGAGCAGGCCCGCCAACAACAGCGCGAGCACGCCCCAGAGGATCGGCAGCCACCAGCGGCGGCCACCCTGCTCCTCGGCGTACCACTCGCCGGCGGGCTCGGCCGGTCGCGGCGCCCGCACCTCCGCCCGCCCGGACCACGGTGGCGGGGTCGACCGCTCCGGGGGCATCCGTGTGGTGCGGTCGGCCGGCGTGCCCGGCTGCGGCAGCGCGGAGCGGTCGATCGGCATGGTCTGGTCGGCGGCGGGGCCGGCCGGCGCGGTGCGGTCGATCGGCGCGGTCTCGTCCGGCTGCGCGGTGCGGTCGATCGGCGCGGTCTCGTCCGGCGCCGCGGCGCGGGGTGGGGTGGCGGGCTCGGCTGGTTGTGGCGGCTCCGGCCGGTCGGCGGCGGGCGGCAGGGGTCGGGTCCGGTCGTCGTCGTGTTCCCCGGTGGGCGGCCCCTGGCGGTCGTCGCTCATCGCACCGTCCTTTCCCGAACCGGGCCGGCGCCATGGCCCTCGACCGTCAACCTAACCGCCCGCACCGTCATCGGCGGGTATCAGCGGCCCGAACCGCCCGGCCCGAACCGGTGTCGGCGGTCGGACGCCCCGATCTCTGGCACCCACGAGGCGGTCGGTGGTGATGGTCGATCGCTGGGCCAGGGATCAGGGGGTGGGTTCCGGGCTCGCCTGGGTGGGTGGCGCTGCTGCCCCGCACCAGATGCTGACCTCGTCGTTCCAGCGGGCCGGGCCGTCCTCGGCCGGTTCCTGCCGGCTGACCTTTCCGCTGCGTCCGCTGCGGTAGCTCGGGTAGAGCCCCTCGTCGACCAGGTCGTCGGCGGCATCGGAGCAGTTGTCGCCGACCACATCGGGCACCTCGGCGGCCGGCGCGGGACCGGCCACGCGGAGTTGCACCGTGGCGCCCCGGGCAACCTCGGTACCCACGGCGGGCGAGCTGCTCTCGACCGTACGACCGGTGCCCGTGCCGAAGACCAACCGCCAGCCCAGCCGCTGCTTGCGCAACATGTCCCGGGCCTGCACGAAGTCGGTGCCCACGACCGGTGGCACGGTCAGCCCGGTCCCCTTCGTCGCAGTGCCGGAGGTCCGGGGGGTGGAGGGCGTGGTCCGGCCGGTGCTGGGCCGGGGTGCGGTGGCCTGGTCGGTCGGCGCACCGGTCGCGGTCGCCACCGCCAGCGGATCCGAAGGAGATCCGTCGTCCCCGCCGGCCAGCAGCCAGCCGCCGGTCGCACCGACGGCGGCGAGGAGCACGGCGACCAGCCCGCCACCCAGCAGCACGCTGGTCCGTCCAGGACCGCCGTCGTCCCGGTCGCCAGCGGAATCCTGCCGACCCGTGTTCGCGTCCGTCATACCGCCCACCGCCTCATCACCGGCGACCGTACCCGTCGCCGCCCAACACGCTGCGCCGCCGGCCAACCCCGGCGGGTCGTCGCGACTCGCCGCGCCGACGACGGGACGCTACGCTGCCCGGCATGGCCAGACGGGGCTGGGGAGTATCGATCGCGACGGCGATCGGGGTCGCTGCCGGCGCTGGCGCCGCGCAACTGGGCTTCGGCTACGGGCTCGGCGTCATCACCTGGACGCCAACCGATGCCGGAGCCACAGAGACGGCATGGCCGGACGGCCTCGCCTGGGCCACCTGGCTCGCCGCCAGCTCGACCGTGCTGGGTGCGGTCTGTGCGCAGCGGCTGCACCAGCGGGCCGTGCCGCCGGTGGCCGATCCGAGGGTGACCGACACGGAGCCGACGCCTCCCGCCGTGCCCGAGCCGGGACCGGCGGACGGGTCGGACCAGGCGGCCCGGCCGGACCGGGCGACGCTCGCGACCGGACTTCCGGCTGTGGTCGACGACAGCGGCCCCACGACGACGGACCGAGCGGCCGAGACGGGCGACCGGTCGGCGCGGGCGTCCGAGGCCCTGCCCAACGAGGACGGGGGCCTGCTGCGACGGATCGCCCTGGCGCTCGGTGCCGGGATCGGCGGGCTGGTCACCGTGCTGCTGGTCTCCGTACCCGCGCGGGTCGCGATGGGCGCCGACACCGGGGCCCCGCAACGGGTGGCCGCCGTACACGCGGGACTGGGCATCCTGATCGGCGTGCTCGTCGCGGTCTGGGCGCTGCGCTCCCGTACCGCCGCGCTGAACGTGACCGCGACGGCCGCCTGGCTCTGGCTGCTCGCGGTGGTCTCGGTGATCGACGGGGTACGCGTCGGACGCGGGCTGACCGGCGCCCAGCTCGGCACCTGGCAGCTCGACCCGGATCACCCTCGATACTGGATCGGGGACCAGCTCTACTGGCCGGGTGCGCTGCTGGCGCTCGTTCCCGCACTGGTGATCGGCGCGCTGGCCGCCCGACGGGCCGCGAGGTCGCCCGGGCACCGGGTCGGCGCGGCGGCCTCCGGCGCGGCCGGTCCACTGCTCGTCGCGCTCGCCTACCTGACCACCGTGCCGCGCTGGTCGGCACTGGGTCCGGCACAGCTGTCCACCCAACTGATCGCCCCGTACGCGGTGATCGCCGGCATCGGCGGCTCGGTGCTGATCGCCGTCTTCGCCGAGCGGGCCGACCGGAACCGGAACGCGGCCGGCGCAGCCGGCCCGCACACCGTCGTCGAGCCCGGCTCGCCCCGGGCCGCCGAGTCCGAGCCGGCGGCGGTCAGCCCTTCGGCAGAGGTCACCACCGGGCGCGGAAAGGTCCCTGCCGGCGCCGTACCCCCGGTGACCGAGGCCACTCCGCGGAAGCGGGGCACCGCCGGCGTACCCCGGGTGCCGGCACCGCGCACGGACCCGGACCTCGCCGAACCGACCGATTCCGCGGACGGTGACTCGGCGGAGGGTGCGGCGACGGGCGGCCGACGGAGCAGGTCGCCGCGACGGGCCGGGCGACCCGCCACCGACTGAGTCCCGGCGACGGCGGCGAGCCGCCAACGCGGTGGGCGAGCTGGGCGCGTGGAGTCAGTCGACCGGCCAGGTGTGCACCGGCTCGTTGCCGCGCTGGAGGTCCGCGTAGCGCTGGACCATGTGATGCAGCGCGGCGGGCCGGTCCATGCCCCGGTGCCGCTCCGCCGCCCAGACCGCCTCGGTCTGCCAGACGGCACCGTTGCGGCCGGTCCGGCAGCGCTGCTCGATGATGCCGAGCAGCCGGTCCCGCTGCGCCGGGGCGACACCGAACCCGTCCAGGCCGGCTGCGGCGGTGGGCAGCAACTGCTCCAGCACCAGCTTGGTGACCGGCACATCGCCGACCCGGGGCCAGTGCAGCACGGCGTCCAGGCCGCGGCGGGCGGCGGCGTGGAAGTTCTCCTCGGCGGAGCTGAAGGTGAGCTGGCTCCAGATCGGCCGTTCCGCCTCGGCCAGGCCGCGGGCGAGCCCGAAGTAGAAGGCCGCGTTGGCCAGCATGTCCACCACCGTGGGGCCGGCCGGCAGCACCCGGTTCTCCACGCGCAGGTGCGGGCGGCCGTTCATGATGTCGTAGACCGGGCGGTTCCAGCGGTAGACCGTGCCGTTGTGCAGCCGCAGCTCGCCGAGCTGGGGCACACCGCCGGCGTGCAGCACCTCCACCGGGTCCTCGTCCTCGCAGATCGGCAGCAGCGGCGGGAAGTACCGGACGTTCTCCTCGAACAGGTCGAAGATCGAGGTGATCCACCGCTCTCCGAACCACACCCGGGGGCGTACGCCCTGTGCCTTGAGCTCGTCCGGACGGGTGTCGGTGGCCTGCTCGAAGAGGGCGATCCGGGTCTCGGCCCAGAGCTGCCGGCCGTACAGGAAGGGAGAGTTCGCCCCGATCGCCACCTGCACCCCGGCGATGGCCTGCGACGCGTTCCAGTAGTCGGCGAAGCTGTCCGGCGCCACCTGGAGGTGGAACTGGAGACTGGTACAGGCGGCCTCGGGTGCGATGGAGTCGGTGTGCGTCCGCAACTGCTCGACGCCGCGGATGTCGAGCTCGATGTCCTCGCCCCGGGCACCGACGATCTGGTCGTTGAGCACCCGGTAGCGCTCATTGGTGGAGAGGTTGTCCTCGACCAGGTGCCCCTCGGTGAGGGTGGGCAGGATGCCGACCAGGACGATCTTCGCGTCGGACTTGGCCGCCCGCTCGTCGGCCCGGGAGAGGCTGCCGCGCAGGTCGTGTTCGTAGTCGGCGAAGCCGGTGCCCTCGATCAGCCGGGGCTCGGCGTTGAGTTCCAGGTTGAACTGCCCCAGCTCGGTCTGGAAGAGCGGGTCGGCGATGTCGGCGAGGATCTCCTCGTTGCGCATCGCCGGTTCGGCCGCCGAGTCGACCAGGTTGAGTTCGATCTCCAGCCCGGTCATCGGCCGGTCGGCGTCGAAGCCGAAGTCGTCCAGCATCAGCGCGAAGACGTCCAGGCAGCGCCGGACCTTCTGCCGGTAGCGGACGCGGTCCTCCCGGGAGAAGGCGCCCTGCGAGACGTCCCTGCCCATGTGTCCTCCCGACGCCGGCGCGGTCGGGATCCTGCCGTCCCGGAAAGCGCAGTGTGAACCATCCACGTTAAGAGCGCTTGCCTGGCCGGGGCCAGAGGCCGGCACCGGGTGATCCGTCACCAACCGGAGCCAGACGCGCTCGTGGCGCCATCTGTACCCCGTCGGCGCCTGGCCGGACCCGGTAGCCGTGCGAACAACTCGTGACAATTCCCACGAGGTCGGCGGAGACGACGCCGGGCCCGCGCCGACGTACGGCGCGGGCCCGGCGTACCGGCGATCCGAAGGATCAGGCCTGGCGGATGGCCTCGCCCTCAATCTCGATCTTGATCTTCTTGCTGACCAGTACGCCGCCGGTCTCCAGCGCGACGTTCCAGGTCAGGCCGAACTCCTCGCGGTCGATCTCGGTGCTCGCGGAGAAGCCGAAGATGTCCTGGCCGAACGGGCTGCGGCCGACGCCCTCGAACTCGACCTCAAGCTCGACCGGGCGGGTGACGCCCTTGATGGTCAGCTCACCGGAGAGCACGAACTCGTTGCCACGACGGGACTTGACCCCGGTGCTGCGGTACTCCAGGGTCGGGAAGTTCTCGACATCCAGGAACTCGGGGCTGCGCAGGTGCGCGTCCCGGTCGGCCTGGGTGGTGTCGATGCTGGCACCCTGAATGGTGGCAGCGACCGAGGACTGCAGCGGGTCCTCGGCGACGGTGATGGTGGCGGTCGCCTCGTTGAACTCGCCACGGACCTTGCTGACCATCATGTGCCGAGCGACGAAGCCCACCCGCTTGTGCGCGACGTCCAGCGCGTAGGTGCCGGGGGTCGGGATGGTGAGGCCGTCCCAGTCGCGGGTAACCGCATCGATGCTGCTGGTCATGCTGATGTCCTCCAGAGAATGTTTAGTAGCCCAACGACTGCTTGAGCAAATATAACCGCAACAACATTCCCCCTGTCAAGTACTGGTACGATGAACGAGTGACCAACGTCTTCGACGACCCCCGGATCACCGCCGTCGGCCTGCTCTACGAGGTGCATGCCGGTCTGTCGGCCCGGTTCGCTGCCCAACTCGACGAGCAGGGCCTCTCCGTGGTCGAGTTCGAGGTGCTCACCCGACTGGCCCGCTCGCCGGGCAACCAACTGCGGATGTCGGACCTCGCCGCGCAGACCTCCCTGTCCACCAGCGGGGTGACCCGCGTGGTGGACCGGATGGAACGCGATGGACTGCTCACTCGCCGGGCCTGCCCGTCCGACCGCCGCAGCTCGTTCGCCGTGGTTACCGCCGCTGGCATGCGGCGGCTGGATGAGACGCTGCCCGGGCACCTACGGATCATCGAGCAGTGGTTCACCGGGCAACTCGACCCCGAGGCTCTGGCGGCCCTGCTCGACGGCCTGCGCCGGGTCCGTGACGCCGTGCATCCGGGAGCCACCGCTGGCAGCACCGAGCAGGAGATCGCCGCCGTCGACGGCGCTGCCCACTGACCGTCGCCGGCCGCCCGTTTGGCGGTCGGCGACCGACCGGGAGCGGTGTCGGCGCTACCGGCAGAAAGACCGGCAGAACTGACCTTGCCACCCCGACATGCCGCCCGAAACAGGCTTTCCGCCTCGATCGCGGTGGCAGGCTTTCGTCCACCGGGGATTCACCGGGGGGTGACGGCGCGGGCGAACAGCGAGGGGTAGCAACAAAGGGGGCTTTTCGCCCGCGCCACTCTCCACCCGGCAACAGGCCGCGACTACCGCTCGGCGGGCCCGCCCCGGGTGGCGGTCAGCGCGTAGAGCAGTTCCGACTCCTGCGGCAGCAGGCGGATGCCACTTTCCTGGCAGACACGGTCGAGCTGGTCGAGGATCGCCGCGTCGGCAGTGCTCGCGGCCAGCCCGACCAGCGCCTCCACCCCGTCCCGCCGGTCCTGACCAACCTCGGCGGCGGCGGCGAACCACTCGGCCGCCAGCTCCCGGTCACCCCGGTGCAGCGCCAGGTTTCCCTCGATCAACGCACAGATCGCCGCCTTCGGGCCCCCAGCCGGCACCCCACCGTGCAGACGCGGTCGCGGCGGTCCGGCCCGCTCCGCTGGCGGCCGCGACCGTACGCCTACTCCCAGCTCGGCGGCGTCGGCGCGCAACTCGGTGAGCACCTCGGCCGCCTCGTCGCCGCGACCGTCCTGGGCGAGCGCCAACCCGATCGTGCCGAGCACCCGTCGGCGGTGCCGCGGATCACCCAGCTCGGACAACGCCGCCACCGCCCGTCGGCCCTGGTCCACCGCGTCGGCGTACCGACCCTCGAGGCGGACGACCTCGGCACGGTTGGCCCAGGAGAGCGCCCGCAGCCGCTGTTCCCCGCACTCGGCGGCGAGCCGGTCCACCGCGGCCAGCCGGCGGTGCGCCGCGGCCAGGTCGGCGACCCGGATCTCGTGCCAGGCGAGGCTGTTCTGGGCCACCGCCATGTCCCGGATCCGGCCGTTGCGGCCGGCCAGCCGGAGCACCGTCTCGGCCTGCTCGCGGGCCTCGTCGCGCCGGCCAACGCCGATCAGCAGCGCGCCCAGCACGATCCGCGACTCCAACTCCCCGCTGACGTCGCCTGCCTGCCGGAACGCGTCCAACGCGGCCCGCGCCGTCGGCAGCTCGTCGGCGCCCGCGCCGTGCTCGGCGGCGAGCCGGGCCACCCCGAGGGCGGCCCAGCCCCGCAGAACGGGATCGGCGTCGACGGTCCGTGGATCGGCCAACAACCGGCGCAGCCACTGCCGGCCGGCGACATCCCGGCCACGGAACCGCCACCAGCGGGTCAGGGAGGCCGCCAGACGGAGCGCGGTCACCGGATCGTCGGTTGCGGCGTGGGCCAGCGCCGAACTGATGTCGCTGGTCACCTCGTCCAGCCGGTGCAACGCCTCGGGCAGCCGCGGACCGACCAGATCGGTGGCGGTCCGCGCCACCAGTCGGGCGACCACCACCGCGTGCCGACGCCGGATGGAGGGCAGCTCGCCGCCGCCGGCCGCCTGCTCGGCGGCGAAGTCGCGTACCGCGTCAAGCAGCCGAAACCGGTACGGCCCGGTGCCGCGCACGCTCAGCAGGCCGAGTTCGACGAGCCGGTCCAACAGCGAAACGGGATCGATCGCCGCCGCGCCGTCCCGGGCGGCCTCGTCGACGAGCATCTCCTCGGCCAACTCCACCGACCAGCGGTTACCGAACACGGCGAGCCTGCGCAGCGCGGCCCGCTCGTCCGACGCGAGCAGCCGGTAGCTGGTCTCCACCGCGTCCCGCAGGGTCACCGCCACGACTGCCCCGGTGTCGTCCGCGCCGACCGAGCGGCGGACGGTCGCGTCGGGCCCGTCCCAGCCGGGGTGGACCGCCGGGTCGGCGGGGGTCGCCAGGTCGAGCACCCGGTCGCCGTACCGGTCGAGCAGCTCGGTGAGGTCGAGGATCCTGCCCCGGGCGGCCATCAGCTCGATGGCCAGCGGCAGCCCGCCCAGCCGGCGGACCAGTGCGGCCAGAGCAGGCAGTTCGTCCGCGGTGGGAGGCTCCCGACGGACCTGGGCCAGACGGGCGGTGAACAGCGCGACCGCCGGCCACGACCCGAGCGTGGCCGGCCCACGCCGCTCGGCGCCCGCCGGCGGCACGTCGAGTGGCGCGACCGGCCAGACCCGCTCGCCGGGCAGCCCGACCGGATGCCGCCCGGCGACCAGCACCCGCAGCGAGGGCAGCACGCCGGTCAGCCGGTGCAGCGTCTCGGCCACCGGGCCCGGTGCGCGCTCCACCGCGTCCATCACCAACAGCGCCGGCCGGCCGGCGAGCCGGGCGACGAGTTCCGGCAGCCGGGCCGCGCCGAGCACGGCCATCGAGGCGGCGAGCACATCCGGTCCGTCCGAGCCCTCGCCGACCAGCACCCCGGCCACGCCGCCTGAGTGGGCACCGGCTGCCGCATGCGCCACGGATAGCGCGAGCGCGGTCTTGCCGACCCCGGCCAGCCCGACCAGGCTCACCAGCCGGGGACCACGCTCCGCGGTCAGCATCCCGGCCAACTCCGTGACATCGCGGTCGCGGCCGATCAGCGCGACCGGCGGTGGAAGGGCGACCTGCGGGCCGGATCCGGCGGGCTCGGCTGTCGACGCGGTGCTGCCGGTGATCGCGAGCGCCGCCGGGGTGACATCCGGCTGAGGTGGCTCACCGCTGGCGGTGCTGCGGGCGGCAGTCAGGAACGTCGCCCGGGTGGCGCCGGTCAGGTCCAACGCTGCGGCGAGCAGCTCAACCGTGGTGCGCTGCGGCCGGACCGACCGACCACGCTCCAGGTCACGCACCGTCCGCACGCCCACGCCGGCCCGGGACGCCAGCTCGGCCTGGGTCAGGCCGGCGGTACGCCGGTGCCCACGGAGCAGGTCCGGCAGCCCGGTACGGCCCGCCGGGCTCCGCGACCGATCATGATCGGGAGTCATGGGCACGAAGAGTACGGATCGACTCCCACCATCGGCAGTCGAACGTCGGGCTGCCGACGCCCACTCGCCGATATCCGACAGCCGACCGGGCACCCCTACCCGAAGCGACCGGCCGATCGGGCGCCGGCCGGCTCGGGGGACCGGTCAGAGACCCAGATCGCGCGCGATGATCATGCGCTGCACCTCGCTGGTGCCCTCGCCGATCTCCAGGATCTTGGAGTCCCGCCAGAACCGGGCCACCGGGTACTCGTTCATGAAGCCGTAGCCGCCGTGAATCTGGGTCGCCTCCCGGGCGTTGTCCACCGCGATCGTGCTGGCGTGCAGCTTGGCGATGGCGGCCTGCCGCTTGAACGGCTCGCCGGCCAGCATCCGGGCGGCGGCGTCGTAGTAGGCCAGCCGGGCGGTGTGCGCCTTCAGCTCCATGTCGGCGATCTTGAACTGAATCGCCTGGTTGGCACCGATCGGCCGGCCGAAGGCGTGCCGCTCCTTGGCGTACTTGATCGACTCGTCGACGCAGCCCTGGGCGAGGCCGACGGCCAGCGCGGCGATGGCGATCCGGCCCTCGTCGAGAATCTGCAGGAACTGGGCGAAGCCCCGGCCCCGCTCGCCGAGCAGGTTGGCGGCCGGCACCCGGCAGTCGTCGAAGGTCAGCTCGTGGGTGTCCGAGGCGGTCCAGCCCACCTTGGAGTAACCCGGTGCCACGATGAACCCCGGCGTACCGGTCGGCACGATGATGGTCGACAGCTCCTTCGAGCCGTCCGGGTTCGTACCGGTCACCGCCGTGACGGTGACCAGGGCCGTGATGTCGGTGCCCGAGTTGGTGATGAACGCCTTAGAGCCGTTGATCACCCAGTGGTCACCGTCCAGCACCGCCCGCGTCTGGGTGCCGGCGGCGTCCGACCCGGTGCCCGGCTCGGTGAGCCCGAAACCGGCCAGCGCCTCGCCGCTGAGCAGCTTCGGCAGCCAGGTCGCGCGCTGCTCGTCGGTGCCGAACCGGTAGATCGGCATCACGCCGAGCGAGACCGCCGCCTCCAGCGTGATCGCCACGCTGGAGTCGACCCGGGCCAACTCCTCCAGGGCGAGGCAGAGCGCGAAGTAGTCGCCGCCCATGCCGCCGTGCTCCTCGCCGAAGGGCAGGCCGAACAGGCCCATCTTGCCCATCTGCCGGATCACCTCGTACGGGAAGGTGTGCTGCTCGTAGTGCTCGGCGATGACCGGTGCGACCACCTCGCGGGCGAAGTACCGCACGCTTTCCCGCAGCGCCGTTTGTTCGTCGGTGAGCCGGAAGTCCATCTCATCCTCCTGTGTGGACGGGGCCGCCGGGCGCTCGTGACGCCGGGACGGTTCGCTGTGGCCGTTCGGTCGGTCGTCGGGTCAGACCGGGGTGACGCCGTGCCGGCGCCGGGAGAACTGCCGATCCTTGGTACGCGCCGCGGTGAACCGGCGGACCAGCTCGGTACGCAGGTCGTGCGGCTCGACGATGGCGTCCACCACCAGCTCGCTGGCGAGCCGGACGACGTCGATGTCCTGCTCGTACTCAGCGCGCTTCGCGGCCACGAAGGCGGCCCGCTCGTCCGCGTCCGGGATGGCGGCGATCTTGTTGGCGTAGACCGCGTTCACCGCGGCCTCGGCCCCCATCACCGCGATCTTCGCGCTGGGCAGCGCGATGGTGGCGTCCGGCTCGAACCCAGGGCCGGCCATCGCGTAGAGGCCGGCGCCGTACGCCTTACGGACCACCACGCAGATCTTCGGCACGGTCGCCTCGGAGATCGCGGTGATCATCTTCGCGCCGTGCCGGATGATGCCCTGCTTCTCCACGGCGCTGCCCACCATGAAGCCGGGCACGTCGCTGAGGAAGAGCAGCGGCACGTTGAACGCGTCGCAGAGCTGCACGAACCGGGTCGCCTTGTCGGCCGAGTCGACGAAGAGCACGCCGCCCTTGAACATCGAGTTGTTGCCGACCACGCCGACGACCTCGCCGTTCAGTCGGCCGAAGCCGATGGTCAGCTCCTTGGCCCAGAGCGCCTGGATCTCGAAGAAGGAACCCTCGTCGAGCAGGCCCTTGACGTACCGCCGCATGTCGAACGCCTGCCGCTCGCTGGCCGGCACCAGCGCGGCCAGGTCGGCCTTCGCGGGCGCGGCCACCGCCTCGGCGGCCGGCGGCGCCTGGGTCCAGTTGGCTGGCAGGTACGACAGGTAGCGGCGCACCACGTCGAGCGCGTCGGCCTCGGTCTGGCAGAGGAAGTGCCCCACGCCGGACTCGGCGGTGTGCACCTTGGCCCCGCCCATCGCCTCCAGGGTGGTCTTCTCGCCGGTGACCATCTCGACCATCCGGTCGGAGCCGAGGTACATGCTGGCGTTGCCCTCGACCATGGCCACCACGTCGCAGAACGCCGGGATGTACGCCCCGCCGGCGGCGCTCGGGCCGAACAACGCGCACACCTGCGGGATCGAGCCCGAAGCGCGAACCTGGTTCCAGAAGATCTTGCCGGCGCCGCGCCGACCGGGGAAGAGGTCGACCTGGTCGGTGATCCGGGCGCCGGCCGAGTCGACCAGGTAGACCATCGGCACGCTGGCGCCGTACGCCCGCTCGATGATCCGGATGATCTTCTCGACCGTGCGGGCGCCCCAACTGCCGGCCTTGACGGTGGAGTCGTTGGCCATCAGGCAGACCTGCCGGCCGTCGATGGTGGCGGTGCCGGTGACCACGCCGTCGGCGGGCAGCCCGTCGGCAAGCGCGTTGGCGTAGAGGCCGTCCTCGACGAAGGAGCCCTCGTCGACCAGGAGCGCGACCCGCTCCCGGGCGAAGAGCTTGCCCTTGGCGGCGTTCGCCGCGTGGTACTTCTCCGCGCCGCCGGCCCGCACGCGCTTGCGGAGCTGCTCCAGCGCCTCACCGTCGAGCGTCACGCTGACTCCCTCGCCGCATTGAACTGAACGATCGTTAGGCTATCGCATCCGTGCGGCGCTCGGCGACCCGCTGGGCGGATCGGACGGCGGAAGAGGCCACCTCCCGGCCGCGCCTTCAAAAAGAAGCATTGAAGTACATGGATGTATGTCGCTAGGCTCCTGACACCCCCTCCTCCCGGATTGGAGTCAGCGATGACCTCACGACTCAATCGGCTCGCGGTCGCGTTGCTCGCGACGGCACTCACCACCCTCGGCGTCACGGTCGCCAACCCGTCGCCCGCGTCCGCCGCCATGACCATCTGCTACAACACCAGCCAGGCGGGAAGCTACGCCAGCACCGCCAACCAGGCCGCCTCGATCTGGAACAACGCCACGTCGAACCTGACGCTCTCGGCGAACTGCGGCTCCAACCTCCGGATCTACCGGATCACCGGCGGCGGCTCGTACGCCGTCCGGACCAGCCTCGGCAACGGCCGGGTCTACATCGACACCCAGCAGGCCGCGCAGTACAGCGTGCTGCGAATCATGACCCACGAGATCGGGCACATCCTCGGCCTGCCGGACAACTACAACGGGAACTGCTCGCTCCTGATGTCCGGCGGCAGCGCCGGCACCAGCTGCACCAACCCGTACCCGAGCACCGCCGAGGCGAACCGGGTGACCAACCTCTTCGCCGGCACCTTCGCCACCGAGCGCAGCACAGACCGCGCCGGAGCGGACATCTTCCGCGACAGCTGGCCGAGCGTGCTCACCCCGGTGGGCTGATCGACCGGACACGACGGAGGGGCCGGCACGATGCCGGCCCCTCCCCGCGTTCCTGAACGGTCAGCTCGGCATCGGCGTCAACCGGGTACGGGGGCCGGCGCGCAGCACCCCGGACGGGAGCTTCTTGCCCAGCAGGTGCTCGGCCAACTCGGCCGCCTCGATCAGGGCGGCCAGGTCGATGCCGGTGTCGATGCCCATGTCGTGCAGCATGTGCACGGCCTCCTCGGTGGCCAGGTTGCCGCTGGCCCCCGGGGCGTACGGACAGCCGCCCAGGCCGCCCACGCTGGCGTCGAACTCGGTCACCCCCAACTCCAGCGCGGTCAGCAGGTTGGCCAACGCGGTACCCCTGGTGTTGTGGAAGTGCAGCAGCACCGGCACGTGCGCGTTGCGGTCGCGTACCGCGGTCAGCAGCTCGCGGACCCGGCGCGGAGTGCCCATGCCGGTGGTGTCACCGAACGCCACCCGGTCCGCGCCGTCGCGGACCACCCGGTCCACGATGCCGGCCACCCGCTCCGGGTCGATGTCTCCCTCGTACGGGCAGCCGAAGCTGGTCGCCACGATCACCTCGACCCGCGCGGAGGCTCCGTGCAGCAGGTCGATCAACTCGGCGATGTCGTCCAGGGACTCGTCCGTGGTCCGGTTGACGTTGCGCCGGTTGTGCGTGTCGCTGGCCGAGACCACCACCTCGATCTCGGTGAACCCGGCGGCGAGTGCCCGCTGGGCGCCCCGGGTGTTCGGCACCAGAGCCGAGTAGCGCACCCCGTCGGCCCGCACCGCCCGCTGCCACACCTCGTCGGCGTCGGCCATCTGCGGGATCGCCTTCGGGTGCACGAACGACACCGCCTCGATCCGGCGTACGCCGGTGCCGGAGAGCGCGTCGAGCAGGCGCACCTTGGCGTCGGTCGGGATCGGGTCCTCGTTCTGCAGCCCGTCCCGTGGCCCAACCTCGCGAATGGAGACGAAATCCGGCAGGTCCGCCATAAGGGGTCACCTCACTGTGACGTCGTGCTGTGCTGAAGTTCCCCCAGCATGCCACTCCCGCCACCACCGGCGTTGATCAAGAGGTTTGCGTCATCCGTGGCCGGGATCCTGACGCAAACCTCTTGATCAACAGGGTCGGGGGTCAGCGCATGCGGGAGACGATGCCGGTGTCGTAGGCGCCGGAGAGGAACTCCTCGTTCTCCAGGAGCTCTTTGAAGAATGGAAGGTTGTTCTTCGGGCCCTCGATCTGGAAGCCGGCCACGGCCGTGCGGGCGCGGGCGATCGCCTGCTCGCGGGTGTCGCCGCTGACGATCAACTTGGCCATCAGGCTGTCGTAGAACGGGGTGACGGTGTTGCCTTCGGTGTAGCCGGAGTCCACTCGGACCCCTTCACCGGTGGGTTCCACCCAGGTCCGGACCACGCCCGGCCCGGGCAGGAAGCGCTTCGGGTCCTCGGCGTTGATCCGCATCTCGATGGCGTGCCCGCGCGGGGTCAGCGCGTCTGGGTCGAACGTCGGCGCCAGCCCCGACGCCACCCGCAACTGCTCCTCGACCAGGTCGACGCCGTAGACGTACTCGGTCACCGGGTGCTCCACCTGCAGCCGCGTGTTCATCTCCAGGAAGAAAAATTCATCGGAATCGGGCACAGCGCCAGCAGCGTCCCGCTGGCGCGGGACCAACAGGCATTCCACCGTGCCGGCGTTGCGGTAGCCGACCGCCTCACCCGCGCGCACCGCGGCCGCCAGGAAACGCTCACGCAGCTCCGGCGAGACCGCCGGGGACGGAGACTCCTCGACCAGCTTCTGGTTGCGCCGCTGCACCGAGCACTCCCGCTCGCCGAGCGCCACCACCCGGCCGTCGGCCAGGCCGAGGATCTGCACCTCGACGTGGCGCACCCGGGGGAAGTACCGCTCGATCAGCACCGAACCATCGCCGAACATCCGCTCGGCGAACGCGCGCACCTTGTCGTACTCGGTGCGCAGCGCGGCCTCGTCGACGGCCACACCCATGCCCATGCCGCCGCCACCGGCTGCGGCCTTGACCATCACCGGGTAACCGATCTCGCTGGCGGCGGCCACCGCCGTGTCCAGGTCGGCGGCCGGGTCGGTGGTGCCAGGCGCGACCGGAATGCCGGCCGCCGCCATCAGGTTCCGAGCGTTGATCTTGTCGCCCATCGCGGTGATCGCGTCCGCGCCGGGACCGACCCAGATCAGACCGCTCGACTCGACGGTACGGGCGAACTCGGCGTTCTCCGACAGGAAGCCGTAGCCGGGGTGGATGGCCTGCGCACCGGTCGCCTTCGCGGCGGCGAGGATCGCCTCGGTGTTGCGGTAGCTCTGCGCCGGGTTCGGCGGACCGATGAGGACCGCCTCGTCCGCCTCGGCGACGAACGGCAGGTGGGCATCGGCCTCCGAGTACACCGCGATCGCGCGAATACCGAGCCGCTTGGCGGTCCGGATGATCCGGCGGGCGATCTCGCCCCGATTGGCGACCAGCAGTGACTCGATCATGTTTCCTCCCAGCGTCCAGGGGTTGGGACGGTAGTCAGGGAACCACGACCGGTGCCTTACTGACGAGTCGGCTCAGGCGAGCAGCGCGGCCAGGGTGGCGTCGCGCAGCAGCTCGGCACGGCGTCGGCGGTCCACCTCGCCACCGAGGAACGGCGTCGAGTTCATCAGGCCGAACGCGGCGTGCGCCAGCACCCGCGCCTCCCCGTCGGGCATGCCGGGGTGCAGCGCGGTGAGCACCGTCACCCACTCCTCGACGTAGAGCCGTTGCAGCCGGCGGATCCGTCGCCGCGGCTCGTCGGGCAGGCGGTCCAGCTCGTGCAGATGCAACGCGATCACCGCCGGGTTGGCCAGCGCGAACTCGACGTGAAAGTCGATCAGCGACTCCAGCGCAGCGCGCGGGTCATCCGGGTGCCCGGCGGCGCGCTCCCGCCCACCGGCCAGCAGCCCGTCGCTGACCGGGATCAACGCGGCGGCCAGCATCGCCTCCTTGCCGGCGAAGTGGTGGTAGAGCGCCGGACCGGTGACCCCCGCCGCCGCGCCGATGTCGTCCATCGACACACCGTGATAGCCGCGGGCGGCGAACAGACCGACCGCGATCTCCAGGATCTCGTCCTTGCGGGACCGACGCCGGCCCGCACCCGCCGCACCCCGTGCCTGCTGCTCCACCGTCACCGGGCAAGCCTAGACCGCGATCTGCCTCCGGTGGAGCGGTGGTTACCGCTCGGTTACTCACACCTCCGGTGCGGTTGCCCCCTCCCCGACCTGCTCGCAAGGGATCGGCCCGCTGGCGGGTTCAGTCGTCCGGGTCGACGTTGTGCTCCGTCCGCAGCGCCGTGGCCTCCTCAGGCCGACCGAGCAGGTCCAGCGCACGGGCCAGCAGCCAGGCCGTCTGGCGGACCGGCCGGGAGTCGGCCGGGAGCCCGCCGAGCACCCGGCGCAGCAGCGGCTCCGCCTCGGCCGGACGGTCCAGACGCAGCAACAGCTCACCGACGAGGATCTCCACCTGCGTGGCCTCCCCGAACGCCTCGATCGACCGCAACCGGTCGGGCACCCCGGTGAGCCGGTCCAGCGCGTCGTCCAGTCGATCATCCTCGGTCAGCACCCGCGCCCCGGCCTCGGCCGCCATCGCCAGCTCGTACGTCACCGGTGGCGACTGTTCCGGCTGCCCGGCCAACGTCGCCGCCAACCCGTCCACCACCTCGATGGCGCGTACCGCCTCCGGAATGTCATAGGACCAGAACCAGGCGTACGCCTCCCGCCGGCGCGCCCGCAGCTCGTCAAGCGGCAGGTCGGCCAGTCCGTACGCCGTCGCGGCGGTGGCGAACCGCTCGGCGGCCACCGCGTCCTGGTTGGCGTCGTAGAGGATCCCGCCCGCCTCCTCCAGCACCTGCGCGCGGAGCGGGAGGTTGTCCGGGCCGTCCAGGTTGCCGGCCAACTGCTCCAGCAGGGCCAGCGCTGGATCGATCTCGCCGAGCCCGGCGTAGACACCGGCCAGCATGTGCCGGCAGCGGTCCGCCTGCGCCTGGGCGCCGAGCCGGTCCAGACCGAGAACAGCCTCCTCGGCGACCTCGGCCGCCTCGCCGAGCCGGCCCACCATCCGGTACGCGTTCGCCAACTCCCAGCGCAGGAAGGCGTCCCCCTCCGCACCCCGCTCCACGCAGAGCGTCACCGCCTCGACGAAGTCGTCCACCGCATCGGCGGCCCGGCCGGTGGCGAGCAGCGCGCGCGCCCGGGCGACCCGGACCGGCAGCTCTGCGTCCGCCGGCGCCACCCGCAGCGCCTCGTCGCAGGCGGTCACCGCGTCGGCCGGGTCGTCCACCGTCCTGGCGTACGTCAGGCAGCCTGCCGTGACCAGCTCGCCGACGCCCAGCTCACGGCCGATCCGGCGGGCCTCGTCGGCGGCCGCGCCTGCCTCCGTCAAGCGATCGAGCTGCTCCAACAGGTGTGCCCGGTGCAACGCGATCCGGGCCGCCAGGTGCCGGTCGCCACCCGCATCGGCTGGCGCCCGGTCGAGCGCGGCGAGCGCGTCCGCCCACCGTTCCCGATGCAGCAGCGCCAGCGCCACCCGGTCGTGCCCAGCGGCCCGCTGCCGGGCGTCGCCGAGCTGGTCCAACGCCTCGGCGGCCGCAAGGACCAGCGTCAGCCCTTCCTCGGCGCCCTCGTCGGCCCGGGTCAACAGCACGCCGAGCCGCCCGGCAACCACCTGGGCGGGCAACTCCTCGGCCGCCTCCCGGTACAGGTCCAGTGCCGCCCGGTTCATCTCGATCGCACCGTCGATGTCGTCCTGGTCGCCACGCTCGGCCGCCCGCAACGCCATCCGGTGGGCGACCGTGCGCGGTGCCAGGTCGGCGGCGTTGAACCCGTCGTCGTAGGCCACCAGCGCCGCCCGGAACGTGGCCCGATCGTGCCGGCCCCAGCTCTCCTCGGCGAGGTCCAGCAGCTCGTCCGCTCCGGCACCGGCGGGCAGGGTCACCGTCGGCTCGCTGGCACCGGCCCGTGGCCGGCCGCCAGGGTCGGCCACGGTCGGTGCGGCACCCTGGTCGAGCGGGACCGCCGGCTCGGCCCCGGCCGGGCGGGTCGGGCGGTCGGGGCGACGACGGACGCTCGCGGAGAGCGGCAGGTGCTCGCCCTCCGGCCGCACGGCGATCCGCCGGGCGATCCACTCCGACTGGTGGCTGGTGCCGTTGCGGGCGTCGAAGCGGGCGGCCAGCCCGGTCGCGGTCTCCGCCAACTCGTCGGCGAGCGCCGACACCGGCACCTCCCCGGCCGGCTGGCCCTCGGCGGCCCGTCGGTACACGGTCGACGCGCCGACCCGACCGGCCTGGCGCAACGCGGCGGCAGAAGTCGCCGCGAAGTGCATCGCGGCGGCCGGCGACGGCGGCCGGTCCAACCAGTCCAGGTGCCGCTCGACCAGCTCCACCGCCCGCGCCTCGTTGCCGGTCAGCGTGCAGAACTCGATGTGGTCGCCGATGTCCCACAGGTCGGCGAGGTTGCTGCGCAGCCGTCGGTACGCCTCCCGGTGCGCGTCCCGCGCCGACTCACCCCGCCCGATACGCACGTACGGCAGGAGCAGCGCGGTGAGGATCGCCTGCGGCTGCTCGCTGCAGGTGAGCCGACCGGCGAGCACCGGCTCGGCCAGCGCCACCGCCTCGGCGTCCCGCCCGGCGTCGGCGAGGTAGGCCACCTGGCTCGTCGGGTCACAGCCGGCACAGTCGGAGAGCTCGTCGCGTGGGGTGGTCTGCCAGAGCCGGTACCAGTGCGCGGCGGCCTCGGCGTCGCCCACGTGGGAGGCGACCCGGAACCGGTGCTTGTGGACGGCCTGCAGGCTGTGCCCACCAGCCCGATAGCGCCGTTCCATGTCGTCCAGCACCGCGTACGTGCGGTCCAGCGGCACCTCCGGAAACTTCAGCAGACCGGACACCATTGACTTGAAGTGCCAGAGCAGCTGGTGCATGTGGCGCTGGTGATAGGGCTGCGGGTCCCTGTCGAACTCGGCTAGACACCAGGAGAAGGTCACGAAGGACTTCGCCGATTCGCCGCCGTAGATGTACCCGGTGGTGGCCTCCATTCGGGTGGCGAAGGCGAGGTGCCGGTCGTCGGAGGCGTCCGCCCGACGCAGCAGCTGCTCCAGCGCGGCGATCTGCCCCGCCCCGTGCGGCATGTCGCCGATGCCGCGCAGCACCCGCCACAGATCCTCGTCGCCCATGCTCACTCCTGTCCCGGCACGGCCCGGCCGAGCAGGCCGAGGAAGGAATCGTTCAGCAGCGCGGCGTCGGCCGCACGGATCGGATGGTGGCCGAGCAGCAACGCCTGCCCGTACAGCGCCTCGACGGCGAGCCCGACCAGCTCCGGGTCGGTCAGCGTGGTGACCCGGCGGACCAGCGGGTTGCGGTGGTTGAGCACCAACTGCGGGCGGTCCGGCGGGGCGGTGGCGGCGAGCGCGTCGAGCACCCCGCCCCACAGCTCGTCGGCCCGGTCCCGGCTGGCCGCGAGCTGGTCGTTGAACGCCGCGGACCGGCTGACCAGGTAGAGCGCCGGCAGCGAGACCGGGTCGTACGCCCGGATGACCACCTCGCAGCCGGAACGCTCGACGGCCCGCTGCGCGGCGGTGAGGAACGGCCGTAGCGCCAACTCCACCTGCGGGTCGAGGCCTTCGAAGCGGGTGGTGAGGTCGCTCGGCTCCAGCCGCTCGATCAGCACCGAGCGGTCCACCACCGGCAGCCGCTCGATCAGCTCGGTGTCGTACGTGTAGCCGGCGTTGACCACCGCCAGGTCCTGCGCGGCGGCAACGGCGGCGAGCTGGCGGAACTCGTCGAGGCTCGCCGCGTAGCGGAGCACCCCGTAGCGCTCCCGGAACTCGGCGAGGGTGAGCGTGCCGACGTTGCTGTCCATCGGCCACCACCGGTCGACCAGCCGGAGCATCTCGTCGTCGTGCAACGCCAGCGCCTTCACGCCGAGGTGGTGCACCTGGAGGAACTCGGCCAACCGGTGCGGGTCGTGCCGCGCCAGCCGGACCAGCCAGCCGCGTACCTGGTCGCCGAGCGCCTCCCGGGTCTCGGTCAGCAGGGTGTCCTCGTAGAGGGCCTCCCGGCTGGCGGTGGGGCGCAGCTCGCTGGCGTCCACCACGCAGTGCGCGAAGAACGCCCAGTCCGGCAGCAGCCCGTCGGCGTTCTCGGTGAGCAGCATCCGCTTGAGGTACACCCGGTGCCCGGCTCGGGCCGCCGGGTTCACCGGGGTGGGCAGGATGACAGCGACACCGGTCAGCCCGGCCTCCGGTACGGCCAGCGGCAGCACGTCGAACGGGTCGACGCCGAGCGTCTCCCGGGCGTACCTGATCAGCGCCGCGCGGTCGACCGGTGCTCCCGGCGTGGTCGGCCACGGCGGTTCGCCGGTGGTGGTGACCACGTCGCCGACCCGGACGGTGACCGGCAGCAGCGACCCGAAGAGCCGCGCCAGGTCGGTGACGGTCGGCGTGGTGAGCCACTGGTCGGCGTCGCGGCGGGGCACCAGCGTGACGGTGGTGCCCGGCTCGGCGCGGGCGGCCTCCGGCGGCGCCACCGTCACCGCGTAGCGGCCGTCGGCGTACCCGGTCCAGCGGACCGTGGGGTGCTCGCCGTGCCGGGTGAGCACCTGGATCTCGTCGGCCACCAGGAAGCAGGAGAGCAGGCCGATGCCGAACTGCCCGAGGAACTCGTGCCGGGAGAAGCCCAGCTCGTCCCGCTTGGAGCTGCGGCCGATGGTGGCCAGCAGCTCGTGCACCTGCGCCTCGGTCAGGCCGATGCCGGTGTCGTGCACCCGCAGCGTGCCGTCGCCGGTGATGTCCGGCGGCTCGATGCGGACCAGCGCGGGCGCGTCCGGCTCGGCGGCATGCCGGGCGGTGATCGCGTCCACCGCGTTCTGCAGCAGCTCGCGGACGTAGACCCGCGGGCTGCCGTAGAGGTGATGACTGAGCAGATCGACCACGCCACGGAGGTCGACCTGGAAGGTGTGGTCCACGCCTGAGTTCTCCCCGGTCCGGATGCCGGCGCCCACCGTACCGATGATCACCGCCGGGCGCGTCCCCCTTTCGCCCGGCGGCTTGACTCTCGACCCGGTCGAACCCGCACGGTCACCGGCATGACCTCCTCCGCTCTCGGTCGGGACTTCCGGCTGCTCTGGTCCGCCGCCGTCTCCTCCCGGCTCGGCGACGCGCTACGGACGCCGGCGCTGGCGCTGCTGGCTGCGACGCTCACCCGCGACCCCCGGATCATCGCGGCGGTCACCGTGGTCGGGCAGCTACCGCCGCTGCTCTTCGGCCTGCTCGGCGGCGTGTACGCGGACCGCTGGGACCGGCGGCGGACGATGGCCCTGGTGGACGGGGTACGCGCGGCCGTGGTGGGGGTGCTGGCCGTGGCGGTCGCCCTCGACCGGGCCGGCATCCTGGTGCTGCTGGTGGCCGCGTTCCTCCTCGCCGCGCTGGGCACCCTCTTCGACTCCGCCTCGTTCGCGCTGCTCCCCGCACTGGTGCCTCCGGCGGCGCTACCCCGGGCGAACGGCCGGCTCCAGGCGGGCACCGCGGTGGCCGGCGGTTTCCTCGGCGCGCCCGCCGCTGGCGTGCTCTTCGCCGTCGCCCCCGCCCTCCCGTTCACCATCGACGCCGTCACCTTCGCCGTGGCCGCCCTGCTCGTGCTGGCCCTCACCCCAACATCCGCTCCCCGCTTGGCGACGGGAGCGCGTCGCGGGTCGGTGTGGGGCGAGATCGTCGAGGGGCTGCGGTGGCTTCGCGCGCACCGGACACTGTGGCGGGTCACCCTGTTGGCGGCGGCGTGCAACCTGGCGATCAGCGGCGTGCTGGCGGTGCTGGTGCTCTACGCGCTGGACGTGTTGCGGGTGCCGCCGTCCGGGTACGGGCTGTTCGCCGCCAGTGCGATTCTCGGCGGCGTGGCAGGGGCGCTCGGGGCGGGTCGGCTCGCCGCCCGGTTCGGCACGGTGCCCGCGCTGTGCGCGGTGCTCGCCGCGCAGACCGTCGCGTTGACCGGGTTCGCGCTGGCTCGGCATCCGGTGCCGGGCGCGTTCGCGTTGGCCGTCTTCGCCGCCGGCACCGTGGTGTGGAACAGCCTGTGCGCGTCGTACGGGCAGCGGCACGTGCCGGCCGGGCTGCTCGGTCGAGTGGGTGCCGCCCAGCGGATGGTCGGGCTGCTCACCGCACCGGTCGGCGCGGCGCTCGCCGGGCTGGTCGCCGCGGCGTACGGAACGGTGCCGGTGGCGGGTGCGGCGGCCGGTACGTTCGCGCTGGTCACCCTCGCGGCGTGGTGGACACTGCGGCCGGTGCCGCCGGCTGACGCGCCCACCAGCGGCGGGACAGCAGCCCGCCCAGAGCCGCACCCGTCGCGTTGAGCAGCACGTCGTCCACCGAGGAGACGCGGCCGAGGTCCAGCGCGTACTGGAGGGACTCGACCAGCAGCGAACCGGCAGCGCCGAGCAGAAAGAGCCGACCGACGCTGGTCAGCGCGGCGAGGCGTACCGGGGCGAAGAAGCCCAGGGCGGCGAAGACCAGCAGGTTGCCGACCACCTGCACCACCGCGGTCGTCGGCGGTCCGGTGAGCAGGTCGGCCAGGTCGCGCAGCGGCACCGGGTTGACCTGCCGTGGCGCGTCGCGCGGGGTGAGGATCATCCACACCCAGGGCAGGGTGCCGGCGATCGCGCCCACCTCGACGATGCTGCGTCGCCACGCCTGACCGGCCGGCGCGTCCCGGCGCAGCCGGGCGAGGGCGGCGGTGACCAGGACCAACAGCGGCAGCCCGGCCAGCACGGCGCGCAGGACATCGCCCCAGTCCCGCCAGACCTGACCCACGGGCGCAGCCTAGCCCGGCGTCCGTTCCCGGTGGGACAGCCCGGACAGGCGCAGCGCGATCCGCCGACGGGCCGGCGGCACGACACCGAGCAGCCGGAGCAGAACGTCGCGGACCGGCCGGCGGGCCGGGGAGAGGGTGGCCAGCCGGGTCAGCCCGGCGGCGAAGCTCAGCACGTCCTCCGCCATCGGGCGCTGCCGGGCGGTGTAGTCGTCGAGCAGCGTCTCCGGGCCGCCGTCCAGCACGTCGGCCAGCGCGGTGCCGAGGGCCACCGCGTCGCAGATGCCGAGGTTCATGCCCTGCCCGCCGGCAGGGCTGTGCACGTGTCCGGCGTCGCCGGCCAGCAGCACCGGCCCGGACCGGAAGGTGTCGGCGATCCGGTGGTGCACCCGGAACCGGGAACCCCAGAGCACCTCGGTGACCCGGTCGGGTCGCCGCGCCGGGCCGCGCTCGTCGAGCAGTGCCTGGAGGTAGGCCGGATCCGGCTCGGCCGGAGCTGTCGGCACGGCGGCGACCAGCCGGACCACCCCGTCCGGGAGCGGCGCCCAGATCAGCGGCCCGGAGCGGGCGAGGAAGAGCGCCGCCTCGTCGCGGGGCAGGCTGCTGTGCACCCGGATGTCGGCGAGCACAAAGGACTCCTCGTCGCTCGGGCCGGTGAAGCCAATACCGGCCAACCGCCGGACCGTGCTGTGCAGGCCGTCCGCGCCGACCACGAACCGGGCGCGCAGCGCCTCCCCGTTGATCTGCGCGAGCACCCCGTGGCCGTTCCGGCTCAGGCCGGTCAGCCGGCACGGCCGTCGCACCCGGACGCCGAGGTCGGCCAACTGCTCGGTGAGCACCGCCTCGGTGACCGCCTGGGAGACCATCAGCGCGTAGGGAAAACGGGACGGCAATTGGTGGAACGGCACCGACAGCAGCACCCGGTCCCGGTCCCGGACGGTGAAGCGCGGCGCTCGCACCCCCTGGGCCACCAACGGCGCCGCGGCGCCGATCCGGTCCAGCACCTCCAGGGTGTACGCGTGCACGACGGCCGCGCGGGAGGTCGGCGGCGGGTCGGCCAGCTGGTCCAGCACGGTCACCTCGACCCCGCGTCGGGCCAGCGTCAGCGCGGTGGCGAGACCGGTGGGGCCGGCGCCCACCACCAGAACGTCCGTACTCGTGGGCAGCATGGCCACCTCCGGAACGATCGTTGCCAACACTTGTTGGCAAACACTTGTTGGCAACGTTAGGTCGCCGCTCATTGTGAGTCAACAGTCGTTGGCATACGGTCGTTGACATGACAGTGCCCGCCCGCCCGACCCCTCCCCGCCGCTCGGACGCCACCCGGGCGGCGATCCTGCGGGCCGCTCGCGAACGGTTCGCCGCCGACGGGTACGAACGCGCCACGATCCGGGCCATCGCCGCCGACGCCCGGATCGACCCGTCGATGGTGATGCGCTACTACGGCAACAAGGAGGGGCTGTTCGCGGCGGCGGCGGAGTTCGACCTACGCCTGCCCGACCTGACCGCCGTGCCGCTCGGGCAACTGGGCGAGATGTTGATCCGGCATTTCCTGACCCGGTGGGAGGGCGACGAGACGCTGACGGCACTACTCCGTACCGCCAGCACCAATCCGGGCGCGGCCGAGCGCATGCGCGACATCTTCGCCGGCCAACTCATCGCGACCGTGGCCACCTTCGGCACCGACCCGGCAACCACCGCGCGCCGGGCCGGCCTGGTGGCCAGCCAGGTCCTCGGCCTCGCCTTCACCCGTTACATCGTCCGCCTGCCGCCCATGGTGGACATGGATCCGGATGAGCTGGTTTCCTGGATCGCACCGACCCTCCAGCGCTACCTGACCGGGCTGCCGGAGAACTGACCCAACCTTTTCCCCCTCCCCGTGCGTCTGGCAGGTGACGCGGGAACGCGACGGCCGGGAGGTGGGCGGATGGGACCGGCGGCGGACGACGGACGCGAGGGTTACCTCGCCTTCGTGGAGAGCCACCAGCACCGGCTGCTGCGTGCGGCCTACCTGATCTGCGGCAACCAGCACCAGGCCGAGGACCTCCTCCAGGACGCGCTGCTGAAGCTGGCACTGCGCTGGACCTCGGTACGCGACGGCGACCCCGCCGCGTACGTGCGAACCATCCTGTACCGGGACGCGGTGTCGTGGTGGCGTCGCAGGCGTCGGGAATGGCTCAGCGCCGCACCGCCGGAGCAGGTGGCGCCCGACCGCGACGGCACGCTGCGGCTGACGATGCACCACGCGCTGGGCCAGTTGCCACCCCGGCAGCGGGCCGTGCTGGTACTGCGTTACTACGAGGACCTGACCGAGGTCGCCACCGCCGAAGCGCTCGGGGTGACCGTCGGCACCGTGAAGAGCCAGTGCCACGCGGCGCTGCGCCGGCTCCGCGAGGTGGCCCCGGACCTGGCTCGGGACGCCCGGTCGGGCGAGGTCCCGGCTGCTCCCGGAGACCTGGCCACCGGTCTGGAGGTGAACCCGTGAACGAGCAGGACCTACGTCAACTGCTGACCGTCAGCGTCGAGGACGTCCGGCCCAGCCACCCCGCGGTGGCCGGCTGGGAGCGGGCCCGGCGTACCCGGCGTACCCGACGGTCCGTCGGCGCGGCGGCCCTGGCCGTGGCGCTGATCGGTGGCGGCACGGTGGCCGCGATGCGACCGCCCGCCGATTCGCCGCCGGACCACTCGGTGGCGCCGACGGTCGTGCCCAGCCACGCCGGGCCGGTGGTGCGCGCCCCCGCCGAGCTGACCTTTCCGCGTGATCCGCTGTCCCGGCTCGGTGACCCGGCGACCGTGCCGCTCTCCGCCCGGCCGGTCCAACGGGCACTGGCGCTGTTCCAGCCGATCGACTTCGAGGAGTACCGCGCGGACGGCCCCGTCCGGGTGCTCGGGGACGACGGCGTGGTGCGCAGTCTCGACGTGGTGACTCCGGCGCCCACCCGGGACGAGGGCGGCAACCAGGCGCCCGCCCTGAAGTCGGGAGTGCTGTCGCCGGACGGCCGGTCGGCCGCATTCGCGCAGACCAACGAGCTGATCATGGTCGACCTCACCACGGCGACCGTGCGCCGCATCCCGCTTCAGGGCTACCTGGAATTGGTGGTCTGGGCGAACGACCGGGTGTTGGTCGGCGGCGACGACCGGACGTACGCGGTGGACCGGGTCTCCGGCGCGGCCAGCGAGCTCGACGTCTCACTCTGGGACCTGGTCGCGCCCGACCCGGCGGCCGGCCGCGAGGCGGCGCTGGTCGAGGTGAGCGGCATGCGGGACAACCTGATCCTGCGCAGCCGGACCGCCCGCGAGGGCACGATCCGCTCCGAACAGAAGGTAACCGGTGCCGTGCTGCCGGTGCCGTACCAGGTCAACGAGTTCTACGGCCGGGGTTGGCTGCACGGCGAACGCCTGGCCCGCTCGGCGTGGATCACCAGCAGCGAGATCGACGGTGCCGAGGGGGTGGCCGTACTGGACGCCCGGACCGGTGCGGTGGCCCACGTGCTCGACCTGGGCCGGGACCGGTGGAAGGGCTGCTGCGAGGTGCTGGGCTGGGACAACCGCGGTGCCGTCCTGCTCCGCCTGCAACCGGGCGGCCTGGTGCGCTGGCACCCGGAGACCGGCGAGGTCACCGGTGTGGTCCGCGACCTGACCGGCATGGTGGCACTGGCCGGCTGAGCCCGTCCCCGCGCAACCGGATGGTCGCGCGGGGACAGGTGCTCAGGGGGTCAGGCGGCAGTGCCGGTCAGGCAGCGAGGCCGCCGGGCTGGTCGCCCTTTGCGACGGGAGCCCGGACCAGGTTGCCCCACTCGGTCCACGAGCCGTCGTAGTTGCGCACCTGCGGGTAGCCCAGCAGGTGCCGCAGTACGAACCAGGTGTGGCTGGACCGCTCGCCGATCCGGCAGTACGCGATCACGTCGTCGTCCGGGCTGAGCCCGAGTTGGTCGGCGTAGATCGCGCGCAGCTCGTCGGAGGACTTGAACGTGCCGTCCTCGTTGGCGGCGGACTTCCACGGCTTGTTGACCGCACCCGGGATGTGCCCGCCGCGCAGCGCGCCCTCCTGCGGGTAGTCCGGCATGTGCAGCATCTCGCCGGTGTACTCGCCCGGGGACCGGACGTCGACCAGCGGCCGACCCACGGCGATGTGCGCCATCACCTGCTCGCGGAACGCCCGCAGCGGCGTGTCGTCGCGCAGCGGCACCGGGTAGTCGGCGCGGGGGCGGGCCGGCTTGTCACGGGTCACCTCGCGCCCCTCGGCGATCCACTTCTGCCGGCCGCCGTCGAGCAGCCGCACGTCGGCGTGGCCGAAGAGGGAGAACACCCAGAGGGCGTACGCGGCCCACCAGTTGAAGTTGTCGCCGTAGAAGACCACCGTGTCGCCCCGGCCGATGCCCTTGGCGGCGCACATCTCAGCGAAGCTCGTGGCTTCCAGGTAGTCCCGGGTCACCTGGTCGTTCAGGTCCAGGTGCCAGTCGACCTTGACGGCACCGGGGATGTGACCCGATTCGTAGAGCAGTACGTCCTCGTCGGACTCGACCACCACGAGGCCCTCGTCGCCCAGGTGCTCGGCCAGCCACTCGGTGGTGACCAGCCGCTGCGGGTCCGCGTACGACTGGAGGCGGGGATCAGGATCGCTCGGCACAGACATGATCCCCAAGTTACGCCGCGATTCGACCTGGCGGCCGGCCATCGGGGATCGGGAGCCGCGGATGTGGCGGGCGGCACGTCGCGGTGGTCAGGCGCGACGGTGGGCGATCCGACCGGCGACCACAGTGACCAGGCAGGCACCGTCGGCGTCATGGACCGCCAGGTCGGCACGCCCGCCCGGGTTCAGCGCCGACGGGACGGCAGCGGACAGCACCACCAGGTCGCTCCGGTCGACGGCCGCCCGTAGCGCCGGGTCGGCGAGATGCTCTGCCAGCACCGCCGTCACCCCTCGCCGCAGCAACGCGTACACCCGCTCGCGCGGGGTGGGCGCCGCCGGCAGCGGGCCGTCGTGCAGCAGCCCCGGGCCCAGCGTGCCGGGCCAGCGGCGGACCCGCGCCCCGGCGTACGCCCCGCTCAACTCGGAGAGCGGACCGACGGCCTCGACGCGGTCGCCGCTGACCACCACGGCGTGGTCCGGCACCGGCTCGCCGTCGGGGGTGAGCCGCAGCAGGGGCGCGGTGTGCAGGGTGAGCACGCTCAGTCGACGATCGGCCCGAGCAGCGGGCGCTTGGCGGTGACGGTGTCGCCGGAGGAGCGACCGGTCAGCCGCCGCTTGATCCACGGGGCCAGGTGCTGACCGGCCCAGCGCAGGTCGGCCGCACGGGCGGCCAGCCACGGCGACGGCGCCGGGTGCGGCGGGACCAGGAGCCACTCCTCGTCGCAGCCCACCCCGAGTGCGTTCAGCACCTGCCCGGCGACCCGCCGGTGCCCGGCAGCGGAGAGGTGCAGCCGGTCGGTGCTCCAGAGCATCGGGTTGAGGAAGGTGTCGTCGGCGTACAGGTCGACCAGGATGGCGCCGTGCCGCTCGGCGGTCTCACCGACTGCCTGGTTGAGCAGGTCCACCCGGGGGGCCACGAGGCGTTGCCCGGGCAGCCGGGCCATCACGTCGGCGAACCGGAAGAGCAGCACGTCCGCGCCGCCCGAGCGCAGCTGCCGGACCACGTCGTCGAAGCGGGCGACCAGTGCGTCCGGGTCGAAGGTGCGGCGCAGCACGTCGTTGCCACCGGCCGCGAAGCTGATCAGGTCGGGTTTCATCGCCACGGCGGCGGGCACCTGCTCGGCGACCACACCGGGGAAGAGCCGACCCCGGATGGCCAGGTTGGCGTAGCGGAAGTCGGGACCCGCCTCGGCGGCGAGCCGGGTCGCCACCAGATCCGCCCAACCCCGGTAGGTGCCGTCCGGGTAGGCGTCGTCCATACCCTCGGTGAAGCTGTCCCCGACCGCGACATAACTGCGCCAGCGCACCCGCGCCTCCCTCACGCCACCCGTTGCCTGCGGCGACCAGTCTGTCACCGGGGGCGCGGCGGGCGGTGCCCCGATTTGGACGACGTGGCGGAGGTCATTGGTCACACACGGGGTGGCCCGTCCCCGTGGTACGGGCCACCCCGCGCAACCCGGCGGTCAGTCGAGCGCGTTGATGATCTGCATGTCCCGGAGGCTCGCCGGCTCCGGCCGCTCGCCGACCCGACAGTCGTGCCGCACACGGGACCGAATTGGATCGCCGACCCGGCGCGACGGCTCTAGGCTGCGCGAATGCTGCTACGCATGTCGACCCTGCTGCTGCGAACCCTGCGCGAGGACCCGGCCGACGCGGAGGTGCCGAGCCACCGGTTGCTGCTGCGCGCCGGCTACATCCGTCGCGCCGCACCGGGCGGGTACACGTGGCTGCCGCTGGGCAAGCTGGTGCTGGACCGGATCACCGAGGTGGTACGCGGCGAGCTGATCGCGATCGGCGACCAGGAGGTGCACTTCCCGGCGCTGCTGCCGGCGGAGCCGTACCGGACCAGTGGCCGGTGGGCGGAGTACGGCGACGACATCTTCACCCTCGCCGACCGGCGCGGCGCCGAGCACCTGTTGGCGCCCACCCACGAGGAGATGGCGGCGCTGCTGGTCAAGGACCTGTTCACCTCGTACCGGGATTTCCCGGTGACGCTGTTCCAGGTGCAGACGAAGTTCCGGGACGAGGCGCGGCCGCGGGCCGGTCTGCTGCGCGGCCGGGAGTTCCTGATGAAGGACGCGTACTCCTTCGACCTGGACGAGGACGGGCTGCGGGACGCGTACGGACGGCACCGGGCGGCGTACCGGCGGATCTTCGACCGGCTGGGGCTGGACTACACGGTGGTGCACGCGATGTCCGGGGCGATGGGCGGCTCGGCGTCGGAGGAGTTCCTGGCCGCGACGCCGGTCGGCGAGGACACCTTCGTCGGCTGCACCGCCTGCGACTACGCGGCGAACACCGAGGCGGTCATCACCCGGGCGCCGGCCGCCGGCGATCCGGCCGCGCAGCCGGCCGTCGAGGTGCACGACACCCCCGAGACCCCGACGATCGCCAGCCTGGTGGAGCTGGCCAACGCCCGCCGACTGGGCGGCCGGGACGGCTGGACCGCCGCCGACACCCTGAAGAACGTCGTGCTGAGCGTGCGCCAGCCGGGCGCGGAGCGGGCCGAGCCGCTGGTGGTGGGGCTGCCGGGTGACCGGGAGGTCGACCTGAAGCGGGTCGGTGCCGCGCTGCACCCGGCCCAGGTGGCCGTCTTCGAGGAGTGGGCCGAGCATCCGGAGCTGGTTCGCGGGTACATCGGGCCGCAGTTGCTCGACAAGCTGGGCATCCGCTACCTGGTCGATCCGCGGGTGGTGCCCGGCTCTGCCTGGTTGACCGGGGCGAACGAGCCCGGCCGGCACGCGACGGACGTGGTCTGCGGACGGGACTTCACGCCCGACGGCACGATCGAGGCGGCCGACGTACGGGCCGGCGACCCCTGCCCCGACTGCGACCGCGGCGAGCTGACCGTCCGGCGGGGCATCGAGATCGGGCACATCTTCCAGCTCGGCCGCCGGTTCACCGACGCGTTCGCGGTCGACGTGCTCGGCCCGGCGGGCAAGCCGGTCCGGCCGACCATGGGCTGCTACGGCATCGGGGTTTCCCGGGCGGTCGCGGCGATCGCCGAGCAGCACCACGACGACCGGGGGCTGGTCTGGCCGGCGGCGGTCGCGCCGTGCGACGTACACCTGATCGTGGCGGGCAAGGGACCGCAACTCGACGCGGCGCTGGAGCTCGGCGGGCGGCTCGACGCCGCCGGCCTGCGGGTGCTGGTCGACGACCGGACGCACGTCTCGGCCGGGGTCAAGTTCACCGACGCCGAGCTGATCGGCATCCCGCGCGCCGTCGTGGTCGGCCGCCGACTGGCCGACGGGTACGTCGAGTTGCGCGAGCGGTCCGGCGACGGGCGCACCGAGATGCACGTGGACGGTCTGGTGGAACGACTGGTCCACGAGGTACGCCGCGAACGTGGGAACCTGGTGTAGCGACCGCGTCACGGGGTACCGCAGTTCGATCGGTGAAAACGTCTTCGGAGGCTCTCATGACCAGTTACCGGGTCAGCGACGTGATGACCAAGCAGGTCGTGTACCTGTCGGCGGAGACCACCCTGGACGAGGCGGCCAGGGTGATGAAGGAGGCGGACATCGGCGACGTGGTGGTCACCGACGGCGCCAGCCTCGCCGGCATGCTCACCGACCGGGACATCGTGGTCCGGGCGGTGGCCGAGAACCGCTCGCCGACTGCCACCACCATCGGCTCGATCGTCACCCGCGAGGTGGTCATGATCGAGCAGCACTGCACGGCCGGCGAGGCGGCGACGCTGATGCGCGATCGGGGCATCCGGCGAGTGCTGGTCTGCGACACCGACCGCAAGCTGGTCGGGATCGTCTCGCTCGGCGACCTGGCCATGCAGCTCGACCCCACCAGCGCCCTCAGCGAGATCAGCGAGCAGTCTCCCACCGTCTGAACCGCAAACAAGGGTCCCTTCTGATCGCCTCGGGTAGCGGGAAGGGGCCCTTACCAACGGCGGTAGCCTCGACACATGGCTGACATGCCGGCCCGACTGGCCGAGATCGTCGACGAATTCGCCGCCGCGCCGCGCGACCTGGTGCTGGAGATGCTGCTCGAGTACGCCGACGTCATCCCGCCGCTCCCGGTCGACGCCGTCGAGCGCGAGGGCATGGAGCAGGTGCCGGAGTGCCAGACGGCGTTCTTCCTGCGTGCCCGGGTGACGCCGGAAAAGACCGTCGAGACGCTGTTCGACTGCCCGCCGGAGGCGCCGACCACCCGGGCGTTCGCCGGGATCCTGGCCGAAGGGCTGGCCGGCGCGAGCGCCGAGGAGGTGCTGGCCGTGCCGGACGACCTCTACCAGCGGATGGGGCTGGCACAGGCGATCAGCCCGCTGCGGATACGCGGTGGCACCGCGATCCTGGGCCGGCTCAAGCGGCAGGTCCGGGAACAACTCGGCTGAGCTGGGAGTTGGCACCGATCATGGAGATCGAGATCTACGCGGACGTCGTCTGCCCGTGGTGCTACATCGGCAAGCGCCGGCTGGAGGAGGCCCTCGCCAGCTACGACGGCGAGGTGACCGTCCGCTACCGGCCGTTCCAGCTCGACCCGTCGGCGGTGTCCGAGCCCCGTCCGCTGCTGGAGGCCATGGCCGCCAGGTTCGGCGGTGCGGAGCGGGCGCGGCAGATGTTCGCCCACGTGACCGAGGTCGCGGCGGGTGACGGGCTGCGGCTGGACTTCGACCGTGCGGTGACCGCGAACACCTTCGAGGCGCACCGGCTGGTCTCCTACGCCACCGACCACGGCCTGGCGGCCGAGATGGTCGAGGCGCTCTACCAGGCGTACTTCACCCAGGGCGTCGACGTCGGCTCCCGGGACGCGCTGGCCACGGTGGCCGGCGGAATCGGCCTGGACGTCGCCGACGTGCGCCGGTTCCTCGACTCCGACCAGCGGACCGCAGACGTCACCGCCGCGTTGGCCGCCGCCCGGGACCTGGGCATCACCAGCGTGCCGACCTTCGTGCTGGCCGGAAAGTACGCGGTCAGCGGTGCCCAGGAGACGCAGACGCTGCTCGCTGCGCTCGCCGAGGTCGAGCAGCGCGAATCGGCGGCGCACTCGCACTGATCAGGCCGTCACCAACGACGGCCCCTCGGTATCGACCGACGTGATGTTTCACGTGTAACAGCATCGATGCCGATGCCTGGTCAGGCCGGCCTGGCCAGGCCCTCCACCACCTGCGCTCCGGGCAGCGCACCCAGCGCCGGCCCGGGCAGCGCGATCTTGCTGTGCCGTACGCCGGAACCGATGATCACGTGTGGTGTGGCGATCACCCGCGCGTCAACGAGGATCGGCCACTGCGCCGGCAGCCCGATCGGGGTTATCCCGCCGTACTCCATGCCGGTCAACTCGACCGCGTCGTCCATCGGGGCGAAGCTCGCCTTGCGAACATCCAGTGCCCGGCGGGCCACCCCGTTCACGTCGGCCCGGGTGGTGGCCAGGACGATGCAGGCCGCGTAGCGGACAACACCCTCGCGCTTGCCGGCCACCACGACGCAGTTTGCCGACACGTCCAGCCCCACCTCGTACGCGGCGCAGAAGGCGGCGGTGTCGGCGAGGTCGGCGTCGATCGGCGCGACCAGCACGTCGTCGACGTCCACCGGCGCGTCGGCCGGCCACTCGGAGATGGCCGTCGCCACCGGCGGGGCGAGCAGGTCGAGGCGGGCACGGGCCGGTTCGGTCTTCAGCGTTCCCATCACGGGTGCGATCCTCGCACCCGCCACGCCCGAACCGCTTGGCGACTCCCGAGCCGGCACGCGGACCACCCGTCCGTGCCGAACCGACCGGCGGCTCAGCTACCGGCGAGGAACGCGTTCTCGCGCAGGAAGGTGCGGTCACGGGAAGCGGCCAGTTCCTCGGCCCGCAGGGCCTTGGCCCGCTGCAACTCCAGGTCCTCGAGCGCGTGCCGGACGCCCAGCCGGATCACGCCGTAGAGGAAGACGAAACCGGCGACGTAGAGAATGACGGTGATAACGACAGCGAACATGGCGTCACCGTAAGGCGAATGTGAACCCGGTTTCGTCTCATCTCTGCCGGGGTCCCCCGTACGTGTCAGCGAGGTGGTCGGCCCAGGTGCGAACGCCCCGGGGCAACGCCTCGGTGACCAGGCCACCCGCGCGCAGCTCGCGGCCGAGGCGGCCGGGGATTCGCACCGGCAGCAACGGTCGGCGTGCACCCCGGGCCTGCCGCCAGGCGTGGACCGCCTCGTCGAAGCGGAGCACCTGCGGCCCGCCGTACTCCTCGATCGAGCCCAGCGGGCCGGCGACCAGCCGGGCCGCCAGCCGGGCCGCCACCTCGGCCGGGTCGACCGGCTGGGCGAGCACCCCCCGGTCCCCGATCACCGGCCCCAGCCGCGCGCTGGCGGTCAGCATGTCGTCCAGGAACTGCGGGAACTGGGTGGCCCGCAGCACCGACCAGGGCACCTGGCCGGCCGCGATCACCTGCTCGGCGGCGAGTTTGTGCCGGTAGTACGGGATCGGCACCCGGTCCACTCCGACGATCGAGGTGTAGACCAGGTGCTGGACGCCCGCCGCGCCGGCCGCGACGACCAGCCGGCGGGTGCCGAGCACGTCCACCTGGTAGGTCTGCCGGCCCCGGGGAGAGGAGGCCAGGTGCAGCACTGCATCCATCCCGGTGACCGCCTCGGTCAGCCCGTCCCCGGTGGCCAGGTCGGTCACCACCCATTCCACCCCGGAGCCGGTACGCGGCCGCCTGCTGGTGGCCCGGACGTTGACCCCGTCGTCGCGCAGCCGGGCCAGCACCGCGTGGCCCAGGTGGCCGCCCGCCCCGGTGACCAGAACCCTCATCCCGTCCTCCCGTCCCGCCGCGAACCACGGCATACGCCGGCCCACCGATCCGTCCGACGCCCGGTCCGCGCCGCCCGTGGGCCCACCCGGTGATGACGGCACCCCGGGCAGACCCGTGACCGGTTGTGCGGCGGCTCACCCCGAGCGAGCCAGGTCCAGCACGGTCAGCAGCGCGAAGAACCCGATCAGCGCCTCGTTGACCACCCAGGCGTGCCCCTCGGCCCACTCACGCGTCCGGGCCAGCACCCGCGCGGCGCGATGCCCGAGCACCAGCAACGCCAGTAGCGGCAGCGCCAGCAAGGTCACCGTGAGCAGTACGAACGGCAGTAGATGCCACCACGGCAGGTTGTGCCGGGCCACGCTCGCCCCGACGGCGGCCATGGTCAGGTCGTCGGTGGGCGTCACCACGAAGAGCAGCGCGCCCAGCCGCAGCGCCTGGCCCGGGTTGGCGTGCCCGATCCTCCCCAGCCACCGCGGCGGCCCGGACCGGTGCCGACGCAGCCAGACCACCATGGCCAGGATGAGCAGCAGGGCGAGCACCACCAGGTCGATGGCCGGGCCGTGTTCGACCCGGCCGGCGACGGCGCTGGCGTCGGTGGCCACGCCGCCCACCAACCGGGTGAGCAACCAGCTCACGGTCACCCCGACGGCGACCACCAGCCCGGCACCGGCGAGGAAGCCCAGCGACGCCGCGCGGGGCCGGTCGGACGAGGCGAGAAAGACCGCTACGACCAACTGGGTCCCGGCGACCATCACCACGGCCAGTGGCAGGACGGCAAGGAAACTCATCGCCCGCCATCCTCCCGGCCGACCGGGGCCAGGCGCCGCCGAACCTGCGGATCACCCGCCCAGCCGCGTGCTCCCGCCCACCACCACCCGGCCGGCCAGCAGCGCACCGAGCAGCGCCAGGCCGGCGGCGACCACCAGCGTCGCCGCATAGCTGGCCGGGCCCGGCGCGCTACCGGCCGCCAGCACCGCCCCGGTGAGCGCCAGTACGGTCGCCGCGAAGAGTGAGTCGCCCAGTTGCAGCGAGGAGCTGTTGCGGCCCTGCTCGCCGGGGGCGGACAGCTCCAGGGTGAGCACCGACAACGACGGGTAGAGCAGCCCCATGCCGAGGCCGGCGACCGCCCAGCCCAGCACGGCGACGGCCACCGGCAGTTCGGGCCAGACGGCCAGCGCCACCGTGGCGGTACCGACCGTGATGCAGCTCAACCCGGCTCGGGGCAGGCTGGCGCGGGAGGCCGGCAACGGGATCCGGCCCTGTACCCAGGAGCCCACCGACCAGGCCAGTGCGCCGACGGTGAGGACCAGCCCGGCTGCGGTCGGCGACAGACCTCGCTCCCGGGAGAGCATCAACGGGATGACGACCTCGGCGCCGACGAACGCCGCCGAGGCCAGACCCCGCAGCCCGATCACGGTGGGCAGCCCTCGGGCCGCCCGGAGGAACCCGGCCGGCAGCAGGCGCGGGGCGCAGACCAGCAGGCCGGTCACGGCGAGTGCGATCAGTGCCAGGGCGGCCGCGCCGCGCTGCTGTCCCCCGATGTGCAGCAGTGCGGCGCTCGCCCCCGCCCCGCACGCCCAGCCGATCCGGGCCACGGCACCGGCCGGCGGCCGGGTTGGCGCACTCCGTTCGAGTGAGCGCAGGCCGGGGTGGACCAGCAGCACCGCCGGCACCGCCACCGCCGGCACCGCCAGGAAGACCCACCGCCAGCCCAGGTGCTCCACGATCAGGCCGGCCAGCGCCGGCCCGACCAACGACGGGACGACCCACGCCGCCGCGAACGCGGCGAAGATCCGCCGGTGCAGTTCCTCCGGGTACGCGTGCCCGACGATCACGTAGAGCGCCACCGAGAGCAGCCCGGAGCCGAACCCCTGCACCACGCGGCCGACGACCAGCGCCTCCATCACCGGGGCGGTCCCGGCGATCAGCAGCCCGACCACGAACCAGGCGACGCCGTGCCACATCGCCGCCCGGGGTCCTCGCGCGTCGCACCAGATTCCAGAGATCACCATGGCCAGCACGCCCGCGGCGAACGAGCCGCCGAACGCGATCCCGTACAGCGCCAGCCCGTCCAGGCTGCGAGCGACGGTCGGCATCGCCGTGCCGACCGCCAGCGCCTCGAACGCGAGCAGCGAGATCAGCGCGACGCTGCCCACCGTCATCGCCCGCAGTCGGGGTGCGAGCAACCCCGGAGGGGCCGATACGACGGTGGCGGATGGGCTCAGCATGGACCGAGCCTGCGACCTCAACCCGGATTCATGTCAATCAGGGGTGACGCGGCTCTCGTCGGGGATCCCACCGCCCACCCCCGTCCATCCGACGGCGACGACGGAAAGTTCCCCTGCTCCGAGGGCATAACGGATGCCAGGTCGGGAAGCCAGGCCGCCGGACGCGAGGCGGTGGGAGGACGAGATGGCCAAGGGCAGGACCTGTATCAGCGGGGAGTCGGGCCGGCGTCCGTCCAGCCGTACGCCTCGATGACGGCGGCGGGTCGCGCGGTCGGCCGCCTCCTGCCGTCCATCGGCGTGCCGCACCTGGTCAGCGAGGCGTCCCGGACCGTGGGCTCGGCTGCGACCCGGCTGGCCCGGACGGCCGGGCTGACTCGGCGTCGGATCTGGTCCCGACCTGGTCGCCACCACATCGAGGTGCACGGCGTCTGCCAGGACGGCGGCGACCAGCTGGCCCGGCAGGTGGAGGGCGCGCTGGAGCAGGTGCCCGGGGTGGCCTGGGCCCGGGTGAACGCCCCGTCCGGCCGGGTGGTGGTCGCTGTGCAGGATCCCGAGCCGAAGCTGCGCGACCTGATCGCCACTATCGCCCGGGTCGAGCAGACCTGCGACCACGAGCCTGACCCGGAGATCCCGCCGCCACACCCACCGGAGGACGGGCCCCGGACGCCACGCACCCTCGGAGGGCTCGCCTCGGACGCGCTGGGCCTGACCATCTCGGCGGCCACCCGGATCCTGCCGTTCGCGCCGGTGCCCGGAGAGGTTGTCGGGCTGCTCGGCGCGGTGGACCTGCAACCGAAGCTGCACGCGTTCGCCAGCCGAGGGCTGCGCGCCGACCCTCGCGCCGACATTCTCTTTCCGCTCGCCGAAGCGGTGGTGCAGGGTCTGGCGGGCGGCTGGGCGGGGATAGTCGTGGACGGCGCCCAACGGATCGTGCAGTGGGGCGAGGCGCGGGCCCAGCTCTCCGCGTGGGAGCGGGCCGAGCCACAGCTGACCGGTGAGCCGGAGCGCGCCACCGCGCGCTGGCTGGGGAACGACCGCCCCCGGCCGAAGCCGGACGGCCCGGTCGAGCGGTACATCAACCGGTCGCTGGCCGCCGGCGCGGCAGCCGCTGCGGCGGCGGTGCCGTTCGCCGGGCACAAGCGGGCCGCCGCGCTGGGCCTGTCCGCGTTGCCCAAGGCCCCAGGCAGCGGGCGCGAGGGGTACGCCGCCCAACTCGGCCAGATCCTGGCCAGACGCGGGGTTATCGCCATGGACCGCAGCGTGCTGCGGGAACTGGACCGGATCGACACGCTGGTGCTGGACGCCGCGGTGCTCGGCTCGGACCGGGGCGTGCTGGCCGACCTCGCCCCGGTGCCCGGAGCGGATGTCGACCAGGTGGCGGAGCGGGCGTTCGCGCTGTTCGACCCGGCTGATCCGGCCGGCTCGCGGGCGGTGGACGGCTGGCGGCTCGGACCGCTGGACCAGTTGCCCGCCGGCGACCCGGGTGGCATCCCGGACCGGGAACGGTTGCGAGCCGCAGGTGGCCGACTACTCGGTCTGGTCCACGACGACCGGCTCGTCGCGTTGTTGCGCGTCGAGCCGGAGCCCGCGCCGGGCGTCAACGGCCTGCCGGCCGCCGCCCGCCACGCCGGCCTGCGGCTGGTCGTGGCCGGCGGTGACGAGCAGCGGTACGGCTTCGCCGACGCGATGCTGCCCGGCGGGGACCAGCTGACTGAGTCGGTACGCGCGTTGCAGCGCGACGGTGCCGTGGTGATGCTGGTGTCCTCAGACCGACCGGCGCTCGGTGCGTCCGACTGCGGCCTCGGGATGTTCAGACCGGAGGAGCTGCCTCCATGGGGAGCGCACCTGCTGGTCGGCGCGGATTTGCGGGTGGCTGCTCTGATGGTCGAGGCGACCGGAGTGGCCCGGCGAATGACCGGGCAGAACATCCGGCTGGGCCTGGCCGGCACCGGTCTCGGTGCGCTGGGCGCGTTCACCGCCGCACCAACCCAGTTGCCCGTCCGAACGCTGGTCGCGGTGAACGGCGCGGCCGGGCTGGCCTTCGCACACGGCGTGTGGCGGGCCCGGCGGCTGCCCGACCAGTCGGACACTCCGGCACCGGTGGCGACCGCCTGGCACCTGATGCCGGTCGGCGCCGTGTTCGACCGGCTCAGCACCGGGCCGGACGGCCTGGACAACGCGGAGGCGCAGCGTCGCCGCGACGGGCACGGCGCGAGCGGCGGCGAGGCACCCGGAAAAGGTGGCCTGCTGCGCGCCTTCGTCGACGAGCTGGCCAACCCACTCACCCCGGTGCTGGCCGCCGGGGCGGTGCTCTCCGCGTCGTTCGGCTCGCTGGTCGACGCCGCGCTGGTGGGCGGCGTGGTCGGCGGGTCCGCCATGATCGGGGCGGTGCACGAGCGCAACACCGAACGGTCGCTGGCGGAGCTGCTGTCCCGTTCGGCGGTGACCGCCCGGGTCCGCCGGGACGGCGCTGAGCGGGTGGTCGCCGCCGAGGACCTGGTCCTCGGGGACGTCATCGCCGTCGAGCCGGGTGACTCGGTGCCCGCCGACTGTCGGGTGCTGGAATCGGTGGGGCTGGAGGCGGACGAGTCATCGCTGACCGGCGAGTCGCTGCCGGTCGCCAAGACCGACCGACCGGTGGTCGCCGCCGCCGTCGCCGACCGGCGCTCGATGTTGTACGAGGGCACCACCGTCGCCGCCGGGCACGGCACGGCCGTGGTGGTGGCCACCGGCTCTGACACCGAGGCCGGGCGCAGCCTGGCGCTGGTCCGGCAGGCGCCTCCGAGCAGTGGGGTGGAGGCCCGACTTGGTTCGTTGACCAGCCTTGCCATCCCGTTGGCCGCCGGTTCGGCGGTGGCGGTGGCCGGCGCGGGTCTGCTCCGGGGCGTACCCCTGGTCGAGACGGCGGCGACCGCCGCGAACCTCGCCGTTGCGTCGGTGCCGGAGGGGTTGCCGTTCCTGGTCAGCGCGGCACAGCTGGCCGCCGCCCGGCGGCTGGCCGAGCACGGCGCGTTGGTCCGCAACCCGCGCACCATCGAGGCGCTCGGTCGGGTGGATGTGCTCTGCTTCGACAAGACCGGCACCCTCACCGAGGGCCAGTTGCTGCTCGCCGGGGTCGGCGACGGCGTGGCCGACCGGTACGCCCCGGTGGACCGGCTCGACGATCGGCTCCGGATGACGCTGGCCGCGGCGTTGCGGGCCACCCCTGCCGCAGCCAACCCGGAGGAGCTGGCGCTGCATACCGACCGCGCGGTCCGGAAGGGTGCCGCGGCGGCGGGGGTGGTGGAGCAGACCGGTGCCCATGGCTGGCAGGCTGCCGGCGGGCTGCCGTTCGAGCCGTCCCGCGGGTACCACGCGAGCGTCGGGGAGACCGACGGTCACCTGCTGTTGAGCGTGAAGGGCGCCCCGGAGTCGGTGCTGCCGCGCTGTTCGGCCCGGCGCACCGACGGCCGCCAGGAGCCGCTGGACGACGCCGGCCGCGCGGAGCTGCACCGGGTGCTCGCCGACCGGGCCGGGGCGGGGCACCGGATCCTGGCCGTCGCCGAGTGCCAGGTGGACGACCCGAAGGTGACCGACGGGGACGTCCGAGGGCTGACCTTCGTGGGTTTCCTGGCCCTCGCGGACGGGGTCCGGGAGAGCGCCGCCCCGGCGGTACGCCGGATCCGGCAGGCCGGCGTGCACACCATCATGATCACCGGGGATCACCCGGCGACCGCCGAGGCGATCGCCGCCACCATCAGCGAGCACGACGAGCAGCGGGTGGTCACGGCCGGTGAGCTCGACCAGTTGGACGACGAGGCACTCGCCGAGCGGTTGGTCCGCACGGACGTGGTGGCCCGTTGCACCCCGACGCACAAGGTTCGGATCATCCAGGCGTTGCAGAAGTGCGGGCGGACCGTGGCAATGACCGGCGACGGCGCCAACGACGCCCCGGCGATCCGGCTGGCCGACGTGGGCATCGCCCTCGGTCAACGAGGCACCCCGGCCGCGCGGGCCGCCGCCGACCTGGTGGTCACCGACGACCGGCTGGAGACCATCATCGCCACCCTGGTCGAGGGTCGGGCGATGTGGTCGTCGGTGCGGCACGCGCTCAGCATCCTGGTTGGCGGCAACCTCGGCGAGATCGCATTCAGCGTGCTCACCGCCGCGGCGACCGGCCGCTCCGCGCTCACCGGACGGCAGCTACTCCTGGTCAATCTGCTCACCGACCTGGCTCCGGCGCTGGCCATCGCGATCCGCCCGCCCGCCTCGGACCGCACCGAAAGCCTGCTCCGGGAAGGCCCGGACGCGTCGCTCGGCGAGACCCTCACCAAGGAGATCGGGCTGCGCGCGGCTGCCACCACGCTGGGCGCCACCGCCGGCTGGACGCTGGCCCGGTACACCGGCCGCCGTCGGCGGGCGGGCACGGTCGCGCTGGTCTCCCTGGTCGGCACCCAGCTCGGCCAGACGGTCCTGGCTGGCGGCACCAGCCCGGCGGTGCTGGCGTCCACGGCGGCGTCGCTGGGGGCGCTGGTCGTGGTAGTGCAGACACCGGGGTTGAGCCAGTTCTTCGGTTGCACGCCGATCGGGCCGGTCGGTTGGACCATCGGGGCCGGATCAGCGCTCGGCGCCACCTTCGCCAACGGCGCACTCACCAAGCTGGTGGAGCACCTGCCGCAGGCCCGGCCCGACACCGCGGCGCGGCCGGCGGCGGACGACGGCGGGGAGGGCAGGTCCACGGGCGCCCCGCCCGCCTGACCGTCGCACCGCCCTCCTGGCCGCCGGCGGACGGTCCAGGCTACGGCGACACATCCACACTCGGAAGCGCGAAACCCCAGAGTCATATTGACACCTCAGAGTCATCACGCTTGACGGGAGACATCACCCCCATCCCCACGCTCGTGGAAAGCGTCGCGGGGCGGGCCGTGCTCCGCCCAGCAGAGGCCGCCCCGGAACTCCACGCCGGGGACGCCGTCGCCGAGCCGACCGATGTCCACCACGCTCGCCAGAGAGCCGGCGAGGTCGGTCTGCAACTCGCCGACCGCGGTGTCGAGGTCATCCTCCTCGGTGGACCAGTCGATGTCGGCCGCGCGCAGCTCGGCGACCGCGTGACCGATCACGGCTGCGGGGTCGGTGACGATCACATCGACCCGGCAGTACAGGTGCAGGGTGACGGGGGCTGGCTGTTCATCCATTCAAGGATGATGACCAGCGCGTTACGCGTCACGGCTACCGGCCCGTGGATCGCCCGTCTGGTCCCTGATCTAGCGTCGCCGTCATGAACGATGACGGCTGGTTAGCAGACACTCGCATCTCCTACGACACAGTCGCTGCCAGTTATGCAGACCTGCTGCGCAACCTCCTGGCTGAAACGCCCTACGAACGAGCGACTCTGGCTTTGTTCGCCGACCTCGTTCACGCCGCCGGTGGCGGGCCCGTCGCGGACGTGGGCTGTGGACCAGGGCGCATCACCGCCCACCTGCATGAGCTCGGCGTTGAGGCGTTCGGCATTGACCTATCGCCAGGAATGATCGATGTGGCTCGGCGTGATCATCCAGGTCTACGGTTCGAGGTGGGCTCCATGACCGACCTCGATCTGGATGACGGTTCGGTCGCCGGCTTGATCGCCTGGTACTCGCTGATCCACATCCCCGACAGCCAGGTCGGCTCGGTCTTCGCGCACTTCCGGCGAGTGTTGCGTCCCGGTAGCCCGCTGCTGCTCAGCTTCCACGTCGGCGACGAATCACGGCTCAAGACGCAGGGCTACGGCGGGCACCCGATGAAGGTTCACGTCCACCGTCGCCAGCCCGACCAAGTGGCGGCATGGCTGCGCGAAGGCGGATTCACGGTCGAGGCACAGATGACTCTCACCTCGGTAGAAAGCTCGCTCGGCGGGATCATCTTTGGGCGCCGTCAGTCCTAATCGGATCTCCTCGTCGGGAGCCGCGGGGCCGGAGACGTGCGGACGGGAGAGGTGAGCTTCAGGTGAGCAGCGTTTCTGTGAGGTCCATCAACCGCTCGGCGTTCCCGGCGTCGAGGGTGGGGAAACTGAGCGGGAGTCGCTTGTCCCGGTCAACGGCGGTCAGCGGCGCGGCTGGTGGCGTGTCCAGGAACCGATGGATCGGCGCTATGGCGTCCGCGATGGGTTGGGCCGCCACCGACGCCGCCGCCAGCAGCCCACGGAGTACGAGCGGAAGCGGGCTACGGTCGCCGCTTTTGGTGAAACCGGGATGGTAGAGCACGTATCGGGCACGGCTGCCGGACCGCTGGGCGAAGCCCACGCCGAGCAGGTCGTTGGCTCGACCGGCCTGCAACTGTGCGGTGATCATGGAGTAGCCCGAGGCCAGTTGCGGATCGGTCCAACGCACGCCGCCCTTGGTGACCCCGACGCCAGCGACGTTCACGATCACCGGTGCGGCAGCTCGGTCCAGGGCCGGACGTAGGCCGAAGCTGAGCAGATAGCGACTGAGGTAGTAGAGCGCGAACGTGCGCTCCAGGCCTTCGCCGGTCACGATGCGACGCGGCGCTTGAGCATTGGCGAACAGCGCCAGCGCGTCCACGACCTGGTACTCGGTGAGGATGTGCTCGATGACCTGCCGAGTCTCGGCCATGCTGGAGAGGTCGACGGGAAGGAAGTCGATAGCGCTGCCGGCGAGCGCCTCGCCGCGTTCGCGGTTGCGCCCGAGCACCAGGACGCGGTCGCCGCGTTCGGCCCGCCCGCGGGCCAACGCACGTCCCATTCCGTTCGTGCCCCCACTGACCACCACAACGCCCATGTCGCCCCCCCGTTACCGTTCTTCACTGACGTGCTCATCCTGGGCAGACGGCCAGTGGAGCGAAAGAAGGCACTTTCATGACCACAAGGGACACCGGTGTGCGTGCCTCGCTGGACAACCACCGGTTGCCGAATCCCGTTCCGATCGGCGAGTACGAGCGCTGTCCGGTCACCGACGTGCTGCGGCGGGTGAGCGACAAGTGGACGCTGCTGCTGATCACCCTGCTCGGCCGGCGTCCGTACAGGTTCAACGAGTTGCATCGGGCGGTGGAGGGCATCAGCCCGCGCATGCTCACCCGGACGCTGCGCACGTTGGAGAGTGACGGCCTGGTCGAACGTGAAGTGTTTCCGACGGTGCCGCCGAGCGTCGAATACCGGCTGACGCCGCTCGGCGTCAGCCTTCTGGAGCCGCTCTCCGCGCTGGCCGACTGGGCGGTCGACCACCACGCCGAGATCGCTACGACACGTCGGCGGCCCACCTGAAAACACCATGGGCGGACTCCGTCCTACGGTTCGCACACCGCCACGGACGGGAGACGAGTTCCTTCCACCCACCCGATAGCCGCAAAAGCTCAGGTTGACCGCAAGATCAGGTTTTCGGCAGACCCTCCCGTGCGGGAGCAGGGTCGCGGTCAGCCGCCCCTCCTCTCGAAGGCCGCCTCACTGACGCCCCATAGGAACAGGCCGCCGAGGGGGCACTCGGGAAAGTCAGCCCGCAGCACCCGGACGAGAAACTCCACCATGCCGCAGTCGTAGCGGCTCCACAGCGAGCCGTTCCGCTTGTAGACCACGACCGGCCACTTGGCTGGATCGCCGTCCGAGGCATCCCAGCACAACATGTCGGCGGTGGCGTCGACACCCCAGTTGATCAACACCGGAGAGGTGCCTTCCAGTTCGGGCGCCTTGTCCTCGGTCTCCCAGTCAGCCTCGGCGTTCGCCGTCTCGATCACCATCCCGTCCCGCTGCGCCTCGGACAGCGGGACCTTGGCTTCCGGTTTGTTGATCGACAGGTAGTTCTGCACCGCACCAGCGCCGTAGACCTCCATGAAGCGCTGGTAGTCAGGCGGGAACGGCCTGCCCCAGGACGCGGCGAGAGCGTCCCAGTCGACCCTCGTACCACCGTCCGCCGGCGGCGACATTAGCCGTCGCAGGGCGTCCAGATCGGCCGGCTCACTCATCGGCACCTCGCTTTCTGGTCCGTGTCAGGTCGATGGGCATGAACGCCTGGAACTCGCTCGAGAACGTCCTGACCTGGCGGCCACCCTGGCCGACCGCGTCCTGGCCGCTGTGGTCTGCGACGTCGTCCGCCAACTGGTCAGCGACGTCCGCGCGGATCGCGGCAGATGAGTGCGCAGGGCGTCGGGCGTGAATCAGGGTCGGGCTGTGCCCTCGATGGTGGTGCTTTCTTGAGGACGGAGTGCGGTCAAAAGGCTGTCGAGTTGACCCCAAGCCCGTGCGCTGGCGACGTGGTCAATGTAGTCTCGGGACTCAATGATGAGCCCATTGCGGATACGCATCACGAAGACGCATGGCACCGTGAATGCCTCACCTGTCTCGGCGACCCGCCCCTGATAGGCAAACTCGGCGACAATCACCTCTGGGTCCGCGGTTTCATGAATCGTCACGTCGACCGGCTTACGGTTCAGCGTCCGGGCGACCGGAGGCGGCGCGGTGAAGTGCTCGTGCAGTTCGCTGCGGCTACGCAGCGGCGGCGGGTTGAGCGGGTGGAACGGATGCGTGACATGGGTTTGTTCGGCGTATAGGTCGGCCAAGTCTTCGTACGGACCGTCGCAGACACCGTTCACCAGTCGGAGGAAAGTTTCGCGTGGGCTGCTCATGCCGGGCTTCCTTCGAATCGGTAGATGTCACTTGGGTCACGCCGAGGACTACATCCGGGGATGGCCGGTACACCATCGACGGCACCCTACCGACCTCAGCCCCGATTTGACTGCCCCGAAGCGCTTTCGTCGGCCGTCTCGAGTGCATTGTCATCGGCACGTCCGGACGGCAACCGGGCACCTCGGCGTGACGCTGCATAGCGCGCGGATCGCGGCATGAGCGTGCACGGTGTGCTGAGCGCGAACGGCCGCTGAGCGAAGCGGCACCTACGACGAAGCAGCGTCACGCATGATTGAGCGTGGCGAGCCACTTTTTCGGGTATGGCTTTTGAGTCGACAGGTTCCGGATCAACGTCGCCAGGGTTTCGGGGCGTCGGCCGTGGGCCACCAAGGCGACGGCCTCCGCCAAGGCATATCGAACGCGGCTGTCGCGTCGGATTCCGACCTCCTCGCGAAGGCTCGGACCGAAGCTCGCTGTCAGCTTCTCCTGCCGCTCCGCCAGATAGGAATATACCGACGGATCCATCGATACGTTGCTGACCGCGCCGGACGGCAAGTCCGCGGTCCAGCCTGCGTGCTGCTGCCAACGTCGCGTCTTCGGACTCGTCTTACCACGGGCGACGACCCCGATGAAACGAATCTTTCGGCGCACGACGTCCCACGGCTCCCGCTGCTCCTCGACCCAGTCGCGGAGCAGCGAATACAGGCTCTCGAACGTCCTGCCGGTGGACACAATGTCGACGAACGAGACAGGATCGCCGGTGCGGGCCAGGCGGAACGGCGTCACGCCACATCGAGTCAGGATGACGCGAGCCTCGTCGCGCCACTCATCACACGGCACCCAACCCTCTGAAGACCTGCTGAATGGCAACCGTATCAACCTCGGGTCCTCGGCCAGCACTCCAGTAAGCAGGTCGTACATCGAATCCATCGAGCGTCCGACGAAGTGCAACGCGCCGCCACCGGAACGGGCTAACACCCTGGCCGAGCAATCCGCCAACTCTGCCGCAAACCACAAATCGGGGCGGCAATCCCCGTCCAAGAGCGAACCCAGTCGATCCGGTGTCACCAAGTTCCAGCGGAACGGCAAGGTCATCCTCGGGTCGTCGGCCCACATGGCGAACGATAATGCCATGGCCTTTCCCCTGCTGCAGGGAATTGCGGGCCACGGCCCGGGGGAGCCCCGACGGCCATGGATGGACGGCGCGCTGTCATCGGCAGATCCGTGCGCTCACGCTCCGCCGACCTGCCGCTGGGCCCCTTGCGGTGGGCGCGGAGAGCTTCATGACGGCCGACACCTACGGCCATGTTCTGCCGGCGAGGGCTCGTCAGGCTGCCTCGGCCATAGATCGGGTCCTCGGCCAGGAGCGGACGGCGTGACCGCTTGGCTGTACTCGGGAACGAGATCAACCAAGGAAAGTGCTGGTGGAGCCCAGGGGACTCGAACCCCTAACCCCTGCCTTGCAAAGGCGGCTCGGTGCCGTGGACGCTTGCCGATCAATGTCGGCGACTGGCGCTGGAGTCTAGGACGTTGCTGTCCTGTACCAGCCGTTGTCGACTGTTGTCGCGCGTCTCGCTGACTTATTGCTGACGGACGGCATCGGCTACCGGTCCGCGACCCACACACGGCATGGTTCGAACGCGCTGCTCGACGGGCGCAGAGGCATGCCGATTCCTAGATCAGTGGGCCATCCAGGTGACCAGCGGGCTCGCTGTGCGCGGCTATGAGCACGCCATGCGATGCGGTGGGAGACACTCGGACGATGACAGCCAATCGTGCGGGGTTGTGGCATCCGGTTCAGCTCACCGGTTCGGCGACGGCACGGACCGCCGCAAGGCCGCCACGACCGAGGATCCGGCCGTCGGCAGCGCCACGCTCGGCTACGTACCGGACTGGGCCGTCGCCATCGTCGTGCCAGCCCGCAGGGTTGCCAACGCACCGCTCCAGGCCGCCAACTGGTCGAGCATCGTGTTCACCGCATCCACCTGATGAGGGCCGGGCTTGAAGACGCTGAAGTTCTCGAAGTCGGTGAAGAGCGAGAGTGCCACCTGTGCCCGTACGTCCGCCATCTGCAACTCGGCCACCACCAGGCGCAGGTGCTCCACTGCACGGGTGCCGCCGACGCTGCCGTAGCTGACGAACCCGGCGGCCTTGTTGTTCCACTCGGCGTAGATGAAGTCGATCGCGTTCTTCAGCGCCCCGGATGTGGAGTGGTTGTACTCCGGTGTCACGAAGACGTACCCGTCGAAGGAGGCGATCTTTTCGGCCCATCGCAGGGTGTGTGGCTGGGTGTACTGGCCCATCGACGGGGGTGTCATCTCGTCGAGGTGTGGCAGGTTGAAGTCCTTGAGGTCGACGAGTTCGTACTCGGCGTCGCCACGCTTAGTGGCGATGTCGTGCACCCAGCGGGCCACCGCCTCCCCGTTACGACCGGGACGGGTGCTGCCGATGATGATGCCGATTCTGGTCATTGTCGCCCTTTCCTTCTATCCCGACACGCTCGGGAGCCGGTGGCGGTTACCCCATCTGCATGGCTTCTAACGGACACAAGGCGATCCGATCGCCGCCGGCAGCAGCAGCAGCAGCAGCCCGGAGGGAACCTGCCGTCCCGTCTGCCCTCGACCCGCCCTCCTGGGGAGCCGGCCGCCGCCCGGCCCGCCACGTCAAGCGGACCTTGACGCCCGTACGGACGCTGGCGGGTCGGGCGGTGGTCTGCTCGGCTTGCCCGGGTCGATGGCAAGCGGGATGGCCTACCGCAACCACCCACGGACCGCGACCCGCCGGCGGAGCCCCGGCCATCCTGGAGCCGGAGCGCCCCCGCCGGAGGCGCACTAGCCGCAACCCTGCGGCCGCCGCCAGCTCGCCGACGCGGCCGGCGTGCGCTCGCTTACGCCGCGCGGGCACGTGGCCGCGCGGCCCGGCCGGCTGCCGGCCCACCCCTCACTCGTCAACGATCTGTCGTTCTGCGGCGGCCCACCGGGCTTCCCGCTTTCCGGGCCAGCCGCCGGGCGTCAGGCGTGACGGCCGCAGAGCGACAGCGGCGCGGCCGGCGCGCGCCCAGGCGACGGCGCGTGCGGCCCGTCAAGGGCCGCCTTGATGTTGCGTAGTAACTTCCGGCGTCAGGTCTGGCGTCCGTCTCTTGTCCGAGCTGGACTCCTGGGCCAGCTCGCCGAATCCGGGCCGTTCAAGTTCCGCGCAACCTGGCCCGACCGCGACGGCGTGGAATGGTCAGCGGAGTTCACGACCGAACGGGAAGCGGTCGACTGCTTGGCGACCAAGGCGGCTGGTGGACTGCGCTTCCATGATCTGCGGCATTGCTACGCGACGTGGTTGGTGTCCGCCGGAGTCCCTGTCAACGTGGTCCAGGCGGTGATGGGCCACGAGCAGGCGTCAACGACGCTCAACCGCTACACGCATACTCCGGCGGATTTCCACGAGTCGGTGCGCAGGGTCTTCGGCGGGTCTGCTGACGATCCGCTGACTACCGTAGAAGATCCTCAATTTGGCGGGAAGCCGATCGAGGGAGAAAACAGCCCGTGACCAGGCCAAATTGTGTGGTGGAGCCCAGGGGACTCGAACCCCTAACCCCTGCCTTGCAAAGGCAGTGCTCTGCCAGTTGAGCTAGGGCCCCGTGAGCGGGCGGCGTCGCCGATCGCTCGGCGCCGGGCCTGACCTCAGCGCAGGTCGGGCGCGGTGGTCGCCTCGTGCCACAGGGCACGCTCGTCGTTGGACGCCTTGACCTTGTTGAACACGACGGCGGCCACGCCGACGACGCCAGCCAGAATCAGCAGCTTCTTGAACATGGGGCAACCCCTCAAGCTCGACTACCGTCGGACGACATGCGGTGGGGCTAGATGGAATCGAACCATCGACCTCAGAGTTATCAGCTCTGCGCTCTAACCGACTGAGCTATAGCCCCGCGTTGCGACGAGCAAGATTAACCCATCCGCTCGGCCGGCCCCAAATCGGGGTCCGGCCTGCGAGCCGGGTCGTCGACGCCTCCAGAACCTACCCGAGTGCGGAGCGCCGGAGCGACCGCTATTCGCGGCGCCCCGGCGCTCCGATCGCTCAGTCCCGCTCGGCGAGGGTCAACTCGATCCCGCCGACCAGGTCGGCGCAGACGTTGTAGACGAACGCTCCCAGCGTGGCCAGCGCGGTGAACAGCACCACGTTGACCAGGCCGATCAGCGCCGAGCTGAGGATCACGCCCTTGGCGGTGATCTGGAAACCGTCGGTGCTCTGTCCACCGCCGGCGTTGACCAGGTCACTCAGGCTGTCGTTGACGCTCTGGAACACGCCCATCGCGTCCAGCGCCAGGTAGAGCACCGACGTGGCGACCACCACGACGATGAAGAGCACCACCGAGACGGCGAACGCGAACTTCATCACGGACCACGGGTCGATCCGCTTCAGGTTCAGCCGGGCCCGGCGCGGTCCGCGGGACGCGGCCGAGCTGACCGAGGTACGCGCGGCGCGTACCGCGTCACCGACCCGGGCCGCCCCGACGGCGGACGCGTTGCCGATGCCCGGTGGCAGGCCACCGCCGCTGGCCGGGCGGCCGGCAGTGGCGGTACGCCCCGGGTCCGGCTGCGGCTGGGTCATGCCGGGGGTGATCCGGGGCTGGGTGCCCGTGCTCCCGGTCGACGCCGCCTGACCGGCCCGGACGTTGATCGGCTGGGTGGTCGTCGGACGGGCCGGGGCCGGGGCCGCCACCGGGGGTGTGCCGGCGGACGCCGGCGCCTCGGGAGCGGAGGCCTCGGACTTGTCGGCCGACCCGCCGTCCTCGCCGGGCTGGTCCGGCGGTGGTGTCATGCCGGGAGCCCGGGTGAATTTCGGGGCAGGCGCGTCGGCGGGGACCGTCGCCCGGCCCACGGCAGCGCGGCCGGTCGCTGGTGTGCCGCCCTTGGCGGCCTCCTCGTCGACCGGGTTGGCCGAGGTCCCCGTGTTCCCCGACTTCGCCTGTGTCTCCGTCATTCAACTAGTCCTGTTCGTCAGGCTCGTCGGCATTGCGAGCAATCGCCACGATAGTCACGCCGTCCGGGAGGTCCATCAGCTTGACCCCCATTGTGTTCCGGTCACGCGTACGGCGTACAGGCTTCACCGGAGTCCGGATGACACCACCGTTGCTTGTGATCGCGAACAGTTCGTCGTCCGGGTCGATCACGACCGCGCCGACGAGACCACCGCGCCGCTCGGTGATCTTCGCAGTCAGCACGCCTTTACCTCCCCGGCCCTGCACCGGGTATTCCTCGATCGGGGTACGTTTCGCGTATCCCCCGTTGGTGGCCACCAGAACGTCCAGGCCCTCCCGAACGACCTCCATGGCCAGCAGGACGTCATCGTCCGTGAAACGCATGCCGATCACGCCCGAGGTGGCCCGACCCATCGGCCGCAGCGCCTCGTCCGAGGCGCTGAACCGGATCGCCTGCGCCTTCTTGGAGACCAGCAGCAGGTCGTCGTCCGGCGCAGCCAACGCAGCACCGACCAGCTCGTCCTCATCGCGCAGGTTGATCGCGATGATGCCGCCGGAACGGTTGGAGTCGAACTCCTCGAGCCGCGTCTTCTTCACCAGGCCGTTCTTCGTGGCCAGTACCAGGTAGGGGGCCACCTGGTAGTTCGGGATTTCGATGATCTGCGCGATCTGCTCGTCGGGCAGGAACGCGAGCAGGTTGGCCACGTGCTGGCCCTTGGCTACCCTACTGGCCTCCGGCAGCTCGTACGCCTTGGCCCGGTATACGCGGCCCTTGTTCGTGAAGAACAGAATCCAATCGTGGGTTGAGCATACGAAGAAGTGGCTGACGATGTCGTCCTGTCGCAGTGTGGCGCCACTGACGCCCTTGCCGCCGCGCCGCTGTGAGCGGTAGAGATCGACCTTGGTGCGCTTGGCGTACCCGGTCCGGGTGATCGTGACGACCACGTCCTCCCGGGCGATGAGGTCCTCCATCGAGACCTCGCCGTCGAACGGGACGATCTTCGTGCGCCGCTCGTCGCCCCACTTCGCGATGATCTCGCCCAGCTCCTCCGAGACGATCCGCCGCTGCCGCTCCGGCTTGGCGAGGATGTCCTTGAGGTCGGCGATCTCGATCTCCAGCTTGGCCAGGTCGTCCACGATCCGCTGCCGCTCCAGGGCGGCCAGCCGGCGCAGCTGCATGTCCAGGATCGCGGTCGCCTGGATCTCGTCGATCTCCAGCAGCCGGATCAGGCCCTGCCGGGCGTCGTCCACGGTCGGCGACCGACGGATCAGGGCGATCACCTCGTCCAGCGCATCGAGTGCCTTGCCCAGACCACGCAGGATGTGCGCCCGCTCCTCGGCCTTGCGCAGCCGGAACGCGGTCCGCCGACGGATCACGTCGATCTGGTGCTCGACGTAGTAGCGGATGAACTGCGCCAGGTTGAGCGTGCGCGGCACCCCGTCGACCAGCGCCAGCATGTTGGCGCCGAAGGTCTCCTGGAGCTGGGTGTGCTTGTAGAGGTTGTTCAGCACCACCTTGGCGACCGCGTCGCGCTTGAGCACCAGCACGATCCGCATGCCGGTACGCCCGGAGGACTCGTCGCGGATGTCGGCGATCCCGGCGAGCTTGCCTTCCTTGATCAGCTCGGCGATCCGCTCGGCCAGGTTGTCCGGGTTGACCTGGTAGGGCAGCTCGCTGACCACCAGGCAGGGCCGGCCGCGCTTGTCCTCTTCGACCTCCACGACAGCGCGCATCCGGATCGAACCGCGACCGGTGCGGTAGGCGTCCTGGATGGCGGTGGTGCCGACGATCAGGCCGTGGGTCGGGAAGTCCGGACCCTTGACGATGCCGAGCAGGGCTTCGAGGGTGGTCTCCTCGTCCTCCTCCGGGTTCTCCAGGCACCACTGCACCGCCGCGCCGATCTCGCGCAGGTTGTGCGGCGGGATCTTGGTGGCCATGCCGACCGCGATGCCCTCGGAGCCGTTCACCAGCAGGTTCGGGATCCGCGACGGCAGGATGGTGGGCTCCTTGGCCCGGCCGTCGTAGTTGTCCTGCAGGTCGACGGTGTCCTCGTCGATGTCCCGCAGCATCTCCATGGCCAGCGGGTCGAGCTTGCACTCGGTGTACCGCATGGCGGCGGCCGGGTCGTTACCCGGCGAGCCGAAGTTGCCGTTGCCGTCCACCAGCGGGTACCGCAGCGACCAGGGCTGCGCCATCCGGACCAGAGCGTCGTAGATCGCCGAGTCGCCGTGCGGGTGGAACTGACCCATCACGTCGCCGACCACCCGGGAGCACTTCACGTAGCCCCGGTCCGGCCGGTAGCCGGAGTCGAACATCGCGTAGAGGATCTTGCGGTGGACCGGCTTGAGGCCGTCCCGGACGTCCGGCAGCGCTCGACCGACGATGACGCTCATCGCGTAGTCGAGGTAGGAGCGCTGCATCTCCACCTCGAGCCCGACCGGCTCGATCCGGTCGTGCGCGACCACGGCGGCGAGGACCTCGGGGACCTCGGGCTCGTTCGGTGTGGACTCGGGTGAATCGGTCACTGTATACCCTTATCAGACTCAGAGTCGTTTTCGTGCTGTGGATAACGGCTGTGGATACCGGCCAAGCTGTGGATAACTCTGTGGATCGGTGGGTCGGTCGGGTGTGGCCCGACCGACCCACCGTGCTCCGTCAGATGTCCAGGAACCGGACGTCCTTGGCGTTGCGCTGGATGAACGACCGGCGCGCCTCGACGTCCTCACCCATCAGCACGCTGAACAACTCGTCGGCGGTTGCCGCGTCGTCGAGCGTGACCTGACGCAGGGTACGCGTTGCCGGGTTCATCGTGGTCTCCCACAGTTCGGGGTAGTTCATCTCGCCGAGGCCCTTGAAGCGCTGGATGTCATCCGGCTTGGCGTTGGGCTTCTTCTGCTGGCGCAGCGCGATCAGCCCGTCCCGCTCGCGGTCCGAGTACGCGTACTGGGCGTCGTCGCCCTTCTTGTTCCACTTGATCTTGTAGAGCGGCGGGGCGGCCAGGTAGACGTGCCCCAGCTCGACCAGCGGGCGCATGAAACGGAAGAGCAGCGTGAGCAGCAGCGTCTGGATGTGCTGGCCGTCGACGTCGGCATCGGCCATCAGCACGGTCTTGTGGTACCGCAGCTTCTCGATGTCGAAGTCGTCGTGGATGCCGGTGCCCAGCGCGGTGATCAGCGCCTGGACCTCGTTGTTCTTCAGCACCCGGTCGATCCGGGCCTTCTCCACGTTGAGGATCTTGCCGCGGATCGGCAGGATCGCCTGGGTCCGCGGGTCCCGGCCCTGCTTGGCCGAGCCACCCGCCGAGTCGCCCTCGACGATGAACACCTCAGACTCGCGCGGGTCGGTGGACTGGCAGTCGGCCAGCTTGCCCGGCATCGAGCCGGACTCCAGCAGCGACTTGCGCCGGGCGAGCTTGCGGGCCTGCTGCGCGGCGATCCGGGCGCGGGCCGCCTGGGAGGCCTTCGTGATGATCATCTTGGCCTCGGCCGGGTTGCGGTCGAACCAGTCGACCAGCCGGTCGTTGCAGACCCGCTGCACGAAGCTCTTCACCGGGGTGTTGCCGAGCTTCGTCTTGGTCTGCCCCTCGAACTGCGGGTTGGCCAGCTTGACCGAGATGATCGCCGCGAGCCCTTCCCGGATGTCCTCGCCGGAGAGCTTCTCGTCGCCCTTGAGCAGTTTCTTGTCGGCGCCGTACCGGTTGACCACGCTGGTCAGCGCGGACCGGAAGCCCTCCTCGTGGGTGCCGCCCTCGTGCGTGTTGATCGTGTTGGCGAAGGTGTAGACCGACTCGCCGTACGACTCGTTCCACTGCATGGCGATCTCGAGCGACATGCCCTCCTCTTCGGCACCGAACTCGACCACGGTCTTGTGGATCGGGCTCTTCGAGGCGTTGAGGTGCCGTACGAAGTCGGCGATGCCGCCCTCGTAGAAGAAGGTCACCTCACGCTGCCGGCCGTCCTCCTCCTCAGCCACTCGCTCGTCGAGCAGGTGGATGCGGAGGGCACGGTTGAGGAAGGCCATCTCCTGGAGGCGCCGGTAGATGGTCTGGAAGTCGAAGTCGACCGTCTCGAAGACGTCGGCGTCGGGCCAGAAGGTGACCGTCGAGCCGGTGCGGTCGGTGGGCTCGCCCTTGTCCAGTGGGCCGGGCTTGGAGTTGTTGTACTGCTGCCGCCACACGAAGCCGGACTTGTGGATCTCGACGGCCATCCGGGTGGAGAGGGCGTTCACCACCGACACGCCGACGCCGTGCAGACCACCGGAGACCGCGTACGCCTTGCCGTCGAACTTGCCGCCGGCGTGCAGCACGGTCAGCGCGACCTCGACACCCGGCTTCTTGAGCTTCGGGTGCAGGTCGACCGGGAAGCCACGGCCGTTGTCGGTGACCTGGACCCCGCCGTCGGCGAGCAGCACCACGTCGATGGTGTCGCAGTATCCGGCCAGCGCCTCGTCGACCGCGTTGTCCACGACCTCCCAGACGAGGTGGTGCAGACCGCGCTCGCCGGTGGACCCGATATACATACCGGGCCGCTTGCGGACGGCCTCCAGCCCCTCGAGAACGGTGATCGACTCCGCGCCGTACTCCTGCTTGTCCTGCGCTGCCACCCTCGGCCACTTTCTCGCGTCGTCTGCGCCGGCAAGGCGCTTCGGGCGCGGGTTCGGCGGACAGGACGCGACGTCGGCGCGCGGACCGGTGCCGGAGACCTCCGGACAGCGGGTCGAACGCGCCGGTCGCCGCGGTTGCCCGCGGATCGCGATCGGCTCGACCCGACGTGGAGAATGTTTCTGGGGCCACCGGCCCCGTCCCTCGCTCCGCACCGGGTCTTCGTCTCACCGTCAATCCTACTGTGCCCGGAGGACAGAACCACCACTCGGCACCCTCAACGAGGCGGCTGAGAAAGCCGTAGCCGGCAGAACCCCATTGCCCACGACTCCCCCCACACGCCAGGCTCCGATCGGACGCGCCGCCCCCGAACGGGTTGACCCGCGGCCGGGCGGGTCGGGGGTCGCGGCCGGACCGCCGGTGCCGTACGTTTGCGGCGCCCCGGGAGCGGCCTTGATCTTTACGGGCTGGAACCGGGACGATCGACCCAATCGACCCGACACGTGCTCTTTAAGAGGTGACAGATGGGGCTGGACAACGTCGCGGTGCACTGGCCGCGTACCGGCCGCTTCTACGATCCGGTCGCGCCGGCCGAGTTCGTCGACTTCGGCGAGATCGTCGACCTGCCGCGAATCTCCGCGCCGACAGCGGCTCTGGCCGAGTTGATCGCGAAGACCGGCACCGTCCGGGCGACCGCGTACACCGAGCTGGTGGATCTGCTGCTCGGCCTGGAAGGTGTGTTGTACGCCACAGACGCCGCGGCCGAGGACGAGGACCCGGTGATCGACCCGGACGGCTGCGCCTGGATCGCTGGCGGCATCGAACGCTTCGTGGCCGGCCACCGCCCGCACGGCGAGGCGGTCACCTTCGAGTCGGTGAGCACGGTGCTGCGCTCGCTGCTCGGCGACGGACGGCTGGCCGAGCAGCAGCTGCGCTGGCTGGAGAGCCGACTCGACGCGCTCCGCGACGAGAGCGGCGACCCGCCGCAGTGGAACTTCACCTGCGCCGAGTTGGGCGTGCTCGCCGCGTTCTACCGGCGCTGCGCCGAGCGCGGCTTCGCGGTCTACGCCGACGCCTGACCGCTCACCCCGGGATCCGGGGTGGGCGGGTCACCACCGCCGGGCCGGTTGGCCGCGGCGATCACCTGGGTGAGCACGGCGTGCAGGTGTTGCAGGTCCTCCACGGGCAGCCCGAGCCGCTGCACGATCGCGGCCGGGATCAGCTCCGCCCGGCTGCGCAGCGCCGTGCCGCTGTCGGTGAGGGTGACGGCGAGACTGCGCTCGTCGGCGGCGTCGCGCTCACGGCGCAGGTAGCCGGCTGCTTCGAGCCGCTTGAGCAGGGGTGACAGCGTGCCCGGGTCGAGCTGCAACAGGCGACTGAGGTCGCGGCCGGACAGCGGCGCGTGCTGCCAGAGCGCCAGCATGACCAGGTACTGCGGATGGGTCAGCCCCATCGGCTCCAGCAGCGGCCGGTAGACGGCCACGACGCTGCGCGCCGCCACCGAGAGGGCGAAGCAGACCTGCTGTTCCAGCGCCAGCGGGTCTACGCCGTCCGGTCGTTCGCTCATCGGTTGCCCTCCCCATGCATGATCGCTATCGTACAGATAGTTGGTACACCAACCATTGGTGTCCCAATCGTCCGTCCGCGGTGACGGGTGAATGAAGGCGCAGGAGAGGGCGGCAGATGAGCGAGGACGGCGCGGCCACCAGGTCCCCCGGCGAGGGCGGCCGCTTCATGCGCTGGGCGTTTCGGCACCTGGCCGGCCCGCCCGAGGTCGAGGGCGCGGTGCAGGGCGGCTCGGCCGAGGCCCGCGAGCTGTGGAAACGCGACCTGGAAGAGCGCAAGCGCTACACCCGGGAACAGCGCGAGCGGAAGCGCGCCGCCCGGGAGGCCGGCCGGCGGAGCTGAGACGCCCGCTCAGCCGTAGGTGTCCCGCGGCCCTCGGCCACGCACCCGGCGCGGCCCCTTCTGCCAGGATGGCGCGGCCGGGCCGTGAATGTGCAGCTTGCGCACCACGTTGTGGCCGACCTCGCGAGCGATCTGCTTGAGCAGCGAGCCGGCCAGCAGCCGCAGCTGGGTCGCCCAGGCGGTCGAGCGGGCCTCCACGGTCAGCTCGCCGTTCTCCAGCTTGACCGGCCGGCTGTGCTGGGCGACCTCCGCGCCGACCACCCGCTCCCAGGCGCCGAACACCGTGGCCTCGGCCGCCGGCTGCTGCCAGCCACGCGCCTTCACGAGCCGGTTCAACACCGCGCTGAGAGGCTGCGGGTCGCGCGGGTCGGGGCCCGGGCCGGAGTAGCCGCGCAGCCGCCGCCCCGAGTCGCCGTCGCCGCTCCCGCCACCGCCAGGGGTACGCCGCGCGCGGGCCGCCGCCTGCCGCCGGGACAGCGCCGCGTCGAGCACCGCCCGGGCCAGCTCCGGCCCGCTGGCGGCATCCGCCTGCCCGCCGTCCGTACCGCCCCCGGCCGCCTTCGATCCAGGGGTACGCGCGGCAGCCGCGTCGCCCGGGCTGGCCCGCCGGTCACCCCGGCCAGCGTCACCTCGATTGGTGCCCGGCTCATCCGACACGGCGTACCGTCCCATCGCTGACCTGGTAGCGGGTGCCGCGCAGGGCGGCCGGCACATCATCGTCCACCGCGCAGGTGACCAGCAGCTGGCTCGCCCCGCCGACCAGCTCCGCCAGCCGCTCCCGGCGGCCGGTGTCCAGCTCGGCGAAGACGTCGTCGAGCACCAGCACCGGCTCGATACCGTCGGCGCGCAGCAGGTCGTACCCGGCCAGTCGCAGCGCGAGCGCGAACGACCAGGACTCGCCGTGGCTGGCGTACCCCTTGGCGGGCAGCGGGCCGAGGGTCAGCGCCAACTCGTCACGGTGCGGGCCGACCAGGGTGGTGCCTCGTTCGATCTCGGCCGAGCGGGACGCGGCGAGGGCCGCGGTCAACGCCTCGGCCAGCGCGGCCCGATCGGTGGTCGGCTCGGCCAGCTCGATCGAGGGCCGGTAGGCGATGGCGGCCGCGCCCCGACCGGCGGCCACCGCGTCGTACGCCTTGGCAACGTGCGGGGTCAGCGCGGCGACCAGTTCCAGCCGACCGGCCAACAGCTCCGCGCCGTGCTGGGCCAGGTGGGTGTCCCAGACCGCGAGGGTGCCGAGGTCACCACCCCGGGACCCGCCGGTCTTACGAGCCAGGTACGCGGTACGCAGCAGGGCGTTGCGCTGCTTGACCACCCGCTCGTAGTCGGCCCGCACGCCGGCGTACCGGGGCTGCCGGTTGACCAGCAGGTCGTCCAGGTAGCGGCGACGCTCGGCCGGGTCGCCCCGGACCAGCTCCAGGTCCTCCGGAGCGAAGAGCACCAGTCGCAGAGCGCCGAGCACGTCGCGGGCCCGCCGAGCCGGCGAGCGGCCCAGCCGGGCCCGGTTGGCCTTGCCGGGCACGATCTCCAGCTCGACCAGGAGCTCCCGGCCGTCGTGCACCACCGCGCAGCGGATCACCGCCGAGCTGGCACCCATCCGGACCAGTGGCGCGTCCGTGGCGACCCGGTGCGAGTCCAGGGTCGCCACGTATCCCAGCGCCTCGACGAGGTTGGTCTTGCCGACGCCGTTGGCGCCGATCAGGACGTTCGCCCCCGGCTGGAGGTCGACGGCGACCCGCTCGTACGAGCGGAAGTCGACCAGTTCCAGCCGGTGAACGTACACAGGGTGTGGATACCGCTCAGCGCTTGTGGACGGCGTGGCCGCCGAACTGCTGGCGCAGCGCGGCGACGGCCTTCATGGCGGGCGAGTCGTCCTGCCGGGAGGCGAAGCGGGCGAACAGCGAGGCGGTGATGACGTTCAGCGGCACAGCGAGCCGGACCGCCTCGTCGACCGTCCACCGGCCCTCGCCGGTGTCCTCGGTGTAGCCGCTCAGCTCGGCCAGCTCCGGGTCCTCGTCGAGCGCCAGGTCCAGCAGGTCGAGCAGCCAGGAGCGCACCACGGTGCCCTCCCGCCAGGACTTGAACACGCCCGGCACGTTGGTCACCAGCTCGGAGGCGGCCATCAGCTCGTAGCCCTCGGCGTAGGCGTGCATCAGGCCGTACTCGATGCCGTTGTGCACCATCTTGGAGTAGTGCCCGGCACCGACCGGCCCGGCGTGCACGAAGCCGAACTCGCCCTCCGGCTTGAGGGAGTTGAAGATCGGCATCAGCCGCTCGACGTGCTCCTCGGCCCCGCCGACCATCAGCGCGTAGCCGTTCTGCCGGCCCCAGACGCCGCCGGAGACGCCCACATCCAGGTAGCCGATGCCGCGCTCGGCGAGCCGCTCGGCCCGCGGGGCGTCGTCGCTGAACCGCGAGTTGCCGCCGTCGATGATGATGTCGCCCTCGCCGAGCACCCCGGCGAGCTCATCGATGGTGGCGTCGGTGACGCCGGCGGGAACCATGACCCACACCGCACGCGGCGACTCGAGCTTCTCCGCCAGGTCCGCGAGGGTCGGCGCGTCGCTCAGCTGCGCGTTGTGGTCGAAGCCGACCACCTCGTGGCCGGCCGCCCGCAACCGCTCGCGCATGTTGCCGCCCATCCGGCCGAGTCCTACCAGGCCGAGCTGCATGTGTTCCTACCTCCGTGGATCTGGGTATCGCTGGGCGCGATCAGCGGGACACGCGGATCGGCATGATGAGGTACCGGTACCCGGGGATGACCTCGCCATCCTCACCGGCGGGTGAAATCACCGCGGGCTTGAAGGCGTCGACGAACGACAGCACGGCCGTCTGCGAGCCCAGGTTCGCCAGGCCGTCGATGAGGTACTGCGGGTTGAACCCGATGGTCAGCGCGTCACCGGTGAAGGTGGCCTCCATCGCCTCGCTGGCCCGCGCCTCCTCGGAACCGCCGGCCTCCACCACCAGGCCGTCGGCGCTGAAGCTGAGCAGCACCGGGGTGGTCCGCTCGGCGACCAGCGCGACCCGCTTGACCACCTCGATGAGGGTGCTGACCGACACCCGGGCGTCGGCGTTGTGGGTGGCCGGGAAGAGCGAGCGCACCGGCGGGTAGTTGGCACCGTCGAGCAGCCGGCTGGTGGTGCGCCGGGTGCCGCCAGCGAGGCCGACCATGCCCTCGCCCGCGGCGCCCTGGGCGAGGGCGAGGGTGACCTCGCCGCCCAGCGGGCCGAGCGCCTTGGCGGTGTCGTTCAAGGTGCGGGCCGGCACCAGGGCGTTAATGCTCACCTCGGGGTCGTCCGGCCGCCACTGGATCTCACGCAGTGCCAGTCGATAGCGGTCGGTGGCGAGCATCGACAGGGTGCTGCCGGCGAGCTCGACGCGGACGCCGGTCATCATCGGCAGCGTCTCGTCGCGGCCGGCGGCGATGGCCACCTGGGCGACCGCGGTGGCGAACGCCGCGGCGTCGACCGTGCCGGCGCTCTGCGGCATCTCGGGCAGCGCGGGATAGTCCTCCACCGGCATGGTGGGCAGGGTGAACCGGGCGCTGCCGCAGACCAACTCGAGGTGGGCGCCGACCGCGGCGATGTCCACCGGCTTGGCCGGCAGCGCCTTGGTGATCTCGGCGAGCAGGCGGCCGGAGACGAGCGCGGCGCCGTCGGCGTCACCCTGCACCTCGACGGTGACCTGGCTGGAGACCTCGTAGTCGAACCCGGAGACCCGCAGGTTGCCGTCGGTGACGCGGAGCATCACCCCTGCGAGCACCGGTACGGATGGCCGGTTGGGCAGGCTCTTCGCGGTCCAGGCCACGGCCTCAGCGAGCGCGTCGCGCTCTACTCGGAACTTCATCAATGCCTCCGCGTCGACGTCAGCGACAACTCTCTCATGCCGACCGCTGCTTACCGTCCCGCCCAACCGTGCGGGTACCCATCGCACCTTAGGGCGCGGGGGCATCGGCTGTGCGCCCGACCCCGTGGTTCGTGTCGGTGCTGACCGGCTGATCCGGCAGCGCTCGGCCCGATCCACAGAAAGCCCAACGGTGATGATTGGTTTTTGTTCTCTTAGAAGAGATAACTCATCGTCTTCATCGCACCTGTGCAAACTGTGGAGAACTCGGGTCTGCGCAGCTCAGACAGGTTATCCACCGGTGATTTAGCTGTGGAGAACCGGGGGTACAACCGCCCTCTGCGTCCACAGGCCGGCCGCGGCGCCTGGTTGTCCACCGTTGTCCACCGGTTGTCCACCGGTAATCCACCGACTTTCTCCCCATGCCTGTGGACCACCAAGAAGATCACCATTGCCGTCATCCCCAGAACCTTCAACAGGTCGTGCACAGGGCGACGGTTGCCGGTGGATAACGTCGGCGTTGTCCCCAGCCATCCACAACGTCGTACACAGGGTTTCTCCACAGCCTGTGGGTAACCGGTGGAGGACGGACCGTAGTTATCCACCGACGGTGGACAACGAGCTGTGGACAACGAGTGAGTATCAAGGAGGACACGGCGTCGATCCTGTGGTCTAGACCATGTCGAGGGTCAAGCCAGAGCACCGCCGGAGACAAAAAAGAACGCCCGGCCGGAGATCCGGCCGGGCGTGTCCCGGGGCGCGCGCCGTCGTGTCGGCTGGCGTACCCCTCAGGTGTTCTGTTTGATCCGGTTGGTCAGCTCGGCGATCTGGTTGTAGAGCGAGCGCCGTTCGGCCATCTGCTGGCGGATCTTCCGGTCGGCGTGCATCACCGTGGTGTGGTCCCGGCCCCCGAACGCCTGCCCGATCCGGGGCAGCGACAGCTCGGTCAGCTCGCGACACAGGTACATGGCCACCTGGCGGGCGTTGACCAGTACCCGGGAGCGGGACTGACCGCGCAGGTCCTCCAGGCTCACCCCGAAGTAGTCGGCCGTGGAGACCATGATCTGGTCCGCTGTGATCTCCGGGCCGGCGCCGTCCGGGATGAAGTCCCGCAGCACCTCCTCGGCCAGCGACAGCTCGACGGTCGACCGGGTCAGGCTGGCGAACGCGGTCACCCGGATCAGCGCGCCCTCCAGTTCCCGGATCGAGTTCGACACCCGGGAGGCGATGAACTCCAGCACGTCCGGTGGGGCGTAGAGCCGCTCCTGCGCCGCCTTTTTCTGCAGGATCGCGATCCGGGTCTCCAGATCCGGAGGCTGGATGTCGGCGAGCAGACCCCACTCGAACCTCGTCCGCAGCCGGTCCTCCAGCGTCGCCAACTGCTTGGGCGACCGGTCCGAGGTGATCACGATCTGCTTGTTGGCGTTGTGCAGGGTGTTGAAGGTGTGGAAGAACTCCTCCTGCGTGCGCTCGCGGTTCTCCAGGAACTGGATGTCGTCGATCAGCAGGATGTCGACGTCGCGGTAGCGCCGCTGGAACGCGCTGGTCTTGTCGTCCCGGAGCGAGTTGATGAAGTCGTTGGTGAACTCCTCGGTCGAGACGTACCGCACCGACCGCGCGTTGCCGAGCGTCGTGGCGTAGTGCCCGATGGCGTGCAGCAGGTGCGTCTTACCCAGCCCGGAGCTGCCGTAGATGAACAGCGGGTTGTACGCCTTCGCCGGCGACTCGGCCACCGCCACGCTCGCCGCGTGGGCGAACCGGTTGGACGAACCGATGACGAACGTCTCGAACATGTACTTCGGATTGAGCCGGTTGCCGCCGGTGTCGGTGCCGGGCAGCCGGCGATCGTCGCGGCCACCCGCTCGGTGATCCACCCCACTGCGGCCCGGGCCACTGTCCGTTCCGCTGTCCCGGGGCAGCGAACGGATCACGTGCTGGTCCCGCGGCGACGCCGCGTCTTCCCGGTAGCGGGGCTCGTAGGGCCGCGTGTCCGGGCCGGGCGAGTCCAGGCGGGCGGCCTGCTCGTCGTAGCCGCGCCGGTCCGGGCCCGACCTGGGCGACCGCTGCGGCTCCACGAACGCGGCGCTGAACAGCGCCTCCTGCCCGTCCCGGCTGGCCGGGATCAGCCCCGACCGGTGCCCGTCGAGGCTCGACGCGGGGGGCGGACCGGCCGGCGCCTGTGGCGGACCCGGCTCGGACGTACGCGCCGGGTGCTGCTGCTCGGGGATGAGCCCTTCGGGATGCGGCCGTCCGGCAGGGTCGTCGAACGGCCCGGCAGGCGAACCCTCGACGTCGACCGGCCCCGGCTCAGGGGCGCTGCGATAGACGGTCCCGGCCGGGCGGCCCGCGGCGTCCTCGGGCACCCGCACGGTGACCGCCACCTGGATCGGCCGGCCGAGCCGGCGGGTGAGCGCCTCGGTGATCGCCGGGCGCAGCCGTGACTCGATCACGTCCCGGGTGAACGCGTCCGGGACGGAGAGCAACGCGGTGTCCTCGACGATCGCCCGCAGCCGGGTCAGTCGGAGGTAGGCACGCTGCTGCGCGGAGATGATCTCGTCGGCGAGCTCGTCGGTCGCCGCTAACCACACCGCGGCAAGGTCGGTCGTACCGGCCACCGTCGTGCCACCCCCTCGCCTCTGCTCCCGGCCGCCGCTGTCTGCCAGCCGGCCGTCCCGGGCCCGCCGCGTGCGCGGGTGGAACATCACCCACCCGGACGGTTGACCAGTGGTCGTCCACAGGTTATCCACAACCTGTGTACCGACCGATAGTGGCCGCCCGCCGGACGCGGGTGGGACCTGCCCCTGCCTGAATGGGCGCTGAAGCGGGTTCACCGTGCCGAACGATTCACTAGCTTGTCCGGTCTTGCCTGCGCGCGACGACCGGAGCATCCGACGCTCACCGCAATCGGGCACGGTAACAGCGTTGTCCCTGCGCCATCAACCGGCGACGCGGCCGGGTCCTTCTCGGCATCAGCGAAAACCGCCCCTTCGGTCCCGGGCGCGTCCCAATGACCACCGGTGCGGGGTGTTTGACGGTCATTGCACCCCTGCGTAGGCTGGAGCGGCCGCAATTTCGCCCTCTGCTAGGGTGATGAGTGCTTGCTGTCCGCGGTCGCATTCCCGCATCGCCGAGGTCCCGCTCCGCCGGGCAGCACCGATCGGGGGCCACCGTCGAGGTGGCCTGGACCACCCCACGACCCCGGCGATTCCGTCGCGCGGGGCGCGTACGAAAACGGAGAGCCTGACGTGAGCAAGCGCACCTACCAGCCGAACAACCGCCGGCGCGCGAAGACCCACGGCTTCCGGCTGCGCATGCGCACCCGTGCCGGCCGTGCCATCCTTTCGAGCCGCCGCGCCAAGGGTCGCACCACCCTGTCGGCCTGAGCCGATCGGGCCGGTCCAGGGGACGTGGGCAGTCGTGCTGGCCGCCGCACAGCGACTGCGGCGCAGTACTGACTTCGCCGCAGCGGTCCGTGGTGGCCGACGCGCCGGACGAGGCGCCGTCGTGGTCCACCTGACCGTGCCGTCGCCCGCTGACCTGACCACACCGACCTCGCCGGAGCCGGCGCGGCATATCGGCACGGAGCAGCCCTCCGTGCCGGCCCGCGCCGGCTTCGTCGTGTCCAAGGCCGTTGGCAACGCGGTGGTCCGCAACCGGGTCCGGCGCCGACTGCGAGCGCTGGTGCGGGAGCGGCTGGCCGCCCTGCCCGCCGGCAGCACCCTGGTCGTCCGAGCGCTACCCGCCGCGGCCGAGGCGTCGTACCCCCGACTCACCGCCGACCTGGACGCCGCCATCGCGGTTGCCCGGTCGCCCCGAGAGCGGCGGTCCCGATGAGCGCCGACCCGACCGCCCCGCGCCCGACGTCAACCGGTGCCAGGGTGCTGATTGCGCCCATCATCGCGTACCGTCGGTGGATAAGTCCGGCACTGCCGGCCCGCTGTCGGTTCTACCCGTCGTGCAGTGCGTACGCCCAGGAGGCGGTAGCCCGGCACGGCGCGCTCCGGGGAGCCATGCTGGCGGTGCGGCGTTTGCTGCGCTGCCACCCCTTTCACCCTGGTGGACATGACCCGGTACCGGAGCCGGGCGGCCGCCGCCGTGCTGATGTGACTGGAGCCCCGAATTGAGTCTCGACTGGATCTACTACGCGATTTCGTGGATCCTGCTGACCTGGCACTCTGCCTGGGACGCCATTGGGGTACCGGTCGGCGCAGTGATCGGCACCAACTTCGCCTGGATCCTGTCCATCGTCTTCCTGGTGGTCACCGTCCGGGTGATCCTGTTCCCCGTCTTCGTGAAGCAGATCAAGTCGCAGCGGGCGATGCAGGCGTTGCAGCCCAAGGTCAAGGAGCTGCAGGAGAAGCACAAGGGTGACCGGGAGACGCTCCAGAAAGAAATGATGGAGCTCTACAAGAAGGAGAAGGCCAACCCGTTGATGGGCTGCCTTCCGATGTTCCTTCAGATCCCGGTCTTCCTCGGCCTCTTCCACGTGCTGCGTCGGCTCGACCCGGCCAAGCAGAGCAAGGACCTCTACGGCTGGACCGTCAACCAGTTCGAGAGCGCCTCGCAGGCGAAGCTCTTCACCGCCCCGATCGCCGGCAAGTTCGGCTCCACCGCCGACGAGCTGGCCCGCCTCGGCGCCAACGGCACCACCGTCAAGGTCATTGCCGGCATCCTGGTTCTGATCATGATCGGCACCACCTACCTCACCAGCCGTCAGATGATCCTCAAGACCGGCTGGGCCGAAGACCCGCAGCAGCGGATGATCCAGCGGCTGATGCTCTACGGCATCCCCCTGTCGCTGCTGATCTCCGGCGCGATCTTCCCCATCGGCGTGATCATCTACTGGGTCACCAACAACCTCTTCACTCTTGGTCAGCAGCAGTGGGTACTGCGCAAGTTCCCGCCGCCGGTGACCGCCAAGAAGACCACCAGCCCCGCTGGCGTCCGCAACCCCGTGCAGCCCGCCAAGTCCGGTGGCCTGTTCGGGCGCGGCAAGTCGGCCCCGCAGGCGCCGGTCAAGGCGACCGCGCCCAAGGTGGCCGCGCCGAAGCCGGGCGCCAAGCCGGTGAACCCGAAGAAGAGCCGCCCCGCCAAGCGGCAGGGCTGACTCGTCCGGGCCGTCGTCGGGCAACCGGCGGCGGCCCGTTCCGCACCGCGCAGCCGCCGTATGGCCGGCGCCGGACGGAACCGACCGCGCGTGACGCGGACACGGGCGACACTGCCCGTACAGACGTGCCCGTGGGCACCGGCGACCTCCCGCCGGCCCCGGGAAACCAGCGGACCCGACGGTCCGGCCGAGCGAGTACGGAGATGAGACCGTGACCGAGACCAGCATCCCCCACGCCGAGCAGTCCCTGGACGAGGAGGAGACCGCGCCGCTCGCGGTGGACGACGACGCCGAGGCCGACGAGCCGGAGGCCGACGACGACACCGAGGCCCCCGCCGGCGGCGGTACGAAGAAGGCGGCAGGAGAGGGCGACCTGTTCCGGCAGAGCGAGATCGCGGCCGACTACGTGGAGGGGCTGCTCGACATCCTCGACTACGACGGCGACATCGACGAGCTGGTCGCCGGCGGCCGCCCCGTGGTCGAGGTGGTCGGCTCCGGGCTGCAGAACCTGGTTGGTCAGCGCGGGGCCACCCTGGAGGCGCTCCAGGAGCTGACCCGGCTCGCCGTCTTCCGGCAGACCGGGACGCCGAGCCGCCTGTTGCTCGACGTCGGCGGCTACCGGGCGAGCCGCCGCAAGGAGCTCGCCGCGGTCGCCAAGAACGCTGTCGAGAAGGTCAAGGAGTACGGCGAGCCGGTCCGGCTGGAGCCGATGTCCGCTTTCGAGCGCAAGTGCGTGCACGACGTGGTCAACGCCATGTCCGGCGTGGAGAGCGAGTCCGAGGGCGTCGAGCCGAGCCGGCGCATCGTCGTACGGCCGGCGGACTGACCGGGTGACCCACGACGACAACACGGCTGACGCCGTGACCGGCCCGGGCGGCACGCCGCCCGGGCCGTCCGCTGTCCGGCCCGAAACCCCGGACACCGACACCGACCCGGCGCGGGACGGCTCGGGCGGCGGCACCCCGTCGCCGGCCGACGCGGCGCTGCCGCCCGACCTGGCTTCGGCCGCCGTGACCCTCTTCGGCGATCGACTCGACGTGGCCGCCGCGTACGCCGAGCTGCTGGCCACCGACGGGGTGCTCCGAGGGCTGATCGGCCCCCGGGAGGCGCCCCGGATCTGGGACCGGCATCTGCTCAACTGCGCCGCGGTCGCCGAGCGGATCCCGACCGACGCGACCGTGCTCGACGTCGGCTCCGGTGCCGGTCTACCCGGTCTGGTCCTGGCCATCGCGCGCCCCGACCTGACGGTCACCCTGATTGAGCCGCTCGCCCGGCGGACGTCGTTCCTGATCGAGGTTGTCGAGCGACTCGGCCTGACCCGGACGGTGCGGGTGTTCCGGGGTCGGGCCGACGAGGCGGCCACCGGATCGAGCGGCCGGGAGCCGATCAGCGGGGACGTGGTGACCTCCCGCGCCGTCGCGCCACTGGACCGGCTGGCGGCGTGGAGCCTGCCACTGGCGGTGCGCGGCGGGCGGCTGCTGGCGCTCAAGGGGTCGTCCGCCGCAACGGAGATCGAGGAGCACGCCGACGTCGTGGCACGGCTCGGCGGTGGGGAACCGGCCGTGCACCTCTGCGGCGTCGGGGTGATCGACCCACCCACCACCGTGGTGGAGATCGTCCGTGAACGGATGATCGGTCCCCGTCCGGCCACCAACAAGCGATCCCGGGCCGGACGCCCCCGCCGCCGCTGACGCTTCGCGCCATCGGGCGTCCGGCCGGTGGGTTTCCTCGTTGTACCGGTACGGATGGACGAGGGGATGAGAACCCGACGTGGACCGGCCGCGCCCGTCCGCCGTAGGCTGACCGCGCGTCGATAGTGTGGAGCGGGCGGCGGCGTCGAAGGTCTCCGACCGCTCCCGAGGGGCCGTACGCTCCGGAGTGCGAGCGCGGGTGCGGCCAAGTTGACCGGGGCGCGGACCGACCATCCGAAGCGGGCAGGGATGACAGGTGCATGACGACGGCAGGTACGACGATCCACGCGTGACCGGGTCAACCAGCGACCCTGTTTCACGTGAAACCGACTACCCGAGCTGGTCGCCCGGCGCGCCCGGGTCGTCGCCTCGGCCGGCGGACAGCGATCCGCTGGTGTTGCGCGACGACCCCGCTGGGCAGGCGGCCGGACCGGAAACCCCGGATCCGACCGCTGTTCGTCGGGCACCGGACGGGTCGGCCCGTCCGGCCAACGCCGCAGAGGTGCGGTCGACCTCGGGTCGGCGGAACACGGCCGCGGCGGTCCGCTTCGAACCGGCCGTTCCGCAACAACCCACTGCGGCGGGAGCCCGGGACGCCACGCCAGTGGTCGACGACGTGCCGATCGCGTCGGCCGACTCGCTGGCCGCAGTGGCGGCCGACCCCACGTACGTTTCACGTGAAACCCCGACGCGCGAAGAGGATGACCCACCGTTGGCTATGGAGGCGATGCGCGCCGTGCAGATCCTGAATCCCAGTGGCGAGGTGACCATGCCTCGACCGGACCGGACCCGGGTCATGTGCGTCGCTAACCAGAAGGGCGGCGTGGGCAAGACCACGACCACCGTCAACCTTGCGGTGGCGCTCGCCCTGCACGGCAACCGGGTGCTCGTGGTGGACCTCGACCCACAGGGGAACGCGTCGACTGGGCTCAACGTCCCGCACCACACCGGCATCCCGGACGTCTACGACTGCCTGATCAACAGCATGCCGCTGTCCGAGGTGGCGCAGGCGGTCGAGGGCATCCCCAACCTCTGGTGCGTACCCGCGACGATCGACCTGGCCGGCGCGGAGATCGAACTGGTGTCGGTGGTGGCGCGGGAGTCGCGCCTCGACCGGGCCATCGCCGCCTACCCGGGGCAGTTCGACTACGTCTTCATCGACTGCCCGCCCTCACTCGGCCTGCTCACGGTCAACGCCCTGGTCGCCGCGCAGGAGGTGCTGATCCCGATCCAGTGCGAGTACTACGCGCTGGAGGGGCTCAACCAGCTGATCAACAACATCAACCTGGTGCGGCAACACCTCAACCCCAAGCTCGATGTCTCCACCATCCTGCTGACCATGTACGACCGCCGTACCCGCCTCGCGGACGCGGTCGAGCAGGACGTCCGGAACCACTTCGGCGACAAGGTTCTCCAGGCGGTCATCCCCCGTAACGTCCGGGTGTCCGAGGCACCCAGCTACGGCCAGTCGGTGATGACCTACGATCCCGGTTCGCGGGGCGCCACGAGTTACTTCGAGGCCGCCCAGGAGATCGCCGAGCGGGGCGTCAAGGAGCCGGTGGGCCGGAATGCGTAGTGCGGACGAATCGCTGGGAGGCGTGGCATGAAGAACCGTCCTCGGGGCGGTCTGGGTCGAGGCCTTGGGGCGCTCATCCCGACCGGGCCGCCGCCGGGTGCTGCCGGCACCGTGACGGCCGATCCGGAGAACGGGCATGTGGACGATGTAACGGTCGCTGACGTACCGGTGGCGACGCCCACCGGCACCGTGGCGCAGCCGGAGTCGACGCTCAGCCCGGTGCCGGGAGCCCGGTTCGCCGAGATCCCGGTCGACGCGATCGTGCCGAACCCGAAGCAGCCCCGCCAGGTCTTCGACGAGGACGCGCTGGAGGAGCTGAAGACCTCGATCCAGGAGGTCGGCTTCCTCCAGCCCATCGTCGTCCGGCAGCTCGACGACGAGAAGTACGAGCTGGTGATGGGCGAGCGGCGGTGGCGAGCCGCTCAGGCCGTGGGGCGGGAGAACATCCCGGCGATCGTCCGGGACACCCGGGATGACGCCATGCTCCGCGACGCCCTGCTGGAGAACATCCACCGGGCCAACCTGAACCCGTTGGAAGAGGCCGCCGCGTACCAGCAGCTGCTGGAGGAGTTCGGCGCCACCCACGAGGAGTTGGCCCGCCGGATCGGTCGGAGCCGACCGCAGATCTCCAACACCATTCGGCTGCTGAACCTGCCGGCGCAGGTGCAGCGCCGGGTGGCCGCCGGGATCCTGTCCGCGGGCCACGCCCGCGCCCTGCTGAGCCTCGACGAGGCGGAGGCACAGGAGCAGTTGGCGCTGCGGATCGTGGCCGAGGGCCTCTCGGTCCGGGCGACCGAGGAAATCGTGGCCCTGGCGCTGAACGACGGACCGGCGAAGGGCCAGGCCGCGAAGCGGCGCCAGAAGCCGCACGCGCCCGCCCTGACCGACCTCGCCGATCGACTGTCGGACCGGTTCGACACCCGGGTGAAGGTGGACATCGGCCGGAGCAAGGGCAAGATCACGATCGAGTTCGCGACGGTGGACGACCTGGAGCGGATCGTCGGGATCATCGGAGTGGAACAGGAAGAGGCCGGGGACTGATCGCCCCTCCTTCTGCGGCCGCGCTTTCCCTCGGGATGCGCGGCCGTTCTGCATCCGGGCCCGTTGGTTTCACGTGAAACGGGTGTGGTCCCGTCGGGCGACTTCGGCGGGCTGCCGACCTCCGCCACCACGCATCGCGGCCGCCGGACGGCCCGCCATCTCCGTTGGCCGCCCGTGGGGTGTTCCGAGCCTCCGTTTCACGTGAAACCGTCGACTGCGTCCGGGCCGTCGTGGAAGGCGGCGGAGGGTGCCTTGCGCGCCGCTCAGCGGGCCGCTGCCGCCTTGGACGCCGAGTCTGGTGGTCTTGGTGGGCCGAACCGCCCAGCGAGCCTGATCGTCGCTGTGGCTGTCGACCTGTCCTCTGCTGTAGCCGCCGTGGTGCTGTCACCTCCTCGCGGTCGGCCCCGACGTGCCCAGCGCCGCGCCAGCTTGCCGCGCCCGCTTGCCTCACCCGCGTGCTTCGTGCGCCGCCCTTCGTGCGCCGCCCTTCGTGCATCGTGCCCACGTGCGTTCATTCAGCGGGCCGCGCTGACGGGCCGGCCGTGCTGACGGGGCGGGCCGTGATGACGGGGCGGGCCGTCCTGGAGGCGGCGGACCGCGGTGGAAGCGGCGGGCCCGCCGGTCGCCTTGCCGCCCAGGCGTCGCTTGTCGCCGTGACTCGCCCATGCGTCGCTCAGTCTCTACGGCTCCATCTCTGCGACCGGCTCCGTGCCTCTGGCTCGGCGCGTCGGTACCTCGCCGGCTGAGCTCCGCTGGGCCGGAGGGTCACACCGACACGTCCCGCCAGCGCGCGTCGATACGGAACCTCGCACCAGGCTGCTGCCCCGATCTCCACGCGTCACGCCGAGCGCTCAGCGCCCGCCGGTTCTCCGCCGGCTCGCGCCGCCCGCCAGCTCGCGCCTCTTGGAACCTTCCGCCCCGCCCGGCACCTACGCCTCTTCCGCAAGGCGCCGCCTGAGCCCAAGCCCGCGAGTCCGTCCGAGGTCGTAGCGTTCGGGAAAGGCAGCGCGCATCGATCGGGCAAGTCGGGGTGTGAGAGGGCCCGAGGCCCGTGACCGCCCGAGGCGCGTGACGGCGCGAGGCCCGTGACCGCCCGAGGCGCTACTCCCGTGACAGGTCCGGCGCCCGCGCCTGCGGACCGCGACCGTTTGAGGTCGCAAGACTCGCCCGGCAACGGCACCCCCGTTGTCCTTTCGCGCCCGCTCGTTCGCCCCACGTCCGCCGCGCCAGGCCAAGATCCGCGCAACTTCAGGGATGTTGGGGCCTCCACCTCTCGCGATGCCACAACATCCCTGAAGTTGCGGCCAGTGCCGACCGGCGAGCGGGAGCAGGGCGGGGCAGACCCGAACAGGCGCGAGCGTCACCGGCGAACCCGTTCCCTGTTGGCGAGCGGACACCGGAGCAAGCTCATCACGACCTGGGCCAGAGCCGCCTCGGCGCCGAGCGCGTCCCCACGGCCGGGCGCCAGCGGCTCCGCCTCATCCCAGGTCGCCGTAGACCAAGCCTTCTCCGGCACCCCGCCAACGTCGCCGGCCCGGGTCGGTTGCCGTGCGGTTCCAACTCGCCATCGACTCTCGCGCATCCGACCCGACGCCGACGTCGGCGAAGTCACTCGCCAGCACCTCCGAGCGGTTTTCGAGCAACGACTGACGGGCCGAAAAGTTATCCACACCGGTTGTCCACAGGCACACCCCGTTTCACGTGAAACACCGCGTGAAAGCGGGTGCCAGCCTGTGGATGACGGCCTGTGTTGAGGATCTCGGCAGCCTGTGGATATCGCCGGATCGTGGCGGCCGTGCCCCGTACGTCGATCGACGATGAACACTGATCCGGGTGGCCCAGACCGATCAAACAGGTGGGGACAGCGGTGCCAGACTCGGTTAGGGTCAGCGTCGTGCACGACACCCCTCCCTCAGTCCCGGACTTCACCCAGTGGCCCTCGTTCCCCTTCGAGGGTGACCTCCGCGTGAAGCAGCTCGACGATCCGGTCCCGGTCGAACCGCCACGCAAGGGCGAGGGCCTCCGGGAATGCACCGCCTGCAACGCGCCCGACGACGCCTACATCTGGGTGGGAGAGCGGTGGCGCGTACGTGCCATGGACCGTCCCACCGGCCTGCCCATGGTGCTCATCCTGGAATCCCGGACCCACCTCGATCTGGGTGACCTGCCGAACCTGCTCGCCGCCGAGCTGGGCGTGATGACCGTACGTCTGGAGCGGGCCATCCGTTCCCTGGACGGCGTGGCGCGGGTGCATGTCAACCGGTGGGGCGATGGCTCAGCCCATCTGCACATGTGGTTCCTCGCCCGGCCGTACGGCCGACTTCAGCTGCGGGGCACGTTCCTGTCTCTGTGGGACTCGATCCTGCCGCCGATCTCCGAGGCGCAGTGGCGGGAAAATCTGGCGCTCGTCGCCGCCTGGCTCGCTGAGTTCGGTGGGCGGCCGCTCGCTGAGCCGCCCCGCATCCAGTGGCAGGCACCGTCAAGCCTGCTGGCCCAGTCGGCCGCTGCGGACGCCGCCGCGGCCGAGGCGGAGGCCGTTTCGGTCATCGAGGCGGCAGAGGAGATCCCCGAGCCGGCACCCGAATCCACCCCGCACACCGATCCCGCAGACGGCGGCACGGACGCCGATACCGGTCCCGCAGCCGCGCCCACGGCCGGCATCGTCCCGACACCCGCGGCCGCAGCCCCGGCTGCCATGCCGGCCGCGGATTCAGTGCTCGACTCCGGGGACGACGCCGCCAAACCGGCCTCGACTGACTCCGGCCCGTCGGACGACACCGCAAACCCGACCGCCCCCGACAGCGGCACCGTTACGGCAGCGGCAGCGGCAGTCGACACCCCGCCCGCCACTCCGGCGGCCAATATCGGTTCCACTGACGGCCGTAGCGCACCGAAGGACGTGCGCACCACCCGCTGATCGTCGGCCTGGCCAGGAGGTTGGCGGCGGTCGCCGGGGGTGTGCTGCCCGCCAACCTCATGACCAGGTCAGTCGGTCTCGCAGCGGGGCAGTTGAGTGCGGCGTCGCCGAGATCAGGTGGCGGTGCGGCGAGTGGCTGCCCGGGTCACGAGGGAGCCGAGGAGTCGACCGAAGTCCAGGCCGGCTGCCTGTACGGCGAGCGGGAGCAGCGACGTCTCCGTCATGCCGGGCGAGACGTTGACCTCCAGCACGTGTGGCTGACCGGAGGCGTCCACGATCACGTCGACCCGGGAGAGGTCCCGCAGGCCGAGCGCGGTGTGCGCGGCGAGGGCCACGTCGGCCACTGTGGCGGCCACCTCCGGGTCCAGCCGGGCCGGGGCGTGCCACGTGGTCCGCCCAGCGGTGTAACGGGCGGCGTAGTCGTACACCCCGTTACGGGGCACGATCTCCACCGGCGGCAGCGCCTGGGGCCCGTCACCGAGGTCGACCACGGAGACCGCCACGTCCATGCCGGGCACGTAGCGCTCCACCAGGGCCGTGGAGTCGTACGCGAAGCACCCGACCATCGCGGCCGGCAGCGACGCGGCGTCCCGGACGACTCCGGCGCCCAACCCTGAGCCGCCCTGTGCCGGCTTGACCATCAGGGGCAGGCCCAGCCGGTCGGCGATCCGGTCCAGTACGGCCACCGCACCCAGCTCGGAGAAGCGGTCGTGCGGCAGGGCCACCCAGTCCGGAGTGGGGATGCCGGCCTCGCGGAGCACCGCCTTGGCCGAGGGCTTGTCCCAGGCGAGCCGGGAGGCCCGGGCGTCGCAGCCGACGTACGGGATGCCGCACAGGTCCAGCACGCCGCGCAGCGAGCCGTCCTCGCCGGTGGCGCCGTGCAGTGCGATCACCACCGCGTCCGGCGGGTCGGCGGCCAGCGCCGGCAGCAGCGCCACGTCGGCGTCCCGCAGCTCGGCCTCCACCCCGACGGCGCGCAGCGCGTCGAGCACCCGCCGACCGGACCGCAGCGACACGTCCCGCTCGTAGGAGAGCCCGCCGGCGAGTACCAGCACGTGCAGGTCGGACGCGACGGGGGAATCGGTCACGAGGAAGCGCTCGGCAGCGGTCGTACCCATGCCGGCATCATGCCAAGTCGGGTCCTGGCACGTCGGAACCGGCCCTGCCGCGTCGCCCGGCGGCGCCGCCGGGCGACCCGAAGACCCGGCGCATCGCGATCTCCTGCTCCATCACGCCGGCGAGCCGGCGGACGCCCTCACGGATCCGCTCGGGCGGCGGGAAGCTGAAGTTCAGCCGCATGGTGCCGGTGCCGGTGCCATCGGCGTAGAAGCCGGTGCCGGGCACGTAGGCGACCCGGGCGGCGACGGCGCGCGGCATCATGGCCTTCGAGTCGAGACCGTCGGGCAGGGTCGCCCAGACGAAGAGGCCGCCGGCTGGCGTGGTCCAGCTGGTGCCCTCCGGCATCAGGTCGGCCAGCGCGTCGAGCATGGCGTCCCGGCGTTCGCGGTACACCTCGCGGTAGACCTTGAGCTGCTGCCGCCACGGCATGGTGCTCAGGTACGTGGCAACCGCGGCCTGGGCGTAGCCGCTGGGGCAGAGGATCTGCGCCTCGCTGGCGATGACCAGCTTGTCGCGGACCGCGTGCGGCGCCAGGATCCAGCCGACCCGCAGCCCGGGAGCGAAGGTCTTGGAGAAGGTGCTGAGGTAGAAGACCCCGTCCCGGCGGCGGGCGCGCAACGGCGCCGGCGCCTCGCCCTCGAACCCCAGTTGGCCGTACGGGTCGTCCTCGACCACCAGCAGGCCGGCGCGCTCGCAGATGTCGAGGACGCGTTCCCGGCGCTCCTCGCTGAGCGTCACGCCGGTCGGGTTCTGGTAGGTGGGGATCGTGTAGAGGAACTTCACCCGCCGGCCCGCCCGGGCCAGGTCGGCGATGGCCGTCTCCAGCGCCTCCGGGATCAGCCCGTCGGCGTCCATCGGGACGTGTACCACCTGCGCCTGCGCGGCCTGGAAAACCCCGAGCGCGCCGACGTACGTCGGCCCTTCGGCGAGCACCACGTCACCCGGGTCGAGGAAGAGCCGGGCCACCAGGTCCAGCGCCTGCTGGCCGCCCACGGTGACCACCACGTCCTCGGGTGAGGCGCCGCATCCGGCGTCGATCCCGGAGAGCGCCATCACCTCGCAGATCCGCTCGCGCAGCTCGAGGGTGCCCTGACCGATGCCGTACTGGAGGGTGGTCACGCCGTGCTCGGAGCCGAGCCGGCCGAGCATCTCGCCGACCGCGTCGAGGGGCAGGGCGGCGATGTACGGCGCCCCACCGGCGAGCGAGACGACCTCCGGCCGGCTGGCCACCGCGAAGAGTGCTCGGATCTCGGAGGCGGTCATCCCGCGTACCCGCCGGGCGTACCGGTCGGTGTAGTCGTCGAGTGTCGTGCCGGTCATGACCTCACCTCGATCGCTGCTCGGGTGGCTCCCGCCCCGGGTACCCCGGACGCTGGCGACCATGGCGGCGGGGACACCGATTGTCGATCCTAGCCCGCCGGAGCCAGGCTGCCGGCCTGCGGAGACGGACCGCCCACATCCCGGACCATCCCCGCTGTCCCCCGGTGCGGTGGGCATCTGCGCGTCCCCTCCCGTACCGTCGATCGGCGGCGTACGATCGCTCGTCGGGGGCAGGAAGGCGGCGCTGTCGTTCCATGCCGGTCTACCACCGAGCCTATTGTGGGGATGCGCCATATGTCGCGACGTCTGGTCAGCCTGACCCTCGACACGTTGGAAGACCTTCCTCGCCCGTGCCGGCAGTGCGTCTACTGGGAGCTGGATCCGGTCTCCGCCGACCGGGCCTGCGCTGCCGGAGATCCGGGCCTGGAGAAGGAGGCGTGGGTCTCCCAGACGCTGCTGGAGTGGGGCTCCTGCGGCAAGCTCGCGTACGTCGACGGGATGCCGGCGGGCTTCGTGATGTACGCCCCGCCCGCCTACGTGCCCCGCTCGATGGCCTTCCCCACCTCCCCGGTCTCCGCTGACGCGGCGCTGTTGATGACCGCCAACGTGGTTGCCGCGTTCGCTGGCGGCGGGTTGGGCCGGATGCTGGTGCAGGGCGTCGCCCGGGACCTGACCAAGCGGGGGATCAAGGCGATCGAGGCGTTCGGCGACGCCAAGTTCGGCGACGCGGACGACCCTGCCGGCGGCTGCGTGGCGCCGGCTGATTTCTTCCTTTCCGTCGGCTTCAAAACCGTACGTCCGCATCCGCGGTTTCCCCGGCTGCGGCTCGAGCTGCGCACCGCGCTGAGCTGGAAGTCCGACGTCGAGTACGCGCTGGAGAAGCTGCTCGGCTCGATGAGCCCGGACACCCTGCTCCGTCCGGTCCGCCCCGCCCCGGCAACCCGCTCCACGGGCGGCTGACCGAGCCCGCCGGCAGCGCCGTGTCGACCGGTCTCAGTCGACCACCGTGCCGGCGGTCACCACCGCCCGCAGCTCGCTCACGTCGATCGAGCCGGTCGGCACGTCTAGCTCGATTGGGAAGTACATCCGTTGCACCGCAGCCACGATCGCCTCCACCACCCGGTCCCGGAATCGGGGATCGATCAGGCGGGCGCGGTCCGCCGGCGAGGTGAGGTAGCCGACCTCGACCCGTACCGCCGGCATCCGGGTCAGCCGCAGCAGGTCCCACGTCTTGGCGTGGGTACGGCAGTCCCGTAGCCCGGTCCGCGCGACGATCTCCCGCTGCACCAGACCGGCCAGCCGCTCACCGGTCGCTGAGGTCACACCGTTGTTGGTGCCGTAGTGGTAGGTCGCCACGCCCTCGGCGTCCGGGTTGGCGTGCCCGTCCAGATGCAGTGAGATGAACACGTCGGCGCCGAGCGAGTTGGCCAGCAGCGCGCGGTCGGTGTCCGGCAGGCAACTGTCGGGCGCCGGACCCCGGGTGAGCTGCACCCGCACCCCGGACGCGGCGAGCCGCCCCTCCAGCCGGCTGGCCAGGTCGTGCACCAGGTCGGCCTCCGTCCAGCGCAGCGGCCCGTCCGGTACGACCATGCCCGGGTCGGTGCCGCCGTGGCCGGGGTCGATGACGACCGTCTTGCCGACCAGCGCCGGCCCGGACTGCCGGATCGCGTCGGACTCGCGCAGCCACTGCGGGCGGCCACCGACGACTTTGCGGCCGATCCGGCGCAGGGCGTTCATGGTGTGCGGCCCGCACGAGCCGTCCGGGGTGAGACCGACCTCGCGCTGGAACTGGGCGACCGCCCGAGAGGTCCGGATGCCGTAGATGGCGTCCGCCCGGCCCACGTCGTACCCCATCTCCAGCAGTCGCTCCTGGAGCGACCGGACGTCCTCGCCGGTGAGCGGCTCGGGGACCGCGTGGTAGAGGGTGCGGGCGCCGAGCCTCCAGCGGGCGGCGTCCAGGGCGCACCAGGTCTCCGACCCGACCCGGCCGTCCACGCTGAGCCCGCGGGACTGCTGGAACGCGCGGACCGCACGTTCGGTGTCGAGATCGAACTCGTCGACGGCTGGGCTGGCGGTGGAGGTGAGCAGGTCGAGGCCGGTGAGGATGGTACGGATCTCCGTGACCGCGGGTCCCCGGTCACCGGATCGGATCGGACGCACGCACGACCCCCTCTGCACGATGCTGGCTGGCCGGGCGGCCCAGGCTTGAGGCTATGCGTTCCGGGGCGGCGAGGTGGCTCGGCCTGGAAAAACTCCCGACGGCGTGGCCCGGAAGACAGCGAACCCCGCACCCGGCGACCGGGTACGGGGTTCGGTGACGTTTCTGCTGGTCAGAGGGCCGATTCGATGAGCCGGACCAGCTCGCCCTTCGGCTTGGCACCAGCGATCGACTGCACCGGCTGGCCGTTCTTGAACACGGTGAGCGTCGGCACCGACATCACCCGGTAGGCCCGGGCGGTCTCCGGGTTCTCGTCGATGTTGAGCTTGACGATGGTGACCTGGTCACCCATCTCGCCCGCGATCTCCTCGAGCAGCGGCGACACCTTGCGGCACGGCCCACACCACTCGGCCCAGAAGTCCACCAGAACCGGCTTGTCGGCCTGCAGCACGTCAGCGACGAAACTCGCGTCCGTGACCGCCTTGGTATTTCCCACTATGCCCCTCCTCCGGGATGTGTTCGTTGTTTCAGCTGAGCGTCGCGATGAACCGCTCGGCGTCGAGCGCGGCGGCACAACCGGTGCCGGCCGCGGTGATCGCCTGACGGTAGGTGTGGTCGACCACGTCGCCGGCGGCGAAGACACCGGGCACGCTCGTCCGGGTGCTGGGGGCCTGGACCTTGACGTACCCCTCGTCGTCCATCTCGACCTGGTCGCGGAAGAGCTCACTGCGGGGGTCGTGGCCGATGGCCACGAAGACGCCGGTCACGTCCAACACCTTGGTCTCGCCGGAGTGCACGTTGCGGACCCGTACGCCGCTGACCTTGCCGTCGGCGCCCAGGATCTCTTCGACGGTGCTGTTCCACTCAACCTTGATCTTCTCGTTGTTCAGCGCCCGGTCAGCCATGATCTTGCTGGCCCGGAACGAGTCGCGCCGGTGGATGATGGTGACCGACTCGGCGAAGCGGGTGAGGAAGCTGGCCTCCTCCATCGCCGAGTCGCCGCCGCCGACGACCACGATGTGCTGGTTGCGGAAGAAGAACCCGTCACAGGTGGCGCACGAGGAGACGCCGTGGCCGAGGTACTCCTGTTCGCCCGGGACGCCCAGCGGGCGCCAGGCCGAACCGGTCGAGAGGATGACGGCGCGGGCACGGTAGGCGGTCTCGCCGACCCAGACGGTGCTCACCGCGTCGGCGCCGGCGTCGCCGGTGTCCACCAGCTCGACCCGGGTCACATCGTCGGTGAGGAACTCGGCGCCGAACCGCTCGGCCTGCTTGCGCATGTTGTCCATCAGCTCGGGGCCGAGGATGCCGTCGGCAAAGCCGGGGAAGTTTTCCACCTCGGTCGTGGTCATCAGCGCGCCGCCCGACTGCGCGCCCTCGATGATCAGCGGCTTCAGGTTGGCGCGGGCGGCGTAGACGGCCGCCGTGTAACCGGCCGGCCCGGAGCCGATGATGATCAGGTTGCGGACCTCGTCCACTGCCGTCTCCCGAGTTGTGTGTGTTCGGCTTCGGCGCGCACCGATGCCGATCCAAGTCCGACGCCTAGGGTCGCCGGAACTGACTTCCAGAACGTCATCGTACGAACCGGGGATTCCCGAGACGGGCATCCGGTGGGTCAGGTCACGTGGACGGTCATCCCGCCAGTGACCGCGGATTCACCCTACCCGCGCCGAATACCGCTTGTCCGAGCCGGACCCGGGGACCCCGCACTCCGGGCCGCTCACCCAGGCCCAACGGCCCCCGGCCGCGTCGGTGAACCGGATCACCAGGGCTGACTCGCCCTGGAACTCCGCGTAGTCGATCACCTCGACCACCAGCGGGGCGGTACCGTGCTCGGCGGCCACGTCGGCCAGGCAGGTGGTCAACGCGGCTTCGTCGGTCAACCGGGCCAGTTGGTCCAGGCCGCTCGGCGTGGGTCGACGGCCACCTTCGGCCGCCACCCCGGGCTGCCCGTCCGGAGCACTGCTGGTCCGTTGACCGTCGGACGGCTCGGCATCGGCATCGGCATCGGCGAGCGTCTGCGGCGTGTAGTCCGTACCGCTGCGCAGTGCCGGCCCGGTGGTGCGTACCGCACCGGCCGCCGCCGCGCCCTCGGGCGCGCTGGCCGGCTGGTTCAGGACGCTGGTGCCGGCAGTGTCCGAGGCGTTCATCGACAGCTGATTGAGCCCCAGTCCCACCGCGATGACGGCGACGGCCGCGACCGCCACCGCAGGCGCGCCGCGCCGGGCCCAGCGTCGCCGCCGGCGACCGGGACCGGTGGGTGTGCCGCCCCCCGACTGGGTCGGGGAGGGGCCGTTGGGTCGGCGGCCGGGACCGCTGCCGCCCTGTGCCGGAACGACCACCCGAGTGGCGGTGTCCGGATCCGGCTCGACCGTGGGCGTACCGCCGGTGGGGTCCTCGTCGGCCGCTGCGCCGTCGAGCACCGGGTCCGCCGCGGCCAGCGCGGCGGCGAGCCGTTCGGCGAGCGCCGCCGGCAGCTCCGGGGACGGCTCGGCCCACCGGGCGAGGTCGGCGCGAACCTCCGTCACCGCAGAAGCCAGCAGGGCGTACGCCTGGGCCCACGCCGGGTCCGCGTCCACCAGCCGAGCGACCTCCGCCTGCTGCGACGTGCCGTCCAACGCCCCGCCGAGGTAGTCAGCGAGCAGGTCGTCGTCGACCTCCCTGAACCCCTCGGTCGTCACGTGTCCTCCTGATTGGCGTCCCGCCTGAACCGGCCCGACCCCGATCCGACGCCCTCCGCAGGGCGGGGGTTCCCCTTGGTGACGCCGGGCACGTCTGCGACCGTGCCGGTCGGGCCCGGGTGGGCCGATGGCGTCCCCCCGCCGGCGGCCGGGCGGAGATGTCCGAGCAGCACCGCCAGCCGGGCCCGGCCTCGGGCACAGCGGCTCTTCACCGTCCCCTCGGCGACACCGAGGATGCGGGCCACCTCGGCGACGGGGTAGCCCTGCACGTCCACCAGCACCAGGGCGGCGCGCTGCTCGAAGGGCAATGCGGCAAGCGCCTCGCGGACGACCAACGCGGTGTCGTGGTCCTGTGCCGGTGCGGCCGGCTCCACGCCCCCGGTGCGCGACCCGCTCTCGGTCCGGGTGCCGTCGGGCAGCGGCACGGTGGGGTGCGCCTGCCGGCGTCGGATCCGGTCCAGGCAGGCGTTCACCACGATCCGGTGCAGCCAGGTGGTGACGGCCGAGTCACCCCGGAAGCGGCCGGCGGCCCGATGCGCGGACAGCAGGGCGTCCTGGAGTGCGTCGGCGGCCTCCTCGCGGTCGCCGAGCGTCCGCAGGGCAACCGCCCAGAGCCGGTCACGGTGCCGGTGGAACAGCACCGCGAAGGCGTCCCGGTCCCCGTCGACGTGGGCGCGCAGCAACTCCAGGTCCGTTGCGGCGTCGCGCCCGTTCATCACCGCGTCCAGCGGATGCGGTGCCCGGATCGTGCTGCCCGGCTCACGAACCCTGGACCGTAATCTCCTGCACCCCGAGCTTGAAGCCACCCTCGGACGGGGGTAGCTCGGTGATCCAGAACAGCAGGTACTGGTACTTCTGGTCGGCGTCGAAGCCGTTGAACGTCATGGTGGTGCCGTCGTGCTCCTCGAACGGCTGCCCGATCGGCGTCTTGTAGCCCGCGACGAGCTGCTTGTCGCCACTGGACGTCGACGGCGGGTTGGCAGTGCCGGAGAGCAGTTGGGCCGATGCACCGGTCCCGGAGAGCACCGCCTGCACCGACTTGACGCTGTGCTGCTCGCCGAGATCGAGCCAGACCCCCATGCCCTTCTTGATATTGCCGAAGTTGGGGCGGTTGTACGTCTCCGTCTCCCAGCCCTTGTCCTCGTCACCGTCGATGACTTTGTTGGCGCCGTCGACCTCGCTGCGGTTCTTGCTGTCCGGGTCGATGATCCGGACGCCCTTCACGGTCAACTTGCGCACCGTGGCGGCGGCCGGGGTCGTCTCACCGGCCGGGGCCGTGGAGGTGGGCGTGGCCGCCGCGTTGTTCTGCGGCTCCTTGTCGTCGCCCAGCGCGCTGATCCCGATCAGCAGACCGACCAGGGCGACCGCCAGCAGGCCGGCGATGCCCACGGCGACCTTGCGACCGCCCGCCGCGGCCAGCGGAGACGGCTCTTCCTCGGTGTCGGCGGCGAACCGCAGCGGCCCGCTGTTGTCGAGGTAGTGCTCCTCCTCGGCCGGCACGTCCAGCCGCGCCAGCTCGGCGGCGAGCACGTCCGACGACGGCGGCGCGATCTCGGCGTCGAGCAGGTCCATGGTCAGGTCGTCCAGGTACGCGGGCACGCCGGCCCGGACCTGGCGGGGTGCCGCGATGCCGCCACTGGCGTCCCGGACCGCGTCCGGGATGGCGGCCCGGCCGTGGCCGGCGGTGGCGCCGCGCAGCGGTGCCTCGGCGTGCGGCCAGTGCCCGGTCAGGGCAAAGTAGAGGATGCCGCCGACCGCCCGGATGTCGTTCTCCTGGCTGTCGGCGCCGTCGGTGCGCGCGTCGGCCAGCACTACCCGGCCCTCGGCGCTGATCATGACCGTGCCGGGGTGGACGTTGCCGTGCACCATTCCGGTGGCGTGCACCGCGGCGAGGGCGCTCGCGACGGCGTTGCCGATCGCGGTGGCCCGGGCCGGGTCCAGCGGACCTTCGGTCGCCAGGTCGCGCAGGGACTGACCGTCCACCCACTCGCGCACCACGTACGCCCGCTCGGCCTCGTCGATCGCGTCGTAGACGCCGACCAGGTTGGGGTGGATGACCCGGCTGGCCGCGACGGCGGCCTGGAGCATTTCGGTGGCGGAGTCGCCACCCGGGTAGCGCAGCACCACCGCGACGGGGCGGCGCAGGATAACGTCGACTCCGCGCCAGACCAGCCGACCCGCGCTGTCGTTGTTGATGTGCTCAACCAACTCGTACCGCTCGGCGAGGATTTCACCGGCCGTGGGAGCACCGAAGGTCATGACCGGCGGAGCGCTCTCGTCCGCCTCCTGACCCTCGCCGACCTGGGTCACCCGTCCTCCCTCGGTGATCGTGCCGATCGATGGACCCGAACTGCTGGGCATGTGGCTTCCCGCTCTGCCGTCGAAGGAACCGGCCGACCGGTGTCGACGCGCAGCGTCGGCGCCTGCCGTACCCGTCGAGAGCGACCTTACCCGGGTTGCCCGTCTCTCCGACATGTCATCTTCCCGCCGTGCCCGGCGGGGTGCCGGGAGTCGGGAGAGTCGTCCGGTTACGACCGTTGTCAGCCACGTTGCTGGCACATGTACTAGCCAATCTACGGCTTCACCGCAAGTGACCGACGCCGGGGCCGAACCTCGGGGTGGCGCTCCCGCCAACCGCCATGTTCCCACCGAACGGGCCGGCACGCTCAGCCGTACGGTTGGTTATCCACAGGCCGATCCGCTTGCTGACCGGCGAATCGCGGAGTTATCCACAAGCGCGTCCCCAGCCCTGATGATCCGCGGTTACGGTCCGTACAACGCCAACTCTTCGTGTGTGGACTGTTGCGCTCAGCGACCGAATCGGCGGCGGACCATGCCGACCACCTCGGTGATCTCCCCGATCCGCAGCAGCGTGGCCAGCCCCAGGTAGGTCCCGCCGATCACCGCGCCGCCGATCACGAGCTGCACCACGGCCTGCATCCAGCTCGGCGTGTCGCCACCGGGCAGCAGGCTCACCACCAACAACCCGACCAGCGCGGAACCCAACGCGGCGACCGCCACCCGGCCGAGGGTGCGCAGGATTGCGCCCAATCCGATCCGCCCGATCCGGGGCCGCAGCAGCCACGCGGAGGCGAATGCCGCAGCCAGATAGGAGACGGCGTTGCCGATCATCATGCCTGCTGCGGCGAAGTGGGCGGCGAAGGCGACGTAGAGCACAACCTGCACGCCGATCCGCAACGCCACCACCGGAATGTTGATCAGCGCTGGCGTGCGGGTGTCCGGCAGGGCGTAGAAGGCGAAGGTGAAGAGTTGGCTGATCGCGAACGGGACCAGCGCCAGCGCCGCGAGCAGCAGCACCAGCGAGGTGTCCGCCGCGTTCTCGTCGCTGAACGCGCCGTAGCGGAACAGCGCCACGGCCAGTGGAGTGGCCAGTACCGCGTAGCAGACCGCGATCGGTGCGAGCACGGCCGAGACGGTGCGGGTGCCCCGGGACAGGTCGGCGGCGACGTCGGAGTACCGGCCGTCGGCGGCGGCCGCGCTCATCCGGGGCATCAGCGCCGTGATGATCGAGACGGCGATGATGCCGTGCGCCATCATCAGCAGCAGGAACACGTTGTTGTAGATGAGTGGGCCGGCGGCGTTCTCCTTGCCCGCTCGGTTGAGCAGGTTGAACAGGACGATCAGGCCGACCTGGCTCACCGCGACGTAACAGAACATCCAGCCGCCGAGACGCCCCAGCTCGCGCAGCCCGAGGGCGCGGAAGTCGAACCGGAACCGCCAGCGGAAGCCGACCTTGCGCAGCGAGGGCAGCAGCCCGGCGGCCTGGATCGCGACCCCGAGCAGCGTGCCGCCGCCGATCAGCAGGATCCGGCCGGTGGTCATCTGCTCGGGGCGGATGATCTCCGCACCGAAGATCGCGATGTACAACCCTGCGGTGGCGATCACCACGATGTTGTTCAGGATCGGTGCCCACATCGGTGCGGCGAAATGCCCCCGGGTGTTGAGCACCGCGCTGATCAGCGCGCTGAGGCCGGTGAAGAAGATCATCGGCAACATCAGGTACGACAGCGCCGTGACCAGGCTCTGGTACTCGTCCCCGGTGTTGTCGCTGGCGTAGAGCTTGGTCAGCAGCGACGCGGACGCCGCCGCCACCACCGCCGCCGCGGCGAGGGTCAGCACCGCGAGGGTCAGCAACCGCTGGGCGTACGCCTGGCCGCCGTCGGCGTCGGCCCGGCGCCGGCGGACCAGCACCGGGATCAGCACGCTGGTGAGGATGCCGCCGAGCAGGAACTCGTAGACCATGCCGGGCAGGATCTGCGCGGTGGTGTACGCGTCACCGACCAGCGCGCCGCCGAGCGCTGCTGTCAGCGCCAACGTGCGCAGGAAGCCGGTGCCCCGGCTGACCAGGCTGCCGATCGCCATCACCGCGCTGTTGGTCGCCGCACTCGCCTCGGCCACCTGCTCCTGCGGCGGCGCGGTCGACTCCATGGCCGGCTGGTTCAACGGCTCGGCGGAGATGAACGTGGCGCCGTCCCCCGGGCGCCCGCCGGCCCCGGGCCCGCCGTCGTGCGCGGCGTTCGCGCTGCGGTAGAGCCCGCCGCTCATCTCCAGCCTCCAAGGGGTACGTCGAGCCGGGCACCGACCCGCACGTCACAGACCATAGTCAACCGGTACCCGTTACCCGCGCCCGGCGGACGGGATGCGGGCCCTGCCCGATAGGCTGGCGATCCCATGTCCGACGCCTCCGCTTCCCACGCCGCCGACCGCCGCGAACTCACCGCTGCGCAGCGCAACGCCGTCGCCGAACTGCTCCGGGTCTCCCCGGTCGCCGACGAGTTGGGCCGCCGGTTCGTCCGCGCCGGTCACGAGTTGCACCTGGTGGGCGGTTCGGTACGGGACGCCCTGCTCGGCCGACTCGGGGACGACCTCGATTTCTGCACCGACGCGCACCCGGACGAGACGCTGCGGATCATCAAGGGCTGGGCCGAGTCGATCTGGGAGACCGGCCGGGAGTTCGGCACCATCGGGGCTCAGCGCGACGGCCTCCGGCTGGAGATCACCACCTTCCGCGCCGAGTCGTACGACCAGGTCAGCCGCAACCCGGTGGTGGTGTACGGCACCAACCTCACCGAGGACCTGAAGCGCCGCGACTTCACCATCAACGCGATGGCGGTCAGCGTGCCGGAGCACCGGTTCACCGACCCGCACGGCGGGCTGGATGATCTCTCCGCCAAGGTGATCCGTACCCCCAGCACCCCCGGTGAGTCGTTCGGGGACGACCCGCTGCGGATGCTGCGGGCCGCCCGGTTCGCCGCGCAGTTGGGCTTCGCCGTGCACCCGGACGTGCACTCGGCGATGAGCCGGATGTCCGTCGACCTGGACCGGATCACCGTCGAGCGGATCCGCGACGAGTTCACCAAGCTGCTCTGCGGCGCCGACCCGATCACCGGGCTGCGGCTGCTGGTCGACACCGGGCTGGCCGAGCGGTTCCTGCCGGAGCTGACCGGGCTGAAGCTGGAGATCGACGAGCACGCCCAGCACAAGGACGTCTACGAGCACACGCTGACGGTCGTCGAGAACGCGGTCTCCTTCGAGGAGGACGGCTGCGACTTCATCCTGCGGATGGCCGCCCTCATGCACGACGTGGGTAAGCCGGCGACCAAGGCGGTCGGTTCCGACAGCCGGGTCAGCTTCCACCACCACGAGGTGGTCGGCGCCCGGCTCACCAAGGCCCGGATGAAGGCGCTGCGGTACCCCAAGGAGGTCACCGCGAAGGTGACCGCGCTGGTCGCGTTGCACCTGCGCTTCTACGGGTACGGGCGGGGCGAGTGGACCGACTCGGCGGTGCGTCGCTACGTCGCCGACGCCGGTGACCTGCTGCCCCGGCTGCACAAGCTGACCCGCTCGGACTGCACCACCCGCAACCGGCGCAAGGCAGCCCAGCTCGCCGCCGACTACGACGCGCTGGAGGAGCGGATCGCCCGGATCGAGGCCGAGGAGGACCTGGCCAGGGTCCGCCCCGACCTCGACGGCAACGCGATCATGGAGCTGCTCGGCGTACCGCCGGGACCGGTGGTGGGGCGGGCGTGGAAGCACCTCAAGGAGCAGCGCCTGGAGCACGGCCCGCTGGACCGCGACGCCGCTGAGGCGGAGCTGCTGCGGTGGGCTCGCGCCGAGGGCCTGATCGACTGACCGGAGCCGACCCGTACGACGGGCGCCGCCCCCGATCGCGGGAGCGGCGCCCGTCGGCGTAACGGCGTCAGCGCGTCTCGACGGCCGTCCCGTCCACCGAGGCGGTGCCCTTGCCGGCCGAGGTGCTGTTGCCGACCGGGGTGGACGCCGAGCTGAGCCGGGCCAGCAGGCCCGCCAGGTCGACCCCGGTCAGGTCGCTGCCGAGCTGGAGCCCTTGGGCCACGTTGCCGGCCACCGACCTGGTCAGCGACGACGCACCGTCGGTGGAGATGACGGTCATCTTGTCGATCGCCCCGATCGGAGCGCTGGCGGCCTCCACCACCTGCGGCAGCACCTTGACCAGCAGGTCCAGCACCGCCGCCTCCCCGTACGTGGCGAACGCCTCGGCCTTGCGCGCCATCGCGTCCGCCTCGGCCTGGCCCTTCGCCAGGATGGCAGCCGCCTCGGCCTGTCCCTCCCGCTCGACCGCCTCGGCGATCGCGGAGCGCCGGCGCTGCTCGGCCTCACCCTCCTTGGCACCCTCGATCGCGTTCGCCTCGGCGAGCGCGGCGCGCCGGGCCCGCTCGCCCTCACCGGTGAGCCGGGCCTGCTCGGCGGAGGCCTGCGCGGCGGCGATGACCGACTGCCGCTGTGCGTCCGCGTGCAGCACCGCCGCGTTGCGGGCCGCCTCGGCCTCCTGCTCCACCTTGTACCGGGCGGCGTCGGCCGGCTTGCGCACCTCGGTGTCCAGTTGGCGCTGCTTGAGTTCGGCGTTGCGCTCGGCCACCTTCTGCTGCTCGGAGAGGATCGCCTGGTCCCGCTCCGCCTGGGCGAGCGGCCCGGCCGCCGCCGACTTCGCCTTGGCGGCGTCGATCTCCGCCTGGATGCCGGCCTGCTTGAGGGAGAGGTTCCGGTTCGCCTCGGCGATGGCTTCCTCGGCGAGCAGCCGCTCCTGCTCGGCCTGCTGCCGGGCCCGCGCCTCGGCGATCGCCGCGTCCTTGAGCACCCGGGCGGCCTCGGGCCGGCCCAGGTCCTGCAGGTAGGAGCCTTCGGCGAGGATGTCCTGGAGCTGGAAGGTGTCCAGCACCAGGCCCTGGTTGGTCATCGAGTGCTCGGCTTCCTCGGCCACCGCGCTGGCGAACGCCGCCCGGTCCCGGATCACCTCCTCGACGGTGAGCCGGCCGACGATCGAGCGCAGTGCGCCGGCCAGCACCTCCCGGGTGAAGTTGTCGATCTCGTCCTGTTGGTGCAGGAACCGCTGGGCGGCGGCCCGGATCGCGTCCTCGGTCCCGCCGACCTTGACGATCGCCACGCCGTGCAGGTCGGTGCGGATGCCCTGCTTGCTCACCGCGCCCCGGATGCCGACGTCGATCCGCCGGCTGGACAGGTCGAGCGACTGGAGTTTCTGCACCACGGGCAGCACGAACACCGAGGCGCCCAGCACGACCTTCTGACCGGACATGTCGGTCGACCGGCCACCGTCGGCGGTCTGCGTGGTGCGGCCCTTGCGGCCGGTGACGATGAACGCCTCGTTCGGCCCGGCCACCTTGATCCGGGAGAGCACGAAGAACACCAGGATGAGGATGAGGAGGACCGCACCACCGATGGCGATTAACAGGGGCATATAAGGAGTCCTGTCTGCGAAGAGGAGTCAGTAGGTCTCGACGTGCACGCTGGTCTCGCTGAGCGCCTGCACGACGAAGACCTGGGCGCCGACCGGGATCGGCTGGTCGGCGCGGGCGTTGAGCTTGACCGGCTGGCCGGCGACGCGTACCCGGACCTCGCCGTAGCCGTCGACCGGCACCGGCGTGACGACGAGGCCGAGCGCGCCGACCAGGTCGTCCCGGGTGGGGGTGGGGTCGGTGCGCATGTTCCGGGCCGCCCGGCTCAGCCGGGACGCCAGCCAGCCGATGGGCACTGCGGCGAGCAGGCCACCGGCCGCCGCGCCCGCGATCATGCCCGGCGTACGCGCACCGACCAGTTCGTTGACGATGGCCCCGCCGAACCCGAACGCCCCGGCGAAGCCGGCGACCGTCTCGGCCGAGATCGGCCCGTCGACGTTGGCGTGCCCGAAGTGGAACAGTTCGGTGCCGAGCAGGGCGAGCGCCAGCACCCCGACGCCCGCACCGCCGATGATCAGAAAGATGAGCGTCCCCGTGGCCACGACCAGCACGGTATCGACGTCGCGCAACGTCCAACGGCTCGGCCGGACGCGAAGATGATCTACCGCTCGGCCGGTTCTGCGGCGGCCCGCAGCGACACCGGGCCGGCGTGGACTGGCGTGCGGCGAGACGGTGGTGGTCGGGGTTGGCCATCCACGGCCGGGGTCGGGGACAATGGGTCGATGCGCTGGACCGTGCTCGACTCACCGATCGGCGAGTTCTCCGTGGCCATCGACGGGGCGAGCGTCTGCGGCGCGCACTTCGGCCGGGTCGACGCGGCGGCCGACGAGCCCGACCACGAATTGTCCCGGCAGGCCATCGCCGAGCTGCGGGCGTACTTCGCCGGTGAGCTGACCGGTTTCACCGTCCCGGTGTCGATCCCCCGCGGGTCGGATTTCGAGCGGGCGGTGTGGCGGGAGATGACCTTGATCCCCTACGGCGAGACGCTGACCTACGGCGAGGTGGCGCGCCGGATCGGCGACCCCGGGGCGGCCCGCGCGGTGGGCGTGGCCTGCAACCGGAACCCGATCCCGGTCATCGTCCCGTGTCACCGCATCGTCGGCGCCGGTGGGCGGCTGGTCGGCTTCGGGGGTGGCCTGCCGCGCAAGGTGCACCTGCTGGAGTTGGAGGCCCGGGTGGCCCTGCAACAGGCATGGTCCTGACCGACCCGTCCGCCGAATCGAACCGAGTCATGCTTATCGGCCGATCGGTCGATGTGGACACGCCACCGTAACAGTCATGATCGGGCGTCATTTCACCGACTTTGCGGGGGACCGATGACCGAAAAGCAGGACAAGACCGTCGACCGCCGCCGGCTGCTGCGCCGCGCTGGCACCGTCGCCGCGGGCGTCGCCGGCACCACCGTGGTGGGCGCCGCCGTCGCCGCGCCGGCTCAGGCTGCACCCGGTGACCCGGTGGTCCAGGGCGCGAACAACGCCGCCGGTGCCACCACCACCACGCTGACCAGCACTGCGGCTGGCCCCACCCTGCAGTTGGGGAACACGAGCACCACCACCGCCGGGGATGGCACGGTGCTGGCCCGGCCGGCGCTGCGGCTGACGCCGAGCGGCGAGGTCCTCAACCCGGACTCGCTGGGCGGCTCGATCGGCATGGACACCTACGGCAACCTCCAGGTGGTCGCCGAGTTCGGCGGCGGCAAGTACCTCGAGTACGTGCACACCACCGGCAACTCGAACCAGATCGTTCCGATCACGCCGCAGCGGGTCATCGACACCCGCTCGGCGTCGTCGCGTACGCGGATCAGGAACGCCTCGTCGACCACGCTGGACAGCTCGGGTCGCCTGCGTGACGGCCAGACCATCCACGTCGACCTGAGCGACTTCGTCTTCCTCGGGGACGCCCTCTTCGGCAACCTCACCGTGACGACCGCGGTCGCCTCGGGCTTCGTGCAGATCTTCCCGTACGGCGGCCCGCGCCCGACGAGCTTCTCGTCGATCAACTACCTGACCAACCAGGTGGTCGCGAACTCGTTCATGTCGGGCATCGGCTACGAGCAGGACTGGATCTCCGTCTACGCGGCCCGGACCACCCACATCATCATCGACGTGGTGGCGTTCGTGGTCGGCGTCGGCTCGGTCAACCCGGCCATCCTGCCGATGTCCGCCAGCGCGACGGCGCGCAGCGCCGAGACGCTCGAGCAGCGTAAGGCGAAGCGGGCTGCCAAGGCCATGACCACGGCGCCGAGCTGGAAGTGAGCCGGTCGCCGTACGCGGCGACGAGGCAGTGAACGCGGCGAGGGCCGGGTCCGTACGGACCCGGCCCTCGGCCGTGCTTGGTGCTCAGCGGGTCAGCGCTCGACCTCACCGGCGATGAACTCCTCGACGGCCTGGTGGGCGTCGTGGTCGGCGTACTGCACCGGCGGGGACTTCATGAAGTAGGACGAGGCCGACAGGATCGGGCCGGCGATCTTCCGGTCCAGCGCAATCTTCGCGGCCCGGACCGCGTCGATGATGACGCCGGCCGAGTTCGGAGAGTCCCACACCTCGAGCTTGAGCTCGGCGTTGAGCGGGGTGTCACCGAACGAGCGGCCCTCCAGGCGGATGTACGCCCACTTGCGGTCGTCCAGCCACGGCACGTGGTCCGACGGGCCGATGTGCACGTCGCTCTTGCTCATCTCGTGCGGGATCTGCGAGGTGACCGACTGGGTCTTCGAGATCTTCTTCGAGACCAGCCGCTTGCGCTCCAGCATGTTCATGAAGTCCATGTTGCCGCCGAAGTTGAGCTGGTACGTGCGCAGCAGCTCGACGCCGCGGTCCTCGAAGAGCTTCGCCAGGGCGCGGTGCACGATGGTGGCACCGACCTGGCTCTTGATGTCGTCACCGACGATCGGCAGGCCAGCGTCCTCGAACTTCTTCGCCCACTCCGGGTCGGAGGCGATGAAGACCGGCAGGGCGTTGACGAACGCGCAGCCGGCGTCGATCGCTGCCTGGGCGTAGAACTTGGCGGCCTGCTCGGAGCCGACCGGCAGGTAGCAGACGACGACGTCGACCTGCGCGTCGCGCAGTGCCTGCGTCACGTCGACGGGAGTGGCGTCGGACTCCTCGACGATCTCGCGGTAGTACTGGCCCAGACCGTCGAAGGTCGGACCGCGCTGCACGCTGATGCCGGTCGGCGGCACGTCGCAGAGCTTGATGGTGTTGTTCTCGCTGGCGACGATCGCCTCCGCGAGGTCCATGCCCACCTTCTTGGCGTCCACGTCGAACGCCGCGACAAACTCGACGGCGGAGACGTGGTAGTCGCCGAAGGCGACATGCATGAGACCCGGGACGCGGTCGTTCGGGTCGGCATTCCGGTAGTACTCGACGCCCTGAACCAGGGACGAGGCGCAGTTACCCACACCGACGATGGCGACGCGGACGGAGCCCATAGCGTCTGCCTCCTTCTTTTCTGTCACGGCCGCTCATTCCTGGTCTCTCCAGGCGGAGGCGGGCTGTTGTCTTCTCGTCGGCCGCCGGCCGTCCCGATGTTCGGGACCGTCGGGGCTCGGCCGGAGCGCTCGTTGGCGATGAGCTCCTCCAGCCAGCGGACCTCGCGCTCACAGGCGTCAAGGCCGTGGCGCTGTAGTTCCAGGGTGTACGCATCGAGGCGCTCGGCCGCCCGGCCCAGCACGTCACGAAGCCCTTCGCGACGCTCCTCGATCTTGCGGCGGCGACCCTCCAGAATGCGCAGGCGGGTCGCCTGGTCGGTCCGGGCGAAGAACGCGAAATGCACCCCGAAGCCCGTGTCGTCGTACGTCTCGGGCCCGGCCTGTGCGATCAGCTGGGCGAAGCGTTCCTTGCCTTCCGCGGTGATTTTGTAGACCACCCGACCTCGTCGGCTGGTCAGCGCGGGAACCTCCTCGGCGGTGGCGGGTGTCTCGGCGGCTTCGGTGATCCATCCGGCCGCCTGCAACCTGCGCAGGGTCGGATAGAGCGAGCCGTAGCTGATCGCCGCCCGGATCGCGCCGAGTTTGGCGGTCAGCTCCTTGCGCAGCTCATAGCCGTGCATAGGAGACTCCTGCAGGAGGCCGAGGATGGCGAACTCGAGCACTACGCCATCCTCTCTTTACCCCCGGCGCGGAGTGGTAACCGCCGCGATGTATCGGACCGATACATCGCACGTTAGCGGGTCGCGGGGGTCAGGGCAAACCCTCGTTTCGAGATGCTGCTGTCACGGATCGTGACCGTGGTCGCCTGGTCGAGCCGGACCGCGTACCCTTCTCCGCATGCGTACGCAGCGCCAGGTCGTCGACTACTCGCTTCAGAAGCGAGCGGTGCTGCGTGAGCTCCTGGCCGGCCGGGTCGGCACGTACGACGTCTGCGACGCATCCCCGTACCTGAAGAACGCTGCCCGGTTCCACGGCGAGCCGACCGACCGACGCTGCCCCATCTGTCGCAGCGAGAACCTGACCAACGTCCACTACATTTACGGTGACGAACTCAAGCAGTCCGCCGGCCAAGCTCGGACACTGACCGAGTTGCCCGTGCTGGCGATGACGCTGCGTGAGTTCCAGGTCTTCGTGGTGGAGGTGTGCCTCGGCTGTGACTGGAACCATCTCGTCGAGCAGTACCTGCTCGGTCGGGACGGTCTCAGCAGCGACGGCGACGGCGAGCAGGACACGGCAGGTGCCGGAGGCACCGGTCGGCGGAGGCGAGAGGCGCAACGGTGATCTCAGCTGGTTGGACCGGCCCCGGGGCCGTAGACATGACCCGGGACGGCCGACCGCTCGTTGGTCTGATTGGCCCGATTGATACTGCAATGACCCCGGTGAACCGGCACCCCCGTGCCGGCGTCCCGGGTGAAGCAACTCACGGCAACCCGGTGGCGGCGCAGTCGCGCCCCACCGCGACCGGCAGGGTGTGAGGAATGAACTCGTACGGCGATCCCAGTTCTGCGCGCGGGCGGGCCCAGTACCCGGGCCCGGACGGCGACCCCGGACGGGGCGTGGACGACGCGTACCGCCGACCGGGCGGTGACTCTCGCGGGAGTGGCTGGTCGGCCTCGGAGGCCCCGGCATCCCCCGGTCGTGCCTCGGTGACACCGCGGGCAGCCGGTGGGCGGGCCTCGGTTGGTGGTTCGGCCTCGGTCCCGCCGCGCGGCACCACCGCCGGGTCCGCCTCAGTCGGTTCGGCCACGCCAGGCCGGGCCGGGCGGGCCTCAGTGCCGGTGTCCCCGGCACCGGGTGTGGGTCGCGCCGGCGCAGGCCGGGCCTCGGTGCCCGTGTCCCCGGCGCCGGGTGCACCGGCGGGTCGGGCCACGGTCGGCGCGGCGTCCGTCGGGGCCGCCTCGGCGGGCCGGGCCAGCGTCGGCTCCGCCTCGGTGGGCGGCCGGGCCGCGGTCGCGCGGGCGAGCGTCTCACCGGTCTCCGGCGGCCCGGGTGGCCCCGGCGGGCCTGGTGGGCCGAACGGTCCGGGTCGTGGTGGTCGGGGCGGTCGCGGTGCGGGTGACCCGGCTGGGGCGGCCCGAGCGAAGAAGCGCAAGCGGATGAACCTGCTGATCGCCGGTTTCGCGGTCTTCATCATGCTCGCCGGTGTCGGTGTGGTCGGGTTCACCTACTACTCGACCAACGTGGTGCTGCCCGATGAGATCACCCCGCCGCAGGCGACCACCCTGTACGCGTTCGACAACAAGACTCCGATTGCCAAGGTGGGCGATCAGAACCGCACCCTGGTCACCATCGAGCAGATCCCGCAGTGGGTGCAGGACGCGGTGGCTGCCGCCGAGGACCGGAACTTCTACCGGCACTCGGGTGTGGACTACAAGGGCATCGCCCGAGCCGGCTGGAACAACCTCTCCGGCGGCGACAAGCAGGGTGCCTCCACCATCACCCAGCAGTACGCGCGCAACGCCTACGACAACCTGAAGGACGACACCTACGCCCGGAAGGTGAAGGAGGCGATCCTCGCCTCCAAGCTGAACGACGAGTACACCAAGCCGCAGATCATGCAGCACTACCTCAACGTGATCTACTTCGGCCGGGGCGCCTACGGCATCGAGGCGGCGGCGCAGACCTACTTCGGCAAGTCGGTGAGCGCGCTCAAGCCCGACGAGGGCGCGGTGCTCGCCGCCCTGATCAAGCAGCCGGAGCCGAGCTCCACCCACCAGGGGTACGACCCGGCGATCAACCCGACCGCCGCCCAGGATCGCTGGAACTACGTGATCGATGGCATGGTCAAGGAGGGCTGGCTGGGCGTGGCCGGCAAGCCGGAGCGGCCCACCGCCTATCCGAAGAACATCAAGGCCCCGAAGAAGGGCGGCATCGGCGTCGACTTCGGCGTGGACACGCCGTACGGCAACGTCATCAACTACGTCCGGGAGGAGATGCGCGACAGGGGCATCTGCGTCGACAAGGAGACGCAGGTGACCGACACCAAGCCGCTCTGCTCCCAGGCGCTGATGGCCGGCGGCTACCGGATCCGCACCACCATCGACACCAAGATGCAGAAGGCGGCGGTCGAGACTGCCCAGCGGAAGACCAAGGGCTCCGAGTTGGCCGGCCAGCCGAGCAACCTCATGGCCGCGGTGGTCGCGATCGAACCGGATACCGGTCGGGTGCTCGCCTACTACGGCGGTGACAACGGCACGGGCACCGACTACGCCGGCAAGAACACCGACTCCACCGGGGCGATCAGCGGCGGTCACTCGCCCGGCTCGAGCTTCAAGATCTACACCCTGGCGGCCGCGCTCAAGGCCGACAAGGCGCTCGAGTCCCGGTGGAAGGGCAAGGCATTCACCCCGGAGGGCACCAAGTTCAAGGTCAGCAACGCCGGCGTCGACAACCCCTCCTGCGGCAACTCCTGCACGCTCAAGGTGTCCACGCTCAAGTCCCTGAACGTGCCGTTCTACCACGTCACTGAGGAGATTGGCGCGGACAAGGTGGTGGACATGGCCAAGCAGGCCGGCGTCACCACCATGTGGCGCACCGACACCAACCCGGCGAAGGCGTACGACCTGACCAAGGCCGACCCGAAGGCCATCACGCCGGAGCCGTTCTTCAACGTGGTCGGCTACGGCCAGTACCCGATCACGGTGCTGGACCATGCCAACGGTGTGGCCACCTTCGCCAACGGGGGTGTCTACAACAAGGCGCACTTCCTCTACTCGGTGGAGAAGCAGAACCCGAACACCGGCAAGTGGGAGAAGGTGGCTAAGGGCAGCGAGAAGCTCGACTCCCAGCCACGCATCGACAAGGACGTGGTGGCCGACGTGACGTCGGTGCTGAAGGACTATCCGGCCGCGGTCAACCACCGCCTCGATGACGGCCGCAAGGCCGCCTCCAAGACCGGCACCTGGGAACTCAAGGGCGACAGCTCCGACAACGGCGACGCCTGGATGATCGGCTACACGCCGCAGTTGGCCACGGCGGTCTGGGTGGGCAACGTGAAGGACCGGAAGCCACTCATCCTCAAGGACAAGCGCAAGGTCAGCGGTTCCAACCTCCCGGGTGACATCTGGGAGCGGTTCATGGACGACGCGCTGAAGGGCAAGGAGAAGCTCGACTTCCCGCCTGCGGCGAATATCGGCGACGCGAACTCCGGCAACGGCGAGGCGGCACCGCCGCCCCCGACCCCGCCGGGAGGTCTGCCGGGTCTGCCCGGCCTGCCGGCCTGTGACCCGCTGACCAACCCGTTCTGCCCGCGCACCGACGGCAACAACGGTGGCAACAACGGTGGCGGCAACGGTGGCAACAACGGCGGTGGCGGCGGTGGTGGGCTACTGCCCAGCCTGCCACCGACCAATCGGGACTGACCCGCCCCGCTCCACGACGCCGCCGCCGGCCGGACGACCTGTCCGGCCGGCGGCGGCGTTTCCGTACCCGGATCTGGCGCGCCGGGACGGGACGAGCACCCCGGTCGTACGGCAGGATGCCTCTTCATGAGCACCCAGTCGACGCCCGGCATCGACGACGCCGGAACCACCGACCACCCGTCCCGCTCCGACGGGTTCGTCCGCGGCATCTCCGGCGTGATCGGCGGGCCGCTGGGCGACCATGCGACGGCGCTGGACCGGCCGGCCGGCGGGGAGCGGCGGTTCTGGACCGCCGTCCGGATCGTGCTGGCGCTGGCCTGCCTCACCCTCGCCCTGCACTGGGTGCAGAAGTCGCCGTGCCAGGACGGCGCCTGGCAGAACAACGAGCAGTACACCCGGTTCTGCTACACCGACGTGCTCGCCCTGTACTACGCCGAAGGGCTCAACGAGGGCAAGGTGCCCTACCGTGACCACCCGGTCGAGTATCCCGTGCTGACCGGGTACTTCATGGGGGCGCTGGGCCTGCCGGTGCACGCCCTCGGCGACGGCGACCCGAGCATCAACCAGGGTCAGTGGTTCTACAACCTCAACGCACTGGTGCTGGGTGCGCTCGCGGTCGCCACCGTGGCGGTGATCCTTGCGCTGCGCCGCCGACGACCCTGGGACGCCGCGCTGTTCGCGCTCGCCCCGGCGCTGCTGCTCACCGCCACCGTCAACTGGGACCTGCTCGCCATCGGGCTGGCCGCGTTCGGCCTGCTGGCCTGGGCTCGGAAACGGCCAGCGTTGGCTGGCGTGCTGCTCGGTCTCGCCGGTGCGGCGAAGCTCTGGCCGTTGTTCATCCTCGGCCCGATCCTGGTGCTGGCATTGCGGGCCGGCCGGCTACGGGCCGCGCTCATCGCGGTCGGCAGCGCCATTGCCGCCCTGGTGCTGGTGAACCTGCCGGCCGCGCTGGCGTACCCGGAGAACTGGGACCGGTTCTTCGAGCTGAACAGCACCCGGCCCATTGACTGGGGAACGCTCTGGTACATCGGGCGCTACCTGGATGGCAAGGTTGGCGGCGACCCCACCCGGCTCGGCCCGTTCGAGTGGCTGAACGTCAACATCCCCACCCTCAACACCATCTCGTACGCCCTCTTCGGGCTGGCCTGCCTCGGCGTGGCTGTCCTGGCGCTGCGCGCGCCACGCCGACCGCGGCTGGCCCAGCTCGCCTTCCTGGTCGTCGCCGCGTTCCTCATCTTCAGCAAGGTCTGGTCCCAGCAGTTCGTGCTGTGGCTGCTGCCGCTGGTGGTGCTGGCCCGGCCGAAGTGGGGCGCCATCCTGGCCTGGCAGTTCGCCGAGATCTGCTACTTCGTCGCCTTCTACGGTGAGCTGCTCGGCGCGGCGACCAGCCGACCAGTGTTCCCGGAGGGTGTGTTCGTGCTGGCATCGACGTTGCGGTTGGCCACCGTGGTGGTGCTCTGCGTGCTGGTCGTCCAGGAGATCCTGCACCCCGAGCGGGACGCGGTACGGGCCACCTATGCCGACGATCCGGACGGCGGCGTGCTCGACGGCGCGCCCGACGAGCCCTGGCTGGATCGATGGCGCCGCCCCGCGAACAAGCCCGCACCCGAGCCGGCCACCACCACCTGATCCGCGCCGGCTCCCCCGCAAACCCGCCCCGTACGCAGCCGCGTCAGAGCCGGTAGACCACCGCGTCGTCGATTTCCTGCCGGGTGATGCCCAGCGACTCGACCGGCGTGTCGATGGTGATCTCCCACGGCGTGCCCGGCACCTGCCCGCGCAGTAGCACCACCGTGCGGACGCCGAGCGTGCGCAGGTAGTCGACGCTGGTCTGGTCGGGGAACGACTGGCTCACCCGGCGAACGTCGTCGAGCTGGCGCGGGGTGAAGCCGCTGCCGCCGTTCACCACGTCCGGGAAGCCGCTGGTCGACCAGAGCATCACATGCTGGTCCAGGCTCTGGTTGCTGGGCAGCACCAGCAGCGGCCCCTCCGCCGTGCGGAGCGCGGCCGGCTGGGTCGGCACCACCGGATGCGGGGTGGTGTTCAAACCCTCGATGGTGACCAGCAGCAGTGGCAACAGGGTGGCCAGCCGCAGCCACGGGCCCGGCCAGGACGGGATCCGCTGCGCGGCCAGCTCGCGGACCCGGTCGGTGAGGGCGGTGACCGCACCCGCCGCGAGCAGGGCGAGCAGCAGCGTGGTCCAGAGCATCAACCGCCCGGGGGTACGCAGCGCGCTCCAGCCCGGCGCGTGCTCGAAGAGCGGGATGTAGGTGAAAGTGCCGTCGAAGAAGCGGGTGCCCATCGCGAAGGCCATGGTCACCAGCACCCCGGCGAGCAGGAGCAGCCGGTGCCGTAGTCGCCAGACCGAGAAGAACAGCCCGCCCGCGGCCAACGCGTAGAGCACGAAGCCGGGCAGCAGGGTCATCTCGGGGTGCCACGGCAGCGCCGCCCGGGCGCCCTCGTGCAGCCCGCCCCAGATCCGCGACTCGGCGGGCGCGGTGACGAAGCCGGACGCCGGCGGAGAGAAGATGCTGATGTCGGCGACCGTGCGCTCGGCGTTCGGGTGCAGCTCGGTCACCTTGAAGAACGGGATCGCCATCAGCAGACCCACCCCGGCGAAGAGCACCCCGCCGACCAGGTCGGCGACGAACAGCCGGCGGCCGAACGGCAGGGCCTGGCCGGTCCGAAGCCGCCGCGCGTAGAAGAGGACGGCGGCGACCACCACCGCGCTGGCCAGGAAGTATGCGAACGGCAGGCCGATGCCGAAGCCGAGGGTGAGCTGCCAGGCCGCCACCAGCCAGCCGGCGTAGACCCAGCCGTCGTGCCGACGCTCGGGTCGGTAGCCGTGCCGCAGCGACCAGCCGTGCCCGCGCGCCAGCATGGCCAACGCCAGAGGAATGCCGCCGTTGGAGAGCACGTGCAGGTGCCCGGCCTGGGCCAGCAACCACGGCGCGTAGGTGTAGGCGACCCCGGCGACCGCGGCGCCGATCCGGCCCGAACCGACCTGCCGGGCGAGCGCGTACGCCCCGAGCGTGGCGAGCGCGTGCGCCAGCACGAACATGATGTTGTAGCGCAGCACCGCGTCCTCGGGACCGCTGCCGAGCATCCCGGCGGGGGCGTAGCCGAGGAGCGTGTCGGAGAACGCGAAGCTCCACAGCTCGGGGAAGAACGTGTTGGACTGCCACAGGTGCGCCGGGTCGGTCAGCAGGATGTGCCCGGACCAGGCCATCTGCCAGGCCTGCAGGCTCGGGTCCCAGTAGTCCTGCGGGAGGGTGTAGCGCGGGTAGCGCAGCGTCGGCCAGGTCATCAGCACGGCCAGCGCCAGCGCGCCCAGGGTGGCCAGGGTCCACTCGTGGATCAGGAACCGGCCGACTGCCCGGGCCGCCCGGCTACGGCGGGTGGCCACCGGCTCCGGCGCGGACGCGAACGCATCCCAACGCTCAGGTCCTACCGGCTTCCCCTCGCCGTCGCCATCTCCCGCCGCCTCGCTCTTCCCGGAGTCGTCCATTTCGGAGGGATCCTTGGCGGCATCCTCCGTGGCGGTCTCGCCCTTGGTGGTCTTGCCCTTAGCGGTCTCGCCCTTGGCGGGATCGGGCTTGGATGCGCCGTCCGTCGCGGTGGCGGCCTTGGCACTGGTGTCGGGAGCGGCGTCCGCCCGCACGTCGTCGTCCTTGGCCGTGTTGTTCTCGGCCACGGCGTCCGAAGGCGCGCTGGCCATGCTGGCCCCGGCGTCCGTGCTGCCGCCCTTGGCCCCGGCGTCCGTGCCGCTGCCCTTGGCCCCGGCGTCCGTGCTGCCGCCCTTGGCCCCGGCGTTGCCGACGGCGGCCGAGGTGGCTGTGTTGGACGCCGTGCCGGCGGTGCGGACGACCGGGGTGGGGGTGCCGGTGGCGGGCGGGGTGGCCGGTCGGATGTGGGTGTCCCCGGTGGGGGTGGGCCGGGCGCTCCCGGTCCCGGGCTGTCCGGTCGTCATGCTGGCGAGCCCAACTGCTGGCGGAGGAAGTCGATGTCGGCGGCCTGACCGGTCACGCCGCCCGGAGTCTCGACGACCACCGGCGCTCCGGCCGCGCGGATCACCGCCACCACCAACTCCGGGTCGATCGTCCCGCCACCCAGGTTGTCGTGCCGGTCCTGGCCGGAGTTGAACGCGCCCTTGGAGTTGTTCGCGTGCACCAGGTCGATCCGCCCGGTGATCGCCTTGATCCGGTCGACCAGGCCGAGCAACTCCTCACCGCCGGCGTACGCGTGGCACGTGTCGAGGCAGAAGCCGACCTCGTGGTCACCGATGGCGTCCCACAGTCGGGCCAGCGCGTCCAACCGGCGGGCGCAGGCGTTGTCGCCGCCGGCGGTGTTCTCGATCAGAACCGGGACGCCGAAGCCGCCGGAGTCGGCCGCGTACGCGAATGTCTTGCGCCAGTTGTCGAAGCCGACGGCCAGGTCGTCCCCGGCGTTGACGTGCCCACCGTGGACGATCACGCCCTTGGCGCCGATCGCGGCGGCGGCGTTCGCGTGCCCGAGCAGCAGCTTGCGGCTGGGGATCCGGATGCGGTTGTTGAGGGTGGCCACGTTGATGACGTACGGCGCGTGTACGTAGAGATCGATCTCGGCCGCGCGTAGCTGCTCTGCGTCCTCCCGCGGCTTGGGCGCCTTCCACCCCTGTGGGTCGGAGAGGAAGAACTGCACGGTGTCGGCGGACCGGGCGGCCGCCTCCGCCAGCGGGTCGGTCGAATCGACGTGGGCTCCGATACGCATGCGAGCGAGCCTACGTCGCGACCCCGACGGGTGGGGCGATGGCCGGTGCGGTGTTGGACGCTGGCCGCGTCACCGGACGGACCGACGATCGTTGATGGGATGGAACCGGCAGTCAGCGCCCGGTACCGCCGTCGGCGCGAGCGCCGCGAACGGCAGCCGGGGCCGACGGACCGACGGCGAGGTCACCCCCGCCGCGCGGCCCGGCGCGGCGGGGGGAGATCCCTCGACACAACAGATTCCGACCGATGAAGAATCTCGGGAATTTGTGCTTTTTCCCCCGACAAGGTACGAGAGCTGTTGTATCGTCAGATAACAACACGATAAAGCTCCGCGGGGCGTCTTCGGTCCAACCTCATCGGTGTGGTCGTTCCTCCCCAGGTCCCACCCAAGGAATGCGGACGGGACGCCCCGCGGCCTCGTTGACGGGGGTCCACCACTGACCGGTGACGGTCGGAACGGTGGGCCCCCGTCGACACGTCCGGGCGCTGGCCCGACCACCCCGGGCATGATCGTCCGGACCGGGTATCCTGGTCAGGTTGTCCGCGTCCGGCCGGGTTCCCCCGGCGCGTGCGGGCAGCGACGCACGACCTCCTGCCACGGAAGGACCGTGGCCGCTTAGCCCACAGGAGGTGAGCACGTCTTGCGTCATTACGAGATCATGGTGATCCTCGACCCCAGCCTCGAGGAACGCACCGTCGCCCCGTCGCTCGACACGTACCTGAACGTGATTCGGACCGCGGGTGGCTCGGTTGAGAAGACCGACGTGTGGGGCCGCCGGCGCCTCGCGTACGAGATCAACAAAAAGGCCGAGGGCATCTACGCCGTCGTCGACCTGCAGGCCACGCCTGCTGCCGTGGCCGAGCTGGACCGTCAGCTCCGGCTCAACGAGTCCGTGCTGCGCACCAAGGTCATCCGGCCGGAGATGCGCTAAGCATTCAACCCGGTTCGCCCGGATCAGCCTCCGCGGCTCTGTCGTACGGCTCTGGGAGCCTGTACGACGAGACGCTGAGTGCGCGAGGAGATGGTCATGGCAGGAGACACCACCATCACGGTCATCGGCAATCTGACCGATGACCCCGAGTTGCGGTTCACCCCGTCCGGTGCGGCGGTCGCCAAGTTCCGGGTCGCTTCGACGCCCCGTTTCATGGACAAGACCACCAACGAGTGGAAGGACGGCGAGCCGCTCTTCCTGGCTTGCACCGTGTGGCGTCAGGCGGCGGAGCACGTCGCCGAGTCGCTGCAGCGGGGCGCCCGCGTGATCGTCTCGGGTCGGCTGCGTCAGCGGTCGTACGAGACCCGCGAGGGTGAGAAGCGCACGGTCATCGAGCTTGAGGTCGACGAGATCGGCCCGTCGCTGCGCTACGCCACGGCGAAGGTGCAGAAAATGTCCCGCTCCGGCGGCGGTGGCGGCGGCTTCGGTGGCGGTGGCGGTGGTGGCAGCCAGGGTGGCGGCGGAGGCAACTTCGACGACCCCTGGGCTTCGGCCGCACCCTCTCCCGCGCGTGCCGGTTCGGGCGGCAACTTCGACGAGGAGCCTCCGTTCTAATGGCGCCGAGCGCCCGCGATCGCAAACCAGGAGCACGTGCAATGGCCAAGGCTGCGGCACTTCGCAAGCCGAAGAAGAAGGTGAACCCGCTCGACAAGGACGGGATCACCTATATCGATTACAAGGACACCGCGCTGCTGCGCAAGTTCATCTCCGATCGCGGCAAGATCCGCGCTCGGCGGGTGACCGGCGTGACCTCGCAGCAGCAGCGGCAGATCGCCCGTGCGGTCAAGAACGCCCGTGAGATGGCGCTCCTGCCGTACACGGCTACCACCCGCTGAGAGGAGGCACCGATATGAAGATCATCCTGACTCAGGAAGTGTCCGGCCTCGGTGCCCCGGGCGACATCGTCGAGGTCAAGGACGGCTACGGCCGTAACTACCTGCTGCCGCAGGGCTTCGCGATCGCCTGGACCAAGGGCGCGGAAAAGCAGGTCACGGTCATCAAGCGAGCCCGCGGGGCCCGCGAGATCCGCGACCTCGACCACGCCAACGAGGTCAAGGGTCAGCTCGAGGGTCTCAAGGTCAGCCTGAAGGCCCGCGCCGGCGACGGCGGGCGGCTCTTCGGCTCGGTCACTCCGGCCGAGATCGTCGACGCCGTCAAGGCTTCCGGCGGCCCGGTCCTCGATCGGCGCCGGCTGGAGGTGCCCGGTCACATCAAGTCGACCGGCAGCTACCCGGTGAAGATCAAGCTGCACCCCGAGGTGACCGCGTCGTTCAACCTGAACGTCGTTCAGGGCTGACGCCAGCGACACCACCACGAAGGCCCGTACCGAGCGATCGGTACGGGCCTTCGTGCGTACGCGTCGTGGCACCCGCGCCTGGTCAGCCGATCGGCTGACCGGTCACCGCGCTGATCAGTACCGTGGAGAGACCGCCGCCCACCACCGCGGCGGCGACCGCGATGGTCGCCGAGCGCCACGTGGTGCCGACCCGACGCAGCAGCGCCGCCACCACCAGGCTGCTCACCAGCGCCAACCCGAAGCGCGGCGAGCCGGCGAGCAGTGACTCCAACGCGCGCGACCGGGGCGAGTCGCACCCACCCCCACTGATGTCGGTGACACAGCCGGCCGGCGCCTGGCCGTCCAGAGTCAACAGCCAGACGAAGATCAGCATCGCCGGCACGAGGTAACAGGCCGCGGTGTACAGCATCGGCCGGAAGGGCCCACCCGGATCCGGGTCGAGCAGGTCGTCCTCCAGGCGCCGAGCCCACGCGCCCGAGGCCGCCGACTCGACCCGCCGACGTACCGATGCCGTGCCGACCGGTGGCTGGTCCGCCCGACGCCGTGGACCACCACCACGCGGTACGGGCGCGCTGCGCGGGCGCGGAGCGGTGTACCCGACCACCGGAGACCGGGGTGCCGACGTCGCCGGATCCATCCACCGGGGGTCATCACCAGCCAGTCGGGTGCCGGACCAGAACCCTTCGGCCCGGCTCGGCCAACCCTCCGCCGCCACCGACCGGTCGGAGCGTGGCGGCAGCGTCCGATCCCACTGGTCGTCCTCGATTGCGGACCGCTCCCATTGACCGGTGCGGTCGGACCGCTCCCAACCACCGATGCTCTCCGCCTGCGACCACTGCCCGCTCAGGTCCGTGTCGTCCGCACCGGCAGCCGGCGGCCACGCGTGCACGCCCGAGGCGTCCCACGGGTCCACCGCTGGCGCGTACGACGGCTCGGGCTCGACCGCCCGCTCGGGCCCCCGCTCCCACGGGTCGACCGCCGGCCGGGACCAGGACTCCTCCGCGGCCCGGCGGCTGCGCCGGGTGGGCCGGTCCGCATCCCATCGGGGCGCTGGCTCGGCCGGAGCGGCCTCCAGATCACCGCCGGACCAGATCACCTGGGGACGGCCGGCGGGCGCACGGCGGGGACGGCGGTCCGGGACCGCGCCGGAGACCGGCTCCTCCTCCGCCGCCGAATTGGCGCGCCGACGGCCGGCGTACCCCTGCTCCTGCGGACGGTCGAGCGTCCACTCCTGGGTGTGATCCGAATCGGTTGCCGCACCGATCGCCGGCCGCTCCCGCCAACTCGTCTCGCTGACCCGTCGCCGGCTGCTCGTCGTCTCGGTGGCTCGCCAACCGGCCCCGGAACCCGGTCGCTCGGGCTCGACCTCGTCGTCCGGCGCGGCGTGCCGGCCAGCGCCGTCCGCGTGCCGGACCCCCGACTCCAGCGCCCACCGGGGCAGGTAGGCGTCCACCGGCTCATCCTGCCCACGGTCCAACGCGCGCCGCCGACTGGAGGTGCGATAGCGCCCGTCCTCGTCGTACGGGTCGACCGGAAGTGGCGGCGCGGGCTCACCCCACGAGGTGGTCGGCTGGCGCTCGCGCGGGCTGCCCTCCCCGCGCTCCCAGTCCCGGTAACTCACGGCCGGAGTGTGACCCTTCTGAACCGAAAGCGGAATCCGCTGTCCAGGTGAAGCCGTTCGCTGGAGATAGTACGGGACGATCGTGTCACAGGCCCGACCGAAATATTCTCCTCCACAGGCTGGGGATCATGTAACCCCAGGTCAGTGAGGTGTGGCCGAGAATTCCCCAACAGTTGTCCACAGCCTGTGCACACGCTGCGCACATGCTTGCCCACCAGCATCCACAGGTTGTCCCGAGGCTCGTCCACCGGCGTTGTTGAGTCTCTGACCTCGGGGTCCGTATGGTTGGCCCTCGACCGCCGGCGTGATGCCCCCCCGATCGACCGGCCTGGTCGGACGGAAATGTCGTACCCCGGCGATAGAGCTGGGATCGGATCCGGCGCAGTGGAGGGGGGACCCGTGTCGGTCACCGACGACATGCGGGCGGAGCCACGCTCCGGCGGCCAGCCGCCTGCGCAGCGAGACGGCCAGTTCGACAAGACCCCGCCGCAGGATGTCGCGGCCGAGCAGTGCGTCCTCGGCGGCATGCTGCTCTCCAAGGACGCCATCGCCGACGTCGTCGAGATCCTCAAGACCAACGACTTCTACCGGCCCGTGCACGCCACCATCTTCGACATCATCCTGGACATCTACGGGCGGGGTGAGCCGGCTGACCCGATCACGGTGGCGGCCGCACTGACCGACTCGGGCGACCTGGCCCGCATCGGCGGCGCGCCCTACCTGCACACCCTCATCGCCAGCGTGCCCACCGCCGCGAACGCCGCGTACTACGCGCGGATCGTCAGCGAGCGGGCGGTGCTGCGCCGGCTGGTCGAGGCCGGCACCAAGATCGTGCAGCTCGGCTACGGGACGGCCAACGGCGGCAGTCGCGACGTCGACGACGTCGTGGACCTCGCCCAGCAGGCCGTCTACGACGTCACCGAACGTCGGGTCAGCGAGGACTTCGCGGTACTGGCCGACATGTTGCAGCCCACGCTCGACGAGATCGAGGCCGTGGGGGCGCAGGGCGGGATGATGACCGGCGTTCCGACCGGCTTCACCGACCTGGACCGGCTGCTCAACGGCTTGCACGCCGGTCAGTTGATCATCGTGGCGGGTAGGCCCGGTTTGGGTAAGAGCACGGCAAGTATGGACTTTGCCCGACACGCTGCTATCCGCGCCAACCAGGCGGCCGCCATCTTCTCGCTGGAAATGAGCAAGGTCGAGATCGTCATGCGACTGCTCTCCGCCGAGGCACGGGTTCCGCTGCACGTGCTGCGCAGCGGGCAGCTCTCCGACGACGACTGGACCAAGCTGGCCCGGTGCATGGGCGAGATCAGCGAGGCACCGCTCTTCGTCGACGACACGCCGAGCATGAACCTGATGGAGATCCGGGCCAAGGCCCGCCGGCTCAAGCAGCGACACGACCTCAAGATGATCGTGGTCGACTATCTCCAGCTGATGACGTCGCCGAAGCGCACCGAGAGCCGGCAGCAGGAGGTCGCGGACCTCTCCCGTGGCCTGAAGCTGCTGGCCAAGGAGGTCGAGTGCCCGGTCATCGCGGTCAGTCAGCTGAACCGTGGCCCCGAGCAGCGCACCGACAAGCGGCCTCAGTTGTCCGATCTGCGTGAATCGGGATCAATTGAGCAGGATGCGGACGTTGTGATCCTGCTGCACCGCGACGACTACTACGACAAGGAGTCGCCGCGTGCGGGCGAGGCGGATTTCATCATCGCCAAGCACCGGAACGGCCCCACCGACACGGTGACTGTCGCAGCCCAGCTGCACCTGTCCCGCTTCGTCGACATGGCCATCGTCTGAGTCGGCATGGTCATCGTCTGATCAGCGCGGCACATCCCCGCGGCGATCAGCCGAGCAGCGGAAACCAGCCGGCCGACTCGCCCAGCTCCAACCGGTCCCGATCGGTGAGCGGGAGCCGGCCGGTGGCCTTCAGCAGGAACTCGTGGTCGTCCCAGCCGGTGGGGCGCACTGTGTCGTCGCTCAGCAGGCCGTCCACGGCGGTCACCGCGACCCGTACCGCCAGTGGGCCGGGCGGCGCGCCGGGCAGTTCCGGCGTCAGGTCCAGGTGGTGCACGACGGCCTCGGTGGTCAGGGTGGCGAGGAAATCCGGTACGCGCAGCACGTGGCCCTGTGTGGCCACGTACCCCGTCGGGTCGGCCGCCCTGGCGGCCCGGACCGCCGCCGGGGCGGTCTCCGCCCAGAGTTGGACGATCCCGGTCGGCCGGTCGAAGGCGGCGGCCGATCGGCGGACCCACCAGGCGTGCCGGCCGTCGTCACCGCCGCCAGCGGGCAAGCCGCGCCAGTAGCTCACGTCGTCCACGTCGGCGGGGCCGGCGGCGGGACTGGCCAGTGCGACCAGGGCTCGCTGCGCGTCGCCGAGCAGATGGAAGAGCAGGTCCGCGACGAGCCAGCCCCGACAGCGGGTGGGTCGTTGCAGGTCCGCGTCGTCCCGGCCGTCGACCACGGCGGTGATCCCGTCGTACGCCTGAGCCAGCGCCTCGTCCGGCTGGATCGCGGTCATGCGATGCAGCCTCGCACGGACCCTCCCGCCCGCCAACCGTTGGCGACGGTGGCGGTGGGCGATGCGCCCGGGCCGACCCGTGGATCGGCCCGGGCGGATTGACGGTCTCGGCTCAGCCGAACATCTCGTCGAGGAAGCCCTTGCGCTTCTTCTGCCGGTAGTGACCGTGGTAGCCCTGGTGCTGCGGACCGTGACCGCCGTACGCCGGGGCCGGCGGGTAGCCGTGAGCGGGCGGGGGCGGCGGCGGGGGAACGGCACCATAGCCGGGCTGGTGCTGCGCCGGGGCGTGCGGCGGCGGGTAGCCGCCCGGCTGCTGAGCGGGCTGCGGCGGGGCGCCGCCGGCCTGCTGGCGGCTCCAGTTGGCCTCCGCCTCGAACAGCTTCTCCAACTCGCCGCGGTCGAGGAAGATGCCTCGGCACTCCCCGCACTGGTCGATGACGACGCCGCTGCGCTCGTACTGACGCATTTCTCCATGACACTTGGGACAGGTGAGACTCATCATCCGAAGGTACCCGGTCGAGTCACGCGGTCGCGGTAAGCGACTCGATCACCTCGTCGTCGGACACCTCGTGGAAGTCCTCGAAGTAGACGCTCACCGCGCCGAAATCAGGCGGGCGCTGGGCGCAGACGACCTGGTCGGCCTCGGCGGCCAGCAGTTCGTACGCCTCCTGCGCGCCGACCGGAACCGCGACCACCACCCGGCGGGCCCCGAGGTGGCGCGCGACCTCCACGGCGGCTCGCGCGGTCGCGCCGGTGGCCAGCCCGTCGTCGACGATCACCGCGATCCGTCCGGTGAGGTCCAGCGGTGGGCGACCGCCCCGATAGAGCCGCTCCCGGCGCTCCAACTCGGCCTGTTCCCGCTGACTGACCTCGGCGATGTCCTCGCTGCTGAGCCGGCCGGCCACCGCGTCGTTGAGCACCTGCACGCCGCCCGGGCCGAGCGCACCGAACGCGACCTCCCGGGCCCACGGCATGCCGAGTTTGCGGACCACCAGCACGTCCAGGGGCGCGCCGAGCCGTTCGGCGACGACCCGGGCCACCGGTACGCCGCCGCGGACCAGACCGAGGACGACGACGTCCGGTTCGCCGATCAGTGCGGTGAGCCGCTCGGCGAGCACCCGGCCCGCCTCGGCCCGGTCGCGGTAGGTGGTCATGCCTTCAGGTCTACGCCCTGCCGCGTCGTTCTGCCCGGCAGTTACGCCGAAGTGGTCCGACCGGACAGTTCACCGGGCAGCGGGACGGTGGCCGCGTCGGGCTCGCGGTGCAGGGCGGGCGCCCAGGTGAGCAGGGCCAGCGGGTACAGCAGGTAGCCGAACCGGGTCGTGGGCATCAGGGCGATCGCGACGAGCAGTCCGTACCCGCAGATCAGCGCTGTGGCGACGGCGGTGCGGGGCGGACGGCGGGCGAGCCGGACGGCGATGGCCAGGCCGGCCGCGACCAGCAGCGCGGCGGCGATCAGCCGGCCGGCGGGCAGCCCGGTGGCGATCAGGTAACCGGGGAACGGGGACTGCGCGGGGCTGGTGACCAGGCCGTGGCCGAGCGGGAAGCGCAGCACGTTCTCGGTCAGCGCGTCGTGGTCGACCAGGAGGGCGGGGATCAGCGCCGCGACGGGCAGCCCGATCGCGCCGGCGGCGACCCGGGTGCCGGCCCGCCGGGTCAGCCCCCAGACGATCAGGACCAGGGCGACCGGCCAGGCGAACAGCTTCAGCGCGCCGGCCAGGCCGACCGCGAGGCCGGCCCGGCCGGGGCGGTCAGCGGCGGCGAGCGCGAGGGCCAGCAGGCAGAGCGCGAGTACGGGCAGGTCGTCGCCGCCGGTGGCGAGGGTGAGTGCGCAGATCGGCAGGACGGTGGCGGCCTGCACACCTCGCAGCAGCGCGGCATCCCGCCGGTGAGCCGTGTCGGCGGAGGTGGCCGGTTGTGCCCGGCGGGCGGTGGTTGGCGCGGCGCGCAGTGCGGCAACCGCCAGGGCGAGCGCCAGCGCGGTGCCCACCGCGAACCAGACCCGGGCGTCGGTCCACCAGGTGTCGACCAGGGCCCTGGGCAGGCCGAACATCGCCATGCCCGGCTGGTACGGGGTGTAGCCGAGCAGTTGCTCGCCGGGCGGTAGGGCGGCTATCGAGTCGGGTCCGAGGTAGGGGGTGCCGTGCTCCAGCAGGCGGTTGCCAGCCTGCTCCACGACCAGCACCTCCTCCTGCGCCCGGTCAGTGCGTCCGGTGGCCCGCTCGATGCTCTGCCACAGCAGAGGCAGCAGCGCAGCGCTCACCCAGGCGAACCCGGTGACCGCCCAGCGGGCCGGCAGACCTACCAGCCGGGAGGCAGGGGTGCGCCGGCGCAGCAGGAGTTGAACGCCCACCGCCACCGCCGCGACCAGGTAACCCACAGCGGCGACCCCGCCCCAGGCGCGGTGCGGCAGCAGCGTCGAGGTGGCCGCGGTGATCGCGGCGAAGCCGGCCGAGACGGCGTAAAGGCCAAGGTCGAGAGCGAGACCGTCGGCGGCGGAGTCGACCCTGCGCCAGTGACGACGGAGGGCGGTCGGGGCGTCGGCGATCACGCGCGCCAGTCTGGCAGACCACCCTGGCCGGCCGTCGGGTCAGGCGGGGAGGTGCGGAACGCGGTCGGGTCGGCCGCGGCCGTTCTGGCGGCGGGTCTGGCTCAGTCGGATCACCGCGCCGGCGTCGTGCAGGGGCGGTGCGAGGGTGCCCGGGCGTCCACCCGAGCCGCGCTGCAATGCGGCGAGCAGGGTGCCGGCCGGCATCGGCCGGGCGAACAGGTGCCCCTGGCCAGCGGCACAGCCCAGCTCCCAGAGGGCCCGCCGCTGCGGCTCGCTCTCCACCCCCTCGGCCACCACGTCGAGGTCGAGGCTGCGGCCCAGGTCGAGGGTGGAGCGGATGACGGCGGCGGCCTCCGCCGAGCTCTCCATCGTCGTCACGAAGCTTCGATCGATCTTCAGCTCATGCACGGGGATCCGGGAGAGCAGGGAGAGTGAGGAGTAGCCGGTGCCGAAGTCGTCCAGCGCCAGCCGGACGCCCTCTTCGCGCAGCCGGCTCAGCACCCGGTCGACCACGTCGAGCTGGCTGAGCGTCAACGTCTCGGTCAACTCCAGCACCAGCCGGTCCGGCGGCAGGTCGTGGGCGCGCAGGCGGGCCAGCACCGAGCCGGGGAACCGCGCGTCGAGGAGGCTGCGCGGGGACACGTTGACCGCGACCGGCACATCGAAGCCAGCGTCGCGCCAGCTGGCCGCCGCGATCAGTGCCTGGTCGAGGATCGCCTCGGCGAAGGCCGGTAGCAGACCCGAGCGCTCCACCGCCTCCAGGAAACGCAGCGGATCGATCATGCCGTGGGTGGGGTGGTGCCAGCGGGCCAGCGCCTCAACGCTGGTCACCTCGCCGGTGCCCAGGTCGACGATCGGTTGGAAGTTGACGACGAACTCGTGGTCGGCGACCGCCCGCGGCAGGTCACCGCCGAGGGTGAGGCGGCCCAGGTCGGCCGTGTCCCGGGTGGGGGCGTACGTGGAGATCCGTTGCCCGGCCCGCTTCGCCTGGTACATCGCCACGTCGGCGCGGCGCAGTAGCTCGGCCATGCCGCCGCTGGCCGGGGCGGCGGAGATCCCGCCGCTGGCCTCGACGCTGATCCGCATGCCGTCCAGCTCGAACGGCTCGTGCAACGTGGCGAGCAGCGCCTCGGCCCGGTGCGCGGCCACCGCCGGGGCCGGCAGCCCGCGCAGGAGGACGGCGAACTCGTCGCCGCCGAGGCGGGCCACCAGGTCGCCACCCTGGGCGGCGCCCCGCAGCCGTTCGGCGACCTGCACCAGCACCTGGTCGCCGGCGGCGTGCCCGAGCGTGTCGTTGACCTCCTTGAAGTGGTTGAGGTCGATCAGCACGAGCGCGGTCACACCGTCGGCGTGCCGGGCGCTCAAATGCTCGGTGCCCTGGTCGAGCAGATGCCGCCGGTTGGCCAGGCCGGTCAGCGCGTCGTGCGCGGCCGCGTACGCGTGTTCGTCGGCAACCCGGGCCAGCTCGGCGTACGCCTGGGCGTTGCGAACCGCCGTACAGAGCGCGGAGGCGAAGGTCCGCAGGGTGTACTGCTCCCGCTCGGAGAGCTGCACCGGGCCACGGAAGCGCAGCCGCAGCACGCCGACGTCGGCTGAGCGGTCGTGCCCCTCCAGCGGCGTGGGGACGATGGTGCCGTCCACGTCGGTGGGGGTGCCGCTCGGGCCGTCGAAGGTGATGCCGCCGGTGCCGCCGCGTACGGTGCGGCCGCCGTCGCGCAGCTCGATCTCGACCTCGTCGGCGGAGAACAGCTCGGCGGCCTGGGTGACGGCGGTGGTGAGAACGTTGTCGAGGTCGACCACGTTGAGCGCGTCGGTGGTGCGGGCGAGGCGCTGCCACGCCTGCTGCTCGGTCCTGGAACGGATTCTCGTGGAGTAGGCCAGGTGCAGGCTGAGCACGAGCGGCGGAACGGCCACCAGGAGTCGTGGGTCCGCCCGAAGGAGGAGCAGGGTGCAGACGGCGACGAGGAACCGCAGCGCCGAACCGACGCCCCGCAGGTCCCAGTTGGCCCGGAACTGCTGACGAACGCTGCTACCGGACGCTATCGCGATGACCGGGATCGCGATGATCTCGTCGAGCAGTGTGGCGGTCAGGTATGCGAGGGCTACCGGGCCGACAAGGTCGATGAGTCTCGAGGGGGGCCATGCCCAGTCCAGCGCCACGAGGGTCAGCCCGGCACCGGCGGCGACGAGGGCGTTCTTCCCGATGCTGAACGCCATTTTGATCGTCGGTAGACGCAGGACCGCGAAAGCCACTGCCACCCCAGCTGCCGTGCACAGCACGACCCAGGACGCCGGAGCGACTGCCACCCCGACGACGATCGCCGCCTCATTCCAGGTGATCGAGTGTGTGGTCGATCGGATTCTCACCCTTGCCTTGACCATGGTGGCAACGGCGATCATGGAGATGAGTGCTACGACGGTGGCGACTTCGTTAACGGTTGCCGGTGGATCGGAGAAAGCTCCCACCAGGGACAGCGCACAGACCGCCGCAGCCGTAACGACGATGACGCCAATGATCAGAGTCAGTCGTCGATGATCTTCTTGGTCGTGTTGCGCTTGGGAAGGCATGCCGCTCCCGAGGGTGCCCGGTTCGCTCCTGGCACCGTAGCGCACGACGAAGGGCCAGCGGCAGGCCCGCTCGTTGTCACATCCACTCGTTGCCGCGCATGACTACCTCCCGAGCATTCAGGCATTAGTAGCGACTCAGGGATTCGCCATTAATGCACCGACTTGCTGACGGGGATAGCCTAGTGGAGATATAACCCGGTACAGGCTGTCATATGTCTCTATGCGCAACATTAGCCAACTGGGAGACGGTTTGTAACGTTCTGTCCGCACTCCTGAGCGCACCGTTGAGGTTCACACTTCCATCAGGAGCCGTTGCTCACCGCCGTAGGTTGGAATCCGATGGGTTGTGTCTGCGTATTCTCCCCAGTCTGACGGCTTCCCCCTGTTGCAGCATCTGGTGTTCGGCCAGAGGTAACAACCTGTTGGGCGTGGTGCTCGTCTGGAATGCCGGGGCAGGCGCAATCAATGGCCCGGCCGGAACTAGGCGTACCCCTGCAGCCTGCGCTGGGGTACGAAAGCCGCAACCTGCAGTAGGCATCCTGCGGCGCGCTGGCCAGGCTGGGTCGTTTGCCATCGATGAACGTTCCCGTCAGGTTGGCATCGGCCCGTTACGTTCGGTGCCCGTAAGCTTCGTCGCGTGAGCGACTGAATACTCCGCTGGAGCAGGGGGGCGAGTGGAGATTCAACTTCTGGGCGGCCTCTCGGTGCAAGTGCCCGCGCGCAAGGTGCACCTTGGTACACCCAAACAGCAGGCCGTTTTTGCGATGCTCGCAGTCCAGCCTGGTCAACTGGTGCTGAACGACCTGGTCGACGAGTTGTGGCCCGCCGGCCCGCCGCCTTCTGCTGTTGCGAATGTCCGTACCTACGCCGCCAATCTGCGCCGGACGTTCGAGAGTTTCGAGTCCGGCCGGGGAGTCATCGTCCGGCAGCAAACGGGTTACCGACTCGTCCTGAGGCCGGATCTGATCGACGTATTCCGTTTCGAGATGGAACGCCGCGCAGGTCGGGAAGCCCTGACGGTCGGCCGTCCGGACCGCGCCCTGGAACTGCTGGGGCGTGCCGTGGCGCGGTGGCAGGGGCCGATGCTCGCCGGCATCCCGCTCGGGCCCGTGCTCACCGCGCGCACCGTGGCCGCCGAAGAGGAGCGGTTGTTGGCCGTGGAACTCCTCGCCGACGTACAGCTGAGGTCGGGACGGGACGACCTGGCGATCCCGATGCTGCGAGAGGTCGTCGTGCGTCACCCTCTGCGGGAGCCGGCGTACGTCCTCCTTATGCGGGCGCTCTACGAGCGGGCGATCATGCAGGAGCGCTCATCGTCTACGACGAGATCCGGACGAGGCTGGCGGCGGAACTCGGAGTCGACCCGGGGACCGACATGCAAAGTCTCTACCGCACGATCGTCACGGCCGCTCTGCCTCGGCACCCGGCGAACAGCTCCGTATCCCAGCCGGCTGCCCGGGGTGAGCTCTCCGCCCCGAGCGCACCCGCTCCGGCGGGTGTCCCGATGCCCCACGGATCACGGCGACCCGACCCGGTGGATCATCTCCCCCGAGCGGTGACCGACTTCGTCGGTCGGGAGGACGTGTTGTCGAGCTTGCTGGCGGAGACGCGGCGGGTGGAGGATCGCGTCCCGGCCGTGCACATCATAGGCTCACGACCGTGACCGAACCCGCGCAGCTCAGCCACATCGACCGCGCTGGCGCGGCCCGCATGGTCGACGTCTCCGCCAAGGCGGTGACCGGCCGGCTGGCCGTCGCGGCGGGCCGACTGCGGACCACGCCCGAGGTCGTCGACCTGCTGCACCGCGACGGGTTGCCCAAGGGCGACGCGCTGGCGGTCGGCCGGCTGGCCGGGATCATGGGCGCCAAGCGCACGCCGGAGCTGATCCCGCTCTGCCACCCGATCGCCCTGCACGGCGTCACCGTCGACCTGCAGTTGACCGCCGACACCGTGGAGATCACCGCCACCGCCCGCACGGCGGACCGGACGGGAGTGGAGATGGAGGCGCTCACCGCGGTCGCGGTCGCCGGTCTCGCCCTGGTCGACATGGTCAAGGCGGTCGACCCGGCGGCCTCGGTGGAGGCGGTCCGGGTGCTGCGCAAGGAGGGCGGCAAGACCGGCGAGTGGGTCCGACCGGAGGACCGGCCGTGATCCGGGCGCGGGTGATCGTCGCGTCCAACCGGGCCGCGGCCGGCGTCTACGCCGACACGAGCGGCCCGCTGCTCGTCGCCGGTCTCCTCGAGCTGGGCTGCCAGGTCGACGAGCCGGTGGTGGTGCCTGACGGTGAGCCGGTCCGCACGGCCCTGGAGGACGCCCTCGCCGATGGCGTCGATGTGGTGCTGACCAGCGGTGGCACCGGGGTCACCCCGTCGGACCGGACACCGGACGTGACCCGGGCACTGCTGGATTACGAGATTCCCGGCATCGCCGAGGCGATCCGTGCGTACAGCCGCGACCGGGTGCCCACCTCGGTGCTTTCCCGCGGTCTGGCCGGGGTGGCCGGCCGGATGTTGGTGGTCAACCTGCCCGGCTCGACCGGTGGCGCCCGGGACGGGCTGGCCGTGCTCGGGCCGATCCTCGGGCACACCGTCGACCAACTTCGCGGCGGAGACCACTGACCGGTCCGCGGCCAGGCCCGGCGGGTGTCGGTCCATCCCGATAGGCTCGGCCGGTGAGCACGGAAACCGCACCAACAGCGGACCGGGTCGCCGCGCCCCTGCCGGCCGGGTGGGAGGAGGCGCGGTCCCGGGTGTACGCGGTCGGCCTGGCCGCCGCGCTTCCCGCCGTCGCCCGGCCACTGGTCGACGCCGACGGGCTGACCCTGGCCGAGCCGCTGACCACCCGCACCGACCTGCCGGCCTTCCCCACTTCCAGCGTGGACGGCTGGGCGGTGCGCGGCGCCGGCCCGTGGCGCGTCGTCGGCCGGGTGCTGGCCGGCAACACCCCCGCGCCGCTCACCGAGGACGGCACGACAGTCGAGATCGCCACCGGTGCGATGGTGCCCGACGGCGCCACCGCCGTGCTGCGCGTCGAGGAGTCCACCACCACCGACGGCCTGGTCAGCGGCACCCTCCGGGAAATGCCGGAGTGGCGGCAGCCGGGCGAGGAGGCGTACGCCGGCGAGGATCTCTTGCCGGCCGGCACGCCGGTCGACCCGGCGGTGATCGGTCTGGCTGCTTCCTGCGGGCACGACACGCTGCTGGTCCGGCGGGCGCCGCGCGCCGCGCTGCTGGTGTTCGGCGACGAGCTGCTCACCGCGGGGCCGCCGGCAGCCGGCCGAGTCCGGGACGCGCTGGGTCCGGCGGTGCCCGCGTGGCTGCGCCGGTACGGCTGCCAGGTTCGTGGGTCCGACGTGGTCGGCCCGGTGGCCGACACGCTGCCCGCGCACGTGGCGGCCCTGCGCGCGGCGCTGGCCAACGCCGACCTGGTCTGCACCACCGGTGGCACGATGAACGGTCCCGTCGACCACCTGCACCCGACCCTGGAGGCGCTCGGCGCCGACTACGTCGTCAACACAGTGGCGGTGCGGCCCGGTTTCCCGATGTTGCTGGCCCGGCTTGCCGGCCACGACGGGCGGGTCCGGTTCGTCGCCGGGCTGCCGGGCAACCCACAGTCCGCCATCGTCGCGCTGGTGTCGCTGGTCGCCCCGCTGCTCGCCGGACTCCAGGGTCGCCCGATGCCGGTGCTGCCACAGGTCACGCTGGCCGAGGCGGTGCCCGGTCGTGGCGACCACACCCACCTGGCCCTGGTCCGGCTGGACCGGGCCGCCGGCACCGCGTACCCCGTGCGGCACGTCGGTTCGGCGATGCTGCGCGGGCTGGCCGGCGCCGACGGGTTCGCCGTCATCCGGCCGGGCACCAGCGGCGAGCCGGGCGACCGGGTGCCGATCGTGCCACTGCCGTTGCTGCCCGGGGAGCGTGCGTCGTGACCGCGCCGGCCATCACCTTCGGCGAGGTCACCGACCAGCCGCTCGACCTGGCCACGCACGAGGCGGCGGTTGCCGACCGGCGGGCCGGCGCGGTGGTCTCCTTCCAGGGCGTGGTCCGCGACCACGACCACGGCCGTCCGGTGGTGAGCCTGGAGTACGAAGGGCACCCGAGCGCCGCACAGGTGCTGCGCGAGGTAGCGGCCGAGATCGCGGCCGAGCCCGACGTCTACGCCGTGGCGGTCTCGCACCGGGTCGGTCCACTGGTGATCGGTGACGTGGCGCTGGTCGCCGCCGTGAGCACCGCGCACCGCGCAGCGGCCTTCGCGGCCTGCGCCCGGCTCGTGGACGAGGTCAAGGCGCGGCTGCCGATCTGGAAGCGGCAGGTCTTCGCCGACGGCACCGAGGAATGGGTCAACTGCCCCTGACCGCTCAGCGGCGGCCGTTGACCGCCATGGGCCGGGCGAGCCGATCGCCGTAGAACGCCGGCTCGGCACCAGGGCGCCAGGGCAGCGCGGCGACCAGCACGATCAGCGCGAGCGCGAGCGAGTTCTCCATCAGCGCGCCGAACAGACCGTCCTGGTAGTGCGACATCTCCGGCAGTTGGTGCTCGTACGGCCAGATCGGGGAGATCAGGAAGAGCAGGTAGAGCCCGATCGCGGCGACGCCGTGCCGGAGCCCGGTCAGCGTGGGGTACCAGATCGGCGGCCGGAGCCCGTTGAGCCCCGGCAGCCCGCCGAACGTCAGGCCCTGGCCGGTGCGCTGCGCCAACCCCCGGCTCGCCTCTCGGCGGCGCACCGCGGCGTCGCCCAGCACGATGATCGCTGGGATCACCCAGACCAGGTGGTGCGTCCAGGAGATCGGGCTGATCACGTTGGCGGTCAGACCAACCAGCGTGAACGCGGTCAACTCGTCGCCGTCGGCGCGTGAGCTGGCCGCCCGGGACAGGCCCAGCGCCAGGATCAGCACCGAGAAGGAGAGCCAGAGCAGCCCGGGGGTCTCGATCGAGTCGTACAGCCGGGCAAGCAGTCCGGCGAGCGACTGATTCGGCGTCATGTCCGCCGCGCCGACCCGCTCGGTCTGCCAGAGCACGCTGCCGAAGTACGCCCGCGACTCGTCGCCGACGATCGCGAAGGTCCCCACCGTCACGCCGATCGTGGTGCCGATCGCGGTGGCCGCCACCCGCCACTGGCGGGTGATCAACAGGTAGCCGATGAACAGCGCCGGGGTGAGCTTGACTGCGGTGGCCAGGCCGATGCCGGCACCGGCCCAGGCGCCGCCATAGATGAAGCGCAGCAGGGGGCCGTCGGTCGCGGCGTAGTGGGTGCCCCTGCGGGAGCGCCAACGCAGCCCGATCAGGTCGGCCATGATCAGCGCGAACAGCAGGATGTTGACCTGGCCGTAGCCGAGGGTTTCCCGGCCCGGCTCGATGGCTATCGCCAGCGGCACCGCCAAGGCCACGCTGAACCACAGTGGCCAGGCCAGCCGGTCCACGATGGGGCGGAGCAGCCCGGCCAGCACCAGCGCCAACGCGGCGATGCTGGCGAGGGCGTTGACCATCCCGGCCGCGCCGATCGGCAACTGTGCCATCGGCAGCATGACCAGGCCGCCGAACGGCGGGTAGGTGAAGCCGAGGGTGGTGCCGGGCGCGATGAACTCGTAGAGCTCGTGACCGCTCGCCCACCACACGACGGCACCGTGGTAGATCTTCATGTCGAAGAAGCTGTACGGCCGCCCGAACGCACCGATGGCGAGCCATGCGGCGTAGGCGACGGCGGCCACGATGGCACCCCGTACGACATTCCTGCGATCGATCCCACGCGTCACGCGTCGGACTGGGGCGAGGCGGTCCGCCCGACTACCGACGGTCGTCGGCATGGCGCGGCCACCTCCATACCAAGGTCGTCCTACCCGTCCAGGTCCTGCACGGAGCCTAGAACGGCGCCTCACGTCAGTGCCTCCCGCGTTATGCGACCGTGTCCGATCCCACACATGTTTTTGACATTTCCACCGCGTTAACGCCTACCGGGCGGTTCAGGTAATTCGCGGCCTTAGCGGGGGGTGGGGATGGCGCGAGAGGGTATCGACGCAGGTCAGCCGGGGAGTCGACGAGCGGTGGAGGCGGATCGGACGGCGATCCGAGCGTCCCGCCGGGCGGTGCGGACGGCGCGTTGCACAGAACGTCGAGAGTGGCCGATGCGATGACCGGTCCGCCAACGCAGACCCGGCTTGCCGCCGGTGTCCGCCGCAGCGAGCAGCAGGCCGCCGAAGATGCCGAGGTTTTTCAGGACGTGGACCTGGTTGTTGTTCCGGGCGACCGGGTCGTCGTTGTTCCAGAAGGGATGCCCGGCGATGGTCACCGGCACCAGCGTGCCGGCGAGGACCAGCGCGGCGGGTCGGCTGAATCGCCCGGTGGCCAGCATCAGGCCGGCGCTGACCTGCACCAAGGCGTTGAGCCGGATCAGCGTCTCGGTCTCGGTGGGGATGCTCGGGTGTGCCTTCTGCAGGAGCGGCGTGACCTTGTCGGTGACCGGCTTGGCTGCCGCCGCCAGCCGTTCCGGGTTGCGGAAGTTGCGGTACCCGCTGACCACGAAGATGCCGCTCAGCATGGCGCGGGCTAGAGAGCGTACGGGCGTCATGGATCAGTCATACCCCGTCGCGGCCTTTGCTACCCCGGCAACCGCCGGATCCGGATCGGTGGTCATGCACATGCGCCACGCCGATTCGAGCGACCATCGCTGATGGACCGGCCGTGACGGGTAACGTCGCGCGGGTGACCACGCTGCGGCTACGACCCGAGGATCCGGCCGACGCCGGCCCGGTGCGTCGGGCGCTGGCTGCCGCGTTCGCCCGGCCGGACGTGGCGACCCCGCCGGAGGTGGGCCTGGTCGACGAGCTGCGGGGCACCGCGGCCTGGCTGCCGGAGCTGGCCATGGTCGCCGAGTACGGCGGCGAGGTGGTCGGGTACGCCCTGCTCAGCCGGGTGCGGGTCCGACCGGATCGGGGCGCCGACGCCCCAGCCCTGGCGCTCGGCCCGGTGGCCGTCGCGCCGCACCGACAGCGGGTCGGGCACGGCACGGCGGTGGTGCAGGCCGCTCTCGACGCTGCCACCGAGCTGGGCGAGCGCCTGGTCGTGGTCCTCGGTGACCCGGCCTTCTACCGCCGGTTCGGCTTCGTCGCGGCCAGCGAGCTGGGGCTGACTAGCCCGTGGGCCGGTCTCGGTGAGCCCTGGCAGGCGCTCGTGTTGCCGCCGTCCACCAGCGAGGAGGGGCCACCACCGCGCGGCGAGGTGATCTTTCCGGCGCCCTGGTCGCAGGTCTGACGGCGCCGGCCTCGCGATTCCCGGGGGGCCGGGTCAGACCGGCTGGGTGCGCAGGTACCGGCCGAAGTGCGGGACGGTGAAGGCCACCGTGCCCCGCTCACCGGAGTAGATCAGCCCCTTCTTGATCAGCGCGTCCCGAGCCGGGGAGAGGCTGGCCGGCTTGCGGCCGAGTGCCCGGGCGATCTCGGCGGTGGGTACCGCGGCGTCCATGTCGTCGCGGACCACGCCCCCGGACTCGCCCTCCACCAGAGACAGCGTGGCCATCGCCCGCATGTACTCACGCTCGGCGGGGGTGGCCCGCTCGAACCGGGAGCCGAAGAAGCCGACCGCCAGCTCGGCTTCCGCTTCCGGTGCGGCGACCCGGACGTCGGCCGCCGTGATCGGCGAGCGCGGAGCATGGTCCCAGGTCGCCTTCCCGTACGCCTGGACGAAGTAGGGGTAGCCACCGGACTTCTCGTAGAGCAGGTCGAGCGCCTTCTGCTCGTACTCCACCTCCTCGCGCTCGGCCGGCGCGCAGAGCGCCTGGTCGGCGGCGATCCGGTCGAGCCGGTCGATGCGCTGGTAGCGGAACAGCCGCTCGGAGTACGACTTCGCGGCACTGAGCACGGCTGGCAGGTGCGGCAGGCCGGCGCCGACGACGATCAGTGGCGCGCCGAGCTGGGACAGCTCGTGGCAGGCGGCGCAGAGCGCCGACACGTCCTCCGGGCCGAGGTCCTGCATCTCGTCGATGAAGACGGCGATGCCGGTGCCCACGTCGCTGGCCACGGCGGCGGCGTCAGTGAGCAGCTCGACCAGGTCGATCTCGATGTCGCCGGAGTCGGCTCGACCGCTGGCCGCTGGCACGTCGATCCCGGGCTGCCACCGGTCGCGCAGCTTCGGGGCGGCACCGGCACGGCCGGTCGGGGCGGACCGCTGGGCGAACGCCTTGAGGACCCCGAGGAAGGCGTCGATCCGGTCGGGCGCGCGGTGTCGGGGGGCGAGCTCCCGGACCGCCATGTGCAGCGCGGCGGCAACCGGGCGACGCAGCGACTGGTCCGGCCGTGCCTCGATCTTGCCGCTGCCCCACAGTCGGTTGATCGCCTGCGACCGGAGGGTGTTGAGCAGGACGGTCTTGCCGACGCCGCGCAGCCCGGTGAGCATGAGGCTGCGTTCGGGGCGGCCCCGGGCGATGCGCTCCAGCACGATGTCGAAGACGTCCAGCTCCCGCCCCCGCCCGGCGAGTTCGGGCGGGCGCTGGCCGGCGCCCGGTGCGTACGGGTTGCGGACCGGATCCACGCATCGCACAGTATCGGGCCATCTAGCGGCGAGGCTAGACATGGATAGATGGGGCTACCGGCGTGTCGGGGCCGTCGACAAGAAACTAGGGCTGTCTAGCGTCCACGCTAGACTGCCCTAGTTTTGGCTACCGGCTACCGCTTCTTCAGACAGAGCACGTAGTCGAACAGGTCGACCGAGTTGTCGTGCACGTAGTTCGCGGTGGCCTGCGGCGCGAGCGTCTCGCACCGGTCGCCGTCGCTCGTCGCCGGAATCCGCAGCAGCACCTGGTAGGTGTTCGGGCCGCACGGCACCTTGCGCAGCTCCGCGTCGTCCTCGGTGCCTTCGTTGACCACGCAGTCGCCCTTGGCGAACTCAACCTCGCTCGGGCTCGGCGCTGCCGGCGTCGGCGCGTCGCTGGGCAGGGCCGGCGGTACGGCCCGCGCGCTCGCCGACGGTGCGGGCGCGCCGTTGCTGTCGGCGTCGGCGGCCTTCCAGACCGCCCAACCGGCCAGGCCGAGGCACGGGCAGAGCAGGAGCAGCACCACCAGCGCGATGATCAGGGCGACCTTCCCGCCGGTCTTCTTCGCTGGCGCGGCGGGCGGCATCCCGTACCCACCGGGTGCGGGCTGGCCCCACGGCGCCGCCGGCTGGCCCGGTGTCGGCCCGGCCGGCGGGAACGGCCCGGGTGGCGGTGGGTATCCGGCGCCGGAGCTGGGCGGCGGGTAGCCCGCACCGGAGCTGGGCGGTGGCGCCCAGCCCGGACCGGCGGGCGGCGGGTAACCCGGGCCCGAGGCCGGCGGCTGACCCCACATGGGCTCGGTTGGCGGCTCCGCGCCGGCCGGTGGCGGGCCCCACTGCGGCCGGGTCGGGTCAATCGGTGGCGAGCCGTCGGGGCCGGTCGCCGGGCGTTGGTACGGGTCGTCCGGCTGCTCGGAACCCGATGGTCCGTAGGTCGTCATGTCATCCCCAGGGGTGGGTGGTCTCAGCGCTGCTTCAGGCAGAGGACGAAGTCGAGGGTGTCCAGCTCGCTGTCGAAGAAGTACCAGTTGGTGTAGCCCTCGACCTTGGCGCACTTGGCCTCGGCGTCCGGCTCACCATTGGTCGCGCCGTCGATCCGGTGCAGCACCTCGTACGACTTCGGGGCGCAGCCGCTGATCAGCAGCTTGGGCTTGCCGCCGGCCGCACCATCGTTACGGACGCACTGGCCGACCTTGACGAACCGCGGGTCGGCCGACGACTCCGGCGCTGCGGCGCTCGGTGCCGGCTCGGCCGGTGCGGTGGCGTCCGCGCTGGGCTCGGCGGCGACGGCCGAGCCGGTCGGTGCGGTCGACGGGGCCGGATCGTCCGGTCCGCTGAGGAACCAGAACGCACCGCCGCCGGCCACCACCAGCAGCAGCACGATGGCCAGCACCGCGATCAGCGGACCTCGACCGCGCCTGCCCGGGGTCGGCGACGGATCTCCGCCGTACGGACCGTTGGGCCGGTACGGCTCCCCGCCGTACGCCGGGGCCGCCTGCGTCGGCCGGTAGGACCCACCACCGTAGGAGCTGCCAGGACCACCGCCGTACGGCCCCACCGGTGCACCGCCGTAGGACCCGTCGCCATATGACCCGGGCCGTCCCTGGACTCCCGGAGGGTAGGCCTGAACCGACGGCGGGTAGGTCTCGGGCACCGGCGGGTACGGCTGCTGTGCAGGCGGGTAGGGCTGCTGAACGGGCCGCCCCGATGTCTCGTCGGGTCGTTGCCCACGCCACGGTCCCGGGACGCCGCCACCCGGTGGTCCGTAGTTCGTCATGCCGCCCTCCTGCACGAGTGGTGAGGCCGGCCACCAAAGCAAGACGCCGACTCCGAGGTCACCGTAGCGTGGTCCACCGATGACCTCATCTCCACCGAGTGCCGCCGGCCTGGCCGGCCGTCGCACCGACGCCGCACCGACCCTGATCTGGACCGCGTTGATCGTGGTCTACCTACTCTGGGGCTCCACCTATCTCGGCATCCGGATCGCCGTGGAGTCGCTGCCCCCGCTGACGTCGGCCGCGCTGCGGTTCGCCGCCGCCGGCCTGGTGCTGGCGGCGGTGCTGCGACTGCGCCGAGGACCGAGCGCGCTGCGGGTAGACCGCCGGCAACTAGGCTCCGCCGCGCTGGTCGGAGTGCTCCTGCTCGCCGGTGGCAACGGCCTGGTGGTGCTCGCCGAGTCCGGGCCGCCGGGAGTGGCGGTACCGTCCGGGATCGCCGCACTGCTGGTGGCTACCGTGCCGCTGCTGGTGGTGCTGCTGCGCTCCGCCACCGGGGACCGCCCCCCGATCTGGACGTTCGCCGGGGTCACCCTGGGCTTCGTCGGTCTGGTCCTGCTGGTGCTGCCCGCCGGAAGCGCGGACGCGGTGCCGCTGGTCGGGGCGTTGACCGTGGTCGCGGCGGCCACCTCCTGGTCGGTTGGGTCGTTCCTGTCCGGACGGATCCGGATGCCCGCCGACCCGTTCGTCGCCACGGTGTACGAGATGATCGCTGGCGCGCTGGTGCTGGCCGTGGTCGCCGCCGGCCGGGGCGAGCTGCGCGACTTCCACCCGGCAGAGGTCAGCACCCGGTCCTGGCTCGCGCTGGCCTACCTCATGGTGGCCGGCTCGCTGGTGGCCTTCACCGCGTACGTCTGGCTGCTGCACAACGCGCCCCTCTCGCTGGTCTCGACGTACGCCTACGTCAACCCGGCCGTCGCGGTGGCGCTCGGCGCGCTACTGGTGGCCGAGCCGATCACTCCGCAGGTGCTGCTCGGCGGTGCGGTCATCGTCGCCGGGGTGGCCCTGGTGGTGACCACCGAACGTCCCCGCCGGTCGGGCGCAGCACCGCGATCGGGGGCGGTACGGGTGGGCGACCGCCGGTAACGTCCGGCCCATGTCGGCCGCAGCGCTGGTGCCGGTCGCGCTGGTCGGCGCGCTGGTTGGCCTCGTCGTACCCTCGCTGGCCCGGCGCTTCACCACCCCGCCGGAGCTGACGAGGGCCGGTCTTGAGCCGCGGCCCGGCGGGTGGGCGTGGCTCAGCCCGGTGGTGGCGGCCGTGGTGTTCGCAGGGCTCGCCGTGGCACGGGGTGACGACCCGGCGCTACCGGTCTTCCTCGCGGTGGCGGCCGTGGGACTGGTGCTGGCCGGGATCGACCTGGCCTGCCTGCGGCTGCCCGATCCGCTGGTCCTCGCCGCCGGATTGCTGGCCCTCGGCGGTCTGACCGGTACGGCGCTGCTCGCCGGCACCCCCGGCCGGCTGCTCGGCGCGCTGGCTGGTGCGGCGGTCGCCGGCGCGGCGCACCTGCTGCTCGCCCTGCTGCCCGGCTCACGGTTGGGCTTCGGAGACGTGAAGCTCGCCGCCGTCCTCGGCCTGCCGCTCGGCTGGCTCGGCCGAGACGCACTGCTGGCCGGCCTGCTCCTGCCACACCTGCTGCACGGCGGCGTGGTGCTCGGCCTGCTCGCCGCCCGGCGGGTGCGCCGGGACACCCTGCTGCCACTCGGGCCAGCCCTGCTCGCGGGCGCCTGGCTCGCAGTCCTCCTCGGCTGACCCGCCGACCGACCGCTGACGGTCCCGCCAGCCTGCGCCGGCCCGCGCGCAGCCCGGCCCGGCGATCTCACTGTGGGTGCGCCGTTGCCGGCGCTCGCATGAAGAAGCGCGATACCTCAGAGGTATAAATATGACTCTGAGGTATCACGCTCATCGCTCCGTTCCTACCCGGCCGGTTGTCGCTGGCAGTCGGGAAAGGGGAGCGGGGATTGTCAGATGAGGCGGAGCTGACGGTCTTTGGGACGTCGGGGCTCGGTCTCGCCGAACCGCTCGAACAAGCCGGGGTCGATGACGCCGAGGAACGGTGACGGTGCGCAGTCGCGTTCCGCGCCGTGCCGGGTGCGGCGGGCGGCGTGGCTGACGTACAGGCGGTCCTGGGCCCGGGTCAGGCCGACGAAGAAGAGCCGCCGCTCCTCGGCCACCGCGTCCTCGTCGGGCGTCGAGCCCGGCCAGCGCAGCGGCAGCAGCCCGTCCTCAGCGCCGACCAGGAAGACCACCGGGAACTCCAGGCCCTTCGCGGCATGCAGGGTGAGCAGCGTGACCGCCTCCGCGCGCGGGTCGAGCGCGTCGACCTCCGCGCCGGTTGCCAGCTGCGACAGGAACGTCTCCAGGTCGTCGCCGCAGCGTCGGGCCAGCGGGGTCAGCAGGTCCACCGCGGAGCGGACGTCCTCGGGACGGCCCGCGACGGCGCCGTCCAGGGTGGGCACGGCGAACCGCTCGGCCACGACCTGGCCGGCCAGCCGGACCCGGGCGGCCAACGAGCCCGCCAATCCGTCGGCGTGCCGCAGTTCGCGGGCGATGGCCGCCACCCCGGGCCGGTCCCGCAGCCGGTCGTGTGAGCGCTTCTGTACCGGAATGTTGGCCCGGGTCAGCGCGTCCACGATCGGCGCGGCCTGCGCGTCGGTGCGGTACAGCACAGCGATGTCGGAGAACGACAGGGAGGTGGACCGACCGTCGATCCGACCCGAGTCCAGCGACCGGTGGGACAGTCCGCCGACCAGATCGTCGACGGTACGGACCACGAAGTCGGCCTCCTCGGCGACGGACGCCGCAGGGTAGCGGCCGACCAGTGGCGCCTCCGGGTCGAGCCGGGCCGGGTCCAGCCGTCGGCCACGGACCAGCGAGGACGGCGCGATGGCCTGCACCGCAGCGGCCAGGATCGGTGCCGAGGAGCGGTAGTTGCGGTTGAGCCGGACCAACCGGGCGTCGGTGAAGTCCTGGGAGAAGCGCAGGAAGTAGCCGACGTCGGCGCCCCGGAACGAGTAGATCGCCTGGTCCGGGTCGCCGATCGCGCAGAGGTTGCCGTCGGCGGGGCTGAGCAGCCGCAGCAGCTCGTACTGCACGGCGTCAACGTCCTGGTACTCGTCGACGAAGATCCACCGCCAGCGGTCCCGGTACCGCCCGACCAGCTCCCGGTCGGCCCGTAGCAGCTCCACCGGCAGGCTCACCAGCTCGTCCAGGTCGACCAGGTCCTGTTTGCGCAGCAGTGCGACGTAGCTCGCGGGGTCGTCGCCGGCCTCCGACCGGGCCGCCGCCCGCTCGGCGTCGTCGGCGATCCGGAAGGCCGCCGGCAGGCCCGCCGCGTCGGCGTTCTCGCGCAGGATGGTCAGCCCCAGCGCGTGGAAGGTGCCCACGGTGACGTCCTCGGCGACCGGGCCGAGCAGACCGTCGAGGCGGTGCCGCAGCTCCTCGGCGGCCCGGCGGGTGAAGGTGATGGCCAGGCAGTGCTCGGGAAAGACGTTCAGCTCCGCGCAGAGGTACGCGATCCGGTGGGTCAGCGTCCGGGTCTTGCCGGTGCCCGGGCCGGCCACGATGAGCAGCGGGCCGCCGGGCGCGGAGGCGGCCACCCGCTGCATCGCGTCCAGCCGGTCCAGCAGGCCGGTGCCGACCTCCTCCATGCCCGCGAGCATCGGCTCGAACGGCTCGTGCGGTGACGGCGGTGACGCGATCGGCGGGGCGGGTGCTGGGGCGGTCTTGCGCTTCGGCTCCGCCTTCGTCGCCGCAGGGCGCTTCACCTTCGCCGCCGGCTCCGCGGGTCGCCGCTGCGCCGGCACCGGTACGTCGAACAGCGTCTCCTGGGCTGTGTCGGCACGGACACTCAGCTCCGCCGGGTCGAAGAGGGTGATCACTCCGTACTCGCCGTCGTAGCCCGGCACCCGGCGCACGTCGCCGCGCCGCAGCCGCCCGATGCCCTCCGCGAGCAGCTCACCGCCGGCCTGCGCGATGTCGGTCAACGGTGTCGTGGTCAGGATCTCCAGCTCGGGGCCGAGCGCGGCGAGCAACTCGTTGAGCCGTCCCTCGACCTTCTTCGACCGGGCGCCCACCTTGTTGATCTCGCCGAGGATCTCGGCCAACTGCACCAGGTGGGTGACCTCCCGAGCGTGCGCCGGCCGGTGCCCCTCCGCGCGGTCGGCCAACTCCTCGACCCGGCTGAGGACGCCCACGGTGAGCGGCTTGCCACACTCGGGGCAGCGTCCGCCGGCGGCCCTGGTCCGCTCCGGGGACCAGGTGACCCCGCACAGCCGGTGCCCGTCCGCGTGGTACTTGCCTTCCTCCGGGAAGAACTCGATGGTGCCGGCCAGACCGTCGCCGGTCCGCAGCGCCTCCCGGACGGCGAAGTAGTCCCGCTCGGCGGTCAGCACGGTCGCCTCGCGGCCCAGGGCCGGCGGGGAGTGCGCGTCCGAGTTGGAGACCAACTGGTACCGGTCGAGGCTGCCGACCCGCCAGTTCATCGCCGGGTCGGAGGAGAGACCGGTCTCCACGGCGAAGATGTGCTCGGCCAGGTCGGCGTAGCAGTCGGCGATCGCGTCGAAGCCGGACTTCGAGCCCAGCGCGGAGAACCACGGCGTCCAGATGTGCGCCGGGACCAGGTAGCCGTCCGGGCTCGCCTCGAGGGTGATCTCCAGCAGGTCCCGGGAGTCCAGGCCGAGGATCGGCCGACCGTCGGAGCCGAGGTTGCCGATCCGGCCGAGCGCGGCGTTGAACCGGGCCACCGCATCCAGGTCGGGCAGGTAGATCAGATGATGCACCTTGCGGGTCCGGTCGTCCCGCTTGTAGATGGTGGAGATCTCCACGCTCAGCATGAACCGGACCGGGTTCGCCTCCGCCGTGCTGGCGAGTCGAGGCGGCAGTCGGCGGGCGATGTCCCGCTCCGCCTCCGGGTCGAGCCGGTAGAGCCCCGGTTCGGCCGGGCGCAGTGTCTCCCGCAGGTGGTCGTACCAGGCGGGGTGGGTGAAGTCTCCGGTGCCGAGCAGGGCGATGCCCTTACGCCGGGCCCACCAGGCGAGGTTCGGCAGGGTGAGGTCGCGGCTGCACGCGCGCGAGTACTTCGAGTGGATGTGCAGGTCCGCGACGAATGGCGGTAGGCCACCGGGGGGTACGGCGCTGAACGGGGGCACGCCGCATCCTGTCACGCCCGCTGCGCCGGCCGCCTGCCGCCACGCGCGGACGTGACGTCCGCTATGCCGAGCGCAGCTCGACGAGGGTGATCTGCGGTTCGGCCCCGACCCGGACCGGCGGACCCCAGAAACCGGCGCCGTTGGTCACGTAGACCTTGGTGCCGTCGACCTCGCCCAGCCCGCTGACCACCGGCTGTTCGAGTCGGACGGCCAGGTTGAACGGCACCATCTGCCCGCCGTGGGTGTGCCCGGACAGTTGCAGGTCGACGCCGTACGTGGCCGCCTCCACCGCCGCCAACGGCTGGTGCGCGAGCAGGATCACCGGCCGGCTCGTGTCACGGTCGGCGAGCGCGGCGGCGAAGTCCGGCCCGGCTGCGAGGCCGGTGCCCGTGCCGGACAGGTCGTTCACGCCGGCCAGATCGAGCACGCCGCCCCGGGCCTGGATCTCCTGCCGCTTGTTCTGCAGCACCCGCAGGCCGAGCCGGTCCACCTCCTGGACCCACTCCTCCACCCCCGAGTAGTACTCGTGGTTGCCGGTGACGAAGAAGCTGCCGTAGCGGGAGCGCAGGTCGCGAAGCGGCGCGGCGGCCGAGCCCAACTCGGCGACCGAGCCGTCGACCAGGTCACCGACGACCGCCACCAGGTCGGCGTCGAGCCGGTTGATCGCGGCGACGATCCGCTCGGTGTGCGCACGGCCGCGCAGCGGGCCGAGGTGGATGTCGGAGACGGTCGCGATGCGCAGGCCGTCCATGCTGCGCGGGAGCTTTGCGAGCGGAATCCGCACCCGGTCCAGCTGGGGCGGGCCGAGCGCGGTGCGTACTCCGTACCCCGTGAGGCCGGTGGCGGTGAGGCCGGCGAAGATGGCGGCCCCGCGGGCCAGCAGCAGCCGGCGGGCCGGGTCGTGGTCCGGTGCCGCGACGGCGCCGACGGCCGGCGGCTCGGTCGGCCCGGCGGCCCCGACCAGGACCGGCTCGGGCGCGGCGGTGGTCGGCTCGGCGGCGATCACCCGGCGGCGCAGCACCAGCCGGGTGACCAGCATCGGCACTTCCAGCACGACGAGCAGGACCAGCAGGTAGAACATCAGCGCGAGCCACAGGTAGCCCGGCCAGGCCAGCCAGTAGAGCCCGGCCTGGGTCCCGGCGAGGGTGATCGGCACGAGCAGCGCCAGCACCAGGGCGGCTATCCCGCCGATCCGCCGCCAGCGGCCCGGCGTGGTGGTGTCCCGAACCAGCCGCTGCCACAGGTAGAGATGGATGAGACCGGTGATCAGCGCCAGGACGGCTACGAAACCCACAACCGCCATTATCTGTGCGCCTCCATCAGCCGCCCGCGAACGGGGGCAGGACATCGATCGTGGCCCCGCCCGGCAGGGGTGCCTGACGATCATGACAGGTCACACCGTCCACGAGGAAACTCGCCACTCGCAGTACGGCGGCGAGTTGGTCGCCGTGCCGCTGGGCCAGCTCGACGGTGAGGTCGTCGAGTGACCGGCCGGCGGGGGTGACCTCCTCGGCGCGGCCGGCGGCGGCGCGCGCGCCCGCGAAATAGCGGATGGTCAGCGGCGTCGGGTCCACGACTCAGCCGCCGATCGCCGACATCGGGCGGGTCGGCTGGAGGAAGGTGGGGTCGTCGATGCCGTGTCCGGCGCGCTTGCCCCACATGGCGGTGCGCCAGCGTCGCGCCAGCTCGTCGTCGTCCGCCCCGCCGCGCAGCGCGGCACGCAGGTCGGACTCCTCGGTGGCGAAGAGGCAGGCGCGGACCTGGCCGTCGGCGGTCAGCCGGGTGCGGTCGCAGTCGCCGCAGAAGGGTCGGGTGACGCTGGCGATCACCCCGACCCGGGCCGGGCCACCGTTGACCAGCCAGGTCTCCGCCGGTGCCGCGCCGCGTTCGGTCGGGTCAGGGCTGAGGTCGAAGTGGGTACGCAGGGACGTCAGGATCTCCTCGGCGGTGACCATCGAGTTGCGGTCCCAACCGTGCTGGGCGTCCAGTGGCATCTGCTCGATGATCCGCAGTTGGTAGCCGTGGTCCACGGCGAAGCGGAGCAGAGCCGGTGCGTCGCCGTCGTTGACGCCGCGCATCAGCACAGAATTGATCTTCACGGGGGCGAGCCCGGCGGCTGCGGCCCCGGCCAGCCCGGCGAGCACCGCGTCCAACCGGGGACGGCGGGTGAGCTGGGTGAACCGGGCCGGGTCCAGAGTGTCCAGCGAGACGTTGACCCGATCGAGGCCGGCAGTGCGCAGCGCCGGGGCGAGCCGATCCAGGCCGATGCCGTTGGTGGTGAGCGAGATCCGCGGGCGCGGCTCCAGCGCGGCGACCGCGGCCACGATGTCGAGCAGCCCGGGCCGGATCAGCGGCTCGCCGCCGGTGAACCGCACCTCGGTCACGTCGAGCCGCTCGACCGCCACCCGGACCAGACGGACGATCTCCTCGTCGGTGAGCAGCTCAGGGCCCGCCAGCCAGGGCAGACCCTCGGCCGGCATGCAGTAGGTGCAGCGCAGATTGCACTTGTCGGTGAGGGACACGCGCAGGTCCCGGGCGACGCGGCCGTACCGGTCGACGAGGACGCCGTCGGTCCGCGGGGCGACGCTCACCTGTCGACCGTAGCGCGCTCGGGCCGGCCGAGGGCGGCACGGGCGTTCTGGATGACCGCGTCCCGGTAACCGCCGCCGAAGAGCGCGGTGTGCACGAGCAGCAGGTGCAGCTGATGCAGCGGCATTCGTGCCCGCCAGCCCTCGGTCAACGGCCAGCTCTCCCGATAGGCGGCCAGCACCCGGTCCAGGTGCGGGAGGCCGCCGAAGAGCGCCAGCTGGGCGAGGTCGGTCTCCCGGTGGCCGCCGTGCGCCGCCGGGTCGACCAACCAGGCCCGGTCGTGGCCCCACAGCACGTTGCCCGGCCACAGGTCGCCGTGGATGCGGGCCGGTGGCTCGTCCCCGCCAAACTCGCCGACCCGACCGATCACCTGCTCGACCAGCTCGGCGTCAGCGCTGCTCAGTGCGCCTTCGTCGACCGATTGCCGCAGGTAGGGGACGAGTCGTCGTTCGGCGAACCACGTCGACCAGGGGCCGTCGTCGGGGGTGTTGTCCTGCGGGAGAGCCCCGATGAAACCGGGCCAGGTCGCACCGAAGGTTGGTGCGCCGGCCCGGTGCAGGCCGGCCAGCTCCCGGCCGAAGCGCTCGGCCGCCTCCGGCGTCGGCTCGCCGGGCTCCACCCAGTCGAGCGCCAGCAGGTCGGGCAACGCCACGATCACCTCGGGTACGGCGACCGTGCCGGTCTCCCGCAGCCAGCGCAACCCGGCCGCCTCGGCGTCGAAGAAGCCCTCCGGTGCCGGCCGGCCGGCCCGCTCCGGCCAGGACTTGGCGAAGACCGAGTGACCGTCGTCCAGGGTGAGCCGGGCGGCGGCGCAGATGTCCCCACCGGCGACCGGCGTCTCCCGGATCCGCTGGTGGGTCAGGAACGTCGGCAGGTGTGCTGGGTGCGCGCGCAGGTACGCCAGGTCCATCAGCGCACGGTAACCGCTCCCCACGACACAACGGTGCCGCCCGAACACATCGGCTCGGTTCCCGGCGCCACAGGTCGCTTCCGAGTACGTCTTGGTACGCGGTGAGCAGGGACAACACGGTGAGTGACTGTGGATAACTCGCGTGTCGTCCACAGGGGCGGCGAAGCCGTACCACCGCGTCGCAGGCTCCCGGCATGACCTCGACCGAACGCCCCCGGCTCGCCGTCCGCTCACCCGCCGACCTGCTCGCCGCCGTGCCGTACCTGCTCGGCTTCCACCCCGCCGACAGCGTGGTCGCGGTGGCGCTGCGTGGACGGCAGATCATCTTCGCCGCCCGCGCCGACCTGCCCGATCCGTCGGCCGACCCGGTCGAGCGAGCCCAGCACCTGGCCGGGGTGATCCACCGGCAGGGCGCGGAGGCGGCGACCGTGGTCGGCTACGGGCCGCCCGACCGGGTGACGCCGAGCGTGGACGCGGTGCGCGCCGCCCTGACCGGCGCCGGGTTGGACGTGCTCGACGCGCTGCGGGTGACCGATGGTCGCTGGTGGTCCTACCTCTGCGCCGAGGCCGACTGCTGCCCGCCCGAGGGCCGGCGCTACGACCCGGCGGCCAACCCGGTGACCGCCTCGGCGGTCTTCGCCGGCCAGGTCGCGCTCCCCGACCGGGCCGCCCTTGCGGCACAGGTGTCGCCGGTGGACGGCCCGGCCCGGGACGCGCTGCGCGCGGCCACCGTCCGGGCTGAGCGGCGACTGACCGAGCTGGTCGAGCAGGCGCCTGCGAGCGACCTGCTCGGCGGCCGGGCGCTGCGCTCCGCCGGGGTGGCGGCGGTCCGCGAGGCGCAGCGCCGGCAGCGGCGCGGCGAGCGGCTCGACGACGACGAGGTGGCCTGGCTGAGCCTGCTGCTGACCCACCTGCCGATCCGCGACCACGCCTGGGAACGCACCGACGGTCGGGACCGGGACATCGCCCTCTGGACCGACGTGCTCCGCCGGGCGGAGCCGGGGTTGACCGCCGCGCCTGGCGCGCTGCTGGCGTTCGCCGCCTGGCGGGCGGGGCAGGGGGCACTGGCCGCGGTCGCGCTGGAGCGTGCGTTGAGCCTGCACCCCGACTACTCGCTGGCCCTGCTCCTGGACGACCTGCTCCGACGCGGCGTGCCCCCATCGGAGCTGGACGGCTGGCCGTCCGTCGGCCTGCCCGGCGTGGTCCGTCCCCACAAGCGGGGCCGACGTGGCCGCCGCTGACCGGCAACGCCCAGCGCCCACCCCGGCCGGTAGCACCGCCGGTGCTACCGGTTTCGCTAGGCTTGTTGACATGACCGCGAAACGTTCCGTCAGTCTCCCCGACGATGTCGCCGACTGGCTCGACCGGCAGCCCAACGTCTCGGCCGCGATCACCGCGGCGGTCCGGGCCCAGATGGCCGGCGCGCACCTCGACGAGGTGCTGCGGCGAGCCGGCATCGAGGTCACCGAGGCGGGCAAGGCGCGATGGCGGGGGCGGCTGGCGACGCCCATCCCGGCGGACGCCCTGGCTGAGGGGCGGCGGATGCTGGGTGACGCCGGATGAGTGATCGGATCGCGGCTGTGTTGGACGCGTCCGCGTTGACCGCCTACGCCGAGGGCAACGTTTCGGTGGGTGAGTTGATGGCGGAGGTCGCCGACGAGGGACGGCAGGTGGCCGTCCCCGCCGCCTGCCTGGCGGCCGCGTACGCGGGCACTGCCGACGAGGTCGGCGCCGCGCTGCTGGCCCTGCTGATGACCGCCCCGGTGGTCCGCCTGCTGCCACTCGACGCCGACGACGTCCGAGCCACGGGCATGCTGGCCCGCGCCGTCGACGGCGACATCTCGCTCGGCCACGCCGCCCGTGCGGCGCTCACCTACCGGGCGCACTACGCGACCGCGCAGCCCAAGGAGGCGGCGAAGGTACTGCCGGCCACGTGGAGCATTCTTGAACTTGACTGACGCGTCCGTCGAACGATGTACGCGTCTCTCCTGTCCACGGCCGACTCGGCGGAGCAGCCACCACCGGACAATGATCTCGTGTCCGAACTCCGTACCGGTACGACATGACCGTCGCGTTGCTGCTGTCGCTGGCCGGGCTGGCGTTGGTGGACAGCACCAGCATCGGCACCCTCTTCATCCCGGTCTGGTTGCTGCTCGCGCCCGGGCCGGTCAGCGTCCGGCGGATCCTGACCTATCTCGGGACGATCGCCGCCTTCTACCTCGCGGTCGGGCTGCTGCTCGTGTGGGGTGGCAGCAGGTTGGCGGACGTGCTGGGCGGGGCCACGGACAACCGCGGTGTGCTCTGGGCGCAACTCGTCCTGGGCGTGGCGCTTCTCGCGCTCAGCTTCCGCTACGACGGCAAACGGCGCCCGCGTACCGGCGGCGTGCTGCGCTGGCGGGACCGGGCCACCGCGGGGGACTCCTCCGCTCGCTGGTTGGCCGGGCTCGCGCTGCTCGCCGCCCTGGCCGAGGTGGCGACCATGCTCCCGTACCTCGGCGCGGTGGGCCTGTTGGCCACCTCGGGGGTCGGCACGGCGACCGTGGTGGCCCTGCTCGCCGGATACTGCCTGGTCATGGTGTTGCCGGCGGTGCTGTTGCTGCTTGCCAGGGTGGCCCGCCCGGCGTTGGTCGAGCCGGTGCTGGCCCGGCTGAACGCCTGGATCATCACGAAGGCGGGCAGCGCGCTGGGCTGGCTCCTCGGCATCGTCGGGTTCCTGATCGCCCGCGACGCCGCAGCCCGGCTGGAGCTGTTCGACCTGCTCAGCCGCTGACGATCCGCCCGCGTCAGGCCGGCTGCTCCACCGTGATCCGGTGCGCGCCGGCGTAGACGTTCATGGTCCGGCCGCGCAGGAACCCGACCAGTGTCATCCCGGCCTCGTCGGCCAGTTCCGCGGCGAGGGTGCTCGGGGCGGAGACCGCAGCCAGCAGCGGCAGCCCCGCCATCCACGCCTTCTGCGTCAGCTCGAAGCTGGCCCGGCCGGAGACCAGCAGCAGGTGCCCGGCCAGCGGCAGCCGGCGTTCCCGCACCGCCCAGCCGATCACCTTGTCCACGGCGTTGTGCCGGCCCACGTCCTCTCGAAGCACCACCAGCTCTCCGGCGGCGGTGAACAGCCCCGCCGCGTGCAGCCCGCCGGTCCGGTCGAAGCCGCGCTGGGCAGCGCGCAACTGGTCGGGCAGTTCGGCGAGGAGGGCGGCCGGCACGGTGAGCGGATCGGCCGCGACCGGGAACAGCGAGCGGGTGCGGACGGCGTCGATGCTGGCCTTACCGCAGACCCCGCAGGAACTGGTCGTGTAGAAGTTGCGAGACGGGTCGGTGGTCGGTTCCGGCACGCCGGGGGCGAGCACCACGTCCATCACGTTGTACGTGTTCGGTGTCTCCGCTCCGGCGCAGAGCTGGGCGGTGAGCACGTCGTCGGTCGACCGGATCAGCCCCTCGGTCAGCAGGAACCCGATGGCCAGGTCCAGGTCGTCCCCGGGCGTGCGCATGGTGACCGCGAGCGGCCGTCGCCGGCCGGGACCGGCCGCGCCGACCCGGATCTCCAGCGGCTCCTCCACGGCCAGGCTGTCCGGCCGGCGGACGGACCCGCGCCCGTCGGCCATCGCGTCCAGGTCGATCCGGAGTACGCCCCGTCGGTCAGTCGCCCGTCCCATCCCGCCATCCTGCACCCCGCGCCGGTACGCCCGCACGGCCACCGGCCACCACCGGGCATTCGGCATCGGGCGTCGGAGGCGCTGCTGCACGGCGTCCTGCGCCTGCAGGAGAAGATCGCCGCCACCGGCCACGGGGCACCGGTCAGCGGCACCGGCCACCGGGCTCGGGCAGCCGGCACCGGCCACCGGACCGGCGTCGGCACGGCTACCGTGGCCGGGTGGGGACATACGCCGCCGTGGTGCTCGCGGGTGGGGCCGCCCGGCGGATGGGCGGGGTGGACAAGCCCGCGCTCCCGGTCGGCGGCCGGCCGATGCGCGACCGGGTGCTGGCCGCCGTTGCCGATGCCGCGCCGCGGGTACTGGTCGGCCCGGCCGACGCCGTCCCGGACGGGGTGCGGGTCACCCGGGAGGATCCGCCCGGCGGGGGACCGGTCGCCGCGACGGCGGCCGGGCTGGCGCTGCTCGACCCCGGTACGACACTGGTCGCGCTGCTCGCCGCCGACCTGCCGCTACTCACCCGCGCCGCGATAGGCGAGCTGCTGACCCACCTCGCCCCGGCAGGTGGCACGGCCCACCTCGCACCGGCCGGGGGCACGGCCCACCTCGCACCAGCCGGCGGCACGGCCCACCTCGCCCCGGCAGGCGGCACCAGCCCTCCCGCCCAGGAACCCGACGCCAGCCTGCCTGATGGGGCGTGCTTCGTCGACGCGGACGGGCGGCGGCAGTCGCTCTGCGGGGTGTGGCGGGTCGCCGCGCTGCGGGCCGGGCTGGACCGGCTGGCGGCCGAGCGGGGCGGCACTCTGGCCGGGGCTCCCGTCCGGGCGCTGCTGGCCGACCTCGTCATCCGGGAGGTGCCCTGGTCCGGCGACGGCCCGCCGCCCTGGTTCGACTGCGACACTGACGAGGACGTACGCCGGGCGGAGGAGTGGGCGCGATGACGGTGATGGACGACTGGGTCACGGCGGCCTGCGCCGAGTTGGACCTGGACCCGACCCAGGTGCCCGTGCCGGCGGTGCTGGATCTGGCTCGCGACGTCGCCCACCAGGTGCTGCGGCCGGGGGCGCCGGTTTCCGCGTACCTGCTCGGGCTGGCGGTGGGCCGGGGAGCCGACCCGGCGGACGCTGCGGCCCGGCTCAGCGCACTGGCGGGCAGTTGGCCGGTCGAGTTGGGCGCCGACCCTGCCGATCCGACGGCGTCCTGACCTTCGGGCGGCAGCCGGAGCAGGTGCTTCTCCGCACCCCGGCCGGGCAGCCGTTCGGGGGCGAAAGCACTGCCGCGCGATGCCGTTGTCCGATCCCGGTCCGGGCTGATCGGGCCGTCAGGCGACGTGGGTAGGGTGATCGTGACGGACGGAGGCGATCATGACGGCTGACCACCCCTCGGCGCCGGACGGTGAGCTGCCCGGCGGTACAGCCGAGCCGGCGGAGTCGATCCTGCTCGACGAGCCCAGCACCACAGACCTGCGGGCCAAGGTGACCGAGGCGTGGCGGGAGTTCGCCCGCGCGCTCGCCGTACGACTGCGGGAGTTGCCCGCCGACGCGCACCTTGAGCTGACCCTGGACCCCACCGCCTCCGGGACCGGGGACGCCGTCTACTCGATCAGTGTCGACGTGGACGGCGACGGCTCGTTCTCCGCCCGGGCGGTCGGCAACGCCACCCTGCCGCCGGGCTACCGGCTGGACCGCGCCGCGGTGGCGGACATGATCGCGCTCGGCTGGTCCCCGCCCGGGGTGGTGGCCGGCTCCGGCGGTTCCTTCGGGCTGGACGGTACGACGGCGGAGGCGGCCCGGATCGCCGCGCTGCTCGCCCGGACGCTGCGCGACGTCTACGGTGCCCCGCACCCGGCGTTCCTCGTCTACATCGTGCATGACGCCGAGGGCGAGCCACTGGCCGTGGAGCCGCTGGGCACCGCGCGCAGCGAGTTCGGCCCGGACGCCGACGTCGAGGGGGACCTGGAGGAGGCGCTGGCCGAGGCGGCTGCCTCGCAGGTCGAGCGGGACGACGTGCTCGACCTGGCCGATCGGGTCCGCACCGTGGTCTCCACCATGTTGAAGTCCGACAGCGACCGGTTGCAGGTCGACTCGGACGGGGACATCAACATCCGCGCCGGTTCGGCGATGGTCTTCGTCCGGGTGCGGGACAACCCGCCCCTGGTGGACGTCCTCTCCCCGGTGCTCACCGAGGTCGAGCCGACCGAGCGGCTCTACGTGAGGCTCTCCGAGCTGACCAACCGGATGCCGATCGGCCGCCTCTACTGCGCCGACGACACGGTCTGGGCGTCCATCCCGGTCTTCGGCCGCAACTTCCAGGCGACCCACCTCATGCTGGCGGTGCAGGTGATGACCGGGCTCGCCGACGAGTTGGACGACCGGCTGCACGGCGAGTTCGGCGGCAAGCGGTTCTTCAGCGAGGGCGACAAGCCGGTCCGCCGCGACGAGTCCGAGCACCGTACCGGCATGTACCTCTGAGCGCGGTTCAGGAGACGTCCAGCAGGGTCTTGCCGACTGTCGCGCGGGACTCGATGGCGGCGTGCGCGTCGGCGGCACGCTCCAGCGGGAAGCGCTGGCCGATCAGCGGTCGGAGCCGGCCGGCCGCCGCGTCCGCCAGCGCCTGATCGGTGTACGCCCGCATCCGCGCGGGCGGCACGTCCGGCCGGACCAGCGTGATCTGCCGGGCCGTGGCGTCCTCCGCCGACACCGGGGACCACTCGCCGCTGGCCAACCCGAAGCTGACCATGCGGCCACCCGGGGTCAGCAGCTCGAACGCCGTCCGGGCGACCGCCCCGCCGACCCCGTCGAGCACCACGTCGACCCCGCCCACCGCGTCCGGGATCCGGTCGGCCCAGCCCGGCACGCGGTAGTCGACCGCCAGTTCGGCACCCAGCCCGGGCAGCAGGTCCACCTTGCCCGGCCCACCGGCCACACCGATCACCCGCGCGCCGGCCCGGGCTGCGAGCTGCACCAGGAGGCTGCCCACGCCGCCCGCTGCCGCCTCCACCAGCACCCGGTCGCCGGGGCGGACGCCGACCGCGTCGACCAGCATGGTGGCGGTACGTCCGTCGGCCAGCAGCGCCACCGCGGCGTCCAGCGCCAGTCCGGCCGGCACCTCGAAGAGGGCGGACGCGTCCACCGCCGCGCGTTCGGCGTATCCGCCGGAGCCGCCGGTGGCGCTGACCACCCGCCGCCCGGTCAGTGCCGGGTCGACGTCCGGCCCGACGGCGGCGATCACCCCGCCGACACCGTTGCCGGGGATCAGCGGTGGGGTGACCCGGAACGGCCCGGGGCGGCCGGAGCGCAGCTGGGTCTCGACGAAGGTGATGTTCGCGTGCGCGACGTCGATCAGCACCTGGCCGGGGCCGGGTGTCGGGTCGGGTGCCGTGCCGGGTACCAGCGCTTCGGGCCCGCCGAACTCACGTAACCAGACTGCCCGCATGACATCCTCCTCGGCCGTGGTGGGTGGGCGTGGTGCCCACACGCCACGACCATCTCAACTCCTCAACCGGGCTTGAGGTCAAGGTCAACGGCTGGAGGGACCAACGCCGGGGGATTCGACCAGGCGGGAGAGCACGATGGTGCTCCGGGTGGAGGTCACGAACGACTCGGCGCGCAGCCGCTCCAGCGCGGCCTCCAGGTGGGCGATGTCGGCGGCGCGCAGATGCACGAGCGCGTCCGCCTCGCCGGAGACGGTGTACGCGCCGACCACCTCCGGGTGTCGGCGGGCGGCCACGCCGATCTGCGCCGGGGTGGTCCGGCCGGCGCAGAACAGCTCGACGAACGCCTCGGTGGTCCACCCGACGGCGGCCGGATCAACCACGGCCGTGAATCCCCTGATCACGCCGGTCGCGCGTAGCCGGTCGACGCGGCGCTTGACCGCCGGGGCAGAGAGTGACACCCGGGTGCCGATGTCGGCGTACGACGCACGGGCGTCGGCGACGAGCAACGCAATGATCCGCTGGTCTACCGCGTCTATCTGCAACGTTCCGCCTCTGGGAAGCAATGGTTGTGGCTGTTACCAAAGTTCAACGGTACCTACTCTTGGTGACCGTGAACCAGCAGCGAGTCCCGCGAAAGCGGACATATCTCCTGTGCTCGCCCGAGCACTTCGCGGTCGAGTACGCCATCAATCCGTGGATGGACGTGACCACCCCGGTCGACCGGGAGTTGGCCGTCAAGCAGTGGGACCGGCTGCGCGAGACGCTGGTCGCCCTCGGCCACGAGGTGCACCTGCTCACCCCTGAGCGGGGCCTGCCCGACATGGTCTACGCCGCCAACGGTGCCTTCATGGTGGACGGCAGCGTGTACGGCGCGCGGTTCAAGCACGAGCAGCGGGCCGCCGAGGCCGCCGCGCACCGTGCCTTCCACGAGTCACAGGGCTGGCGCTTCATCGCCCCGAGTGAGACCAACGAGGGCGAGGGTGACTTCGCGTACGTGCCGGAGGCGCACGGGGGGCTCATCCTGGCCGGGCACGGCTTCCGCACCGAGTTGCCGGCGCATGCCGAGGCGCAGGAGGCGCTGGGCCGGCCGGTGGTGTCGCTGCGCCTGGTCGATCCCCGCTTCTACCACCTGGACGTGGCACTCGCCGCCATCGACGACTCGAACGTCGTCTACTTCCCCGGCGCGTTCTCCGCGGCCAGCCAGCGGGTGCTCACCCAGCTCTTCCCGGACGCGGTGATCGCCGACGACGAAGACGCTATGACGTTCGGGCTCAACCTGGTCAGCGACGGCGCGAACGTGGTGCTCAACAGCGAGGCCACCCGGCTGGCCGGCAAGCTCAAGGCCGCTGGCTACAACCCGGTCCCGGTCGAGTTGGCCGAGCTGAAGAAGGGCGGCGGCAGCGTGAAGTGCTGCATCGCCGAACTGCGGCACTGATCCGAACACCGCCGCGTACGTCAGGGGCCGACCTCCCGCCCGGGAAGTCGGCCCCTGATCGCGCTCGGTGGGCGGTCAGCCCAGCGTGGCCAGCTCGTTGATCAGCACGTTCGACATGACCTGACCGTCCCGCTGCACCTCGCGCAGGTACCACTTCTGCTGCGGGGTGCGCGGCTGGTTGAACTGCCAGATGCCGCGTGGGCTGTCGATCTGGCCGATCTTGCCCAGCGCCAGGTTGACCTGCTGCGAGTTGGGTTTCCCGCCGGTCAGCCGGATCGCCTGGTCGAGCACCTGCGCCGCGTCGTACGACGCCATGGCGTAGGTGGTCGGCGTGACCTGGTACTTCTTGCGGTAGGACGAGGCGAAGACCCGGTTGGACGTGTTGTTAAGGTCGGCCGAGTAGTTCAGGGCGGTCTGGATGCCCAGCCCGTCGTTCTTCAGGCTCTCCAGCACGGTGCCCTCGGTGAGGAAGCCGGGTGCGTAGACCGGTCCGGAGTACTCCTCGCGCAACTGCTTGATGAACTCCACGGCGGCCGCACCGGCGAAGAAGCAGAAGACCGCGGTCGGCCTCTTGGCAAGCGCCTTGTTGATGTCCGCGACGTAGGTGGACTTCCTCGGGTCGGGCGTGCCGTTGGTGTAGGTCACCGGGTCGGCGATCCGCGGGTCGGTGGCGCCGAACTCCTGCCGGAAGCCCCGCACCACGTCCGAGCTGCCGACGTTCTCCGGCATGATGATCGCGACGCGGCCGTTCGCCGGCAGCTTGTCACGAAGGTAGCGGCCCAGCGCCCGGCCGGCCTCGTCCAGCACGTAGGACGTCCGCCAGATGTAGAAGACGCTCTGCAGGCTGCTCGGTGAGGCGTTGGAGCCGATCAGCGGGACCCGGGCCTGCTCCACGGTGTCCCGGATGGCGACCATCACGGACGAGTTGACCACCCCGGTGAGCGCCAGCACGCCCTGCTTGAGCAGGTCGTCGACGGCGGCCTTGCCGCTCTTCGCGTCATCGCCCTCGTCGGCGGTCAGCAGGCTCACGGGGTGCCCGCCGAGCCGCTGGTCGTGCAGGTCGAGGAAGAGTTGGAAGCCGTTGGTGATGTCGTCGCCGATGCTTTTGAACCCGCCGGACTGCGGCGTGACCAGACCGATCTTGACCGGGCTCAGGTTGGCGGTCGGGTCGGCCTCGCTGTCGGAGCCGCACCCGGCGGCGAATCCGGTCGTACCGAGCGCGGCCAACAGTTGGAGCGCCCGCCTGCGATTCATCTGCGACACCGAGTTCCTTCCAGGAGCGTTGCAGGGCAGAACACGGCCCCTCCGGCGTTCTACCTGCTCCGCGACGCTGCGTCAATGGCTATTGATCATCGTGTAGGGACCGCAACACATCCAAAACCCGGGGCCAGGCCGGGGACTCTGGGTCTATCAGCCCGAAATGCTCGCATTCCGGCAGCTCAACAAGGGAGATATCGGATCCCGCCGCACGGGCTGCTGTGACAAAGTCCCGGCTCATCACCACCGGCACCTGTTGATCCGCCGAACCATGTAGAACTACTGTCCGTGTTCGGGTCGGCACCAACATCCGTGGATCGGCCGCCGCGTACCGATCCGGGACCTGTGCCGGGCCGCCGCCCAGCAGCGCGGCCACCGCGCCCGAGTCCAGATCCCGCCGGTACGCCTCGGCCAGGTCGGCCACCGGGGCCAGGGCGAGCACCCCGCCCACCGTCCCCGGCGCGGTGGCCGCAACGTACAGCGCCAGCTGGCCGCCGGCGGAGTGACCGATGAGGATCGGCGCGGCCCGGGTCACTCGGTCGGGCAGCGCCTCGGCCGCCAACCCGGGCAGCGCGGCCACCCCGGTCAGCACATCGGTCAACGTCCCCGGCCAACCCCCGCCCGGCTGCCCGGTGCGCCGGTACTCAAGCTGCGCCACCGGGTACCCGCACGCGGCAAGCGCGGCGGCCAGCGGCCCGGTGTGCCGCCGGTCGTACTCGGCCCGCCAGAAGCCACCGTGCACCACGACGACCAGCGGTCGCGCCGGCCCGGCATTGGCCGGAAGCCGGAGGTCGGCCACCTGGTCCGGGTGGTCGCCGTACGCCACGGTCCGGTGCGGCTCCGGTGCGGGCCGGGTCAGCACGGCGCGCGGGTCGGCAGGCATGGCGCGAACCGTAGCGCGCCCCGCCCGGGTGGTTCGGTCCCGGGAGTCGGTCCCGACCGGCATGGGTCGCGCTCGCTGGGTAAAGATGGACCCCATGACCGAAGCGCGCTCCGCTGGACAGAACGACGAGCCCGGCCCCGACGACTCCGGCCACTCCGGCACCGTGGTGGTGGTCGGCCCGGACGGACGGCCGATCGGCACGATGCAGACCGAGGAGGGGCAGGGCGAGGATCCGACCCGCCTGGTCGAACAGCCGGCCAAGGTGATGCGGATCGGCAGCATGATCAAGCAGTTGCTGGAGGAGGTCAAGGCCGCCCCGCTGGATGACGCCAGCCGCAACCGGATGCGTGAGATCCACCAGCGGTCCATCGTCGAGCTCAAGGACGGCCTGGCCCCCGAGCTGCGCGACGAGCTGGAGCGGCTCTCGCTGCCCTTCACCGAGGACAAGGCCCCGAGCGAGAGTGAGCTGCGGATCGCGCATGCCCAGCTCGTCGGCTGGCTGGAGGGCCTGTTCCACGGCATCCAGGCGGCCCTGGTCGCCCAGCAGATGGCCGCCCGGGTCCAACTGGAGCAGATGCGCTCCGGCCGGCAGGCGCTGCCCAGCGGCCCCGGCGGGATCGTGCCTGGGATGCCGGGCATCGGCCAGCCGGCCGGTGGCGAGGGGCACAGCACCGGTCAGTACCTCTGACCTGCCGGGCCCCGGCCCGGTCAGTCCACCCCGAAGATCTTTTCCAGGTACGCCGCCACGCCGTCCTCGGAGTTCGCCGCGGTCACCTCGTCGGCGATCGCCAGGACGGCGCGGTGCGCGTTGGCCACCGCCACACCCCGCCCGGCCCAGGTCAGCATCGGCACGTCGTTGGGCATGTCGCCGAAGGCCAGCACGTCCGCCGCGGCCACGCCGAGCCGGTCGCAGTACCAGTCGAGCCCGGCCGCCTTGGTCACCCCGGCCGCGGAGATCTCCACCAACCCGGAGTTCGACGAGTGCGTCGCCTCGGCCAGCCCCGCCACCGCCACGGCGACCAGTTCGGCGAAGGCGTCCGGGTCCTGTTCGCCGGCCCGCACGAGCAGCTTCACCGCCGGGACGGACAGCAGTTCCTCCGGCGTTCGTACCGGCCGGATCGCCTCGTGGTCGGCGTCCCAGCGCAGCGGGTACCGCTCCTCGTGGCGCATCTCCCGGCTGTCCAGGATCTCCACCGCGAAGGCGATCCCGGGTACCTCGGCCCGCAACCGCTCGGCCACCTCCGCGAGGTGCTGCGGGGCGAGCGGGTCGGCGCGCAGCACCTCGTCGCGTACCGGGTCGTAGACCACGGCGCCGTTGGCGCATACCGCCGGCAGCGGCTCGGCCAGTTGCTCGTACACCAGCTTGAGCCAGCGGACCGGGCGGCCGGTGACCAGCACGACCGGCGTGCCCTGCGCGACGATCCGGGCCAGCACGTCGGCGGTGCGCGCGCTGACCGTGTGGTCGTCGCGGATCAACGTGCCGTCGATGTCGGTGGCGATCAGTCGCGGCGTCTCTTCCATCACCGGGACAGTAGTCGGTCCAGGTACACCGCCACCCCGTCGTCGTCGTTGCGGAGGGTCACCTCGTCGGCGGCGAGGCGGACGGTGGGGTGCGCGTTGGCCACCGCCACCCGGGACCAGCCGGCCCACCCGAACATCGGCAGGTCGTTGGGCATGTCACCGAAGACGAGCACGTCGGCCGGGTCGACCCCGAGGGTCTGCGCCACCACGGTCAGCCCGGTCGCCTTGTCGACGCCGGGCGGGCAGATCTCGATGAAGCCGAGCCCGGCCTGGGTGAGCGTGGCGACCTGCGGCGGGACGATCCGACGGGCCACCGCCAGCAGCTCGTCCACGTGGTGGTCGGCCGTCCGGGCGAACGCCTTGATCACGTCGCAGGAGAGGCACTCCGCGCGGCTGCGCGCCTCGAACCGGTCCTGGTACGGCCAGCTCGCGTGGTAGTCACCCCAGAGCGGGGCGTCGTGCTCGTCGGACGCCTCGACCATGACGGTCAGCGGGCCGACCTCGGCCTCCAGGTCGGCGAGCAGCCGGGCCAGCACCTCACCGGCCAGCCGCTCATCACGGAGCACCACCGGGCCGGTCGGGTCGCTCTGGTCAACCACCCGCCCGCCGCCGGCCATCACCAGGAAGTCGGCGGCCCGGATGTCGTTGCGGGTCAGCTCGGTCAGCCGAGGGCCGCGTCCGGTCGCGCCAACCACCGGAATTCCGGCGGCCCGCACCCGGTCGAGCACCCCGTGGGTGTACGCGGAGACGGTCTCGTCGCTGCGGACCAGCGTCCCGTCGAGGTCGGTCGCGATCAGCTTGGGCAGTCCCGGGCGGGTCATCGTTCCTCCTTCGCCCGCCGCCGTCGCAGCCTGCCGTGCGGTACTGGTGCCGAGACCCGGCGTGACGGCGGGCAGCAACCGTATCTCGCGGAACGGGTCGCAACCATGGCTTCCAGGCGAATCGGGCGCCAACGGCCGGGGCACCGTCGGTGCCCCGGATCGCAGAAACACGCAGTGCGGGCGAGACCGCCCAACGGGGCCTCGGGGGCCCGGACCCGTGCTGCTCAGCTCGGGGGTTCGGGGTGGGCGAACGGGACCGCCGAGGTGACCGTCAGGTCGGCCGGCGCGGGGCGGCCGTCCTCGTCGATCGGGTCGGGGTCCCGGCGGCGGCGCCAGCTTCGTCCCGTCCCGTCGTCCCCAGCCCGGTCGCCCTCCGCCGGCCCGGCGTCTGGAGCGTCTGGAGCGGCCGGGGCGGCCGGTGCCAGCCGCAGCGCGACACCGAGCAGCACGCAGGCGACGAACGCCATCACCAGGCCGCGACCGTATTCGGCGCGGAATCCGTCCTGGGACGAGTAGAGGAGGCTCCGCTGAGCCGGGTCGTCGAGCGTCGCCACGGCGGCCACCAGCAGCGCCAGCAGGGCTCCGGCCAGGGTGAGCCCGGCCAACCGGGCGTTCGGCCGTACGGCCGCCGTGCCCCGCAGCGCCAGTGCCACGATGCAGACCAGACCGAGCAACCCCACCAGATAGCCGACCCCGAAACCGCCGACCTCGGACAACCCGGCGGGCACCTCGATCGCGGTGTTCCCGTCGGGCCCGCCATCCGGCACGGTCATCACGAGCCACTCGCCGACCAGCGAGGCGACCCCGGCCACCGCGCCGAGCCCAGCCAGCAGCAGGGGTACCCGCGGGTCACGGGTCAGGCCGGCCAGGGATCGGCCGAACCGACGCCGCGGGGCCGGCTCGACAGCACCCCACTCGATCACGGCAGGGCCGTCGGACCGGTCACCTTGCCGGGGGATCGGCAGCTCCTCGGACATCGGCCATCCTTCCGCCGGTCGCGGGCCTGGGCCGAATCATTTCACAGCCGGCCGATCGTGACGGGAATCGCAGGGCGGGCGTCGGTGCCGGTCGGTCGCCCGGAGGTCGCCTTTCCGCTAGCGTTCGGGTCATGCCAATCCGTACCGCATCCGCACAATGGCAGGGCAACCTCACCGAGGGCTCCGGCACCGTCCGCACCGGCAAGGGCGGCCTGTCGGGCAACTACTCCTTCAAGTCGCGCTTCGAGGAGGGCGAGGGCACCAACCCCGAGGAGCTGATCGCCGCCGCGCACTCCGGCTGCTTCTCGATGGCGTTCTCGAAGGCTCTCGCCGACGCCGGCTCGACGCCCACCTCGGTCGAGACCACGGCCAAGGTCCACCTGGACAAGACCGACGCCGGGATGACCGTGACCCGGATCGACCTGGAGACCGTCGGCCAGGTGCCGGGCATCGACGACGCGGAGTTCCAGAAGCTCGCCGAGGCCGCCAAGGCCAACTGCCCGATCTCCCGCCTGCTCTCGCCGGGCGCCGAGATCACCCTCACCGCCCGCCTGGCCTCCTGAACCGCCCGACCCGTACGCCGTCCGTTCACGGAAGGAGTCGCCGCCCGATCCTCGGGCGGCCGCTCTCTCCGTGAACGCGCGGATCTCGATCGGGGTCGCGGATCGTGACCCGGATCGGCCGGTTCCCTCGGGCACAATGGGTGAGGTGCCAGTTGAGATGAACCGCGAGCGCTTCGAGGAACTGGTCGCCGACGCCCTCGACGAGGTGCCCGGGGAACTGCTCAACCTGATGAACAACGTGGTGATCCTGGTCGAGGACGACCCGCCGCGGGGCGAGCCCGACCTGCTCGGCCTGTACGAGGGGCACGCGCTCACCGACCGGGGCTGGGACTACGCGGGCGTGCTGCCGGACCGGATCTTCATCTACCGTCGCCCGATCCTGCGGATCTGCGACAACGACGAGGACGTCGTCGATGAGGTGGCGGTGACTGTCGTGCACGAGATCGCCCACCACTTCGGCATCGACGACGCGCGGCTGCACGCGCTGGGCTGGGGCTGAGCCCGGCCCGTCCCGGCCGACCCGCCGCTCAGCCGATGCGCCATCTTGCCCGGGTCGCCTACCGTCGGTGCAGCGACCGCGACCCTTTCAGGAGGCACGTTTCATGCGCAGCGAGCTGTTCTCCTCGGAGAATCTCGAGAAGGAGTCCGCACAGGCCGGCATGCGGCTGCAGAACTCCAAGATGTTGAAGATCGAGCTCAACGGCGAGGCGATGGCCCGGGTCGGGTCGATGGTCGCCTACCAGGGGCAGGTGCAGTTCCAGGCGCTGGGCTCCGGCGGGCTCGGCAAGTTCCTCAAGCAGAAGCTCACCGGCGAGGGCGTCCCGCTGATGAAGGTCTCCGGCCAGGGTGACGTCTTCCTCGCCGAGCTGGCCAAGGACGTGCACATCATCGACCTGGAGCCGGGCGACGCCCTCTCCATCAACGGCTCCAGCGTGCTCGCCTTCGACTCGACCCTCCAGTACGACATCAGGATGGTCGGCGGCGCCGGGATGAGCTCCTCGTCCGGCCTGTTCAACTGCGTCTTCAGCGGGTACGGCCGGATCGCCATCACCACCAAGGGCACTCCGGTGGTGCTCAACGTGGACGCTCCGACCTACGTCGACCCGCAGGCCGCGGTCTGCTGGTCGGCCAACCTCCAGACCGGCTACCACCGGGCCGAGCAGCTCGGCCTCGGCACGCTGCTCGGCCGGCGCACCGGTGAGTCGTTCACGATGAGCTTCGCCGGTCAGGGCTTCGTGGTGGTGCAGCCGTCCGAGGAGCCACCGATCATGGGCAGCGGCGCGCAGCAGCAGGAGGGCGGGCTGCTCGGCGGTCTGCTGAGCTGACCACGTCGGCACAGACCCGGCGCAGCCCCTGCAACGCCTCGCCCAGCCGTACGTCGGCCACGTGCCCGGTGCAGTCCAGGAAGAAGACGTACCGGCCCAGCGCCTCGCCGGTCGGGCGGGACTCGATCCGGGTGAGGTTGACCCCGCGGACGGCCAGCTCCATCAGCACCGAGAGCAGCGCGCCGACCCGGTCGTGCGCGATGTAGATCGCCAGCGAGGTGAGGTCGTCGCCGGTCGGCGGCGGAGGTGGCCCGGGACGGGAGACCAGCGCGAACCGGGTCACCGCGTCGGGGTGGTCGGCAATCTTGTCGGCGAGCACCGCGAGGCGGTGCCGGGTCGCCCCGATCGGCGCGCAGATCGCGCCGTCGTACTCGCCGGACCCGGCGCCGGCGGCGGCCGCGCCGTTGGAGAGCACGTCGACCACGACCGCGTCGGGCAGATGGTCGCGCAGCCAGCCCCGGCACTGGGTGGACGCCTGCGGATGGGCCGCCACGGTGCGGATCGAGCTCAGCGAGGTGCCCGGCCGGGCACCGAGCACGAACTCCACCGGCAGGATCACCTCCCGGGTGATCACCAGAGGCTCGCCCTCGGCCATCTCGTCCAGGGTGACGCCGACCGCGCCGCCGATCGAGTTTTCCAGTGGCACCAGCGCGGCGTCGGCGTCGCCGGCCCGGACGCAGTCCAGAGCCTCCCCGACACTGCGGGCAGGCGTGCGGCTGCCGCGCTCGGCAGCGGGGACGGTGCGCAGGGCCTGTTCGGCGAAGGTGCCCTCGGGACCGAGGTAGACGAAGCGCGTCGGCGGTGTTCCCGGCATGCCGACCAGCCTACGCACCCGGCCCGACGGCCGGACCGGCGTCGCAGGCGAGCGTCCGGATCCCGGCCGGACCGGCGGCCCGTACCTCGATGGTGCACACGTCGGTGCCGGCGGTGACCAGTTCCGGCGCGTCGGGCCGGCCGCGGGTGACCACCTGAAGCTCCTCGTGACCGGTCACCTCCAACACCGTGTACTGCCAGTCGGCGGCGCAGAGCGGCCCTGTGCGGACCTTGACCCGGACGTTGTCCGGGAGCACGGCGGCCCGGCCGCGCAGCAGTTGCACCACCCGCTGCCCGGTCGGCCCGTTCCGGCAGGCCGTCGCCACCAGCCCGGCGTCCGGCGTGGCCGTGACCCCGCCGATCGGCGGTCCGGTCGGCACGGTGGTGGGCACGGTGCTCGGGGTGCCGGTCGGGCCGGGTGCCGTCGAGGCTCCGTTGCCGGTCGGCAGGGCGGCCGGACCGCGCAGCTCGGGCGGGGCGCCGCAGCCGGCCAGCGCCCCGATCGCGAGCAGCGCGAGCGCCACCGGCAGGACGCGGGTCGCGGGTAGCGCACGGGTCACCGCCCGGTGGCGGACGGCCGTCTGCTTACGGGTGGCCGGTGGGACGCGGGTCGTCGCCCACGGTGGGGCGGACGCGTGGCGGGGCGGGGCGAACGGCACGGGCCGATCCTCGGGACATCGGAAACGTCGTCGTGGCCGGGGTGGCCGAGCCCATCGTAGGGGGAGCGGCCGGCCGGGTGAAGCTCAGCCGAGGACGCGATGCCCGGCGCGCTCCAGCGCGGCGGTGCCCTCGGTCAGGCGGACGGCCGGCACCAGCAGGTAGTCGGTGTCGAAGGTGGAGAACGTGACCACGCTGACCCGGGCCTCGGCGAGCGGGTCGACCAGCGCGGCCAGGGTGCCGGTGCCGGCGAGGTACGCCGGGCCGGCGACCCGCAGACACCGCCAGGCGGTCTCCACCACGGCCTGCGCCGGGGCCCGGTCAGCCGGGCAGATCACCGAGATCCCGTCGGCGGTCCAGCTCACGGTGACCACGTCGGCGCTGCCCAGCCCGCTCGACAGCGCGTACGGCAGGGCGGAGCCGGCGGCCAACCGGCACACGGCGTACTCCCCCGGCAGCAGAGCGATATCGAGCATGAGGGCACCTTACGGCCTCACCGCGGACCCACCCCACTATCGCCGCGTGCGGCGAACGACACACTCCGTCGCAGGTCAGACCTCGGAGAAGAAGGTGAGCGAGCCGGCCACGTCTCCGTCGGAGAGCACCGGGGTGGAGATCGCGTCGACGGTCGCGTCGGAGCTGTCGGGCGAGGCCGCCTGCACCCGGAGCAGCCCGCGGGCGAGCCGGCCGGAGGAGAGCGCCAGCAGGGGCGGGATCTTGTCGATCTCGGCCTCGGTCAGCACACCCCGGTTGGCGGTGAAGTCGAGCAGGCGCAGCCCACCGTCGAGCAGCGGTCGCCCGATCAGGCCGTCCGGCTCACCCAGGCAGAGCAGCTCGCAGCCGGCGGTGGAGATCGCCACCACCCGGGTGTCGGCATCGATCAGCAGGCAGGGCTCATCGGCCCGGCAGACTGTCGAGGACCAGTGGCCGAAGTTGTCGGACTCCGCCTCTGTCGAGGCCCGCGCCGCCGGCACGAACACTTCCGACAGCGAAAGTTCGACGTGGGCCACCGCGCCTCCTATGTACACCGACGGACTGTCCACGCTAGCGGGTCGCCGACGGAACCACCGAGCGCACCGGGCCACCACCGGACCGCGCTGCCGTGAGCCGGGGCGGCCGGTGACGGCGCGGAACCGGGTGGGGTAGACGGGGGGACCGGAAGCCGCGTGGCGTCGCCGGTGACGTTACCGGCGGTGGGCCGGCTTGTCAGCGGCCGTTCGGCCCTCGTCATACCACCGGTAGTCGGCCGTTGGACGGTACGTGCCGTTCAGCCAGGTGCCGGGGTGTTGCGCGACCCGGGACAGCTTCTCGGCGGTGGCCGGGCTGATCCGGCTGCCGCCAGCCACGAGGAGCCGGTCCAACTCCCGGTGGGTGGCCATCAGACAGTCCTTCGGCAGGCCGTAGACGCTGATCACGCCGGAGCCGACGAAGGTCAGCACCGGCGTCACCGGAACGGGCAGCCCCACCGCGTCGGAGAGGGCCTTGCTGGCCCGCTTCGCGTCCCGGCGGGCCTCGGCCACGTACGACGGCCGCTTGCCGTTGATCTGCACGACGTCCCCGGCGACGAGCACCCGGGCCCGGCCGTGGTCGGCGACGGTCACCGCGAACAGGCCGCTCGGCCCGATGGCGAGGAACCCGGCACGCTCGTCCTGGCCGCGATCGAGCAGGACGTCCGCCACGTCGGTGCGGGGCCACTCGATGACGTGCCAGGCCGGCCCGAGGTGGTCGAGTTGGCCGAGCGCCCGCGCTCCGGCCGCCTCCAGTCGACGGGCACCCCGCTCGGCCCGACGACGGCGGGCCCATTCGAGCGGGGTCGGACGGACCGGTTCGAGAGCGCCCGGCGACTCGGCGCGGGGGTGGGGCACCGCGACGGGCGGCAGTGCCCGGGCGGTCGGTACGGCTCGTCGTGCGGGAAAGACAGTCATCGCGACCTCCGGCAAAAGGTCCCTCGAAAGTTATGTCCTCACTACCCTACGTCGTCACTCCCGGTGTTCGGCAAGCCGGAACGCCGGAGTGACTGTGGATGAATGCCATATTCATCCACAGTTCTTTTCTCGGATGCCGCCAAACCCTGCCCTACGCTGCGGGAGTGACCCACTACGTCGACAGCGAAGTCGGCCGGCTCGGCACCGTACTGCTGCACCGGCCCGGCCCGGAACTGGCCCGGCTCACCCCCCGCAACAACGACTCCCTCCTGTTCGACGCGATCCCCTGGGTCGGCCGCGCCCAGGAGGAGCACGACGCGTTCGCCGCCGCACTGCGCGAGCGCGGGGTCGAGGTGCTCTACCTGGCCACCCTGTTGGCCGAGACACTGGCCGTCGCGGACGCCCGAGCCGAACTGACCGAGCAGGTGCTGCGCTCCCGCCGGCTCGGCGACACCCTCCGCGCCCGGGTCGCCGACCATCTCTCCTACCTGGACCCGGCCGCGCTGGCCGACGTGCTCACCGCCGGGCTGGCCCACGAGGAGCTGCGGATCAGCTCGGAGCGGCCGGGTGGGCTGGTCTACACCCTGATGGACCGGCACGACTTCGTCATCGACCCGCTGCCCAACCTGCTGTTCACCCGGGACTCGTCGCTGTGGATCGGTGATCGGGTCGGTGTCACCAGCCTGGCCATGCCGGCGCGCCGTCGGGAGACCACGCTGACCGACGCCATCTACCGCCACCACCCGCGCTTCGCCGGCACCGAGTTCGTCTACCGCCCGCACCTGGAGCACCTGGAGGGCGGGGACGTGCTGCTGCTCGCCCCCGGAGTGCTGGCGGTCGGGGTGGGCGAGCGGACCACACCGGCCGGTGCGGAACGCCTCGGCCGGCAGGTCTTCGCCGCCGGGCTCGCCCACACCATCCTGGTGGTGCCGATCGCACAGAAGCGCGCCACGATGCACCTGGACACCGTCTGCACGATGGTCGACGTGGACGCCGTGCTGATGTATCCGAACATCGCCAGCGCGCTCTCCGCGTACACCGTCATCGCCGGCGCGGACGGCGAGGACCCGCGGGTGGACGGCCCCGCGCCGTTCCTACGGGCCGCCGCCGACGCGATGGACCTCGACCAGCTCCGGGTCATCGACACCGGGCTGGACCCGGTGACCGCGGAACGCGAGCAGTGGGACGACGGCAACAACACCCTCGCCCTGGCACCCCGGCTCTGCGTCGGGTACGAACGCAACACCGAGACCAACGCCCAGTTGGAGCGGGCCGGCATCGAGTTGATCCCGATCGCAGGCTCGGAGCTGGGCTCCGGCCGGGGTGGCCCGCGCTGCATGTCCTGCCCGATCGTCCGCGACCCGCTGCCCGTCGCCGGGTGAGCGGCCGGGCCGCCCGGGCCGGGTTCCAGCCGGACGGCCGGGCCCTCCCGGGCTCAGCGCAGGGTGAGTTGGCGGCCGAGCAGTCCCTGGCGGGCACGGCGGCCGGCGGCGTCCAGCGGGGCGGTGACGGCGAGCGCCTCCGCGTACCGCTTGGCGAACTGAGCGACCGGGTCCTCCCAGTCGGTCGCCGGAGTCTCCTCCGGCAGGTCCCAGACCGGTACCAGCCGGCCGTGCGCCCGGAACATGCCGGCGAACTTGGTCTGCTCGCCGAGCGTCAGCGTGCCAGCCGCGCCGAGCCGGGCCAGCGCGTCCAGGGCGGCGTCCTCGTCGTCCGGCAGCACCCAGCGCACGTGCGCCTTCTCCGGGACCTGACACCAGTACGCGGCCTTCGCAGCGGTCAGCCGCACCGTCGGGTAGATCGCCGCGTTCGCCCGCTCCAGCGACGCCTGCACGTTCGGGTCGTCCGTGGCGCCGGGGTCGAGCCAGAACTCGAACCCGTCGTGCATGGTGATCTCCAGCGGGCCGTCCACGAGGATGTCCTGCAGCCGGGGGCCGGGGCCGGGTAGCGGCGGCACGGCCACCTGGTCGCCCGGCTCGGTCCGCAGCGCGCACAGTAGCGCCTCGGCCAGATCCCGGGAGACGTCGCCGGACTGCTGGTGGCGTTGCAGGCCGATGAACACCCGGCCGTCCGGCTTGGTCATCGCCGGGGCGGCCATCGGCAGCACCGTGGCCAGCGTGGCCGGCCGGTCCCCGAACTCCTCGACCAGGGCGGGTGCCAGCCGCAGCGGCGCGGAGGCGGCGGGGACCAGCTCGCGCAGCGCGATCCACTCGGGCTCGTCGACCAGCCCCTCGAACGGTCGCGGCACGAAGATGTCCCGCACCTTGTCCCTGCGGGGGGCGGTGTCGGCGGCGGTGCGCTGGCTCTTTCGACGCTTGCTCACGGCGTCACAGCCTAGAGGCCCGACGGGCTCGTCGTGGGCGGGACCCGCCCCGAGTCGTCGCTCAGCCCGCCCTCACCAGGTCGGGCCGGGTCGTCGGGATCGGGTCGAACTCGGCCCAGACGCGTTGGCCCAGACCGTCCCGCTCGACGCCCCACCGGGTCGCCAGGCCGGCAACGATGTGCAGCCCCCGCCCGTCCGCCGCGTCGGGGTCGGCCGTCCGGATCCGAGGCCCGGTGCCCGCACCGCCGTCGGTCACCCGCAGCTGGATCCGCGGGCCGTCGGCCGAGGGCCGCAACCGCCAGGCCACCCGGACCACGCCGCCGGGCAGCGGTCGGGCGTGTCGCACCGCGTTGCCCACCAGCTCGGCGAGCACCGCGATCAGGTCCGCGAGGAGCGTCGGGGGTACGACGTCCGCCAGGTCGCCGGCGAGCCGTTGCCGAGCCAGCCGTGCCCCGGCGGGGTGGTGCGGGACCACCACGCACCATGCCCGATCCCTCGCTGCCCCTGCCACCGTCGCCTCCACGTCGCGCCACCGCTGGTCAACCGCGCGGTAGCCGCACCTCTGCGACCGTACCGCCGCCGGTCCTCGGACGTAGGGATACCCATCCATTCTGTTGTTCAACGATCCGTCGGACGAGATAGAGGCCGAGCCCCGCGCCCGGGTAGCCGCGCCGGTCGCCCGACTCGCCCTGCCAGAACCGGTCGAACGCCCGCTCCACGTGCTCCGGTCGGATGCCGATGCCCCGGTCGCTGACCCGGAACGCCACCAGCTGACCGTCGACCGCCGCGGTGATCTCGATCGGTGAGTCCGGTGCCGAGTACTTGCCGGCGTTGGTCGCCAGCTCGGTGAGAACGGTGGCCAGGCTGGGCCGGTGGCCGAGCGCCTTGGGCAGGTCGGCCGGGAGGCGGAGCACCAATCGGCGGCGCAGCTCCGCCGGCAGGTCGACGACTGCGGAACGCAGCGCCTCGCCGAGGTCGAACGGGGTGGGCGGGTCGTCCCCCGGCCCCACCTCGGCGGCCGAGGAGAGCAGCCGGTCGACCAGCCGGGCCAGCTCGTTGGCGCGCTGCCCGATCACCCGTGCGGCCTGCCGCCGGTCGGTCTCGGTCAACGACTCCCAGTGGTCGGTGAGGGTGTCCGCGTACCCCTTGATGACGGTGACCGGGGTGCGCAGCTCGTGGCTGGTCACCGCGACGAACAGCTCCCGGTCGTGATCCCGGCGCTGCTGGTCGGTGATGTCGCGGAAGGTGACCACGCGCAGTGTGCCCGGACCGGGCAGCTCGCCGGAGGTGATCCGTAGCCAGCGCCCGTCCGGCAGCCGGTGGTCGCGGACCTGGCCTGAGGGCGGCAGCGGGAACGGTAGCGGGCGGCTCAGCGCCTGCTCGGCCTCCCGGCCGGTGACCTGGGCGGCGGCCGGGTTCCAGAGCCGGACGTGCCCGTCGCGGTCGACCACGGCCAGCCCGTCGGCGAGCGCCGCCACCACCGGCCCGTCGCCGTGCACCGGCAGCCCGGTCTGGTCGCCGTACATGTGCCCGACGCAGGAGGCCAGGTAGGCGATCACCCCCTGCTGCTCGGCGCTCGGCTCGTCGTCGCCCGGGTAGAGCGCGTGCAGGCTGCCGACGGTGTGGCCGCCGATCTCCGCCCGGGACACCACCATCTGCCGCAGCCCGCTGCCGGCCAACTCGCCGGCGAGCTTGCCGCTGAGGTGGTCGACCCGGGCATGGCGGACCCGGGGCCCGGAGAGCAGGCCGATGGTGTCCGGATCGTCGGCCGGCAGCGGCCGGCCGAGGGTCCACTCCACCGCACCGGTCGCGGCGATCACCCGGCCACCGGTCGGGCCGAACTCGGCGAACGCCATGCCGGCCGCGCCGAGCGCCGGCTGGGCCACCCGGAGCAGTTGGGTGAGGACCGGCAGGCCGGCGTCCCCAGAGTTGATCATCTCGATCACGATGGTGTGGCCGGCGATGAGAGCGGGGAAATCGATACGCTCCGGCATGTGCCGAGTGTGCCCCGCCGACCCGGGTTTCGGCACCCCCGCCCGGCGGGTGCTGGTCAGCGGTCCAGCCGGGCCAGGGCCTGCGCCGGTCGATCGGTGATGATTCCGTCCACCCCGGCGGCCAGCACCAGCTCCAGGTCGGCCGGTTCGTTGACCGTCCAGACGTACACCTCGTTGCCGGCCGCGCGCAGCGCGGGCAGCAGTTGCGGCCGGGCCCGGACCAGGCCGATGCCCGGCCCGGCGACGCGGGCACCGAACGGCAGCCGGCCCAGCCGCAGCCAGCGCGGCAGCACCTCCAGCAACAGGACCGTCGGCAGCGTCGGAGCCAGCTCGCGGACCCGCCGCAGCGCCAGCGGGGAGAACGACATGACGGTGACCTGGACCGGGTCGTCCGGCGCCGGATCGGCCAGCCCGTACCGGCGCAGCAGGGCGACCAGCCGCCGCTCCACGTTCGAGCCGTAGCGGGACGGGTGCTTCGTCTCCACCAGCAGCCGGACCGGCCGGCCGGCGGCCAGCACCGCGTCCAGCAGCCGGGCCAGGGTCAGCAGCCGGGTGTGTGACTCGTCCGGCGGAAGGTCACCGCTCGGCGCGCTGCCCGGATGCCACGAGCCGAAGTCCAGCGCCTCCAGCTCGGCGAGGGTACGCGCGCTGACCAGGCCACGGCCGTTGCTGGTGCGGTCCAACCGCCGGTCGTGCACGCAGACCAGATGCCCGTCCCGGGTCAGCCGGACGTCGCACTCCAGGCCGTCCGCGCCCTCGTCGAGGGCGCGGAGGTAGGCGGCGAGAGTGTGCTCCGGAAGGTCGTACGAGGCGCCGCGGTGCGCGAAGACCAGAGGCCCGCCCATCCCCGCGGCCTCAGATGACCTGACCGGGCTGCCCGTTCGCGTCCACCACAGGGCGGCCGACGGCGGCCCACTGGCGCATACCGCCGTCGGCGTTACGCACCTGCTCCCAGCCGTTGTTGACCAGGTAGGCGACGACCTGGGCGGAGCGCCCGCCGGAGCGGCAGATGATCGCCACGTCCCGGTCGGTGGGCACCTCGGCCAGCCGCGCCGGCAGCTCCATCATCGGCAGGTGGTGAGCGGCGGGGGCGTGGCCGGCCGCCCACTCGTCGCCTTCCCGCACGTCGAGCAGGTAGGTGTCGTCGGCGATCTCGGTCACGGGCACGGTGGGAACCTGGGGTCCGAACACAGGAAGCAACACTAGATCCTCATCGGCCGGATCGGCACCGACCGGGCCGTCTGACCTATCACAACCGGGTCACCCACCGCGGGTTGGCCTGGGCCCAGGTCGGCACCTGAGTGCCGCGTACGGCCTCGAAGAGCCCGTTGCCGTTGTTGTCCAGCACCACGTACGAGACCTCGTCGATGGTCTGCGGCGACGAGGGCACCTGGACGCCGCGCATCCCGTCGGGCGGCAGCGCGCGCAGCGCGAGGAGCAGGTCCTCCAGGGGTACGCCGTTGGTGTCGACGGTCAACGAGCCGCCGACCGCCCGGAGCACCCGGTCCAGCTTGACCGGGTCGCTGCGCAGGTCCGCCTGGCCGGCGCTGTCCAGCATCGCCCGGAGCAGTTGTTGCTGGTGGTGCTGCCGGTCGTAGTCGCCGCCGGGCAGGTCGTAGCGCTGCCGTACGTAGTCCAGCGCCTGCGCTCCGTCCATCTGCTGGCAGCCGGTGGGGAAGACCCGTTTGGTGTGGATCGAGCGGACCTCGGTGTCCACGCACATCTGCACCCCGCCGAGCAGGTCGATCACCTTCCGGAAACCGGAGAAGTCGATCAGCGCGGCGCCGTCGAACCGGATACCGGTGAGCCGGTTCAGGGTGGCGGAGAGCAGTTGGACGCCGGCCTGCCCGCCGCCGCCGTGCTCGTACGCCGCATTGATCTTGTCCTGCCCGCCGCCGAAGCCGTTCGCGGGCGGGATGGCGACCAGCAGGTCACGCGGGATGGATACCAGGTACGCCTCCCGCCGCCCGGCCGGCACATGCACGATGAGGATGGTGTCCGAGCGTTGGTCCGGCCCGCTGTCGCCGGGCCGCCGGTCGGAGCCGACCAGCAGGTAGTTGAGTGCCTGGTCCAGGTCGGTCCGCTCGGTGCGGGCGTCGGGGTCGAGCAACTGCTCCTTGGTCACCGTGCGGTCGTACCGGTGGCTGAGCGTCTTGAGCCCGACCACGGCGAGGCCGGCCAGCAGGACGAGGGCCAGGCCGACGCCGAGCAGGATCCGCGACCCGCGGGCGCGACGCGACCGGGCGGGTCGAGCCTCGCCGTCCCGCCCCGCTGCGTTCCGTCCCCACCTGGACGTGACCGCCTCCCCGCAGCCGATACGTGAAACCTGCTCACGTCAGGCTACGGGCGGTGACTGAGTGGTCGCCGGAGTTTCGCGACTTCCGGCCGGCTGAGGGCCGTCACTTTCGGGTGGACATCACCTGGGGGTGGTTGAAGACGAATTCCGCGAGCTTGTCCTTCTTGAGAGCCTGGAACATCTCCAACGTCTCGGCGTTCAAGCCCTCACTGCCGTTGCCGTTGCCGTGGAAGGTGCCGCTGTTGGTCTTGAGCATGGTCAGCTCGTTCGCGGTGACGCCGCGCATCGTGAAGATGAGATCCTCGATGTCGGCGCCGCCGGTGTCCAGCACGAATGCCTTGCCGGCCGCCTTGATCAGCTGCTGGAGCTTCGCGGGGTTGGTCAACATGCCGCCGTCGGTGGCCTTCTTGGCCATCGCCTTGATCAGCTGCTGCTGGTTCTGCTGCCGGTCGTAGTCGCCGTTGCGGAGGGTCTTGCGCTGCCGTGCGTAGTCGAGCGCCGCCCAGCCCTCCATCTCCTGGCAGCCCTTCTTGTGCACGACGGGCTTCATCGTCTTGCCGGTCTTCTTGGCGTCGGCGTTCCACATGGGCTTACCGTCGACATACTTCATGTGGATCGACGTGACCTCCTCGCCCACGCAGATCCGCACCGTGCCGAGGGCGTCGATGACGCCCTTGAACCCACCGAAGTTGATGATCGCGGCACCGTCGAAGGTGACCCCGGTGAGTCGCTTGATCGTCTGCGCCATCAGTTGGGCTCCACCCTCCCAGCCGCCGCCGTTGCGGGCGCCGATCTGGAATGCGGCGTTGATCTTGTCGGTGCCACCGTTGAAGCCGCTCTTCGGGAACGCCGGGATCTGCGCCTCGGTGTCCCGGGGGATCGAGATCAGGTACGCCTGGTCGTGCGAGGCCGGAATGTGCAGGATGATGATGCTGTCCGAGCGGACATCGTCGGCGGCCCAGCGCTCACGCGCGTCCACGCCGAGCAGCAGCATGTCGATCGGGCCGTCCAGGCTCGCCCCGCCCTCGGCGTCTGACTTGCCGGCCCCGCCCAGCAGGTCGCGCTGCGCGATGTCGCCGGTCGCCTGGCCGATCAGCACCTTGCTGCCGACGATGGCCACACCGCTGCTGAGCATCAGCACGGCACCGAAGATGACGGTCAACCGGGCCCAGAGCGGATCCTTGCGCCGGGGCCGCTTCTTCGCTGCACCGCCGCCGCCGCCCGACCGGCCTCCGCCGCCGGGCGGGCGACCGCCCGGTCCGCCGCCCCCGGGACCCGGCTGCACGGGTATGGACGAGGAGATCCGGCCGCTGGGCGCGGCGGACGAAGGGCGACGGCTGGCCTGAACCGGCATGCGTGCTCCAGCTCGTGATCAGGAGGGGGGCGGCACCACTGTACGTACATCATTTCGACTTGGCGAGTTCATCCCAGGGCAATCCGGACGCCGATTTCCCGGGGTCGGTCGATCGTCGCCATTCGATGACCCGATCGGCCGGCCGTCGGTCGGGCGGCCAGCCCGGTCGCCGCGGGTCGTACCGCCGAGGTCGGCGGCCGGGCCGGTCAGCCGCCGTTGGCGCCCTTCGGCGGGTTCGCCTTGACCCAGTCCGCCATGGTGTCCGACGACATGGCCCGGTACATCGCCAGCGCCTTCTCCCGGTCGGAGACCACCACCGACTCGCCGTTGATCGTCTCGCTACCCGAGTTCGGGCTGGTCACGAAGGTGAGGTTCTGGCCGCGCAGGCTGCGGAACTGCAGCGCCATGTCCGTCACCGAGAACCCCTCGTCGACCGTGGCGGCCGCGGTCACCGACTGGAGGAAGTCGTTGAGCTTCTTCGGGTTGGCCAACGTGCCAGTGCTCGCCGCCTTGTCCAGCAACGCCCGGAGGAACTCCTGCTGGTGCCTCATCCGGGCGAAGTCGCCGTCCGGGAACTGCTTGCGCTGCCGGATCCAGTCGAGCGCTTCCGCGCCGTTCATGTGGTTGGTGCCCTTGGTGAACGTCCGGTACGGCTTGTGGATCGAGGTGATGGTCCGCTCCACCTTCAGGTCGACCCCGCCGAGGGCGTCGGTGACCTGCTTGAAGCCGGCGAAGTCGATGGCCATCACGTGGTCGATGCGGACGTCGCTGAAGCACTCCACGGTGCGGACCGCCAGCGGCAGCCCGCCGAACGCGAACGCCGCGTTGATCTTCGCGCGCTGGCCCGAGTCGCAGTCCGCGCCGGCGCTCTCCGGGATCGGCACGTAGAGGTCACGAGGGATGGAGACCAGGTACGCCTTCTGGTGGTCGGCCGGGATGTGCATCACGATGATCGTGTCGGCCCGCCACTGGCTCTTCGCGTCGACCGGCGCGTCCGGGTCCCGGGAGTCGCTGCCGACCAGCAGGATGTTGAGCGCGCCGTCGACGGTCTTGGCCGGCCGACCACCGGTGATCTGCGCGAACGGATCGGTCCGGGCCAGGTCGTTGTTGAGGTTGCGGGCGTACAACCAGGCGCCGATGCCGCCGAGCAGGGCCAGCACCAGCACCGCGATGCCGGCTACCAGGCCGATCCGGCCCCAGCGTGGCCGTGGGCCGCGCCGGCCCGGCCTGCCGGCGCCGCCCGGTCCGCCCGGGCCGCCAGGCCCTCTCGGTCCGTCCGGGCCACCCGGCCGGGGCGGCTCCTCGTCGTACGACGGGTACCAGCGCGCCTCGCTCGGGCGGGCGCGCCCGGAGGCGCCCCGGTCGGGGCCGGGCACCGACGCGCGCCCGGCGCTGCGGTGCAGATACGGGTACGGGGCGCCGGCAGACGAGGTCGCTGACATGTAACTCAGGGTACGTAGCGCGAGCCACTGCCGCCTTCAGGCGGCGTTCAGCGACCGGCAGCGAGTCGCCGGCTGGTTACCCTAGCCGCGCGCGGAAGTACTCGATCGTGCGTCGCAGGCCGTCTTCGGGCGCCACGGTCGGCTCGTATCCGAGCAGTTCGCGGGCGAGGGTCAGGTCGGGGCGGCGCATCTCCGGGTCGTCGGCGCTTCGAGTGATGTAGGTCACCTCTGAGCTGCTGTCGGAGAGCGACACGATCAACTCAGCCAGTTGCCGCATGGTGAGCTCGTGCTCGGTGCCGCAGTTGATCGGCCCGGTCTCGGTCGAGTCGAGCAGCAGCAGGATGCCCCGAACCAGATCCTCGACGAAGCAGATGGACCGGGTCTGGTTGCCGGTGCCGTGCACGGTGATCGGCTCGCCGCGCAGCGCCTGGGAGATGAAGGTGGGGATGGCCCGACCGTCGTCCGGGCGCATCCGCGGGCCGTACGTGTTGAAGATCCGGACGATCGCCCCGTCGAGCCCGCGGTAGCGGTGGTACGCCATGGTGGCCGCCTCGGAGAAGCGCTTCGCCTCGTCGTAGACGCTGCGTACCCCGATCGGGTTGACATTGCCCCAGTAGGTCTCGCGCTGCGGGTGCTCCTTCGGGTCTCCGTACGCCTCGGAGGTGGAGGCCATCAGGAACCGGGCACCGTCGGCGACCGCGCGCTCCAGCAGGTGCAGGGTGCCCACCGAGCCGACCCGGAGGATCTCCACCGGCAGTTGGGCGAAATCGGTGGGGCTGGCCGGCGAGGCCATGTGCAGGATCGCGTCGAAGCGCTCGGCCAGCGCCGGGTGGTGGGTCGGCAGGCCGTCGGAGATGTCCGCCTCGACCAGGGTGAAGGTTGACCGGTCCAGCAGGTGGGCGACGTTCTCCTTGGAGCCGGTGACGAAGTTGTCCAGCGCCACCACCGTGCAGCCTCGGGCGATCAGGGCGTCCACCAGGTGCGACGGGACGAATCCGGCGCCGCCGGTGACGAGGACGCGATGACCGGAACCGAAGCGCTCAGCAACCTTCATGCCGGTCAGCCTACCGATCCCCGGAATTGCGGAAGGGCCCCCTGTTGACGCCTGGCCTCGTACAGGGGGCCCTTCTTCACAGGTGCCGCGGTCAGTGGGCGCCGGCGCCGGTGAGGGCGCGTACCTCCAGCTCCGCGTACTTCTCCTCGTCGTGCTCCTTGGAGATGAGCGTGCCGATCCACCCGCAGAGGAAGCCGAACGGGATGGAGATGATGCCCGGGTTGGACAGCGGGAACCACTGCCAGTCGTGATCCGGGAACATCGAGGTGGCCGCGCCGGAGACCACCGGCGAGAAGAACACCAGCAGTACGGCCGAGAGCAGACCGCCGTAGATCGCCCAGACCGCGCCGGAGGTGTTGAACCGCCGCCAGAACAGGCTGTAGAGGATCGCCGGCAGGTTGCCCGAGGCGGCGACCGCGAAGGCCAGCGCCACCAGGAACGCCACGTTCAGGTTCTGCGCGTAGATCGACAAGGCGATCGAGACCGCGCCGATCACCAGGGCGGAGATCCGGGCAACCCGTACCTCCTGTCGCTCCGACGCCTCGCCCCTCTTCATGACATTCGCGTAGAAGTCATGCGCCAGGCTGGACGACGATGCCAGGGTCAACCCGGCGACCACCGCCAGGATGGTGGCGAAGGCGACCGCCGCGATGATCGCCAGCAGGGCCGCCCCACCGAGATCGCCGCCGAGGAAGTCGATGCCGAGCGCCTCGGCCAACTGTGGCGCGGCGGTGTTGCCGGCCTTGTCCTGCGCGGTGATCGCCTCGCTCCCGACCAGCGCTGCGGCGCCGAAGCCGAGGGCCAGGGTGAGCAGGTAGAAGGTGCCGATGATGCCGATCGCCCAGAGCACGCTCTTCCGCGCCGCCTTCGCGGTCGGCACGGTGTAGAAGCGGATCAGGATGTGCGGCAGGCCGGCGGTGCCGAGCACCAGGGCGATGCCGAGGGAGAGCAGGTCGACCTTGTTGTAGAAGGTCTGTGTGGCGTTGCCGGCCACCTCGACGCCGTAGCGCAACCCTGGTTCGAGGAACGCGCTGCCCTTGCCGGAGGAGGCTGCGGCGTCACCGAGCAGCGAGGACAGGTTGAACTTGTACTTCGCCAGCACCAGCAGGGTCATCACCAGCGCGCCGCCCATCAGCAGGAACGCCTTGACGATCTGCACGTAGGTGGTGCCCTTCATGCCGCCCACGGTGACGTAGATGATCATCAGGGCGCCGACCATGATGATGGTGGCCACCTTGGCGGTGGCCGCGTCCATGCCGAGGAAGGTCGTCCCCGGCCGGATGCCGAGCAGCAGCGCGACCAGCGCGCCGGCACCCACCATCTGAGCCAGCAGGTAGAAGATCGACACCGTGATGGTGGAGACCGCCGCCGCCGTACGCACCGGACGCTGACGCATCCGGAAGGCCAGCACGTCCGCCATCGTGTAGCGGCCCGAGTTACGCAGCAGCTCCGCGACCAGCAGCAGGGCTACCAGCCAGGCGACCAGGAAGCCGATCGAGTAGAGGAAGCCGTCGTAGCCGTAGAGCGCGATGATGCCGGCGATGCCGAGGAACGAGGCGGCCGACATGTAGTCGCCACCGATCGCCATGCCGTTCTGGAAACCGGAGAAGGACCGGCCACCCGCGTAGAAGTCGGTCGCCGTCTTGGTCTGCCGGCTGGCCCAGATGGTGATGGCCAGGGTGACCGCCACGAAGACCAGGAAGAGCGTGATGGTCAGGTTGCGGGCGGTGTGGTTGCCCGCCTCAGCCGCGAGGACCATGCTCATGGGTCACCTCCCCGATCTCGGCGCGGATCCGGTCGGCGACCGGGTCGATCTTCCGGTCGGCGTACCGGGAGTAGAGCCAGGCGATCACGAACGTGGAGACGAACTGGAGCAGGCCGAAGATCAGCGCGACGTTGATGTTGCTGCCGAACAGCTTCGTGCCCATGAAGTCCCGGGCGTACGCGGAGAGAATGACGTAGAGCGCGTACCACAGGAAGAACGCGACGGTCATCGGGAAGACGAAGCCGCGCAGCGCGCGCCGCAGCCCGGCGAACTCGTCCGACCGTTGTACGGCCAGATACTTGTCCGGTTGGGAAGCGGTCGGCGCGGGTGTGTCCGTGGACATCTGTGGATCACCACCTTCACAGGCGTCGGGGGAGTTTCGCGCACCGTAGAGAGCGCGCTCCCTGCCGGGGAAGGGCGAGATCGATGCCGGTCGGCGAGTGCGCCGAGCGGTTGGCTGGCTGCGCCGAGTGACCCAGGTCACTCCGGTGACCGGTGGGTCGACGCGGTCAGCCGCCGGGCCGGCTGGTCAGCCCGGCAGCTCGTGGTAGCGACCGCGGTAGTGCAGCAGCGGGGAGCCATCCTCGGCCAGGTCGACCGCCTCGATCGTGGCCTCCACCAGCAGTGCCCACCCGCATTCCCGGGCGGTGTCCAGCCGGCACCCGGCCCACCCGCCAGCGTCGGAGGGGACCGGCCCGTACGGCGTGTCGAGCCAGGAACCGGTGGCGAAGAGCCCACCCGGAGCGGGGAAGAGGCCGGCGAACCGGTCGGCGAGCTGCCGGTGCGGCGGGCCGAGCGGCGCCACCGCGAACCGGCCGGCCTCCTCCACAGCGGCCCACAGGTCGGACTCGGGGTCGATCAGCCCGAGCAGCCGGTCCGGCTCACCCTCGGCGACGAGAGTGGACGAGACGGTCAGCCCGGCTGGGCCGGGCGCCGTCCAGAGGGTCACCGGCGCGGCGAGCCGACCGCGCAGCCGGCGTACCGGCGATCGCTGCCCGGCCGGCACCGCGAACGGGTCGGTGTGGTGGATCTCGGCACCCGGATCATGATTCACGTGAAACATTGTGACCCCGCCACCCCACGTCGAGCGGGAGAGCCGGCCGTTCCGCCCGGCCTCGTGCTCAGCGGCGCGGGGTGACGGTGGCCAGCAGCTCCGGCTGCCGGCGGTCCAGCACGTCGCCGGCCAGATACGCGCCCAACAACGCCGCGCCCAACCCGTACGCCGCACCGACCGGCAGGGCCAACCAGAGCCACACGTCGCCGAGCAGCGCCGCGGCCACCACCATCGGCACCGCGACGACTGCCGAGATGACCATGGCCAGCAGGGTGAGCAGGCCCTTCGCGATACCCGCACCGCTGTTCATCGCGAACGGGTTGCTCGTCTCCGGCAGCGAGTACGCCCCGAGCACCGAGACGAAGCTGTTCACTGCCAGCCCGGCACCGTAGGTGGCGGCCAGGCTGCCGGCCGTCAGGCCGATCCAGCCCGGGCGGCCGAGCACCACCGACAGGACCACCGCGACGACCGCCAGCATCGGCAGCACGTACAGCGAGAAGGCCGTCATCCGGGCGCGCAGCTCCACCCGGCCGGGCACCCCGGCCACCACGTTCACGGCGTACGCGCTGCCGTCGAAGCCGAACTGGTTGGCCAGGGTGACCGAGGCGAGCACGCCGACGAAGAGCATGGAGAGGGTGACCAGGACCGGTGAGCTGTCGGCGGCACTCGTCGTCAGACCCTGCTCGTCCTCGACCGCGAACCCCGCGCCACCAAGGTTGATCATCACCGGCACGAAGATGCCGACCACCGCGATCGTGATCAGGTTGGCCCGGCGTCGGGCGTCCCGCCACCAGTAGCGGGCCTCCCGGGCGACCAGTGCCCCGAACCGGTCCCGACGGGCCCAGCCGGCGACCCGGGGAAACAGTTGGGCGACCGCGCCAGCGGTGATGTCGCGCTGGGCGGGGGCCTTACCGGCGCTCACTGCCCCCACCATCGCCGACTCCAGCGACCGCGACCACCAGGCCAGCAGGGCACCGAGCGCCACCACCGTGATCAGCAGCTTGAGCGGAGCGGCCCAGACCCGGCCCTGGGCCACGTCGATGCCGGCGGTCCACGGCGCGCCGAACGGGGTCCAGCCGATCACGGTCGCCACCCCGGTCAGCCGTGTCCAGTCCGTCTCCCGCAGCGCGGCGAGGCCGAAGACCTGCAACGGGCCGAGCAGCGCGGCGACCACCGCCAGCAGCACGGCCGCCAGGTCACGCACGCGGCGGGACCGCAGCATGGTGGCGAAGGCGCTGGTCACCGCCCGGCTGGCGGCCACGCAGAGCAGCAGTCCACCGATCACGCCGAGCACGGCCACCAGACCGGCGGACCAACCACCCAGCGCCCAGGCGGTGAGCACCAGCCCGAACGACGCGATCAGCACCGCCAGCACCGGCACGCTGATCAGAGCCGCGGCGAAGAGGCCGGTGACCAGCGTGCGTCGGGACAGCGGCAGCAGCGCGAACCGGGCCGGGTCCAGCGTCTCGTCCACCCCGAAGAAGACCAGCGGCATGAGCAGCCAGCCGAGCACCAGCAGACCGCCACCGGCCGCCGCGATCAGCACCGCGTACCGGCCGTTGTCCGTCAAGCCGGGCACCGCGAAGAGGAAGAAGCCAGCGGCGGCGAACCAGAGCCCGACCAGTGCACCGCCGATGAACAGCGCGACCCGCCAGCCCTGCCCCCGGAAGTTGTTGCCCATCACCCGCAGCTTGAGCCGCATGAAGTGCCGGGCGGAGACGGTCCGGACCGGCCCGGCGGGTACGGCGGCGGCGCTCACTGGGAGAGCCACGACAGCTCCTCACCGGTCGCGGTGCGCCCGCCGACCACCTCGACGAAGACCTGTTCCAGCGATCGGTCACCGCGTACCTCGGCGATCGTGCCGACCCGCTTGATGGTGCCTGCGGCGAGGATCGCCACGTGCGAGCAGAGTCGCTCGACGACCTCCATCACGTGACTGGAGAAGACCACCGTGCCGCCGCCGGCCGCGTACCGGGTGAGGATGTCCCGGATCAGAGCGGCGGAGACCGGGTCGACCGCCTCGAACGGCTCGTCCAGCACCAGCACCCGGGGGCCGTGCAGCAACGCACACGCCAGGCCGATCTTCTTCTTCATGCCCGCCGAGTAGTCCACCACAAGCGTCCGCCCGGCGTCGCCGAGCGCCAGCACGTCCAGCAGCTCCGCGGCCCGCTGGTCGACGACCGTCGGGTCCATTCCGCGCAACAGCCCGTTGTACGCCAGCAGCTCCGCCCCGGTCAGCCGGTCGAACAGCCGCACCCCGTCGGGCATCACGCCGAGCAGCCGCTTGGCGGCGATCGGGTCCCGCCACACGTCGTGGCCGAGCACCCAGGCCAAGCCGGCGTCCGGCCGCAGCAGCCCGACCGCCATCGACAGGGTGGTGGTCTTGCCGGCGCCGTTCGGGCCGAGTAGGCCGTAGAAGGAACCGGCGGGAACGTCGAGGTCGACGCCGGCCACCGCGATCGTGCCGTCGAACCGCTTGGCCAGGCCACGCAGTGCGAGCGCGGGTTGCTCACCAGTCATGAGCCGACGCTATCGGTCGATCGCCAATTCTGGGCTCCGGCGGTGGGTGGACCCGTCGTCATCCCCGAGGCGGACGGCCGTCCTCACAAGCGGAGGGCTTCGGGGGTGTGCAGGCGGAGCATGGTGGCAGCGACGTCGGCGGGGGCCCGTCGACGTGTCGCCATCGACACCGCGACCATCACCGTGAAGGCCAGTGGCACCGTCCAGGCGGCCGGCTGCGCGATGAGCGTGGCCGGCCAGCCGGACAACGGCGGGCCGAGCACGGTGACCAGCACCGCGCCGATCGCCGCGCCACCGCCGACCAGCACCCCGGCGGCGGCGCCCAGGTCGGTCAGCCCGCGCCACCAGATGCCGAGCACCAGCAGCGGGCAGAAGCTCGACGCGGCGACCGCGAAGGCCAGCCCGACCACCTGCGACACGTCCAACCCGGAGACGTTGAGCGCCAGCACCGCTGGCACGCCACCGGCGATCACCGTGGCCAGCCGGAAGCCGCGCACCGAGCCCCGGCCCAGCACGTCCGTCGAGATCACTCCGGCGACGCTGGTCAGCAACCCGGACGAGGTGGACAGGAAGGCCGCGAACGCGCCCGCCGCGACCAGCGCGGCGAGCAACCGCCCGGTCAGCCCGTCGCCGAGGGCCGCGCCGGGCAGCAGCACCACCACGGCGTCGGTCTGCCCACTGACCAGCAACTGCGGGGTGTAGATGCGACCGAGCACCCCGTACAGGGTGGGCAGCAGATAGAAAGCGCCGACCAGGGCCAGCACCACCAGGGTGGTCCGGCGTGCCGCCGCGCCGTCGGGGTTGGTGTAGAAGCGGACCAGCACGTGCGGCAGGCCCATGGTGCCCAGGAAGGTGGCCAGGATCAGCGAGTACGTGGCGAACAGGCCCCGGTCGTCGTCGCCGGCGGTGCTCGGCAGCAACCAGTCATTGGCGTCGGTAGCCACCCCGGACACCTCCGGCACCGGGTCACCGGCAGCGAAGGTCAACTCATCGCCGGGGCGTACCTCCCGGATCTCGCCGTCGGGCAGCGTGAGGGTCGCGCGGTGCTCGACCACGACGGTGGTCGCGGCCCGGAACGTCGGCCCGTCGGGCGGGGTCACCGCGGGCCGGCCGTCGGCCTGCCACTGCAACGCCAAGAAGATCACCGGTACGGCGAGCGCGGTCAGCTTGAGCCAGTACTGGAACGCCTGGACGAAGGTGATCGCCCGCATCCCACCGAGCGCCACGTTCGCGGTGACCACGCCGGCCACCAGCAGGGCACCGAGTGGGTACGGGGAGCCGGCCACCGTGGCCAGGGTGAGCCCGGCGCCCTGCAACTGCGGCACCAGGTAGAGCCAGCCGATGAAGATCACGAAGGCCGTGGCCAGGATGCGCAGCCGGCGGGAGCCCAGCCGCAGCTCGCAGAAGTCGGGCAGGGTGAACGCGCCGGAACGGCGCAACGGCGCGGCCACGAAGAGCAGCAGGGCCAGGTAGCCGGCGGCGAACCCGACCGGATACCAGAGCACGTCCACGCCGTACTTGAGGACCAGGCCGGCGATGCCGAGGAAGCTCGCCGCCGACAGGTACTCCCCGCCGATGGCGGCGGCGTTCCAGGTCGGGCTGATCGCCCGGGAAGCGACCAGGAAATCGGAGGTCGTCCGGGCCAGCCGTAGCCCGTAGAAGCCGATCCCGACGGTGACCAGGGTGACCGCGACGATTGCCGGGACCACGTAGTCGTTGGCCACCTCAGCGCTCCGGCCGCTGCACCAGGTCGGTGAAGTCCTGTTCGTTGCGTTCGGCCAGCCGCACGTACGCCCAGCCCACGCCGATCAGGAACGGGAAGGAGGCCACACCGAGCAGCAGCCAGGGCAGGTTGACGCCGGCGACGGTGGTCCGGCCGAGCGACGGTGCGATGGCGAACAGCCAGGGCAGCCCGCCGAGCCCGATCGCCACCACCAGCGAGAGCCGCAGCGCCAGCGCGAGCTGGGCCCGGACCAGGCCGCGGACCAACGCCTCGCCGACCTGGGTCTGCTGAGCCAGCTCGGCGCGGGTCCGCTCGGCACGAGTGTCCTGCCGGGTGATGTCGGCCAGCACGATCCGGGTCCGCCGGGGCGGCGGTACCGCACCGCCCGACCTGACGTCAGGAAGTTGCTTGGCCACCCCGGCAGTCTCGCCCGCCCTGCGCGATTGTCAAGCGGTCGCGGTCACCAGCGCCGTAGATCGGGACAGTCGGTCACGCTGGCGGTCGCCGGGGTCGGGCCGAGCTCCCGCCGGGCCCGTTCCCGGCCGAGGTTCGCGGCCCAGAGGCCGTCCCGGGGCAACTCGGCGGCGATCTCCCGCAACGCGCACGACCGCATCGGTTCGGGCAGCCGGTCCAGTGCCGGTACGGCGTCGGCCGAGAGCCGGGAGAGGTAACCGACGTCCAACCGGCCGGTCTCCAGGTACCGGTCGACGTTCCGGTCGGCGATCAGCCGGTCCGGGTTGACCACCGCCAGCCCGAGCAGAGCCAGCACCGCCGTGCCGATCACCAGCCGGGGCAGCCAGTCGGCTCGCATCCGTACCACGGCCACCCCGACCAGGACGAAGAGCAGCCCGAGCCAGAGTTCGACGGTCGCCACGACGAGCCGCAGCCGGGTGGCACCGTACGCGTCGGCGTAGACCTGCATCCGGTAGAGCGCGGAGGCGACGACGACCAGACTGAGCGCGGCAAGCGTGCCGAGCAGCACGCGGACCAACAGCCGGTCGGCCCTCGTGGACCGTGGTGCCCGCCGGGCGGCGATCGCGATCACCAGCAGGGTGAGCGCGGTGACGGCGAGCAGTTGCCAGAACCCACCGCGGGCGTACTGGGCGTAGGTGAGCCCGGCCGTACGCAGCACGTGCCCCGCGCCGCCGAAGAACACCGTCAGCTGGACCGACACGAAGGCGGCGAAGAGGGCGTCGAGCAGCACCAGTGGCAGGGTCCACTCCAGCCGGTGCGCCGGTCGGGTCGGTGCCGCCCGCAGCCCTTCCAGGTTGGGTGGGCGGCTGACCAGGTACGCGCCGCCGAGCAGGCCCAGGCCGATCAGCAGCAGACGGGCCAGCCAGCCGACGCCACCGCCCAGTGCGATGTCCGGCAGCAGACCCGCGACCAGGTCGGCGAAGACCGCGTCGGCGGAGGAAAAGAGCAGACCGAACAGTGTCAGGAGCCCGGCCGAGACCGCGAGGCTGGTCAGGAGGCGTCCGACCCCGGGGCCGGCCGGGCGGGTGCGGCGCAGCCCGCGTGCCGCCCAGGGGAGCGCCCGTACCGTGGCGGCGGGCGGCAGCGTCGCGGCCACCAGCATCCCGAACGGGCTTCGCCCGCCGGTCACCGCGAGCGTCGCGGTGACCGCGGCGGCGATCAGGCAGAGCGCGAAGAGCCAGCCGGCGGCCCGGACCGAGCCGACCGCGACCAGTGCGACGGTCGCGGCGGCCCAGACGGCCCCCGCCACCCGCCCCGGTGCCCCCGTGGCACCGGGACGGGCGACCGCCGCCGCAGCTGTCGTGACCGATCCGGAGGTGGTGGGCGGCGCTGTGGTGGGCGGTGGTGCGGCTGTCGTGGTCGGCCCGGAGGTGGTGGGCGGCGCTGTGGTCACGGTGGCGGGTGCCGTCGGCGACTCGGCGGTGGTGGGCGGCGCTGCGGTGGTCGATGGTGCGGATGTCGTGGCCGGACCGGGAGTGTTGGGCGGCACTGCGGTCACGGTGGCGGATGCGGTCGGCGACTCGGCGGTGGTGGGCGGCGCTGCGGGTGTCGGGGCAGGCGTGAGGGTCGCGGTCGGGCCGGGGGGTGTGGGCGGAGCGGTCGTGGGTGCTGGTGGCGTGGTGGCGGTGACCGGGGTGGTCGTGGCCGCGTCGGGTGGGGCGGTCGTGGCCCGCGCCGCCGAACCGCCGGAGCTGGTCTGTCGCGGTATTTCCGCCCGCAGCGACGTCCTGGGTCGGATGACGCTGGCGGTGACGAGGGCGACGGTGGCGGCCAGCGCGGCCACCAGCCAGCCGACGCCGGGGCGAACCACCGACAGCGTCGAGGCACCGATCGCCGCGGCCGCCGTCAGCGCGGCCAGGACCACCGGGCGGGCGGCGCCGGACGGCCCCGGCCAACGACGTTCGAGCAGCGAGGGTGGCCGGGGCGTGACCGGCGGTGCGGGCCAGGGTTGGGGCCGGCCGGCCGTTGGCGGGGGGAGCGCCGGGCCGGGGCCGAACCAGGGCTGGCCGGGCCTGCCCGGAACGGGAGGTCGCGGGTCGCCGGCCGGGACGTGGGTGCTGCCAGGGCTGGTCATGCGGCCTCTTCTCGGTATGGCCCGTCGCTGGGGATGGTGACCTGGATGCGACAGCCGGGCTGGGTGCCTCCGGTCTGTTCGGCGGGATCGAGGACCCGGATCCGGCCGCCGTGCAGTTCGACGACCCACCGGGCGATCGCCAGGCCGAGGCCGGTCCCGCCGCCGGCCGCCCGATCGCCACGGGTGAACCGTTCGAACACCCGGGAGCGCTCCGCCGGTGGGATCCCCTGGCCCTCGTCGCTCACCTCGAAGCGAAGCTGGCCGGCGTGTTCCTCTGCGCTCACCCGCACTGTGCCGCCGGGCGGGCTGTGCCGCGCCGCGTTGTCGAGCAGGTTCGCGAACACCTGGTGCAGCCGCCACGGGTCGGCGTGCACGGTCAGCGGCACCGCCAGCTCGCGGAGCCGGAAGCGCACGTCCAGCCCCGCGCCGCAAGCGCTCGCGGTGGCGTGCTCCACCGCCTCGTCGAGGAAGTCCCCCACGTCGATGCGGACCCGCCGCAGTGGGACCACCCCGGCATCGAGGCGGGACAGGTCGAGCAGGTCGGCGACGAGGTGTCCGAGTCGCTCGGTCTGGGACAGCGCCGAGCGCAGCGCCGCGGGTTCGGGTGCGGCCACCCCGTCCACCATGTTCTCCAGCACGCCCTGCAACGCGGTGATCGGCGTACGCAACTCGTGCGAGACGTTCGCGATCAGCTCTCGTCGGCGCTGGTCCGAGGCGTGCAGGTCCTCGGCCATCTTGTTGAACGCCTGAGCCAGCTCGCCGACCTCGTCGCGGGAGGTGGCGCGTACGCGGCGGGTGTAGTCACCGCGGGCCATCGCGCCGGCCGCCGCCGTCATCTCCCGCAGCGGCGAGGTCATCCCGTGGGCGAGCACCTGCGAGGTGAGCAGGGCGACGGCTATGGCGGTCGCCGAGGTCACCGGCGGCGGCCAACCGATGCCGTACGAGAAGTACGCCAGCCCGGCCGCGCCGGAGGCGACCAGCAGTACGCCCAGTTTCAGCTTGATCGAGCGCACCGGATCCAGCGGGCGGGGCAGCAGTTCCAACACCCGGTCCAGGCGAGCGAGCAGGACGGCGCTCAGGACGACACCTCCAGTGCGTAGCCGACTCCGTGCACGGTGCGGATGAGGTCGGCGCCCAGCTTCCGGCGTAGCGCCTTGACGTGGCTGTCCACCGTGCGGGTGCCGCTCCCCTCGGCCCACCCCCAGACGTCGGCGAGCAGCCGCTCCCGGGGGAGGACGGTGCGGGGCCGCCCGGCGAGGTGGACCAGCAGGTCGAACTCGGTCGGCGTGAGGTGTACGTCCGCGCCGGCCCGACGGACCCGCCGCTCGGCCTCGTTGATCTCAATGTCGCCGAGGTGGATGGCGGGTGGTGCGGGCGCGGCGGCCCGTTCCACCCGGCGCAGCAGGACGTGCACCCGGGCGGCCAGCTCCCGCATCGAGAACGGCTTGGTGAGGTAGTCGTCCGCACCGACCGCGAGCCCCACCAGCAGATCGGTCTCGTCGTCCCGCGCGGTGAGCATCAGCACCGGCACCGGCCGGACGGCCTGGATCCGCCGGCACACCTCCAGGCCGTCGAAGCCGGGCAGCATCACGTCGAGGACGACGAGATCCGGCTGTCCGGTGCGGAACTGCTCGACCGCGCTGGGGCCGTCCGCCGCGATCTCCACCGCGAAGCCCTCGGCGCGGAGTCGGGCGGCGACCGACTCGGCGATGGTTCGTTCGTCCTCGACCACCAGTACCCGGCGTTGCCTCATAGGCCCTGACTGTAGGGAGCCGGCGTGGAGATCGGTGGGTGGCGTTGTGAACAACCTGTGGAGAACGGGTCACGCCTGTGGATAACTCGGTGGACATGCCGGCCGGCCTCCGCGAACACCCGAGGTTCGTTGTGGACGACCGACCGAGCTGTCAGGGTGGGCCGGTAGAGAGGAGGTGTGACGGTGACGAACCCTGCGCGGCCGGCATTCCCCTCTACTGGCTGGTGGAACCCCGCAAGCAGACCTTGACCGTGCTGGTCAACGGCTCGGGCGGTTACCGCGAGCAGGCGGTTCTCCTCGGCGAGGTCTACCGCACCGAGCAGCCGTTTCCCCTCGCCCTTCCGCTGGCCGACATCTTCTGACCGGGTAACTCGGCTTCATGCCTGGTCGCCAGCAATGGCTACGGACCGGACGGCCATCCTCCATGGACTCGGCGCACCCTGGCGGTCACTCCAGGCCGATGCGCTCCGGCCGGGCCGAGGCGGAGCCGAGCCAGGTGTGCGGGTTGCCGTACCAGCACCAGCCGAGCTTCGGCGCGCCCTGGCTGATCCAGAGCGCCGGCACCCGCTTGTCGCCGCACCGGGAGCCGACCAGCGAGAAGCACCTGTTGCTGGCCAGCGAGGCCGGGTGCAGCGTGATGAAGGCGAGCCCTTCGTCGATGGTGAGCGGCAGCCGACCCTGGGCGGTCATTCCCTCCATGGCAGTGGCGGGCGGCAGGTTACGGAACTCCTCGCCCCGGTCGACGTCGAAGAGCAGGTACGCCGGCCCGGCCGGCACCTCCAACTCCTTGATCGGGTCGAAGCGCGGCAGGTCGTCCTCGGCGTAGTGCCGGTCGAGAATGCCGGGCTTGCGCTTTCCGGCCAGGGTGGTGAGCTCCAGCCGGGCCTCCACCCCGACCAGGTCCCGCGTGGTGACCAGCAGGAACGGCACCCGGGCGTCGGTGGGCGCGGGCAGGCCGGTGGCGCCCTCGACCGCCTTGGCTCGCAGCGGTGCGACCAGGTCGCGGAAGGCGGCCTCGGGCAGTTCGGCGAGGGCGGGGTAGACCAGCTCAACCAGTCGGTCGAGTTGGCGGTCGAACTCGGTCTCGGCGTCGAACGGAGTCTCGGTCACGGCGGCCTCCCGGAAGTCGTACGGACTAGCGTACAACGTACGAGAGAGGCCGTCCCATTCCCGAATCAGCGACTCCAGTCCTGCTTCGCGGCCCTGACCAGCTTGTCCTTCAACTCCCGGGTGTGCCGGCGACTCACCGGCAGCTCGGTCGAGTCGATCACCACCACATAGCCGGAGTTGACCAGCCGCAGCTCCGCGATCAACTTCAACTGCACCAGATACGACCGGTGCACCCGGACGAAACCGGCGTCAGCCCAGCGCTCCGCCAACGTGGCCAGCGAGACCCGCACCAGGTGCGACCCCTCCGCAGTGTGCAACCGGGCGTAGTCCCCCTGCGCCTCCACCCACCGCACCGCCGAGCGGGGAAGCATCCGGGTGGTGCCGGCCAACTCGATCGGGATGGTCGGGTCCTCCTCCGCCCGGGCCAGCGCCGCCGGATGCGACGGCACCACCCGCGAGCCGATCACCCGGCGCAGTGACTCGGCCAGCCGCTCGGCACGGACCGGTTTGCGTACATAGTCGGTGGCCCCCAGGTCGAAGGCATCCACCGCGCCGTCGTCGTACGCGGTGACGAACACGATCGCCGGTGGCCGGGCGAACCGGCGCAGCACCCGGGCCAGCTCCATGCCGTCCAGCCCGGGCATCCGGATGTCCAGGAAGACCACGTCGACGTCACCGTCGCGGAGCAGCCGCAGCGCCTCGGTGGCGTCCCCGGCGGTGTGCAGGCGGGCCACCCGGGGGTCAGCCCGCAGGTGGTACGCCAGCTCGTCGAGCGCCGGCGGCTCGTCGTCCACCGCCAGTACGCGGAGAAATCCGGACGCGTTCACCACAGCCGACCCGGGTCGCTCGCTCACGATCCGGCCCGTACGCCCGGGTGGAACTTCGGCACCCGCATGCTCACCTTGGTGCCCGAGCCCAACCCGGTCTCCACGACCAGGCCGAACCGGTCCCCGAAGACCGACCGCATTCGCTCGTCGACGTTGGAGAGGCCGACGTGCTGGCCCGGGTCGTCGCCCGGGTCGCCGGTACTGCGGGCCAGCTCGGCGATGCCGGCGGTCAGCGTGGTCGGATCCATTCCCACCCCGTCGTCCTCCACGGTGATGTGGCATTCGGCGCCCGCGTCCCGGGCCTCGATGCTCACCATGCCCGTGCCCGGCTTGCGGGACAACCCGTGCCGGACCGCGTTCTCCACCAGTGGTTGCAGGCAGAGGAACGGCAGCGTCACCGGCAGCACCTCCGGGGCGATCTGCAGCCGCACCTGCAACCGGTCGCCGAACCGGGCCCGCTCGATGGTCAGGTAGCGGTCGATCGACCGCAGCTCCTCGGCCAGCGTGGTGAACTCCCCGTGCGCCCGGAACGAGTACCGGGTGAACTCCGCGAACTCCAGGATCAGCTCCCGGGCCCGCTCCGGGTCGGTGCGGACGAACGAGCCGATCGCGGTCAGCGCGTTGTAGATGAAGTGCGGGCTGATCTGCGCCCGCAGCGCCCGGATCTCGGCCCGCGCCAGCCGCTCCCGCGACGAGTCCAGCTCGGCCAGGGCGAGCTGGTTGCCGGCCCAGTGCGCGGTCTCCAGGGTGGCCTGCACCAGCCCGGGCGCCGGCGGACTGTCGGCGATGGCCACCAGCGCGCCCACCACCCGGCCGTCCGCGCCGTGCAGCGGCGCGACGACCGCCCCCCGGACCGGGCAGTCGACCCGGTCGCAGCTCAGCTCGTGCTCACCGAGCACCGTCGAGCGCCCGGTGTCCATCACCCGCCGGGCCGCCGTGAGCAGTTGCTCGCCGTGGTGCGCGCCGCGCCCGTCGAGGGCGAGCACCTCGTCGGCGTCGGTGAGCGCCAGCCCGGCCGCGCCCACCAGAGCGCGCAGATGGCGTACGGCCTTCGCCGCGCCCGCCGCGCTCAGCCCTGCCCGCAGTGGCTCGGCCGCCAGCCCGGCGGTGTGCAGCACCTCATAGGTGGCGCGCTGGGTGGCGGTGGCGATGCCCCGGCGAGCGCGCAGCCGCAGTACGGCCAACAGCGCCGCGGTCAGCGCGGTGACCAGCGAGACGACGCCGACGACGGCGGAAAGGTTGCCACCCACGCAGCGATCCTGGCCCCTCCGGCCCGGCGCGCCAACCCCTAGTACGCGCCCTTGCGGGCGAGCACCACTCCGACGGTGCGCCACAGGATGCTCAGGTCGTACGCCAGCGACCAGTTGTCGACGTAGTAGAGGTCCAGGCGGACGGCCTCGTCCCAGGACAGGTCGGAGCGGCCGGAGACCTGCCACAGGCCGGTCATGCCGGGGCGGACCAGCAGTCGGCGGCGTACGTCGCCCAGGAAGTCGCCGTCGTCGGCCGGCAACGGGCGGGGCCCGACCAGCGACATCTCACCCCAGAGCACGTTGATCAGCTGCGGCAGCTCGTCCAGCGACGAGGCCCGCAGGAAGCGGCCCACCGGGAAGACCCGCGGGTCCTGCTTCATCTTGAACATCATGCCGTCGGTCTCGTTCCGGTCGACCAGGCTGGCCAGCCGATCCTCGGCGTCGACGTACATGGTCCGGAACTTCCACACCCGGAACGTGCGTCCCTCGTGGCCCACCCGGGGTTGGCGGAAGAAGACCGGCCCGGGGTCGGAGATCCGGATCGCCAGGGCGACGGCCAGGAAGAGCGGGACCAGCAGTAGCAGGCCGAGGCCGGCGGCGACCCGGTCCATCAGGTTCTTGGCCAGCAGCGCCGGCCCGGAGAGGGTCGGTTCCTCGACGTACAGCAGGGGCAGGCCCTCGATCGGCCGGATGTGCACCCGGGGGCCGGCGATGTCGGTCAGCTGTGGGGCGACCACCAGGTCGACCCCGGAGCCCTCCAGCTGCCAGGCCAGTCGACGCAGCTCGCCCGGCTCGGCGCTGGCCGACCCGCAGACCGCGATGGTGTCCCCGCCGACCTCCCGGACGAGGGCCAGGACGTCCCGGCCGGCGTGCACCGGCACCGGGGTCGGCATCCCCCGGGCCGCCGCATAGCCGTCGGTGATGTGGATGGCGACCGGCACCAGCCCGGCGGCCGGGCTGCGGGTGACCGCCGCGTAGACCTCCAGGCACTCCGGCAGGGTGCCGACCAGGACCATCCGGTGTGCGGCCTGCCCGGCCCGTCGGCGGATGTAATGCAGCGCCCAGCGGGCCACGAACCGGCCCCACAGGATGAGCAGCAGCGCCCCGAGCAGGGCCGTGCCGACCGTCCACCGGGACAGCGAGGTCTTGGTGGCGAAGGCGAGGAAGGAGACGCTGGCCGCGACGGTGACCCCGGCCCGGATCACCCGCTTGAACTCGTCGGGCCCGAGCCCCAGATAGCGCCGGTCGTACGCCCGGTTGCTCCAGAGGGTGACCACCCAGCCGAGCGGCAGCAGCAGGTAGGAGACGGTGTGGAACCAGGTCGGGTCCTGCTGGGTGCCGCTGAAACCGGAGGCGGCCTGGTCGAAGAGCTGGATCGCGATCCAGCTGGCGAACGCCGCTGAGGCGAAGTCGAGCAGCAGGAGGATCGCCGTGTAGGGGCGGTGCCAGCGGGAGACACGGCGTCGCGCCCTGGCCCATGCCGACCGCGGGACACCGTTGTGCGACGGCGGTGTCGGCGGCTGGATCTCGAAGCTGTCGACGTGCCGCACGAGTCTGCTCCGGCCTTCGTTGGTTACCGGGCGCTGGAGGCTTGCCGTCACCTCACCCATGTCCTCCCGCATGACACGTGCCGCTCACTCGCAGTGAGGGCCCGGGTCGCCCACCGTCCCAGTCTCCCACGCGGGCTCCGACCGGTCGCTGCCCCGTAGGAGATTGGCGACCGATGGTGCCGGCGGGATCTGGCCGGCTCCGCACCATTTCAGAAGCCGGGGACCGGGCCACTATACCGATGGATGCGCGTGTGGCGAGAACGGTGGACCGGAGCTTCGGCTCAGTCGGGCTGATTCCGCTCCGTAGTCGGCGAGTGGAATTACTCACCGTACGAGTCGAGACAACCGTCGGTCAGCGAGCGGCTTGCCGCCGGTCTGGCAGGTCGGGCAGTACTGGAGGCTGGAGTCGGCGAACGACACCTCCCGCACGGTGTCCCCGCACACCGGGCACGGCAGCCCGGTGCGGGCGTGCACCTTCAGCCCGGAGCGCTTCTCGCCCTTCAGCTCCGCGGCCCGCTGGCCGAGGGAGCGCTCGACCGCGTCACCGAGCACCTGCCGGGTGGCCGCGTGCAGGGTGGCGAGCTGGTCGTCGGTGAGCCGGTCGGTGATCGCGAACGGGGACAGCTTCGCCGCGTGCAGGATCTCGTCGGAGTACGCGTTGCCGACCCCGGACAGCACCGACTGGTCGGTCAGCACCCCCTTGACCTGCCCACGCCGGCTGCGCAGCCGCTCGGCGAAGGTGGGCAGGTCCGCGGCGAGCGCGTCCGGGCCCAGCTTGGCCACCCCGGGCACCGCCGCCGGGTCGGTGACCAGGTACGCGGCGAGCTTCTTCTGCGTGCCGGCCTCGGTGAGGTCGAACCCGGAGCCGTCGTCGAGGCGGACCCGCACCGCGATCGGCCCCTTGCCTGGGCGCAGCGGGGTGGTGGCCGGGAACGCCTCCCGGTAGTGCAGCCAGCCTGCCCTGGCCAGGTGGACCAACAGGTGCAGGTCGCCCTCGAACAGCACGTCGAGGAACTTGCCGTGCCGGCGGGCGTCGACCACCGCCCGACCGGCGACCGCGGCCGGTGCCGGGTCGTACGTCTTCAGGGCGCTGATCGCGGCGATCTCCAGCCGGTCGACACGCCGCCCCACCGCGCGCTGCCGCAGGTAACCCGCGAGCGCCTCAACCTCCGGTAGTTCGGGCACGACACAACGGTAGCCTTCTTTCCGGTGAGCGCGAGGAATGAGCTTGCGAGTCCCTGCCACGAGCGCGAGGAGTGAGCTTGCGAGCCCCGCAGTCGCGAGCAGGAGCCGGCATGACTGCGAACGAAAGGCGAGCTCTGTGAGAATCGTGGTGGCGCACAACCGGTACCGGGAAGCCCAGCCCTCCGGCGAGAACACGATCGTCGACTCGGAGATCGCTCAGCTCACCGCTGCCGGCGTCGAGGTGCTGCCGTTCATCCGCAGCTCGGACGAGATCCCGTCGATGTCGAAGGCGGCCAAGGCGCTGCTGCCGATCTCGCCGATCTGGGCTCCGCGAGCCCAGCACGACCTGAGTCGGCTGCTCACCGAGCACCGGCCGGACGCGCTGCACCTGCACAACCCGTACCCCCTGCTCTCGCCCTGGGTGGTGCGGACCGCGCACCGGCACGGCGTGCCGGTGGTACAGACGGTGCACAACTACCGGCAGGTCTGCTCCTCGGGGATCTATTTCCGGGATGGCGTGATCTGCCAGGACTGCAAGGGTCGGGCGTTGGGCGTACCGGCGATCAAGCACCGCTGCTACCGCGACTCGGCGGCGCAGAGCGCGCTGATGGCGACCACCCTGGCCGTGCACCGGGGCACCTGGCGGTCGGTGGACCGGTACATCGCGCTCACCACGGCGATCGCCGACCACCTGCGCGAATACGGCATTCCGGACGAGCGGATCGTGGTGAAGCCGAACGCCGTGCCGGACCCGGGTCGGCCGGCGCCACTCGGCGACGGCTTCCTCTACATGGCTCGGCTGAGCCCCGAGAAGGGCGTCGACCTGCTGTTGGATGCCTGGCGTCGGCACCCGGTGGGCGCACTGGGCACCCTGCGGGTGGCCGGGGACGGCGAGCTGCGCCCGCTGGTGGAGGCAGCCGCCGCCGAGCGACCCGACGTGGTCTACCTGGGTCAGCTCGACCGGGCCGGGGTACGGGCGGCGGTCGAGGCGAGCGCGGTGGTGATCGCCGCCTCGATGTGGCACGACGTGCTGCCGACCGTGATCATCGAGGCGTTCGCCAGCGGGCGGCCGGTGCTCGGCACCGCGTTGGGCGGCATTCCGTACCTGGTCGGGGCGGATGCCCCGCACGAGCCCTCCGGCACCGGGCCGGCCGAGATCGCCTCCGCCGTCGCCGGGGGTGGCGGGTCGCCGATGCCGGCCGGAATCGGCCTGGGCGAGGCCGGCTGGGTGGTGGCCCCGGAGGCGGCCGCGCTGGCCGCCGCTCTCCCGGTGGCCAGGGCAGGTGCCGCCGGGCTAGCCCCGGCCGCCCGCGCCCGCTACGAGCGGACCTTCCACCCCGACGTGGTCACCAAGCAGCTCATCGACATCTACGCGGGCATGGCCCGCACCGCGCACCGCCCCTGACCCCGACCCGCCGCCCGCCGCCGGGCCCGGCAAGATCGCGCTCAATCATGGGAAGAGTGGCCTCGGAGCGGCCGGAGGCCCCTATTTCCTGGATCGAGCATGATCTTGCCGAGGCGCTCGCGCCATGGCGGCGTGCGGGGCGGGGGGTGGGTGGGGGTGGGGGTCAGCGCAGGGAGGCGCGGGCGGAGAAGGCGATGCTGGCGAGCAGGAAGCCGCCGTTCACGATGGTGAACGCGATGATCACCCAGAGGACCAGCGCGGGGGCCACGGCCAGCACCAGGGCGGCCACGAAGATCACCGCACCGTAGTCGCGGACCAGCTTCACCAGGCGGACCGGCAGCGAGGTCGAGGTGACCATGCTGGCCGCGTTCGGGCCGGACTGCATCACCGAGGTGACCAGGTTGACCATCCAGGTCCCGGCGAAGGTCGCCACCAGCCAGGTGGGGGTCGACGGCTCCTGCGCCACCGCGGTGGCGGCGAGCGCGGCCACCAGGGCGATCTGCGCGGCCACGTCGCAGAGCACGTCGATCCTGGCGCCGGCTGCGCTGCCCTGGCCGGTCACCCGGGCCAGTTGCCCGTCCGCGCAGTCCAGCGCGTACGCCACCTGCCAGCCGACCAGGGCGAGCAGGCCGACCACCCAGGCCGGTACGTCGCCGTCGGCGACCGGACCGGCGAGCGCCACCACGGTGACCGAGGTGGCCAGCCCGAGCACCAGGTTGGTGAGGGTCAGCGCGGTCGGGCGCAGGCCGAGTCGCTGGGCGACCAGCGCGAAGACGGCCCCCAACCACTGGCTGATCGACTCACTGAACAGGCCGCCTCCCCGGTTCACCCGGTGGAAGTCGGCGACGGTGGGACGGGGGTCAGCCAAGCTGGTCGCGGATTGCACCGGCGTAGTCTGCCAGCCGCTCCCGCGTCTCGGTAGGCGACAGCGCCAGGTGTTCGAGGATGGTGTACCGATCCGGTCGGGTGCGCGGGGCGAACTGCACCGCCTCGATGAACTGGTCGTCGGTGAGCCCCAGATCGCCGGGAACGGTGGCCAGGCCGTGCCGGTGCAGGCAACGGGCTAGTTGACCGAACCGCTCCGGGTCCCCGCGGAGGAAGGTGCAGAAGAGCGCGCCGAGCCCGACCTGCTCGCCGTGCGAGCCGGTGCCGGGATAGAGCCGGTCGATGGCGTGGGAGATCTCGTGGTCGCCGCCGCTGGCCGGGCGGGTCGACCCGCACACCGAACTGGCGATCCCGCCGAGGATCAACGCCTCCGCCAGCGTGGTGAGGAACGCGTCGTCCGTGATCTTGCCGGGGTGGTTGATCAACGCCTCGGCGCCGGTCCGCGCCAGCGTAATGGCGAGGCCGTCGATCGGCTCGCCGCGGACCTCGTGCGCCAACTCCCAGTCCGCGCAGGCGCTCACGTTGCTGACCGCGTCGCCGATCCCCGCCTGGGTCTGACTGTCCGGGCCGTTCTCCACGAAGTCCAGGTCGACGATCACCGCGATCGGGATGTGCACCCCGTAGGAACCCTTGCCGCCCTCATGATCGAGTGAGGCGGTGGGCGAGGCGATGCCGTCGTTGGCCAGGCTGGTCGCCACGGTCACCATCGGCATGCCGTACCGGGTGGCGGCGTACTTGGCGGTGTCGATGGTCTTCCCGCCGCCGATGCCGATCACCGCGTCGTACGAGCGGGCCCGGAGCCGGTCACCGAGCTCGTTCGCGGCGTCGATGGTGCCGCCGACGACGGTGAAGACGTCGGCCGACCCGAGGCTGGGCCGGCACAGCTCGACGATCTTCTCGCCCTGACCGGGACCGACCACCACCGCCACGTCGCCGCCAGCGGAGATCCTCCGGTCGGCCAACAGCGGCCCCAGGTCAGCCACCGCACCCCGCCGGACCTCGATCAGCAGCGGAGTGTTGACCGTGCGGGCTAGTAGCGGCACGCGATCTCCCGCGCGCGGGCCAGGTCGGCGTGGTTGTCGACCTCCACCCAGGGGACGTCGCCGATCGGCGCCGCCCGCACCTCCCCGCCCCGGTCGGCGAACTCCTGGTAGCCGTCCTCGTAGTAGAGGTTCGGGTCGCGCCGCCAGGTGGTCTCCAGCGCGTCGGCGAGCGCGTCGGCGACCTGCGGCTCGATCAGCGTGGCACCGATGTACTCCCCGTACGCCTCGCCCGGGTCCATGATCTTGGTGATCCGGGTGAGCTGGCCGGCGGCGTCGAAGATGGTCTTCATCTCCTCCTCGGCCAGCGGCTTGAGGGTGTCCACCGCGAGCAGGATGCCGGGCCCGCGCTCGGCGAGCAGGGTCTTCTCCACGCTCACCGGGTGCACGGTGTCCCCGTTGACCAGCAGCACCCCGCGAGCGAAGTACTCCCGGGCCAGCCAGAGCGAGTAGGCGTTGTTCCACTCCTCGGCCTTGTCGTTGTGGACCAGGGTGAGCGTGACCCCGTACCGCTTCTCCAGGTCGGCCTGCCGCTCGCGGACCGCGTCCGCCGCGTAGCCGACCACGATCACGATGTCGGTGAGCCCGACCTCGGCCAGGTTGCCCAGCGCGATGTCCAGGATCGTCGTCTCGCCGTCCACCGGCACCAACGCCTTGGGCAGCGTGTCGGTGTACGGGCGCAGCCGGCGCCCGGCCCCGGCTGCGAGCACCATCCCGATCATCCCGACATCCTCCCTCGTCCTGCTCCCCGTCACCGGTGGAGGATAGCCCCGGGTGGTCGCGCCGCTCCGGCCAACCGGGTCAGCCGGGGAACGCCGCCAGGTCGGCGAGCATGGTCAGCCGCTCCTCCGCACCGAGCGCGGCGTACGGGCCGGCCGCCCGTCGGTCGGTCTCCAGCTCGATGGCGAGCCGCTCGGGGCCGGTCGGCAGGGCGGCGATGCTCGACGCGGTGTGCCCGGCGGCAGCCCAGGCGGCGGCGTGCGCGTCGGCCCGGTGGTATCGCAGCGTGCCGAGCCGGTTGAGCAGCAGCACGCCCGACGGAGTGCCGTCCGGCTCGTACGGGGGCGCCATCGCGGCGAAGGCCGACCCGCCCCGGTTCCCCTCCTCGTCGGCCAGCACCAGGGCGTACGACAGCAGCCGGCCGAGCGCCGCCACCAGCCGTGGCACCCGCTCGTCGTGCCCAGCCCACAGCTCCTCGGTGACCTCGGCGTGCACCTGGTACAGCTCGGTGAGGAAGGCCGTACCCCGCTCGGTGGCGGAGAGCGCGCCGTCCGGGCCGCGGTGGAGCATCCCGTGCGCCACCTGTTTGTCCACGGTCCGCTGGCAGGTGACCGGGTCGTGGTACCGGGTGATCGCCGCGAACCCCGGCCCGTCGACCGTGCCACCGGGTGCGGCCAGCCGGGTGCGCAGGTCGACCAGGAAGCCGGTCGCCGCCACTCCGCCGTACCGCTGGCTCAGCTCGGCGCCGCCACCGTCGCGGCCGGCCAGCATTCCGGCGCGGAAGACCCGGTCCACAGCCGGGGCGAGCAGCCCGGCGAACCGGTGCGGCGCCAGGTCGACGGTGTTCACAGACCGATCGACCGCAGGACGGCGAAGCCCTCCTCCGCGATCCGCCGGATCAGCCCGTCGTTGACGTCGCGGTTCTCGTCCAGCACGGTCACCTCGCGCTCGGCCAGCCAGCGGTACTCGGTGTGCTTGCCAGCCTCCAGCGTCGGGTGGTCGAGGTCGCCGTCCACCCGGACCAGGAAGTCGTATTCGATCCGGGCCAGGCCGTCGTCGCCGACGTAGTGGTACTCACCCACCTGACCGAGAACGTGCGACAGGATCCAGCCGGTCTCCTCGGTGATCTCCCGGCGGAGCGCCTCGTCGATCTCCTCACCCGGTTCGAGATGGCCACCGACGATGTCCCAACAGTTGGGAAAGAGGCGTCGGTGCGGCGATCGGCGCTGAAAGAAGATGCGGCCGTCATGGTCGACGATCAGCGCGCCGGCGCAGCGCAGGGGGTCGGTGGACACCGTTCGACAGTAGCGAGCGTTCCGGCGTCGCGACGATGCCCGGTCTTGTCCAGGAAACATCCACGGACCACCATGTCGGTACCGGATGCCACCGTCCCAAAGGGGTGATGCGTGATGCAGGTACGGGAAGCGATGTCCAGCCAGGTCCTCGTCGTCGGTCCGGAGCACACGCTCCGCCAGGCGGCGCGGATGATGTCGGCCCGCGGTATCGGGTCGGCGGTCGTGATCGATCCGGACTCCGAGGGGATCGGGATCATGACCGAACGCGACGTGTTGAAGGCCATCGGCGCCGGCCTGGACTGCGACGTGGAACGCACCGGCGCCCATCTGACCTGGGACGTCGTCTACGCCGGGCCGGAGTGGACGGTAGCCGAGGCGGCCGCCGCGATGGCCCGGGGCGGGTTCCGGCACCTGGTGGTGCTGGACGGCCGCGAGGTGGCCGGCGTGATCTCCGTCCGGGACATCATGCGGGTCTGGGCGGAAAGCACGGTGGTCGCCACGACCTGACTGGGCATGCCGGAATCCGGCGCGCAGGTGTGCCCGGTCCGATCGACGGGTAGGGATCCCTTGCGGGCGCGGAGACGCCGTGGCCCGTGGGGGAGGGCCTGATGCGCGACGCGGAGTTCCTGGTCGAGCAGCAGTACGCCATGCTCCTGCGGCGGGACGTTGCCCGGCTGCCGGATCTCTATGCCCCGGAGGCGTTCTACGCCATGCCGGGTGTAACGGTCCGCCCGATCGAGCTGCCCGCGCTGCTGCGGACCTGGACCGGCGCCTTCCCGGACCTGCGGGTCGACCCGCTGGGCGCGGTGCGCACCGGCGGGGGCGCGGCCATTGAGCTGCGCCTGACCGGCACCCAGACCGGCACGCTGCACACGCCGTTCGGCACCGTCGCACCCACCGGGCGCATGGTGAGCTGGGAGGTGGCCGACGTGGTTCGGGCCCGCCGGGGGCGGATCGTCGCCTGGCGGTCCTACTTCGACTGGAGTCAGCTCCTCGACGCGCTCGGCGTGCAGCTGGAGGGACTTTCCCGGGCGGCGCAGCACGACTCGCTCGCCCTTCCGGTCTGATCTGTCGCCGTCCGGTGGAGTCGGGTCACCCGACCCGGTGGCTCAGGATGCGGACATCGCCGTGCCGTCCGCGCGCCCCCCGTCGCCGCCCGTACGCTCAACATCCATGACCGCCGAGCAGCTGATCTCCTTCGCCCGTGGGGCTCCCTCGCTGGACATCGTCGATGTCGAGGGGCTCAAGGCCGCCGCCGTCCGCGCCTTCGACGCCGACCCAGCCGGGATTACGGCCTACGGCACCTCCGTCGGCTATGTACCACTGCGGAAGTGGATCGCCGAGAAGCACGGGGTCGCGGCCGACCAGGTGCTGGTCACCAACGGGTCGCTCCAGGCCGACGCGTTCCTCTTCGACCACCTGGTCCGCCCCGGCGACGCGGTCGTGGTGGAGCGCCCGACGTACGACCGGACGCTGCTCAACCTCCAGCGGATGGGCAGTGAGCTGCACGCCGTCCCGGTCCAGCCGGACGGCCTGGACACCGCTGAGCTGCGCAAGCTGCTGGAGTCCGGGGTTCGGCCCCGGCTCGCGCACATCATCCCGAACTACCAGAACCCGGCCGGCGTGACGCTCTCCCTGGAGAAGCGTCGGGAGTTGCTCGACCTGGCCGCCGAGTACGGGTTCATCATCTTCGAGGACGACCCGTACGCGGACATCCGGTTCCGTGGCGAGGCGCTGCCGTCGATGCTCTCGCTGGACACCCGCAACGTGGTGGTGCACGCGTCGAGTTTCACCAAGACGGTCTGCCCGGGCGTGCGGGTCGGGTACCTGGTCGGCTCGTCGGACCTGATCGCGGACATCGCCAGGAACGCGACCAGCCTCTACATCTCGCCCGGCATGGTGTCCCAGGCGATCGTGCACCAATTCTGTGTCTCCGGTGAGATCGACCGCTCGATCGAGACCGTCCGGGCGGCGCTGGGTGAGAGAGCCCAGGTGCTCGCCGAGTCGCTGCGCCGGCACCTGCCGCAGGCTCGGTTCGTGGAGCCCGACGGCGGCTACTTCCTCTGGGTGGAGTTCCCGGAGGACGTGCTGGTCGACCGGCTCGCCCCAGCGGCGGCCGAGCGCGGGGTCGCCGTGGTCAAGGGCAGCGACTTCGTGTTGGACGGTGGGCAGCACGCCCTGCGGCTGGCCTTCTCGGCGGTGACCGCCGATCGGATCGACGAGGGTGTCCGCCGGCTGGCGGCGGCCGTAGAGGCCGTCCGCAGCTGATTTCTGTCGGATCCCCGACAAAACGACGATGCCGGCCGTTCCGGGACTCCCGTCCGGGCGGCCGGCGGCTCACAATGCTGCGAGCGTCACTCAGGTGCAGCGGAGATCACCGCCCGTTGCTGGCCACCCCCGCTGACCCGGATGACGCGTGCAGCACAACCCCCGCCCCCACCGGCGCCGGGTGGGCCGTGTCGTCCCCGCACCCCCCGATGCGGCCCGGCCCGCCCGGCGCCACCCCCCATGCGACCGCCGTCACCCGTGCTCTCCGCGGCAACCGGCGTAGCCTGCAAGCCGCAGCTGAGCGCGGGGAGGTGACGCGATGACGGATCGGGAAGAGCGGGGCCGAGCGCCGTTGAACACCGGCCGGGTGCTACGACCCCGGGCGTGGCCGTCTCCGGTCCGGGCGATGACCCGGATCCTCAACGCCGACGGCTCGCCGCCCGTGCCCAGCCCCACCGGCAGCGGTCGTAGCGGCGTGGTCGACTGCGCGCTCTACATCGACGGCAAGCGGCAACCCGGCGACTGGACGTACGCGGATGCCCTGGCCGCGGCGCGCCGCGAGGAGCACGGCTTCGTCTGGATCGGGCTGCACCAGCCCGAGCTGTCCGAGATGACCGCCATCGCGGAGACCTACGGTCTGCACGAGCTTGCCGTCGAGGACGCGGTGAAGGCCGAGCAGCGCCCCAAGCTGGAGCGGTTCGGCGACGTCAGCTTCCTGGTGCTGCGCACCGCCCGGTACTGCGAGCACGCTGAGCTGACCGAGAACTCCGAGGTCGTGGAGACCGGCCAGGTGATGCTCTTCATCGGCCCGCACTTCCTGATCAGCGTCCGGCACGGGGACGCCTGCCGGCTCTCCCCGGTCCGTGCCGACCTGGAGACCAAGCAGGAGTTGCTGCTCCACGGCCCGTGGGCGGTGGCGTACGGGGTGACCGACCGGGTGGTCGACCTCTACCTGGAGGTCGCCGACCAGCTCGAGGACGACCTGGACGTGCTGGAGGCCGAGGTCTTCGACCGCAACGGCAGGGGCCGGATCCAGCGGATCTACCAGATGAAGCGCGAACTGGTGGAGTTCAAGCGGGCGGTGGGCCCGCTGCAGCGACCGCTGATGACCCTGACTTCCCAGGTCAACCGGGACGTGCCCAAGGAGATCCGGCGCTACTTCCGGGACGTGCAGGATCACCTGAGCCGCACGGTCGAGCAGGTCAACTCGTATGACGACCTGCTGAACTCGATCCTGCAGGCGCGACTGGCGCAGGTCACCGTCGACCAGAACAACGACATGCGCAAGATCGCCGCCTGGGCCGGCATCGCCGCGGTGTGGACCGCCATCGCCGGGATATACGGGATGAACTTCGACAACATGCCCGAGCTGAAGATGACGTACGGCTATCCCGTCGTACTCGCCCTCATGCTCGGCGTCTCCCTGGCCCTCTACCGCTGGTTCCGCCGCAACGGCTGGCTCTGACCGGCCGGCCCGGCGGCGCCGGACCACCCCCGGACGCGGAAGCGCCGGCGGTGCGGGGTGCTCCCCGCCTCGCCGGCGCTTTTCCCTGACCGTTGCGGTCAGCGGCGCCCGTTGGTGCGGGCGGTGTCCTTGCCCAGCGCCTTGGTGAGGTCGTCGGCCGGGCGCCCGGAGACGTCCTTGGCACCCTCGGCGACGGCGGGGACCTTGTCGGTCGGCCGGACGCTGCCCGGCTTGGCCGCCCCGGTGGTGCTGGCGCTGCCGCTGCCGGCCACGGCCGAACTGCTGGCGCCGGTCATCCCGGCCATGGTGGAACCGTCGGTCCCCTTGGTGCCGGCCGACGGGGTCTGCACCTCGATCGAGCCCACCTCGTCGCGCATCGGCTCCAGGGTGCGCGCCGGGTCGTACTCGGCCCACTCCTGCTGCTCCCGACGGCGGCGCAGGGCGACCGCGCCGGCCAGGCCGGCGATGGCACCTGCTGCCAGCAGGCCGGTCATCATGGAGCCGCGACGGCGCGGCTGCTTCTTCTTGCCGGTAATCCGCATGTTCTTCGACCTGGCCTTCCTGGTCATCGGCCCTGCCTGCGCGGCGCCGTCACGGGCCGCCGCGGCCAGCGGTGCCAGCGTGGTGAGTGTGGTCCCCCAGCCGGTCGACGCGCGGTCGCGCACCTTCGCCGCGGCCGGCCCGACGTAGCCCCGGGCCACCTGGACGCGCGGTCCGACCGTCGCGCCAGCGCCCCTCGCGGCGTGGTTGGCTGCCTGCACCAGGTGGCCGATGCTCTGGTTCAGCTCGGCCTTGGCCAGCTGCCCCTGGGACTTACGCCGCCCGATTCCAAACACGGTCCTACCTCCTGGGAGTTGTTCCTTCGTCATCCTCCACCTTCGGATGCCTCCGCGATGCCAGATCGGGCACATGGGAGGATCCGCATGGAACTGACCAACGAGTGAGGAGTACCCGTGGCCGAGGCTGTCTACGCCACCTTGCACACCAACGCTGGCCCGATCCGGCTGGAGCTCTTCCCGAACCACGCTCCGAAGACGGTCCGCAACTTCATCGACCTGGCCGAGGGCAACCGGGAGTACACCGACCCGCGCACCGGTCAGCCGGGCAGCGGTCCGTACTACGACGGGACCATCTCGCACCGGGTGATCAGCGGTTTCATGGTCCAGATGGGCGACCCGACCGGCACCGGCCGGGGTGGACCGGGCTACAAGTTTGCCGACGAGTTCCACCCGGAGCTGCGCTTCGACCGGCCGTACCTGCTGGCGATGGCGAACGCCGGACCGGGCACCAACGGTTCGCAGTTCTTCATCACCGTGTCCCCGACGCCGCACCTCAACAACCGGCACACCATCTTCGGCCAGGTCGCCGACGAGGAGTCGGTGAAGGTCGTCGACTCGATCGCGAGCACCCCGACCGGCCCGAGCGACCGTCCGCTTCAGGACGTCGTCATCGAGCGGGTCGAGATCGAGCGGTCTGCTGCCTGATCGGCCGGCGAGGTACCTTTGCTCGCATGATTGAGCGCTCCGGAGCACCCCACCGGCTGGCGCCGGTGGACCGCGCGGTGGCAGACGGAGGGTTGGCCCGGTGAGCGAGTCGCCGCCGACCGCCCCGGTCTGCTACCGGCACCCCGGCCGGGAGACCTACATCCGGTGCACCCGCTGCGACCGGCCGATCTGCCCGGACTGCATGCGGGAGGCGTCCGTCGGGCACCAGTGCCCGGAGTGCGTCAACGAGGGACGTCGCAGCGTCCGGCCGGCGCGTACCGCCTTCGGTGGCGGTGCCGCCGGCCGGCACGGCTACGTCACCAAGGCGCTGATCGCGCTGAACGTGCTGCTCATGCTGCTCTCCATCGCCTCCGACCGGGGTGGGGACGCGGCGGTGGGCGGCTCCGGCTTCGGCGGCCTGATGGGCGGCAGCACGCCGCTGACCAACTGGGGTTCGGTGCTCGGGCTGGCGGTCTTCCCCGACGGCACGCTCGGTGGGGTCGCCGATGGCCAGTGGTACCGCCTGGTCACCGCGATGTTCCTGCACTACGGCGTGATCCACCTGCTACTCAACATGTGGGCTCTGTGGGTGCTCGGCCGGTCGCTGGAGGCCAATCTCGGGCCGCTGCGCTTCGGCGCGCTCTACCTGATCGCGGGCCTCGGCGGTAACGTCGCCGCCTACCTGTTCAGCGCCCAGAACTCGGCCACCGCCGGCGCGTCCACCGCCGTCTTCGGCCTCTTCGCCGCGCTGATCATCATCGAGCGCAAGATGGGCCGGGACATCTCCCAGGTGATCCCGATCCTGGTGATCAACCTGGTGTTCACGTTGACCGTGCCGGGCATCTCGATCCCCGGGCACCTGGGTGGCCTGGTGGTCGGTGGGGCGATGGCCCTGGTGCTCGCGTACGCACCGCGTGGCCGACGCACCTTGGTGCAGGCCGGCGGCGGCGCGGTCATCCTGCTGATCCTGCTCGGTCTGGTCCTGTTCCGGACCGCGCAACTGCTCGCCGGCTGACCGCTCGGGTCAGCCGCCGCGCCGGGCGGTCACGTCGGCCGGGCGGCCTGGAGCGCCTCGGCCACGTCGTCCGGGGCGGCCCCCAGGTCGTACCGGCTGAACAGGTGCAGCGACTCCCCGGCGTCGATCTCCAGATGTTCGGTGGTCAGCCCGAGCCGGGGTCGGCGGTCCACGGTGATCCGCTCGACCGTGGCCCAGGGCAGCAGGCGACGGCCGGCGAAGCCCTGGGTGACGACCACGCCGGCCGGGTCGACCGCGAGTCGGACCGGCGCCAGCAGGTCGCGCAGTGCCCAGCCGGCCAGCCCGGCGGCGACCAGCCCGATCACCGTCAGCTGCACCGGGTCGCCCTCGGCGAAGAGCAGGCCGAGCGCCACGAGCACGACCGCGCCGGCCAGTTTCGCCAGCGGCACGTTCGTCGGCACCCGCCACTGCCGGATCAGGGGAGCTTCGGCATCCATCCGATCAGCATGCCAGCGTCGACCGCTGGGACCGCGTCGGCCCGGGCCGCCGAGTCGGCACGGACGGGGCGGACGGGACCGGGGAGGGACGGCCGGTCCACGGACGACGTAGGATCGGGGCAGCCCAGGTTACCGGGGAGTAAACATGAGTGACGCGGTCATCGTCGGCGCGGTACGCACCCCGGTCGGTCGGCGCAAGGGCAGCCTCGCCGGTGTCCACCCGGTCGACCTCTCGGCGCACGTGCTGCGCGCCCTCGCCGAGCGCACCGGCCTCGACCCGACGCAGGTCGACGACGTCTTCTGGGGCTGTGTCTCCCAGGTCGGCGAGCAGTCGTGGAACATCGCCCGCAACGGCGTGCTCGCCGCCGGCTGGCCCGAGACGGTCCCCGGCACCACGCTGGACCGGCAGTGCGGCTCCAGCCAGCAGGCGCTGCACTTCGCCGCCGCGACGGTCCTCTCCGGCCAGGCCGATCTGGTGGTCGCTGGCGGGGTGGAGTCGATGACCCGGGTGCCGATGGGCTCCAGCGTGGCGGGCGGCATGCCGTTCAGCGACCAGCTCCGGGACCGCTACCGAGGCGTGGAGGGCTTCGCCGACGACGCGCCGCTGCCGTTCAACCAGGGGGTCGGGGCCGAGCTGATCGCCCGCCGGTGGCGCTTCTCGCGTACCCAGCTGGACGAGTTCGCGCTGGCCAGCCACGAGAAGGCAGCCGCCGCGCAGGACGCTGGCGCCTTCGACCCGGAGCTGGCGCCGGTGCCGCTCGGTGACGGCGGCAAGTTCGCCGCCGACGAGGGCATCCGCCGGGACACCTCCCTGGAAAAGCTCGGCGAGCTGGCCACCCCGTTCCGTGCCGACGGGGTGGTGACCGCCGGGTCCGCGTCCCAGATCTCCGACGGCGCCGCGGCGCTCGCGGTCACCACCGGCGAGTGGGCCAGCCGGCACGGCCTGCGCCCGCTGGCCCGGATCCACACCGCCGTGGTCGCCGCCGACGACCCGGTCACCATGCTCACCGCGCCGATCCCAGCGACCGCGAAGGCGCTGCGCCGCGCGGGGCTGGGCATTGAGGAGATCGGGGTGTACGAGGTGAACGAGGCGTTCGCCCCGGTGCCGCTGGCCTGGCTGGCGGAGACCGAGGCGGACCCGGAGCGGCTCAACCCGCGCGGCGGGGCTATCGCCCTCGGTCATCCGCTCGGTGGCTCCGGCGCCCGGATCATGACCACGATGCTCCAGCACATGCGGGACAACGGGATCCGCTACGGCCTGCAGACCATGTGCGAGGGCGGCGGCATGGCCAACGCCACCATCGTCGAGCTGCTCTGACACCCGCTCCCGGGAAGGCTTCCGGGAAAACGTCTCGCCGCGGTCCGGCTGGGCCGCCTAGGGTGCGCACCGTGACGACGACAGCCGACAAGCACGCGCCCGACTGGTCCGGCGAGCAGTGGCAGGTGCGGGCGCGGTCCTGGGTCGACGGGCAGCTGAGCCGGGCCGACCGGCGGGTGACCGGTCCGGTGGAGCCTCGGCTGCGGCCGTGGTCGCTGGTCTGGCGGGTGCCCACCGACGGCGGGCCGGTCTGGTTCAAGGCCAACAACCCGGGTACGGCGCACGAGGCGGTCCTGATCGCGGAGCTGGCCCGGCTGGCGCCCGAGCGGGTGCTGGCGCCGATCGCGGTGGACCCCGACCAGGGCTGGTCGCTGCTGCCGGACGGCGGAGAGTCGCTGCGCGACGTGCTGGGCCGGGACCGGGACCTGGCGCACTGGGAGCGGGCGCTGCCCGGGTATGCGGCGCTTCAACTGGCCACCGTGCCCCGGGCCGACGAGCTGATCGCGCTCGGCGTTCCGGATCACCGCCCCGAGGTCCTGCCGGGGCTGCTCGCCGAGCTGCTCGACGATCGCGAGTCGCTGCGGATCGGCGGCGAGGGCGGGCTCAGCCGGGAGACGTACGAGCGACTGCGGGCGGAGTTGCCGGCGTACGCGGAGCGGTGTCGCCGGCTCGCCGACTTCGGCATCCCGGCCACCGTGCAGCACGACGACCTGCACGACGGCAACGTCTTCGCCGGCCCGGCCGGGTACCGCTACTTCGACTGGGGCGACGCCTCGGTGGCGCACCCGTTCGGCACGCTGCTGGTGACCCTGCGCTCCGTCCGGTACGCCACCGAACTGTCGGCCGACGACGCCCGGCTGGCCCGGCTGCGCGACGCCTATCTGGAGGCGTGGACCGACCGGTACGACCGCCGGACCCTGGTCGAGGCCGCCGGCCTCGCGGTCAGCGTGGGCGCGGTGAGCCGGTCGCTCTCCTGGCGGCGCGCCCTGGACACCCCCGACCCGGCCCGCGCCGAGTACGCCGACGCGGTCCCTGGCTGGTTGGAGGAGCTGCTGGAATCCGATCCGGTCTGAGGCTGTGCCGGCCGTCCTGGCGTCCGTTCATCCGGGTACCGCTCTGGACAGGCGGTCGGCCGAGCGGGCAGGATTTGGCGCCGGCCCGCAGACCGTCCACATCAGATCGGGAGACACGTGACCATCAGCCTTCCTCGGTTCGGCCCGCCTCGTGGCACCCACCGTGTTCTCGCCGTGCTGGCGGTCGTGGTGCTCGCCGTGGGTGCCGCGCTGACCGGCACCGCTCGACCGGCGCGGGCCGCTGCCGCCTACGACGGGCCACAGCCGGGGACCTTCACCGGGCTGGGCTTCGACACCTGCGCCGCCCCGTCGAACGCGGCCATGAAGGCGTGGCTGCAGTCGCCGTACCGAGCGGTCGGCATCTACATCGGCGGCGTCAACCGGGGCTGTGCCCAGCCCAACCTGACCCCGGGTTGGGTGGCGACCCAGCAGGCGGCGGGCTGGCGGATCTTCCCGCTCTACGTCGGCCTGCAGGCACCCTGCTCGACGTACCAGCGGAAGATCGATCCGGCCCGGGCTGCTGTTCAGGGCCGTGAGGCGGCTGACGACGCCGTCCGCAACGCCCGCAGCCTCGGTCTGTCCCTTGGCAGCACGATCACGCTCGACATGGAGCGCTACCCGGCCGGGAACGCCGCCTGCACCGAGGCGGTCAACTCCTTCGTGAGCGCGTGGACCACCCGGCTGCACGAGCAGAAGTTCTACTCCGGCTTCTACACGAATGTCGCCTCGGCGGGGTTGCCGGATCAGGTTGCGGCTTACCAGCGGCCGGGGCACGCCCGCCCTGACATGATCGACTTTGCCCGCTGGGACGGCGTCCAGACGGTGTCGGACAGCGCCCTGCCGGCGTCGTACTGGATGCCCGGCCAGCGGATGAAGCAGTACCAGGGCGACCACCACGAGACCTGGGGCGGGGTGCGGATCAACATCGACAGCAACTACCTCGATCTCCGGCAGCCGCCCCGGCTCCAGCCGAGCTGGTCGCGGTCGAGGCTCTTCCGAGAGCTGCCCAGGATTCTCCAACGGCTCAGCACGCGGCCGCCGACCCGCTGACGGAGGCCGGCAGTCCCACCTTCGGGGCGGTCGCCGTACCCGGGCCGGCCCGATGTCGGACAGCCAGTGCGACCCGGAACGTGGAAGTTCCAAAAATCAGCCGTGACCCACGTCACTCTCACCGGGGAGGTCGTTGGGCAGGTCATGGACGTCTTCTCCCGAACGTTCCTCCCGGCCGCCGCTGAGGCTGGCCTGGCCGTGCAGACCCTGAGCCGGCACATGCCGGTCTTCCGGCGCTGCGTCGGCTCCGGTGACGCCACCATCCTGGTCACCCGTTGCAGCCGCCCCGACCGCCCGGTCACCGGCGACTATCTTCTGCTGCTCACCCACCGCCGGCTGGTGGTGACCCAGCAGACCCGGCTGCTGCACCGGCTGCGTCTGCACCTCAACACCGAGCTACGCGAGCTGAGCAACGTCACCTGGAGCCCGGACCCGCGGCTGCACTCGGTCGAGTTGGCCGCCACCGCGATCGACGGGATCCGGGAGCGATTCCTGATCCATACCACCCACCCGAAGCGGGTGTGGCAGCTCGACGCACTGCTCAACCACGCCTTCCGCACCCGCCTGCGGACTCCCCGCGAGCGGATCGTCGCCACCATCGGCGACGCGGCGGCCACCGCGCGGCCCAGTGTCTTCCGCCCCGTCGTGGCGCGCTGACGCCCCGCCGGTCCCCAGGCCCGCGACGGGCCTTGCGTCGCCTTTACCGAACTCGAACACGCACCGATCGCGCTGAGCCCATCGGGTCGGCAATCATGGGCCGGTGACCGTCGAACCGCCGCACCGCGGGCTCGTCCTCGTGGTGGAGGACGAGCCGGCCATCGCTGACCTGGTCCGGCTCTACCTGACCCGCGACGGGTTCGGCGTCCACCTGGAGCGGGACGGCGAGGGCGGCTTGAGCGCCGCCCGCCGGCTGCGCCCGGTGGCCTGCGTCCTGGACATCGCCCTGCCCGGCCTGCCGGGCACCGAGGTCTGCCGCCGGTTGCGCGAGGCCGGCGACTGGACTCCGGTCATCTTCCTCACCGCACGCGACGACGAGGTGGACCGGATCGTCGGCCTGGAGTTGGGCGCCGACGACTACGTCACCAAGCCGTTCAGCCCTCGGGAGTTGGTCGCCCGGGTGCGCGCGGTGCTGCGCCGCTCGGCCGGCGGCCCGGAGGGAGCGGACCGGCCACGCGTCGTCGGCCCGGTGACCCTCGACCCGGCCCGCCGGACGGTCACCGCCGCCGGTGCCCCGGTGCAGCTCACCTCCACCGAGTTCGACCTGCTGGCTCACCTGATGGCCCGGCCCGGCCGGGTCTTCACCCGGGAGGAGCTGCTGGCCGGGGTCTGGGGGTACGCCGCACACGCCGGCACCCGCACCGTCGACGTGCACGTCGCGCAGGTACGGGCGAAGCTCGGCCCGGCCAGCGTGATCCGGACCCACCGGGGAGTGGGGTACGCGGTCGATGCCTGACCATCCCGGCCGGCAGCAGCCCGCAGCGCACCCGGAATCGCCGACAGTGGCGCTGCCGGTGGTCGACGTTCGCCCGCCGGCCGCACCTCGGCGCAGCCGGCTCGGCCGGACGCTGACCGCCCGGGCGGTCCTGGTCACCTGTGCGGTGGCACTGGTGTCCGTGCTGGTCACCGCCATCGTCGCGGTGCCGCTGGCGATCCGGGGCGCGGAGCGACGCGATCAGGAGGCGCTCGCTGCGCAGGCCCGGCTCGCCGCCGAGGTGCTGCGGACACGGCTGGACCGGGGCCGCAGCGCCGACGAGGAGCGCCTCATCCAGCAACTGCGTAACCAGGGCATCGACGCGTACCTGATCCGGCGGGGGACGGTCGACCGACCGGGCCTGCCGCCCCGGGTGGTGCAGCGGATCGAGCAGGGCCGCAACGTGTCGGTTCGCCGCCCGGTGAACGGCCGACGCGCGCTGGTCGAGGGCCGCGCGCTGCCCGGCGGCAACGGGGTGGTGCTCTCCCGCGCCTCGACGACCGGGCTGTGGCGGCAGGTGCTGCTCAGCCTCTGGTTGCCGTTGCTGGCCGGGCTCGCCGCTGGCGTGGTGGCCGGGCTGCTGCTGGCCCGACGGTTGGCCCGGCCGATCCGCGTCGCGGCCACCGCCGCCGCTCGGCTGCGCGCCGGGGACCGCGCCGTCCGGGTACCGGTCGAGTCGCCGGACGAGGTCGCCGATCTGGCCGAGGCGTTGAACGGGTTGGCCGCCGCGCTGGCCACCAGCGAGGGACGGCAGCGGGAGTTCCTGCTCTCCGTCTCGCACGAGCTGCGCACCCCGTTGACCGCGATCCGGGGGTACGCCGAGGCGCTGGCCGACGGGGTGATCGGCGCGGAGGGCACGGCCGACACCGGCCGGACGGTGCTGGCTGAGGCCCAGCACCTGGACCGGTTGATCGGCGATCTGCTGGCGCTGGCCCGGCTGGAGGCCGCCGATTTCCCGCTGGAACCGGTGCCGGTGGACCTTGCCCGGCTGGCCGTCGACGCCGAGCCGACCTGGTCGGGCCGGTGCGCGGCGGTGGGGGTGCCGTTCCGGGTGGAGACGCCGGGCGGGCCGGTGCCCGCGTACACCGATCCGGGGCGGATCCGGCAGGTGGTGGACGGGCTGCTGGAGAACGCGCTGCGGGTCGTACCCCCGGGAGCGCCGGTGGTGCTCGCGGTCCGGCCGGCCGGCGCGGACCCGGCCGCCGGCGGCGTGCTGGAGGTCCGCGACGGCGGACCCGGCTTCACCGACGACGACCTGGCGGTGGCGTTCGAGCGGGGTGCGCTGCACCAGCGGTACCGAGGGGTGCGCAAGGTGGGCAGCGGTCTGGGGCTGGCGCTGGCCGCCGGGCTGGTCCGCCGGCTCGGCGGGGAGATCGTCGCGGGGCACGCGCCGGAGGGTGGCGCGGCCTTCACGGTCCGACTGCCCGGAGATCCTTACCGGACCCGAACATCGGCCTGACGCTCCGCTCGTGGTCGCGGGGCAGGCTGAGGTCTCCACGGACGAGAGGGAGAGTCATGCCACGTTGGGGATTCGTCGCCACCACGTCGTTGCTCGCGGCGGTCGCGCTCGGTGTCAGCGGCTGCGGCGCGGCGGAGGTGGCCAGCCAACCCGCCCGGGAGGCGGCCGTCGAGGTGGCCGCGGCCATGGGTGTGGAGGGTCAGGCACTGGCCGCGATGGGCTTCGACGCCAACGACCTGGACGTGCAGACCGTCGCCGCACCGGCCACCCCGACGCCCGGCGCCTCCCCCAGTACTGCTGAGAAGGCGCGGCAGAAGCGCGGCGAGGAGTGGCGCAAGCGCCGGCAGGCCCGGGTGCTGCTGCGGAAGAACACCCTGCACGGCGAGGCGGTGGTGCAGACCAAGGAAGGCGGTACGCGCACCGTGGCCGTGCAGCGCGGCGAGGTGACCGCGATCGACGGCGACTCGATGACCGTGAAGTCCACCGACGGCTTCACCATGACCTGGACTTTCGGTGACGACCTGCGGGTCGTCGAGCGGCGCACCACGGTGCAGCCGAGCGAGGTCAAGGTCGGCACGACGCTCGGCGTTGCCGGCGCGAAGGACGGCGACAAGGGCGTGGCCCGGCTGATCCTCATCCCCCGCGCCAAGTGATGGAAGGGCCCCTTGTCAGCGCCGGGCGTTGACAAGGGGCCCTTCCTTTCAGCGGCTGGTCAGTAGACGCGGGAGCCGATGAAGTCGTCGTGACCGTAGCCGACCGGGTTGGCGGCGGTCCGGGCCTCGAACGACCACTGCTGTCGGGTGCTGGTGGAGCAGGTGGCCAACCGCAGCCGGGGGGTGCCCGACGACGGGCTGTCGAACGCCACGCAGAGGTTGCTGGCGCTGGCCGGCTTGAGCTGGTTGCCGGCGAAGGCGAACTGCTGGGCGGCGCTGCCGTTGCAGTTGTAGATGTTGACCGCAGTACCGGCGGTCATCGATCCGCTGGCGACGTCGAGGCACCGGTCGTGGGAGAGCTCCGAGTGCAGTGACCGCTTGGTCGAGTCGTACCAGAAGCCCTGGTTGCGCCCGCCGTGGCAGCCGTACGACTGCTGGGCGGTGCCGTTGCGGGAGTCGTAGCCCTTGCCATCGATGCAGGTGTTGGTGGCCAGGTTGCGCAACTGCTTGAACTGCAGCAGGCCGGAGTAGAGCACGCCGCTGCCGGTGCTGGCCGGGTCGACGCAGGTCGCCTGTTGCTGCCCGGAGTTCCAGAACTGGGTGATGCACTGGGCGAACATGCCGTGCCCGCGCGCGTTGGGGTGGAACGACTGCCGGGCGGCGTTCTCGTTCCACACCCCGATCTCGATGTGGAGGCCGCGGACCGAGGTGTTGTCGGTGCACACCTCGTGGCCGTGGAAGAGCCGGCTGGCGTCCAGGTAGCGGGTGCCGGTCTGGGCGGCCGCCGCTCGCAGCGCCGACTCGAACAACGGCACCGCCTTGTTCCGGGCGAACGCGGCGTCGGCCAGGTAGAGCAGGCAGCCGCCGGCGTACCAGCCGGGGAAGTTCGGGTTGTCCTCCACGTCCGGGCTGGCCGGGCTGGGGTATGACATGAGCACCAGCTCGTAGTCCGAGCGCAGGTAGCCGGCCTTGGTCATGGTCTGCCGGATGTCGGTGAGGGCGTCGGCCACCGCTCGGCGGCTGCCGTCGGTGCGGATCGTCCACTGGTCGGTGTAGGTGGCGTAGCAGGAGCCCTGGAGGAAGACCCTGCTGACCGCGCAGTCGGTGGCGACCGGGCCGAACTGGATTGTCCCGTCGCCGTTCGCGCCGACCACCACCCAGATCAGCTTCACGTGCGTGTTGCGCGCCTTGATCCCCAGGTAGTCGCCCTGGTTCAGCTCGTTGTGCTGGGTGGGGCCGCCGGCGATCAGGTTCCACGGAGTGGCACCGGAGCAGGCAATGTTGTACCTCGCGTCCGACTGGATGCCGGTGCGGAACACCGCCTGGTCGTACGAGCGGTCGCACCAGTTGCCGTCCTGGTGGGTGCCGGGTATGTAGTTGCCGACCCCCTCACCGGAGATCTGGCTGTCACCCATGGTGATCTGCGCGGTGCGGCGTTGTTCGATCGGGCGGATCGCCGGGCTGCCGTAGAGGGCGGTCGCCTCGGCGGCTCGGATGGACTCGAGGTTGGCGGGGAGAGGCTGGACGGTCGGCCGGTCGGCGGCGGCCGCGGGGGCGGCCGGGCCGGCGAGCATCGGCAGGACGAGAGCGGCGACGGCGACGGCGACGGTGAGGGCCCGTCGTCGGGCCGCGCGTTCGGGCCTGGCGGGGGTTGCAGGCATCGACGCACTCCTTTCGGCTCAATCGCGGGACGTCGATTGAGTTACCAGAAGGTAACGTGCCGATCAACGGATGTGAATACCCTTCGGATCCTTACGCGACGGATGCAGAACCGCCCGGATCGGACGATCCGGGCGGTTCTGCGAGCGGTCGGAGGGCTGCCAACCCGGTCTGGTGCTGTCCTCGACGGGCGGTCGATGTCGGTCCGTCTGGTCAGCGACCGGGCGGCAGCGCGTAGCCGACGTAACCGCGGAACTCCAGCCGCCAGCCGGCCGGCACCAGCTTGGCGCACGCAGGCTGGCTGCCGGTGCAGACGATCGCCTCCACCGAGGTGGGGTCGGCCGGCGGTCGTTCCGGCAGCACGGACTGCAACGCCACCAACTCCGGTGAGCGTCCATCCGGCTGCCGCAGCAGCAGCCACCACGGGTACTCCCAGTTGTCGTTCTGCTGCACCAGCCCGATCCGGTGCGCACCGCTGTCGCGGACCGATGCCGCGGCCCAGCGGAACTCGTCGGCCCACTGGGGGCGACGCAGGAACCGGGTGTCCCAGTCCGAGGTGGTGAAGACCGAGCCCGCACCGACCAGCCGGCGCGGGAAGCCGTACGACAGCGCCAGCACCCCGGCCAGCGCCGAGGTGGCCAGCACGGTGACCGCCGCCAACGTGGCCACCGACCGACGCCCGCCGCCAGTCATCCCGGCCCGGGCCGCGCCAGCCGTACCGGCTGCGGTGCCCGGCGTACCGACCGCAGTGCCCGGCGTGCCGGCTGCCGCGACGGAGTGGCGGCGGAAGAGCGCGTCCAGCCAGAGCCCGGCCAGCGGTACGGCGAGGACCAGGGCGTAGAGGAGCAGCCGGTTGCCCCACGGCTGCCACTTGATCATCGAGGTGTGCAGCAGCACGGTGGCCAGCACCACCACCGCGTACCCGCGCAGCGGCCCGGCCTGCGCGGGGTCGATCCGGCGCGGCCGGGCGAGCGCGACCGCCGCGCCGGTCAGCGCCAGCGCCCCGGCGATCGGGAACGCCACCCGGTCCTCGTCCGGGTACCAGGCGGGCTCGGGAAAAACCTCCCGGCCGAAGGTGATGGCCCGGTCCTGCGGGTCGACCCCGATCGCCTCCGCGCCGCCGATGATCGCCTCGGCGCCAGCGTGGCGTAGCGGTGCCAGCGGCGTGTCGAACGCCGTGTGCCCGATCCGCAGCGCGTTGACCAGGATCGACGGCGGATCGTGCCGTTCCATCGGAATCGACTCACGCAGTCGGGGCGGCCCCAGCGGGTGCCCGAACTCGGCCGTCACCCGGGCCAGGAACGGGCCGACCACCACGGCCGCGACCAGCAGGATCAGCACCGAAGCGCCGACCGTGCGGGCCACCCCGCCAGCCGGCCGGGCCCGCCGCACCCCACCGGGTGCCGCGTCGGCCGCTGTCGTATCGGTCGGTGTGGCGGTGTCGGTCAGGGCCAGTCGCAGCTGGGCCAACCCCCAGAGCACCAGCAGCGGGCCGACCGCGACCAGGCCGCTGGTCTTGGTCACCGCGGTCAGCCCGGTGGCCGCGCCCAGCCCCAGCAGGGTGCCCCAGCCGGTGCGCCGGCGCAGCCCGTCCAGCACCAGGGTCGCGGCGCAGGCCACCCACGCCGCGCAGACCAGGTCGGTCTGCGTGCTCGTCGCCTGTAGCACCACCATGGGCGTGCTGGCCAGCACGAACGCGGTGATCAACTGGGCTCGTCGGCCGCCGCCGAGCTGCGCGGTGATCCGGGCGGCCACCAGCAGGCAGACCACCCCGGCCGCCCACTGCACCAGGTTGTACAGCTGGTCCCCACCGGTGAGTAGGCGCAGGTGCAGCAGCAGATACTCGGCCCCGGGCGGGATGGTCACCTGCCGGTGGATGGCGGTGGGCCAGAAGTCCAGGTCGCCCTGGGCCACCCAGTGCTCCACCTTGGGCAGGTGGTACGTCTGCGAGTCGAAGTTGTTCGGCTCGGCCAGCAGTGCGACCAGCAGCTCCACCAGCACCAGCCCGCCGATCGCGCCGGCGAGCAGCCGCTCGCCGCGACCCGCCGTACGCCAGGCGTCGATCGCCGTGGCGAGCAGGCCGGCGGGCCGATCGACCCGGACCGGCGCGGGGCCGCGCCCGGCCTCACCGCCCTCCGTGACCGGGGCGGGTGCCTCCAGACCGCCGGCGGGTACCCCGGCGCTGACCGGCACCTGACGGGGTGCCGCAGCCGGCGGCTGCGCGAGCTGGGTCATCCGGCGTCGCCGCAGTCCGGCTGCCGTCGCCGCGGCGGCCAGGAAGAGCAGCCAGGCGGCGACGAACGCTGGCCGGGTCAGCGCGTGCAGCGCGCCGAGCAACTCGACGACGAGCACCGCGTACGCGCCTGTGAGCAGGGCGGCGCGCAGCACGGCGAGCCGTAGCGGTGCCACCGCGCCGACCCCGCCCGGCCTCGTCGCGACGGTGAGCAGGAGCACCGCGGCGGCTGGCACCACCGCGAGCAGAGAGCCGGCAGCCGACATGGCGGGAAGTAAACACCATGCCGCTGGACCCGCCACGCCGGCCGTCCGACGGTGGCGGCACGCGTCAGGCTGACCAGCCAGGCTAGGCTATGCCCGACGTGTTGTCGCCACCGTGGAGATTCCCGTGAAGCTCTCGATCCTCATGCCGGTCTACAACGAGGAAGAACGCATCGCGGATGCCCTCAAGCAGGCATTGGCGGTGGACTATCCGTGCGAGATCGAGCTGGTCGTGGTCGACGACGGCAGTCGGGACGGCACCGGCGAGATCCTCGGTCGCGCCGACGACGCACGCCTGCGGGTCATCACCCACCAGCGCAACGCCGGTAAGGGTGCGGCCATCAAGACGGCGGTCGACAGCGCCGAGGGCGACTACATGGTCATCCTCGACGCCGATCTGGAGTACGACCCGCAGGACATCCCCAAGCTGCTCGACCCGGTGCTCGACGGGCGGGCCACGGTGGTCTACGGCAATCGCACCTTCGGCAGCCACAGCGCCTACAGCTTCTGGTACGTGATGGGCAACAAGGGCGTCACGATGGCAGCGAACGTGCTGTTCAACTCGTACATCGGCGACCTGGAGACCTGCTTCAAGCTGATGCCGGTGGCGCTGTACCGGTCGCTTGAGGTGCGCTCGCGCGGCTTCGGCATGGAGGCCGAGGTGACCGGCAAGCTGCTGCGCCGCCGGATCCGGCCGTACGAGGTGCCGATCAGCTACCGGGCACGTGGCCGGGAAGAGGGCAAGAAGATCACCTGGAAGGACGGCGTCGAGGCGATCTGGATCCTCGGCCGGGAACGCGCCCGCCGTCGTCCCGTCGCGTCCACCCGCTGACGGCGGTCCTCGGGCGAGCCGGATAGCCTCTTAGTTGAAGTGCACTTCAACTAAGGACCCGGTGATGCAGGACTCCCTGACGATCGGCGAGCTGTCGGTTCGCTCCGGCGTGGCGCCGTCGGCGCTGCGCTACTACGAACGGCTCGGTCTGATCCGCGCCGACCGTACCGGTGGCAACCAACGCCGGTACGCGCGCGCCGAGCTGCGGCGGGTCGCCTTCATCCGGATCTCCCAGCAGGTCGGCGTCTCGCTGGACGAGATCCGCGCAGCGCTGGACTCGCTGCCCAACGCGCGCACTCCCAGCCCTCAGGACTGGGCGCGGCTCTCCGCCAGCTGGCGGGGTCGGCTGGACGAGAAGATCCGGCTGCTCAGCAAGCTCCGCGACGACCTGGACGGTTGTATCGGCTGCGGCTGCCTGTCGCTGCAGCGCTGCGCGCTCTACAACCCGGGTGACGCCCTGGCCGGCGAGGGCCCCGGCGCCCGTCTGATGCTGCCCGGGGCAGCGGCCGACACATCCGCCTGACGCCGTCCCCGGGGCCGGCGTACCAGCCGCCTGACGCTGTCCGCGCCCGGGACGCCCCCTCCGGAGGACCGGCGTCACCCGATGGTGAGCAGCACCTTGCCGAAGTGGTCGCTCGACTCGACCAGCCGGTGTGCGTCCGCCGCGTCGGTCATCGGCAGGCGCCGGTCCACCACCGGCCGGATCTTGCCAGCCTCGATCAACGGCCACACCTCGTCCCGTACGCCCCGGACGATCTCCGCCTTCTCGGCCAGTGGCCGGGTGCGCAGCGAGGTCGCCGCGACGCTGGCCCGCTTGGTCAGCAGCGCGCCGAGGTCCAGTTCCGCCTTGCGGCCACCCTGTAGCCCGATCACCACCAGCCGGCCACCGGTGGCCAACGCCGCGACGTTGCGGCCCAGGTAGGAGGCGCCCATGATGTCCAGGATGACGTCGGCGCCGTGGCCGTCGGTGAGTTGCCGGACCTCCTCGACGAAGTCCTGGTCGCGGTAGTCGATCGTGTGCGCCGCGCCCAGTTCAACTAGCTGCGGGTGCTTGGCCCCCCGAGCCGTGGCCACGACCGTGGCACCGAGGGCGGCCCCGAGCTGGATGGCGAAGGTGCCGATCCCGCTGCCACCGCCCTGCACCAGCAGCGTGTCACCCGAGCCGAGCCGGCCCAGCCGGACCACGTTCGACCAGACCGTGCAGGCCACCTCGGGCAGCGCGGCGGCGTCGACCAGGTCGACGCCGGCGGGCACCGGCAGCAGCTGCCCGGCGGGTACCGCGACCTTCTCGGCGTACCCGCCGCCGGCCAGCAGCGCGCAGACCTGCTGACCGACGGCCCACTCGATCACCTCCGCGCCGGTCGCGGTGATCACCCCGGAGCACTCCAGCCCGAGGTATTCGGGCGCGCCCGGCGGCGGCGGGTAGTGCCCCTGCCGCTGTAGCAGGTCCGCGCGGTTGACCCCGCTGGCCCGTACGTCCACGATCACCTCGTCCGGGCCGGGCTCGGGATCGGGGACCTCGGCCCAGACGAGTGCGTCGGGTCCACCGGGCTGCGGAACGGTGATGGCTCGCATGGGCTCAGTCTTACCCGATGCCGCAGTGGGCCGCAGGCGCACCCCGCTCGTGGTGGAGGCCACTGTGGACGCGGCGGGCGCTTTCCGGACCGCCCGGATCCGCCCGACCGGGGAGGGACGCCGGGCCGCCGGTCGGGTGCCATGGCAGACTAGGCATGGCCGCGCACCTGCGGGTAGCGGCCTGGGAGGGTTCGCCTAGTGGCCGATGGCGCTGGTCTTGAAAACCGGTAAGGGGGCAACCTCTTCGTGGGTTCGAATCCCACACCCTCCGCTCCCGTAACCAGCAAGCACGCCCGACTCGACGGGCGGCCTGCAGCCGGTCAGCCGCCACTGCTGGCGGTCGGGCTGGTTTCCGGCGCGGCGGCGCTCGCATCGACGGCGGGGGCGGTCGGGTTCCGTCGCCTCGCGTAGACGACCAATACCACCAGCAGGAGCACGAGCCACAGCGGCACCAGCAGGGGAGCGAAGGCCCGCCAGACGGGCCACACCGGCTCGGCGAGACCGTCCGTGAACAGGTCCGGCCAGGTGAGGGCGACGCCCGGGAGCAGGGAGACCGTCATCAGGGTGCCGACCAGCCGGGGTACGGGCGGACGTAGCCGCGCCACCAGCCAGAACAGCGCCGCACCGGCGGCGGCGCCGAGGAGGGTGCCGGTGAGCGTGGCGGCGAGGAACCCGTCCGGTGCGGCCGGCGCGATCCTCAGCATCGGACCGGTCGCCCGGTGGGTGAGCGTGATCGCCACCCCGTCCCGCTCGGCCCGCAAGCCGTCGCACGGGGTGCCCGGCACGCGACGCAGGCCCTGCCACCCCAGCGATGCCGCGTTGCGCCGCAGCTGGTCGGAGAGCGCACAGTCGGCGCTGGAGTCGTAGTGGAACTCCGCGTGAGCCGAACCGAAATCGTCCTTAGCCAGGACGATGCCGGCCCGGTAGCCGATGCCGAACGACGAGCTGGCCGGCTCGGTTCCGGGGAGCAGCTCTGCCACCATGGTCTGAGCCTGCTCGATGCTGAGCGGTGCGGTGCCGCGGCCGCCGTACCAGGAGCCGACGCTCAGGCCGACCGTGCCCAGCAGCACGGCGCCGAGCAGCACCATCGCGACGTGCCGCAGCCGAGGTATCACCGATCCACCCCCTGTCGTGGTGCGGCACAGCGTAGCGGCCGTGATCCACTCCTGGTGCCCAGCGAGCCGCTCGCCGCCGGCCCTCAGGCGCTCTCGTTCGGGTCATCGGAGCCTCGCCTGCGCCTGGACACCGCCTCGTAGCTGACAAGGACGACGAGGAACGCGGTGAGCAGGCCGAGAGCGGCCAGGCCGGGCAGGAACCGGCCGGCGGGATCTTCATCGTCCGCCGCGCGGCGCTCGCGGCGTTTGGGGTTCGCTGCTGGCCGGTGGGCGTCGAGGATGGATCTCGGGCCGGCCGCCCGCACCCTCTGCTGCCGTCACTCCGGCGGGTCGGTGGCCCGCCGGTTCTCCCGGATCGTCTCGTCGGCCAGCCGCTCGATCGCGCGCCGGCGCTCCTCGGCGACCGCCTGCTCGTCCCGCTTCCGCGGTGCGCTGAAGACGGCGACCAGGAAATCGCGCCAGATGCTTGCCAAGAATTCCCCCCGTGGAACGTTGCAGGGTGACAACGTTAGTGCGAACGGTGGGATCTCGGACACCCGGTACTTCCGGTCGTCGGGCGGCCCGAGACGGGGTATGAAGGGGCAGGAATCTCCGTACACCGGAAGGACGCGCTCACAATGACCCTGGAACGACCGATCGCCCCGGACCCGTACGAGCTGCTGCCGACGGTGCCCTCGTTCACCCTGACCAGCGACGACGTGCAGAACGGCGAGCCGATGGATGCTCGGCACGCACACGGCAGCACCGGCGGTGACAACGTCTCCCCGCAGCTGACGTGGTCGGACTTCCCTGCCGAGACGAAGAGCTTCACCGTGACCTGCTACGACCCCGACGCGCCGACCGGCAGCGGCTTCTGGCACTGGGTGCTGGTAAACGTGCCGGTCGACGTCACGCAGCTGCCCCGCGGCGCGGGTGGCGCGGCGGGCACCGACCTGGGTGGGGCGTTCTCGGTCCGCAACGACTACGGCGCGCAGGGCTACGGCGGGGCGGCCCCGCCGGCCGGTGACCGCCCGCACCGGTACGTCTTCGCGGTGCACGCCCTGGACGTCGACCACCTGGACCTGACCCCCGACGCCACTCCCGCCTACGTCGGCTTCAACCTCACGTTCCACACCCTCGCCCGAGCGGTGATCCGCCCCACCTACCAGATCAAGGACTGACCCTCTCCCCCGCGATCTTGCACTTGCTGCCCCTGCATGCCCGACAAAGAGGGCGTACGTGCGGCAGGAAGTGCAAGGTCACGGGGGGGCGGAGGAGCGGGGATCAGGCGGGGACGCGGGCCACGGCGAAGACGGACTGGCCGAATGGAGGGCGGATGCGCTGCTCGGCGGCCTTGGTGGCGGGGAGTACGACGGTGTCGTACACCTTCACCATCGGGCCTTCCTTCGGCATCAGCCGGAAGACCTTGGTGGCCATGAAGTAGCCGAGCAGGCCCAGCGCGTTGGCGTAGTGGATCTTCTCGATGGTCAGGCCGGCCTCGGTCATCGCCGCCCCGAGCGTCTTCTTCGTGTAGCGGCGTACGTGGCCGGTGGCGATGTCGGCCGGGCTCATCGCGAACTGGAACGCCGGCACGATGATGATCACTGCGCCGCCGGGCCGGACCAGGTCGCGCATGCTGCGTAGCGCGCCCACGTGGTCCTCGATGTGCTCAAGCACGTTGTACGAGACCGCCGCGCTGTAGTCGCCCCGGTCGTCGTGCGGCAGCAGCATCTGCCGGACATCGATGCCAGGCCGGTCGGCGAGGCGCTCCTTGAGCTGCACCAGTCGGTCCGGATCGGCCTCCGTGGCGGTGAACCGGGGCAGCCGCTCTGACCATTCCAGCGCGTAGTCACCGAGACCGCTACCGATCTCGATCGGGTCGTCACCGAGGTACGGCACCGCCAGTTCGACGAACCAGCGGCGGTGGTTGACAGCGGTTGCCAGGCCCTCCAGAACCTCGGACTGGACGCGCTGATCCCCAGTGATTTCTGCCATGCGTCGATTCCTCACGATATGAACTCGACCCGTGCCTGGACCGACAGAGTGAATCATCCGCTGGGACGGGCGAAGAATCGGGGCAGCGGGGTGGCCGAATTGCGGTCGGGGGTGGGCACGTGATCGGCGGTCGGCGAACCCGGCACATAGTACGGCAGTACCCCGAAACATGTCACGGCGGCGGGTTACGCTGACTACCCTCTGAATTGTCATGACTACTCCCGAATCGGACGCGCCCGGAGACGGCCCGGCCACCGCGTCGCCGGTGGAGAGGGCTGGCGGTCGTGGACGCTTGACCCGCAACGGGAAGTGGGTGGATCTGGCCGCCGTGCTGAGCTTCGTGGTGCTCGGCTTCTGGGTCACCGGGCGGCTCTGGCTGGAGCCGGGCAGCGCGGTGCGCGACAACCGCACTGATCAGTCGCAGTTCGAATGGATGATGGCGCACGGTGCGCGGGTGGTCACGCATTTCGCATACCCGTTCCATTCGGACCGAATGAACGTTCCAGACGGCGTTAATCTGATGGCTAATACGTCCGTATTATCCATTTCGCTGCCAATGACACCGATCACCCTGCTCCTCGGGCCGCGCGCGGCATTCCTGCTTTTTCTGACCGCCGGAATGATTGCCACCGCCACTGCCTGGTACCTCCTGCTCTCCCGGGTCCTGATCGGCGCTCGCGGGCCGGCGTGGCTGGGTGCGGGCTTCTGCGCGTTCGCGCCGGCGATGGTGTCGCACGCCAATGCCCACCCGAACATCGTGTCGCAGTTCGTCGTCCCGCTGATCATCTGGCGCACGCTGCGGCTCGGTGAGCCGGGCCGCTGGCTGCGCAACGGCGTGCTCCTCGCACTGGTGATCGTCTGGCAGGCATTCCTCAACCTGGAGATCCTGCTGATGACCGCGATCGGGCTGGGCGTGATCGTCGGCGCGCTCGCCCTCGGCCGCCCGGATCTTCGATCACGGGCCAGGCCCTTCCTCGCCGGCCTGGCCGTAGCCGCCGGGGTCGCCGGGCTGCTGCTGGCGTACCCGCTGTACGTGCAGTTCTTCGGACCCGGGGCCTACGCCGGGCTGTCCCGCCTGATCCGCGGCTACTCCAGCGATCTCGCCTCGTTCGCGGCGTACTCCCGGGAATCGCTCGCCGGCAACTCGCGCACCGCGGCGAACCTGGCCAAGAACCCCACCGAGGAGAACAGCTTCTTCGGCTGGCCGTTGCTGGTGCTGGTGGTCGCCCTGGTCTGGTGGTTGCGCCGCTCGGTCGTGGTGCTGGCGCTGGCCGCCCTCGGGCTGCTCTTCGCGGTGCTCTCGCTGGGCCGGGAGATCCGCTTCGACGGCCGGGGTACCGGTGTGCCGGGACCCTGGGCGGTGCTGGAGAACCTGCCGATCCTGCACTCGGTGGTGCCGACCCGGTGGGCGCTGGCGATCACCCCGATCATCGGGCTGCTGCTCGCCTACGGTGTCGAGCACGCCCGCGAGCTGGCCCGCTCGACACCGACCGCCCGACGGCAGATCCGCTTCGCCACCGCCACCGTGCTCACGATGGCCCTGCTGCCGATCCTGCCCACCCCGCTACCCGTGGTCCGCCTCGACCCGGTTCCCACTTTCGTGACCAGTGGGGCCTGGCGGCCCTACGTGGCTGGCGGGCACAGCGTGGTGACCCTGCCGCTGCCGGACACGAACTATGCCGAGCCACTGCGATGGTCCGCGGCGACCCGACTGGACATGCCGTTGGCGCGCGGCTACTTTCTCGGCCCGGACACCCGGCCGAGCGCGGAGGCGCCGCGGATCGCGCTGTTCGGCGCACCACCCCGCCCGACCAGCAGCTTCTTCGCCACCATCCAACGCACCGGTGCGGTGCCCCCGATCACCCCACAGAGCCGCGTGGAGGCGGTCGACGACCTGCGCTACTGGCGGGCCGGCGTGGCCATTCTCGGTCCGCACGAGCATGCGGCGGCACTGCGGCGGGGGATGACCGAGCTGACCGGGATACAGCCGATCTTCACCGGCGGGGTGTGGGTGTGGGACGTCCGGCCGTTGACCGACTGAGCGAGGCTCAGCCCTGGCGTACGCAGCAGCCCTGGCAGACCTTCGGGCTGGGCAGGGTGAAGGCGAGGCAGCAGGTGCGCCGCTGCACGCTCGGCTCGCCGGTCGGCCCCGGCACCAGCTCGACCAGGTCGGCCAGGTCGAGTGCGCCGAGCAGGGTGTCGATGGTCTGCACCGTCGAGCCGGGCAGCCCGTCCGCGGCCCGCAGGATGCCGTGCGCGATGCCGGAGGCGACCGAGCCGAGCAGCGTCCGGGTGCCCACGCGGACCTCCGCCTGGATCGCCGTGATGAGCGGGGCCAGGTGGGCGTCGAGCAGCGAGGCGCGCAGCGCGGTCAGCAGCTCCGCCTCGCCGGCGACGACCCGCACCTCAGGGCGCCCGGCGAGCGCCAGCGGGTCGCTCGGCAGCACCGCCACGGTGGTGCTGCGGCGCAGGCCCAGGGTGAGCAGCGGCCGGTGGTCCTCGAAGTGGATCAGCACGTCAGACGGGTCGAGCAGGGGCACCCGCCGGGCCGAGGCCCAGCCGAGCACGACCGGCAGCGCCATCCAGTAGCTGTACGACTTCCAGGCCAGCGCGGCGCAGGCGTGCGGGGTGCCGCCCCAGCGCAGGGTGGCCGCACGCAGGAGTTCGGGAAGCCGGCTGCCGTCGATCAGGGTGGTCGCGGGCGCCCAGCCGAACTCGTCGTCGACCAGCAGGCCCCGTGCGAGCCCGGGCAGGTCGTCGGTGCCGAACATGGCGCGCATCGCCGCGGTGACGGGGGCGAGCGGCGGGACGGACACGTCCTGCCTCGGCATCACCGCTGTCACCGTGTCATCCCCCGTCTGCGTGACCGAGGAGCTGACCCCGGAGGACGAACCTGCCGTCCTGAGCTAAGGCTAGCCTAACCACGGCCGCAGGTCTAAGGGAAGCCTCACCTCGGTCGGATCGGAAGCCGCAGGTCACTGCCACTTCCGGCGGGAGCGGACCCCACGCTCCGGCGTACTACCCGGCTTCTGCCCTGGAAAACGCTGGCGCAGGATTGATGGCCGTCGGTGGATTGTCAAGGAGTGTGTCGGCAAGGTGCCAGATGCGTGTGCGTTTCGGCACGGAACGTGAAACTGATACTCCCGGCCACGAGGAAGCCGATGACGACCTCACCCCTCGAACGGGCTGCCGATTCCTTCGCGGCCGAGCTAGCCCGCCAGCGGACAGGGCGGGGGCTGTCAAAGAAGCAGTTGGCCGTCCTGATGGGGTTCGACCCGTCCTATGTCAGCCACGTCGAGGGGCGCCGGCACCGCCCAACCGAGGACTTCGCCCGCCGCGCCGAGGCCGTCCTGGAGGCCAGCGGCGCGATCTGGCAGCGCTTCCGGGAGTACGACGAGCTACGGCACGCACGCCCCGGTCAACCGCACCGCGAGCCGCACCTGCCCGGCCAGTGGCTGCCACCCGGCACCGGCCTCGTGGTGGAACGGGAGCTGGCCACCCTCGCCTACACCGACGACGGCTACCGGTGCGTCATCCACCGTGAGCTGTACAACGCCGGCACCGAGCCGGTCACCCGCTACCTGGTCCGGGTCGCCGTCGACCGCTACCCGAACGACCCCGGCCGCTCCAACCGGCACCACCGGGAGCACCCCCTCACCTTCGCCGAGCTGCAACTACAGGCCCGCCGGGATGACGGCGGCGGCGACCCGGAGCCGATGCACTGGCGGGCCAAGCACGACCGGGACGCGTTCAAGGAGATCTGGCTGCTCTTCGAGAACGGTGAGCGGCGGTTCCCGCTCTACCCCGGCGACCGGGCCACCATCGAGTACGCGTACAGCGTCGGGCAGGAGAAGTGGGGCCCCTGGTTCCAGCGGGCCGTCCGGCTGCCCACCCGCCAGCTCGCCGTACGCCTGGACCTGCCGGCGGCGCTCGACCCGCAGGTCTGGGGCGTGGAGACCTCGCTCTCGGCGGAGGAGGGCCCGCTGCGAACGGCGCCGCAGCGACACGACGAGGGCGACCGGGCGATCTTCGACTGGCACACCGACGACCCGCCGCTGAACGCCCGCTACCGGATGCAGTGGCGTTTCCGCGCCCGACCGGATACCGACCCGGACGTCGGCCCCGGCGGGGCCCGGGTCCGGCCCAGCGACCGGATGCGTGGGATCGGCATCGTGCAGCGCGGCGCCGACCTGCTCCGCCAGCGCGGCCGCCCGTTCGACCTGCCCGGCGAGGAACAGGCGGCGCGGGACGTGGTCGACCGGCTCAACACGGCCCTGGCCCGCCTCGACGAGCTGCACCCGTTCAGCAAGGGGGTGGGCATCGCCGCCCCGCAGCTCGGCATCGGCCGGGCGGCGGCCGTGGTCCGGCCACCCGACCGGTTGGCGGAGCCGGTCGTGCTGATCAACCCCCGGGTGGTCGACGCCTCCCCGGACACCGACGAGCAGTACGAGGGATGCCTCTCCTACTTCGACCACCGCGGTCTGGTGCCCCGGCCGCTGCGACTGGACGTCGAGCACGCCCAGTGGGACGGCAGCCGGATCATCACCTCGTTCGAGTTCGGCATGGCCCGGCTGGTCGCGCACGAGATCGACCACCTGGAGGGCCGGCTCTACGTCGATCGGATGGCGCCCGGGGTGCCACTGGTGCCGGTGGAGGAGTACCGCGAGACCGGGCACCCCTGGCGTTACTAGGGCGGGGACCGGGGCGCGTGCCCCAGGGGGCAGGGGCACGCGCCCCGGTGTGGGGGGAGGAACGTCTAGAGGTCACCGAAGGTGTCGTACCGGATGTGCGGCGGCGGCACCTCGTCCGCGGCCAGCACCCGCAGGGTGGACCGGACCATCCGGGCCGAGCCGGAGACGTAGCAGTCGTGCGTGGTCCACGGGCCGTACCGGGCCACCACGTCCGCGACATCGCCCAGCTCGCCGTCGAAGTCCGGGTCCTCGCTGCACGCCGGAGTGACCGACAACCACGGGTGTACGGCGACCAGCTCCTGCAACCCGGCCAGGCCGTACAGGTCCGCCGCCTGCCGGGCACCGTAGAAGACGTGCACCCATCGGGTCCGGTTGTAGGTGGCCAACTCCTCCACCAGCGCCTTGATCGGCGCCAGGCCGACCCCACCCGCCACGCAGAGGATGTCCCGTTCCGAGGCGCGGTCCAGGGTCATCGACCCCATCGGCGCGGCCAGCCGGAGCAGGTCACCCGGCCGCACCCGGCGGACCAGCACGCCGGACACCCAGCCGGCCCCGGGCGCCCGCACGTGGAACTCCAGCACGTTGTCGTCGTTCGGGGCGTTCGCCACCGAGTACGTCCGCCACACCCGCGGGTGGTGGCGCGGCACCTCCAGGCTGACGTACTGGCCGGCCCGCCAGACCAGCGGATGCTGCAACGCCCGGCAGGTCAGCACGGCGATGTCCGGGCCGTACCGCTCGTGGGTCAGCACCTCGGCGTGCCAGAACGGCGGGTTGTCATCGTCCGCCGCCCCGGCCACCATCTTCGCGCCGATCGCCGCGTACGCGTCCCGCCACGCCTGGTCGTACTCGAGGTTCCAGCCGCCACCGGCCGTGCTGCTCAGCGCGTCCAGCAGAGCAAGGCCCATCGTCGCGTAGTGCCGCTCGTCGACGTGGTACTTGCGGTGATCGCGGCCCAGCGCCCGGAGGAACTCGTCGAAGCTCTCCGGGTCGTCGACGGTGTGGATCGCCGTGATGATCGCTTCCAACAGGCGGTCGCCCTGACCGGTCATCTGCACCGGGAAGAGCTGCCGCAGAGCGGGGTCGAGCAGGAAGAGCCGGGCGTAGAAGTGGCCACTCAGCCGGTCCCGGTGCTCCTCGACCAGGGTCCAGCTCTCCTTCAGCAACCGCGCGACGTTGTCCACCGGGGCGCTCCTTCTCCAGACGGCAGCGGATCGGGCACCCATAGAATCTCCACGGAGAGTGCACGCCGGTCGCACAGAATGTGCGATCGGTTCACGCCGGCCGATCGGCCGTGCCGCCGGTGCCACCCGTCGGGCAGAGTGGTGCGGTGACCGTTGAGCTGACCCGCCCGGTGTCCCGCCGGATTCTGGGGACCGAGACGCTGCTGGTCCTCGGCCTGTCCCTCGGCCAGTCAGCGGTCTACGCGGTGGTCTCGATCATCGCGAAGCTGACCGCCGAGGGGCCGCTCTCCAAGCAGACCGCCTCGCTGAACACCTCGGCGTCGGCCCGACCCTGGCTGGACCTGACGTACCAGCTGCTCGGCATCGTCTTCGCGCTGCTGCCGGTGCTGCTCGCCGTACACCTGCTCACCCGCGACCCCGGCGACCCGGTGCGGACCCTCGGCCTGGACGCCCGGCGGCCCGGCCAGGACCTGGCCCGCGGCGCCGGCCTGGCCGCGCTGATCGGCCTGCCCGGGCTGGCTCTGTTCTGGGTGGCAGCCCAGCTCGGCATCAACGCCACGCTGGTGCCGGCGTCGCTGCCCGACGTCTGGTGGGCGGTCCCGGTGCTGATCCTCGCCGCCGTGCAGAACGCCGTGCTGGAGGAGGTGATCGTGGTCGGCTACCTGGTCACCCGGCTGCGCCAGCTCCAGTGGCGGCTCGCCGCGATCATCGCGGCCAGCGCGCTGCTGCGCGGCTCGTACCACCTCTACCAGGGCTTTGGCGCGTTCGTCGGCAACGCGGTGATGGGCGTCGTGTTCAGCCTCTTCTACCTGCGCACCCGGCGGGTGATGCCGCTGATCATCGCGCACACCCTGCTCGACGTGGTGGCCTTCGTCGGGTACGCGTCGCTGCCGAAGGAGTGGTTCGACTGGCTGTGACCGGTCAGCCCGTCACCGGGGCGGCCGGGGCCCGCCGGTAGACGGCTACCGCCCGGGCCGCGAGCCGGTCGGCCGCCGCCGCGTCACCCAGCGCCGTGGCGAGCACCGCCGCGCCCGGCAGCAGCCGGGACGCCAGTCGCAACGCCAGCCACCCGCCGGCCTGCGCCGTGAGTGGTGCGGCCAGCCGCCATGCGGCCTCCGCCGCCCGAGCCCACGTCCCGTCCGCCGGGTCGCCCGCCGCCCGCGCGGCGGCCAACGCGGCACGCGCGCTCGCCGTGTCCGGGTGCACCTGCGTGAGCACCAGCAACTCGGCGGCCCGGTCCGGATGCGCCGGGTCCTGGCCGTACGCCGCCGCAAGGTGCAGCACCAGGTTCGAATGGGTCCAGAGCACCGAGGTCAGCTCGGCCAGCGGCGCGAAGAGCCCAGCCAGCGCGGCGACCGCCCCGCCCGCGCCTGCCGAGCGCACGAACCGCCTGGTGGCCAGCCGGGCCAGGCCGTCCGCCGGGGCATCCGGGTACCTGGTTCGGAGCCGCTCAGCCCAGTCGGCGGCGGCGGGGCCGAGTGACCGCACCGCGGCGAGGGCCAGCAGCTCCGGGGCGAAGCCGGGGTGGTCCAGCAGGCGGGCGGTCACCGCCCGCAGCTCCGATTCGGGGGTACGCGACGACGCCGGCATGACGTGGGCGCTGTCCCTCTCGTCCCCAGCGGTCTGCTGTTCGGCGGGTTGAGCCGGGGCTGTCGGGGCGGGGTTGTCGGGCACGGCTGTGGCCGAAGCCTGCTCGGCCGGTGGCTGCTCGGCCGGTGGCTGCTCGGCCGGTGGCTGCTCGGCCGGTGGCTGCTCGGCCGGTGGATGCGGTGTGGGTGCGGGGACGGCCTTCTTCGGGGTAACGCTCTTCCGGGTGGACGTCGCTCGCTTGGTCGGGCTCGCGGCGCGCTTGGTGGGGGTCGCCGCCGGAGTGATCGGCTTCACGATCGGCTCGTTGGGGGTCGCCCTCGGGGCGGTCGGGGTTGCAGTCCGCTTGGTGGGGATCGCCGCCTCGGGAGCGGTCGGGGGCGCGTCGGGCGACGGCGGTGTCGTGCTGGATGCCTCGACCGACGCCCTGGCTGCCTTCGTGGTGGCGGCCTTGCGGACGGGGGTGGCGCGGCTGGTCCGGGATTTCGGAGTCCGGGTCGGCGGGTCCGCCGGCTGCTCCGGGCTGGCCTCGGGCGCTCGCTCGTCCGCCGGAGCCACCGAGCTGCCCGGGCCGGTCGGCTCGGTGGTGTTGAGCCGCTCGCCGCTCCCCGTCTCGGGGTCCGTCGGCCCCGGCTCCGCGCCGCTCGCCGCCTCTCGCTCCCGTGGGCCCCGCTGTTCGACGGTCCGAGCGTCCGACGAGCTCGGCTGGTCGGCGGGCTTTGTGCCGCTCCCGGCGGCGGGCGTCGGAACCGGCTGTCGGGGCAGTTGAAGGTCCGGATCCGGAGGTTGGAAGAGCACCGCCGGGGCGGCCTTGGCCCGGCGAGGGCGCTGGCCGCCCGGAGTGGCCGAGGCCACTGTCGGCCCGGATGTCGGTGCCGCCGCGTCCACCGACTGCTCGTCGGTCGGTGGCGTGAAGGTCGCACGCGGGGGGCGCCGACGCGCCCGGTCAGCAGGCTCTCGGCGGGTCGGCTCGCTGGGCGGCTGCTCTTGCATATCGATGGAGCGTAGTCCCGATCACGCCGGCGCACAGCGTCGAATCACGGGGGCCGGCGGCCCCGGTGGGCGTACCGAGGAAGTCGCTTTGCTCCCTGTGGGTGGCGACCTGTATTCTCGGGCGCGGTGGTCTGCGGGCCACCAGGGAGACTTCGCCTAGTCTGGTCTATGGCGCCGCACTGCTAATGCGGTTGGGGTCTTAAAGCCCCTCCCGGGTTCGAATCCCGGAGTCTCCGCGCGAAAGCCGGGTGTGTACACTGGCTGAGCACCTGCGCCCGTAGCTCAATGGATAGAGCATCTGACTACGGATCAGAAGGTTAGGGGTTCGAGTCCCTTCGGGCGCACAAGATCAAAAGGCGTCTGACTTGCCAAAAGGCGGTCAGGCGCCTCTTGTCATTCCGTGCCGATGGACGCATTGGTGCTCGAATGGTGCTCGTACGACGAGCTGTCCTACGTCCCGGCCTGTCCGTCTCCGTCGATGTAGCCACGGCCGTGTTCGATGAAGGACGCGATCGTGCGATGTGGGCAGGCGAGGGGGAGCCGGCCGCTCGCAGCGGAACGGCATCCCGATGGGCGCCCTGAGCGTCGCCGTCCTGGTCGCCTACGGGCTCGCGCTGGGTTTACCGCTTCGCGGCTTCAATGCGTCTCGGTGTTGCCGGCCGCCTTGGGCGCCTTCGCAGCAGCATCGCCGGCCGCAGCCTCCGGCGTGGGCGTACCGGACTTTGTGCGCCCGGGTCAGCTCGATGAGCTTCGGCTTGGGCATCTGAGCTTTGCGCAGGGTGGCCCGCAGTCGCTGCATGTTGGCCGGTTCCACCCAATGGGGCAGACCGAGCCGCCAACACAGGCGACGGCGGTGTTCCCGCCGACGCGGGTGCCAACCGGCGACTTGACCACCGGCACTCCGCCCGGCTCGTACGACCGGGTCGTGGTCACCTACCTGGACGCCAACGCCCGCGCGGTGAATACCGCCGAACCCGATGGGCAGATCAGCACGGCCCGGTTCGACGGGTACGGCAACCAGGTGCGGGAGTTGACCGCGGCCAACCGCCAGCGGGCGCTGGATGCCTCGATTAGCGACACCCTGCAGGCCGACCCGCCGACGCGATTGAGAGCGCCGGCGGGTGCAGAGACGTTCAGGCAGCCGGATCGATTACCGTCGGGTCGATCAGAGCCGAGGCGATCTTGGCGGCGATCTCGGCGACGCTGTCCTCCGCGGTGTCGAAACCCATCATGTCGCCGAGGAACGAGCTGTACTCCTTCACGTCGGCGAACGTGACGTTGTGCAGCACCGGAATCACGGCAGAAAGCAGGCCCGGGCGGAAAGCCCGGGCCTGCTCTGCGGGACCAGCACGTCTAGCCGACGAAGACCACCGCGCTCACCGCGCTCTGGAAGGAGGTCGCGCTGCCCGCGTACGTCGCGCGCCAGTAGCCGGGGCCCGGCTCGTCGAGGAACGCCTCGAACGAATACCCGTCCGGGTTCGTCGGGTTGTACGAGATGTCGAACGAGCTGACCGTGTGCCAGCCGGCGGTGCCGTCCTTGGAGAACTGGATGTCGACCGGCATTTGTCCGGGCGTGGAGTTGTTCAGGAACTGCAGGTGCCCGTGCAGCCACACCTGGCCGTCCGCGCTCCGCTCGCCGAAGAAGTCGGTGAACTGGGTGCGGTCCAGCACGACCACCTGCTTGTCAACGTGGGTGACCGTGGTGACGAACGGGTCCGGGTAATAGGTGGAGACCCGCAGCGTCCCACCCCAGAACGGGCTGACCGTGACCTGGTACCGCCCCTGCCCGTCCGTGCTGGTGGCGCCCAGCAGCGTGCAGTAGTCGCGGGTGTCGCAGTACGAGACGTAGACCGGCGCATCGGGCATCGGCCGCCACTCCTGCGGCGTCTTCCAGCTCAACTCGCCGGTGAGAGTGACCTGCTCACCGTTGATTACGGTGTCGCGGTCGAGGTCCGCGGTGATTCGGGTGTCTGCCAGCCGGACCTCCGGGGCCTGGGTGTCGGCGTACGCCTGGAGGTGGAAGCGCCGCGAGTCGTCCCAGAGCGTGGTGAGGTAGCCGGCCTCGTCGGCGTACTGGACCTCCGTGGTCAGCTCGAAGTGGCCGACCTTTCCGGAGACCCCGTCGGCCGGGTTGCCGTACCAGGTGACGAACTCGATCGGGAAGTTCTCGACCGGCTTGACGTCGCCGGTGCCGGGCCACCGGCCCATCAGCCGACCGGAGGCGGTGACCTTTCGCTTGTCGTACGAGACGGTCCGGGTGACCTTGAGGTCCTTGAAGAACATCTTCACCATGTACGCCAGGAAGCCGACCGACCGCTGCTCGACGTGCACGCCGTCGGCGTCGGTGATCTCCGAGTCCAGCCGGTAGGCGCCGAGCTCGGGAAGGATCACCGCGTCGTCCGCCTGCCACCAGCCGTTCTGCTCGGTGCCGTTGACCAGGTGGAACGAGTCGACGACGGCGATCTCCTGCTCGGTCGCCGGCGAGATGACGTGGATCTTGATGCTGGCGACCCCGGCGTCGGCGCTCACGCCGACCTGGATTTGGCCCAGCTCCTCCTCGACGCTGCTCGCCCAGAGCACCGCCGGCGCGGCGGACGCCGCCTGGGCCGCCGTCGGCGCGAGACCGCCGGCGGCGACGCCCACCGCGATCGCCACCGCGGACACGAATTTCCGCACTAATTTCCTCCCCGTGGAATGGATGGGCCCCGCCGGGCGAGTGGTCACCGGTGACGACCGCCGATCGCCCGGCCCGTCGGTGACGGGCCGGGCGTCGGGTGTCACGGCAGGGTACGGATCCGCAAGGTCACCATCTCCGGCTCGGCCGACTGGTCAGTGACCGCGTAGATCTTGTTGCCGGACACGGCCAGCCCCCCCTTGACCAGGTTGTGCGCCCACGTCTCCTGGTTCGGCAGGTGCCCGAATTCGTACGTGCTGATCGGCGTGGTGCCGCCCGGCTCGAAGACCCAGACGTCCTTGTCGTACGACGAGTTGGTGCCGGCGACGACGAGGCCGTCGGGCCGGATCGCCACGGCGTTCGGGTACGTCACGGTCGGGTACCGGTGCACCTCGACGAGGTCGGACGTGCGCAGGACCGGGTGGTAGTACGGCGCGCCCGAGGGGACGATCACCTCGGTGCCGTCGGGAGTGACCGCCAACTGCGCGACCGAGCCACCGTCGGTGCGGCTGATCGCCCGCTGGACCAGCCCCGTCGCGGTGGCCTCGAAGCGGACCAGCAGGGCGGGGCTGGTGCCCGTCGCGCCGGCGATCAGCATGTCGGGCTGAGCGGGCGAGGTGGCCAGCAGCATCGCCGAGCTGATCCGCTCGTCGATGGCGTCCACGGCGTTCACGGAGAACTTGCCGGTCGCGAGGTCGACCCGGCCGATGCCCGCCGTGGGCTCGTTCTCGCATCCCCAGGAGACCCAGAGCTGGCCGGCCGCGAAGGCCATGTCCTTCGGGCACGTCATGGTCCCGTCGGTCTTCCCGGCGAACTGCCCGTCCAGTTCCCACGTGTCCAGGTCCACGATCCTGAGCCAGTCCTGGTCGCCGGCGGCGATGTAGAGCTTGCTGCCGTCCGGGCTCAGCGTCATCCCGGCGGCCCCCGGCGCGATGCCCTGAAGGGTGCGAAGGACGTTGCCGTCCAGGTCGGTGACGATCAGACCGTCGGTGCCCTTGCCCCCGGTTATGTAGACCCGGCCGCGTGCCTCGTCTACCAGGATGTCGCCGAACCGGAAGCCGGTGACGTACCCCGGGATCGGGATCTGGGCGTTCACGTCGGTGCTCGGAGGCGAGGTGGTGGTGGTCGGGGTCGGCGTCGGGCTGGCGGTCGGGCTGGACGTCGGCGACGCGGTGGGACGTGGCTTCCGTCCCGGCCGCGGAGACTGGGGCGCCTTGTCGGCCTTCGACTTGGTGCTGTCAGCGACCAGGTGCGCTTCCGCCGCGCTGTCGTCGGCGGACCGGTCGCTGCCCGCCACGGCGGTGCCCGCACCGGCGGCCAGGAGGGCGAGCACGCCCACCCCCACCATCCAGACCCGGGCGCGCCGGCCCCTGTTTGCTGTTCGGCTCATCGTTCCCCGTTCTGATCCGATATGCGACGCGGGCCGGGATCGGATCCTGGCCCGCCGACCAGAAGGCGCTCCGAAGTGCGAAGACGTTACGCGAAACACCATCGGCATCGAGGAGGCCAGATGACTGGAGGTAGTGGATCTATCTCTGCCCCGGCCCCGTCGCGGGCAGGCCCGAAGCCGCGACGTGAGGAAGCCCTGCGGCCGGTAGGAATGGACAGGTGAACGCCGGGCGGGCGGGCCCTGAACCTCCTGAACAGGCCATCCGACCTCGCCGAGGAGGGGTGATCCGGGCCGCGAAGAAGGCGGCGGCGACACGTACGTCTCCGAGCCCAGAAGCGCGAGTGCCGCTGGCCCCGGCCCCGCCTCCGGGTCCACTCGTTGTGCCGGCCGTCCGCTGGGCTCTCTCGGTCAGGTCGACGTGCAACCGTTTCTTGCGGATCACTCCGTCCAAGGCTGCGGTCGTCCGCCGGCCGGACCCGGAGGTGGTCATCGCCGTGCAGGACCAGCTGCAACGCTAGACCACCCCGGGGTCAAGCCCGGGGGCGCCGACAACGACAGATCGTTGACCGATTGCATGGTTGGCCGGCAACCGGCCGGGCTGCGTGGCCAGGACCCGCGGCGGCGTGTCGCACCTGCCGTGAGGTTGCCCTTGTCCTCGCCGTCGACAACGGAGTCCCACAACCGCGGCTAACAAGGTTCACCAAATGATCAACTGACCGCAAGGTTGCTCGGGGAAACGCCCGAATCAGCCTGCACCGGACCTGTTTCGAGCGGCATTCCGGCCACTGGCGCTCCGAGCGGTCATCCGGCGGGTCTGTCGCTAATGGCCATTCGGCCGATGCGATCGCCACAATCGGTCGGCGGCCTCGATCAGTTCTGTTCATCTAGCCGTGATCAATCCGCTCCATACACCGGGCGGCTCTTGGGCGGACAGGAAAAGGCCTCTAATCTCCACCTGGCCAACCCCGCCATCGGAGGCGAACTTAATGGACTGGAACCGGCGCAAACGAACACGCAACGTGTTCAGCGTCCTCCTCGCAAGCGGCGCGCTGCTTCTGACCAGCGGGGCACCCGCGCTGGCGGAGCCAGCGGCATCGGACCCCTTTATCAGTGAGATCCACTATGACAACGCTGGTACCGACACCGGCGAGGCCATCGAGATCGAGGCGCCCGCCGGCTTCGATCTGACCGGCTGGCAGATCGTTCTGTACAACGGCGCGAACGGTGCGGCCTACAACACCCGCACGCTGAGCGGCCCGATGCCGGCGGCCGGTGTGGTCGTCGCGACGTACCCGACGGACGGCATCCAGAACGGGTCGCCCGACGGCGTAGCGCTCGTCGCCCCGGGCGGTGCCGTGGCGGAGTTCCTCACCTACGAGGGGACGATGACCGCCGTCGGCGGGCCGGCCAATGGGCTGACCGGCGTCGACATCGGCGTCGCGGAGACCGCGACCACGCCGGCCGGCGAATCGCTGCAGAAGATCGACGGTACGTGGCGGGCCCCCGCGCCGAGCAGCTTCGGCGCCGTGAACACCGTCCCGGGCGGCGGTGATCCCGACCCGGATCCGGCTCCGGGCTGCACCGTCACCGTTGACCACACCATTGGCGAGGTCCAGGGCGGCGGAGACGCCACGCCGCTCGCGGGCGCCCGGGTCACCGTCGAAGGCGTGGTGACCGCCGACCATCGCAGCGGTGGCTACAACGGCGTCTACGTGCAGACCGCGGGCAGCGGCGGGGACCGTCCCGTTGCCGCGGGCACCGCCTCGGACGGCATCTTCGTCTACCTAACAACCAGCACGGCCAACCACCCGTCGGTCGCGATCGGCGACCGGGTCCGGGTCAGCGGCACCCCGAGCGAGTTCAACGGGCTCACCCAGCTCACCATCGGCGCGAAGGCCGACGTGCAGGTCTGCGAGCACAGCCAGACGCTGCCCGCGCCCGTCCCGGTCGGCCTGCCGCTCGCCGACGGTGCCCGCGAGTCGGTCGAGTCGATGCTGGTGTCGCCGGTCGGCCAGTACACCGTCTCCGAGGTGTACAACACCAACCGCTACGGCGAGGTCGTGCTCACCGCCGGTGATCGTCCGGCCGCCAACCCCACGGACGTCGCCCGTCCGGGCTCGGACGAGGCGAAGCAGGTGGCCGCCGCGAACAAGCTCGCGCGGATCCTGCTCGACGACGGTCGGACCACCAACCTGTCCACCGCCAGCCTGCTGCCGCCGTACCTGTCGAAGGCCAGCCCGCTGCGGGTCGGCGACTCGGTAGAGGCATTCGGGTCGTCGGTGCTCTCGTACGGCTTCAACGAGTGGCGCCTGCAGCCCACCACCCCGGTCGACGCGGACACCGCGCCGCCCGCCCGGACCAGCTTCAAGACCACCAACCCGCGTACCCCGCAGCCGGTGGACGTCGGCGGCGACGTGCGGGTGGGCAGCTTCAATGTGCTGAACTACTTCGTGCACTTCGGCGGGGACGCCCGCGGCGCCGCTGACGAGGCCGGTCTGGCCAAGCAGGAGGCGAAGATCGTCTCGGCGATCAGCGCGCTGGGTGCCGACGTGGTAGCGCTCGAGGAGATCGAGAACTCGGTCCGGTTCGACGCAGGCGACCCGCAGCAGGCGCTCAAGCGCCTGGTCGCCGCCCTGAACACCAAGGACGGCAACGGCACCTGGGACTACGTCCGCAGCCCGGCCAACCTGCCCGGCCCAACCCAGCAGGACTTCATCACCACGGCGATCATCTTCAAGCCGGCGAAGGTACAGCCCAAGGGCCCGTCGCGGTCGGTGAACGACGAGACCGTCTGGTCCAACGCCCGCGAGCCCATCGCACAGACCTTCACCGCGGGGAAGATCGCCTTCACCGTGATCGCCAACCACCTCAAGTCCAAGAGCGGCACCGGGACCGGCGACAACGCCGACACCGGCGACGGCCAGGGCTCGTGGAACGGCGACCGGGTCCGTCAGGCGCGGGCGCTGGCCGCCTTCGTCGACCAGGTCAAGGCGGACAGCGGCACCGACGACGTGCTGCTGCTCGGCGACTTCAACGCCTACACCCACGAGGACCCGATGCAGGTCCTCTACGACAAGCAGTACCGGGACCTGAACAACACCGGCAAGGCCACCTACGTCTTCAGCGGCGAGTCCGGCTCCCTCGACCACGCCCTCGCCTCCCCGTCGCTCGCGGCCCGGGTCACCGGCGTCGACGTGTGGCAGATCAACGCGGTCGAGTCGTACGCGTTCCAATACGACGGGCTGTCCGCCTTCTACGAGGCGAACCCGTACCGGGCCAGCGACCACAACCCGCTCGTGGTGGGCATCAACACCCGCGCGAACCCGGTCAACCTGCAGCTGCTCAGCATCAACGACTTCCACGGCCGGCTGGAATCCCCAGCCACCGTCGGCGGCCAGCCGGTCGGCGGCGCCGCCCAGCTCGCCGGCCTGGTCGGGCAGCTGCGCGCGCAGAACCCGAACACCGCGTTCGTGTCCGCTGGCGACAACATCGGCGCATCCACGTTCATCTCGGCGATCGACGGGGACAACCCGACGATCGACGCGCTGAACCAGGCCGGCCTCGCCGCCTCGGCGGTGGGCAACCACGAGTTCGACAAGGGCATCGCCGACCTCACCGGCCGGGTGTCCGACCGCGCCGACTTCCCGTACCTGGGCGCCAACGTGTACCGGGGCGACGCCAGGGCGCTGCCGGCGTACTCCGTCAGCACGGTGGGCGGGGTGCGGGTGGGCTTCGTCGGCGTGGTGACCGAGCAGACCAAGTCGCTGGTCAGCCCCGACGGCATCGCCGGGCTGGCTTTCCGCGACCCGGTCGCCGAGGCCAACCTGGTCGCCGGCCAGCTCAAGGACGGCAACCCGGACAACGGGGAGGCCGACGTGGTGGTGCTGCTCGCGCACGAGGGCGCCGCGACGGAGAACATCACCTCCGCCGAGGCGCTGGCCAACGACGCGGTCTTCGGCAAGTTCACCCGGGTCGACGCCACCATCGACGCGATCTTCAGCGGCCACACCCACCAGCCGTACGCGTTCGAGCTCCCGGTCCCCGGATCGGACCGGCTGCGTCCGGTGGTACAGGCCGAGGACTACGGCAAGCGGCTGGGCAAGGTCGCGCTGACCTACGACCCGAACACGGGCCAGGTCACGACGGCCGACGCGCAGCTGGTCGACGTGGTCGGCGCGCCGCAGGACCAGGCGGTGGCCGACATCGTGGCCGCCGCCAAGACCAAGGCAGGCGAGCTCGGCAAGCAGCAGCTGGGCTCGATCACCGCGGACATCAAGCGGGCCTACACCAACGGAAACGAGGACCGGGGCAAGGAGTCGGCGCTCGGCAACTTCATTGCCGACGTGCAACTCGCCGGCACGAAGGACTCGGGCCGGGGCGGGGCGCAGATCGCATTCATGAACCCCGGTGGCCTACGCGCCGACCTGCTCTACCGCACCGACGGCATGGTGACCTACGCGGACGCATTCGCCGTCCAGCCGTTCGCCAACGACGTGGTGACAAAGAGCTACACCGGCGCCCAGATCAAGCAGGTGCTGGAGGAGCAGTGGCAGCCAGACGGGGCGTCCCGTCCGGTGCTGTGGCTGGGTGTCTCGAAGGGGTTCAGCTACACCTACAACCCCGACGCGCCGAAGGGCTCGCGGATCACCTCGATCAAGCTCAATGGCACCGCGCTCGACCCGGCGGGCACGTACCGGGTCACGGTGAACTCGTTCCTCGCCGCGGGCGGTGACAACTTCGCCACCCTCGGCGACGGCGCCGACCCGGCGACCACCGGCGACAACGACCTCACCATGCTGGTGAGCTACTTCGCCGCGAGCTCGCCAGTCACCGCGGACCCCCAGCCGCGGTCGGCCGTCGGGCAGGCGGGTCCGCAGTGCACCACGACCATCACCGGCGCGTACCGCAAGCCGCTGGTGGTCACCGCGGGCCTGACCTGCCTGGAGAACGCCACGATCGGCGGCCCCGTCACGGTCAACCCAGGCGCCTCGCTGGTGGTCACCGGCGGCACCATCAGCGGCCCGGTGTACGCCACCCGCCCGGTCCTGTTCGATCTCGCCAGCGCCACCGTGTCCGGCCCGGTCACCGTCACCGGCGCGACCGGCCAGCTGAACATCACCAAGGGCAAGGTGACCGGCCCAGTGTCGGTCACCGCCAACACCGGTGGAGTCCGGATCGACACCGTTACCGTCAGCGGTCCGATCACCGTCAACAGCAACACCGGCAGCCAACCGGTAGTCATCTCCGCCAACACCATCAGCGGACCCCTCGCCTGCTCGGGCAACACCCCGGCCCCGGCAAACGAGAGCCGACCCAACAGCGTTAAGGGCCCCGCATCAGGCCAGTGCGCGCGACTGTAATCCATATGTGAGTCGCGGTCAGCGGCCGGAGCCTGACAGGCTCCGGCCGCTGACTCTGTTCCAGTCGCAGTCGTCAAGACGTTCGTCGGAGACAACCGTGCCTTCCGCGGCGACAACCGCTTTCTTGTTGGCTGTTCTAGCGATCGCAGGGTCCGCTCCGGGCAGAAGGTGCGGGGTTGGGCAACAGTCAAGACGTTCGAGGTCTGTCACTGGATGAGCGAGACCGATCTTCCGCGCCCAGCAACGCCTGTCGTCCGGGCTAGCGGGCGTCAAGCCGCCGGTCATCGAACGGCGGAGGACGACAATGTGACCGTCGATGAGGAAGGTGCCGGGGCTGTGTCAATCGTGACCGTGGGGGCAGTGTTCGGGCTGGCCCTGCTCGACATGCTCAGCCCCGCCCTCATCGGAGTGACCGTCTACCTGCTCCTGGCACGCCCCCGACGCCTCGGGCTCCTACTGGGCCTGTACCTGGGAACGATCGCCGTCGCATACCTCGCTCTTGGCGTCCTACTGATGTTGGGGCTGGGAGCGATACTGCCTGCGATCGACCCGTCAGTATGGGCGTGGATCCAGGGCGGGATCGGTATCGCACTCTTCGCTGGTAGCTGGTTCATCCCCGCGAAGAAACGACCCGACGTAGAGCCGGCTCCGGTCAAGACCCCCACCCCGCGCTCGATGGTCCTCGTGGGGCTGGGGACCTGGCTCTTCGAGTTCTACACCGCGGTCCCGTACTTCGGCGCGATCGGAATCATGACCTCCGCCAGACTGGAACCAGCACAGTGGCTCCTGCTGCTGGGGGTCTACGTGATCATCATGATCCTGCCCGGCATCGCTTTGTACTTGGCATGGTTGCTACTGCGCGAGCGAATGCAGGAACGCCTCGAACGCTGGCAACGAAAGATCGCGGGCGGCTCGCGCACCGCAATGAGCTGGATCGTCGGCATCGCCGGTGTACTGATCTTCCTCGACGCGCTCCCCAACGAAATCGCCATCACAATCCCTTAACCAACAGGAACACGGCTCCCGCTCGCAGCAGCGGTGACTGCGTGGCACGCCAGCTACGCCAGCGGCGTGCTGCCCGAGTCGGAACTACCCGCACCAGGCCCTCGGCTGGGACCACGACTGCGTCGGCTTCGACTACGTCCACTGCGCCGTGGACGACCACAGCCGCCTCGCCTACGCCGAGATCCACCCCGCTCTGGAACGCCAAGCCCTCACGGCCCTCGCTAGCGCCTCGCTTTGGAACCGGGACCGGTGAGGTGGTGGGCCGGCAGCCGGCCGCGCCCGCGCGGGCCATGACCCGCTCGGCGTAGGCAGGTCCGTTCGATGCCCGACGGCGACCCGGCCACCTGGATGGTGACCGGGCCGCCGTCGTACAGGACGCGCGCTACGGGACGCGCGCTACGGCGCGCCCCGTGTACGCGCTACCGGAGCGGGTCGAGCGAGAAGTCCGCCGTGACCGTCTTGCCCGCCTTGAGCGTGACCTTCGCCGTTTCAGGCACGTAGCCCTGGACCGCAACGACCAGCGTGAGCGGGTTCACCGTCGCGTTGATCCAGTACGCGTACGTACCGTCGTCCTCGGTGACCAGCGTCTGGCGGTATCCCTTGCTGCCGGTCACCTGGACGATGGCGCCACCCAACGGCCCACCGGTGGCCGAGGAGGTGACGGTGCCGGCGACCTTGCCCCACGACTTCGGGGCGGTGACGTTCATCGACACCGGCACCTCAGCCACGCGGTACGGCGTGTTGGTGCTGGCACCGATCGCGGCGGCGTACGCGCCCGGCTGGTCGACGTCGGCCGACATGGTCGCCTTTACCGTGACCGACTCGCCCGGCTCGAGCGAGAAGGACGGGTTGTCGAAGGACACCCAGTCCGCCGGAGCGCCCGAGCTACCCGTCACGTTCATCACGATGTGCATGCCCGGGAAGCCGATCGACGAGGTGTCGGCCGGTTCGGAGATGCCGCAGTCCACCGAGGCGATGTACGACGGCGCCGTCTGGCCGGCGTCGTTCGAGCCGATGAAGAAGTAGCCATCCGCAGGGACGCTCACCTCGACCACCAGGGTGCCACCGGACGGAACCGCGCCCTCGACCGGGACCGTCACCAGAGTGCCGTTACCGGCCGGAACCGTGGCGTCGGCCGAGCCGATGAGCGTCATGTTGGCGTACCGCAGGTCGCCCTCGAGCGTGTAGAGGTTGACCGTGAGCGGCTGGCTCCCCTGGTTCACCTCCACCCCGAACGACACGCTCGACACGTCCAGGCCGTTGAGCCCGAAGTCGTCCAACGTGAACGTCCGCAGGTAGGAGTTGTTCCGGGTGGTGGCGCCGTTGTTGCACGACGCCGAGTTGCCGGTCATGATCGCCTGCGACGCGGAGTGCGTGATGCTGATCTCGTCGGCCGGGATCGGCGCCGCCAGCGGCGTCATCGTCCCGCCCTTGACGCTCGACGGCGACATCGACGGGCCGCCCGCCGACAGCTTCCCCTTCGGGGCCACCGACGCCGGGACGGTCGCTTCACCCTTCACCGCCGTGAGAGCACCCGTGGCGACCGGCTCGAACTCGCCGCCGCCGGCTTCCAGCTCGACCGACGCCGGGGCGGTGCCCTCGTTGGTGATCGTGAGCTCCTCGGTGTGCGAACCGCCCATCGGCAGCTCGGCATGGGTGTCGCCGTCCGAAGCGATGGTCACCTTGCCCGCCGCCAGCGCGGCATCGAACCTCACGGTGCCGTCCTCGGTGACCGTGACCGAGCCGGTGGCACCCTGGTAGTTCGGCGCCGTGACCTCGACCGAGTAGTCACCGGTGAGGACCGACGTCGAGTACGTGCCGTCCGCTCCAGTGGTCGCGGTCTTGCTCTGGGCCTCGGAGGAGACCGCCACGGTCGCGCCAGAGATCGGCGCACTCGTGTTCCGGTCGGTCACCGTGCCGGTCACCGTGCCCCGCGGCGCGGAGTCGTAGTGGATCGACATTCCGGCGTTGATCGCCTGGGTGTTGTAGGAGAACTGATGGGCGATGGTGCCGTTCTCGTTCTCGATTCCCACCGTGGCCGAGCTGCCTGCTGAGAGCGCTCCGCCCGAGTTCGCCCCGTAGCCGAGCTCGATCTCACCGTTCGCCAAGAGTGTCACGGAGAAGTTCGTCCGCTCGGCGCGGTTGGAGAAGAACGCGACGTTCCGGTACTCGAGGACGAACGCGTCGACCCCATCGACCTGGGTGGCCGCGGAGTACAGACCCGACGAGGCGTCGAAGAACAGGTCGTCCCACAGCCCGTAGATCGCCGCGTTGGGTACGGAACTGTTCGGGATCTGGACGTTGCCGAGTGAGGTCGAGAGCCCGGCGAAGTTCACGTGGCCGTTGGTGGTCACGTACGCCGTCGTGTAGTCGCCCTCGTAGTACGGGAACGAGAACGGCAGCGGGACCGTGGTCGCCGCGTCGTCACCGGTCAGGTTCACCCGGGTGTCACCCGTGGCGGCCCCGTCGCTGCCGACCGTGCAGAAGTACCCGAAGTCGTCGTACCGACGGGCGATCTCGGCGGTGACCGTCTCGTCACCGTCGACGACGACCTCCTCCGAGAACGCGCTCGTGCAGGTGCCGCCCTCGATCGAGATGGTGTAGGTGCCCTCGGGCACGTCGGCGAACGCGAACGCGCCGTTGGCGTCGGTGGTGACCGGGTCGATCGGTGCGGAGATGCTCACCGTGGTGCCGACGAACGGGTTGCCCGTGGCGACGTCCGTGACGGTGCCGGACACGGTGTGGCGTGGCGCGGCCTCGAGGTCGATGTCCACCGTGGTGGTCGCGTCGACGGTGACCGTGGCGCCGGTCGGGGCAGACGGCAGGTAGCCGAACGCCGAGGCCGAGACCTGGTAGTCGCCCACGGCGACGCGGGCGGAGTACGTGCCGTCCGTGCCGGTGGTGACGGTACGGTCGTGCTCGCCGTCGACCGTCACGCGCGCCCCGCTGATCGGGTCGCCGTCGGTCTCGGTGACGGTGCCGGCAACGGTGCCCATGTCACCGATCGGCGCAGCGTCGATCAGCGCGGCCAGGTCGAGCGTGCCCTCGCCGTAGACGTTGTTGTTCTCGGCGGTGCCGCCGCACGAGGTGTCGTCGACGTTGTGGGCGGCTTGGTTCAGCAGTTCCCAGGTGCCCGGAATGTCGCCGATCAGCGCCGGTGCGGCGCTCCACAGTACGGCGACGGCGCCCGCGAGGTGCGGGGCGGCCATCGAGGTGCCGTTGAAGAGCGCGTACCCATCACCCGGGACCGAGGAGCGAACGGCCACGCCCGGGGCCGAGATGTTCGGCTTGATCCCGCCGCCCTCACCGGGACCGCGCGAGGAGAAGGACGCGATGCGGCCCGAGGAGTCGACCGCGCCCGCCGAGTAGTTCGTAGTGTTCGCGCCCGGCGAGGAGGTCGTCTGGCAACCGGGACCGCTGTTGCCCGCCGACCAGGCGCCGAAGATGCCGGCGGCAGCCCACGCGTCGGTGATGTCCTGGTACCAGTCGTCGATGGCCCCGGCGGCGACCGCGCCCCACGAGTTGTTGACGACCTGCGGCCGCTTCGCCGGGTCGGGGTCGGTGCCGTCCGTGCGGGTCGGCGCGGTGATCCACTCACCGGACTCGAGCAGGTCGGCGTCCGAGCAGGTGTCGCAGCCGTTGGCCTCGATCCACTGCGCGTCGGGCGCGACACCGATCTGGTTGCCCGCGCCGTCGTCGCCCATCATGGTGCCCATGGTGTGGGTGCCGTGCCCGTTCACGTCGCACGGATTGCCGGCGCCGCACCGCCCGGAGGAGTCGAACGCGTTGTAGTCGTTGACGATCGTCCCGTCAGGCTGCCGACCGCGGTAACCGTCGGCGAGCGCCGGGTGGTCGAACTGGACGCCGGTGTCGACGCTCGACACGACGATGCCCTCGCCCGTGAAGCCCTGGGCCCAGACCTCAGGGGCGTTGATGAAGTCGAGGCCCCACTCGACCGTGGCCGGGGCGTTCGCCGGCGCCTTCTCGCGCTTGACCGGTTCGACGAGGTCGAACTTCGTGGTCTCGGTGATCTGGCTGACCTCGGACTGCGCGGCGAGCTCCTTGGCGAGCTCCAGCGTGCCGTCCTCGACGAGGATGCGGTTGCTGATCCAGAAGCTCTCGTGGTCGACGCCGTTCGCCTCGAGCTGCTGGATCACGTCCGCCTGGGACGTCTTGGCCGTGCTGGTGAGCGCGTCGTAGACGTGCTGGCCGCGCTTGCCCCAGTCGGCGATGTTCGGCGCCGCGTCCAGGTTGGCCTTCGCCGACAGCTTCACCCAGAAGTCCGCCGAGTCGTGCGTGGTGAGCGTCTTCTCGACGGCCGAGGTGAGCTTGTCGGCCGGGTTGGCTGACGGTGCTGTGGTCGACGGCGCGGCGAACGCGGGTACTGCGCTCGCCATCGCTGTCGCGAGAACCGCGAAAGCCGTGGTCACGACTGACGCGCGTCTCGCATGTCTGGTTCGTGTGTGCACGGAACCTCCATGTACTAGCGCGCCGCAGAGACAGGACGCGCACGACACCCCACGGTCGTGGGCTATAGACCAACATGGATGATGCGGCGCAGGTGGGTCTACCCGGCGGCATGGGCAACTCGGGAGCACTCCGGTCAACTCGTGGCTGACTGATGGTCAGCGCGTCATAACCGTGCGGCGTTTCCGGGTCCTCGTCCCAAACCCATGAGATGGACAACCGCGCCGGTTGCGCTGGGCGTAGCGCCCATGGGACTCACCATCGTGCCGGGGACCAGCACCGCGAGTGCCAGCCCACAGCCGACCGAGACCTACGTGGTGCAGATGGCACTCGACCCGGTCGTGGCCTACGAGGGCGGAGTTGCCGGCCTTGCCGCGCCCAAGCCCGCCCACCCCCGGGCGCAAGGTCGACCCGCGGTCGGCCGGGTCGTGTCGTACGTCGACCACCAGGAGGCCCGGCACGCCGCCGCCCTCAGCCGAGTCGGCGGCGGCAGGAAGCTCTACGACTTCAGTTACTCCTTCGACGGTTCGCCGCTCGGCTGACCGTCGATCAAGGAGAGTGTTCTCGACCCCAGCGACCGGGCGGTGCTGTGGACGGCAGACGACCACCTCGTGGCTCTCACGTCGCTGCTCCCGACCGACTCAGGATCGATCCTGTCACGCCATGGGCATCACCGACTCCGGCTGGGTCACGGGCCTCGGCCTCGAAGACCCCGACGGTGTAGCGCCAGGAGGGGTTCCTCGTCGGCGAGTCGCCTGATCAGATCGGCGAGGTCACTGTTCCGACGGCCTGCCGTGTCGCTGCTGGTCAACGCCACACCAGCGTAATGAGCCCCTACACCCCATCCGGAACCGATGGGCAATTTCTGCCGAACTTCGTCATGGCTCTGACGATAACCGTCAATCTCGTCGACTGCTAGTGACAAGCTGCTCACGTGCCGTGCTTGACCATCCATTCACATAGTTCATAGTGTTCTTTCGGGTAGCCGGCGTGACCCACACGGCGCCCAGAGGGCTTTGGGGGGTCGTTCCGGTCCTACCAGCGTCTGCTCCTGTTCCATATCGGGCCGGCGACGCAGGCGGAACGCAGTAGGCCACAGGTAAGGAGAAAGATGACTCTCGCTCGGGGAGAGAAGTCCATTGAGGACGTCCGGATGGAACGTCCACCGGGAGCCGACGGCGCGGCCGTGATCATCGCGATCGCCTCCTCGATGGCGGAGAGAGCGCGCCTGGCGTCGCTGATGACCGGGCATGCTCCGGTGCTGCTGGTCTCGTCGCCGGAGGAGCTCCTGTCGCTACTTGTCGACAGCGCCCCGCCCGCCGAAGCCCCGTCAGTCCATCCACGCGTCGTCGAGCCGCTCCTGCGAGCCCTCATAGGAACGGCTGATGTCGTCCCGGAGGTCGACTCGGACAGGCGGGTGGCAACCTGGTCCGGGCGCACCGTACCCCTGTCGCCCCTCGAGCACGACCTGCTTCGGTACCTTCTGCTGGCACAACTCGGCCGCACCTGCACCTTCGAGTCGCTGCACCGCGCGGTCTGGGGCAACGACCACCTCGGCGGCCGGGGCGACGTGTGGTCGGTGGTGAAGCGACTCCGCCGCAAGCTCGACGAATTGGACTGCCCGCTGCGGATCCAGGCGGTGCGCGGCGTCGGCCTGCGTCTTGTCGACCCCGGCGCGGTGCTGTCAACGAACGCCGAAGAAGCGCGAGAGAGCCGAAACCAGATCTGGGAGTGATGCGCCTTCCGGGTCCATGGCGGTCCGCGCGGGTCCGGGCGCTGGTTTCCGTCAAGGGCGGGCAGCCAGTCGCTTCGAGGGACGAAGCGTCCTCTTCCGGCGCGCCGCGCCAGTCCGGATATTCGCTATCGCGGCATAGCCACTCGGTGATGGCAATGACACGGCCGGCGTGGTCGGGGCCAGCGCGGAGGTGACGGTGACGGACGGCGCACCGCTCGCCCGCTGCCTGGCCAGAAGTTCGCCGGATGGGACGCCTGCCGACTTCACGGTCTGCCCGTCGGGGAGGGTGAGGTTCTACGGCCCACCAGCGGCCCACCGGTACTGCACCGTTCAGTACTGACCGAGATCCGGGTGTAGTTCTGGGGCTGACGTGACCGCGCGCAGCTCGGCGGCCACCTCGGCGATCAGGTCGGTGAGGGAGGCGTCGCTGCCGGGCGCGACCCAGCGGGCGAACGCCACCCGGCAAACCATGACGCCCGACTCGGTGGCCAGGGTGGCCGTGGTCTCGCCGACGCCCTTGGTACGCAGGGCGGCGGCGACCGCCGCCGCCAGCGAGCCCGTCTTGCGCAGCTCGCGCTCCTGCAGTTCTGAGCTGCCCTCGATGATGGACTGACGCAGGCGAACCAGGTCGAGGCGGTCGGCGAAGATCTCGTCCGTGACCCGGTGAAAGGCGGCGATAACCGCCTCGAAGGGGGCGGCGTCCGTCTCGGCGACCGCGAAGGGTTCGATCGTGGACGCGTCGAGCGCCGATCCTGGGCTAATGGCCGCTGGGGGCGTCGTCCTGGCGGCCCGCCCGTCCGCCAGGCAGCGGCCGGAGAGGGGCTTTCAGTGCGCGGGTGAGGAACGTGCCACGATGACGCCGGGCTTAGCGGCGTCTTAAGCACCCGGACAAGCCGGGTGCCGGTTCGTGCAAATGGCGCAACATGAAGACGATTCGCATAATCCCCCTACCTGCACGACTCCATGGACGAACGCTGGTACTACCGGACTTGGTGCGCTCCCACGAGCGTCCAACGGGTTCAGCTCCACGCAGTCGGCGTAACGTCCACGTCTCCTGTTTCGCCCTACTTCACGAGTCGTCATGCTCCTTGACGTAGACGCCCCGACCAGGCTCTCCATATACGACGCCTTTGGCGTGCAGCACCAGAAGTGCACGCTGCACGGTTGCAATGGAAACGCTGTAGAGCTGTGACAGCTGGCTATAGGAAGGAATCTTGGACTCGGGTGGGTATTCGCCGGTGGCGATGCGGGCGGCGATGTCGTCCGCGATTTGGCGGTAGGTCATTCGTCGGGGCATGTCACTCCTGAGTTGGCGCCCCGATGAGATCACGGGCACTAGCTCCACTCAACCTCGGGCTGACCCAGTGAACTAGGTGCACGTTCGGGTAGGCGGCGAGCGGTGGTCTTGTGAACCTGGGTTGGCACCAAGGGGCACGGACCCTCGGCCGGGGTGCGGGCCAGGTCCGGCTCCCGGCCCCCGGTTCGGCAGCCGGAGAGCCCGCTCGCCGCGACGCGATGCGCGTGTGCCCGAGGACTTCCGACACCACATGCAGCGGGGTGCCCTGGGCGAGCATGAGCGACGCCCCAGAATGGCGAAGGTCGTGCGGGTGCCAGTGTCCGAGTCCGGCCCGCTTGCACAGCGCCGAGAACCGGTAGGAGAAGTTGGCCGGATCAAGGCAGTCTCTTGGCATGGCCGCCGAACACCACGCCGTAGACCTTGCTCGCCGTCTTTCGCATGTCCGATGGATCGCGGGGGGCACCGGGTCAGGCAAGAGCACCCTCGCCCAGGCCCTGGCCGAGCGTTACGACGTGCTGATCTACGACGGGGACCGCGCGGAGCGTGACTACGTCCGCCGCTGCACTGCCGAGAAGCAGCCGCACCTGTGGGCGTTGCTGAAAGCTCCGCTGGCACAGAAGTGGAACGGCCGGAGTGCGCAGGAGGTATTTGAGTTGATGCCGAGCCTGCACGGGGAGACGTTCGGGTTCGTTGTCGACGACCTGCTGGCGATGCCTACCGAGCGTCCAGTCCTGGTCGACGACTTCCGAACTCTGCCCCGTGAGGTTGCTCCGCTGCTGGCATGGCCAGAGCAGGCAGCGTTCCTCCTGCCAACCCCGCAGTTTCGGGATGGGGCGTTGCGGACTCGATTCGCCGACGCCGCGAGAGCCCGAGCGAACTGGGGAGACAGTGACCACAACGAAGCCCTCGCTCTGCGACTGGCTCGCGACGAACTGTGGGACGCTGAAGTCCGCCGCCAAGGCGCTGAGCTCCACCTGCCGGTCGTGACCATCGATGGCTCGCGGGACGTTCTTGACCTTGCCGACGACCTTGCAGCCCGCTTTCGTCTGGGTCGTCCACCGTTGAGTAGCCGTCGCACGCAGCGGTCATGATCGGACGCGAGACGTTTGAAGGTCTGCCGGTGGTGGCCGATGCGTGAAGTGCAAATCCCTGGCGGCGAACTGCGGCCCGCATCCAGTCCGCGAGAGGTCGATGGACGGCGACCTGGTCTTTTGTGGTGGGGTCACCGCTGCTGGCGGGCGGTGCGCTTGAGGTCGGCGCCGCCCTCGACGCCGAGCGCTACCTCGCCGCCCTGCCGACCACCACATCACACGATCCGGGCACCCCCGGCACCTCTCTCGCTCCGCAGATCATCATGCCGACACGAGCCGAACGGGTGCGGGACAGTCCCACCCGAGAAGCTCAGCGTGATCAAGGCCTCGTTACACCGGTCTAGCGGGGGTGTTGCTGCAACGATGCATGACGTGGGAACTGCGGAAACGACGATGCCTGCCATCTCGCCTCTTGCTGGCGAACCGATCAAGCGTGCCGACGCCGAGCGGCTCGCGGGAGTGCTGAAGGCATTCGCCGACCCGGCCCGGCTACGACTGCTCAGCCTGATCCAGTCGTCTCCCGAGGGCGAGGCGTCCGTGAGTGACCTCACCGCGCCGCTCGGGCTCTCCCAGCCGACCGTGAGTCATCACCTTCGGATCCTCACCGAGGCCGGCCTGCTCGAGCGCGACAAGCGCGGCGTCTGGGCGTATTACCGGCTGGTGCCGTCCGCGATCGCCGCAATCGCTGAGCTGTTGACGCCGCCCCGCAAACGGGCGACGAAGAAGACCCGCTGAACGTCACCGTCGAAAGGCGGTTGCCACTCCGGCTGGCCGGCGCCTACCCGACGCACGGTGATCGACCCGCGTCAGGGATCGCGGCACGTGCACATCTTGGGTCACCCTGGACAGAAGCCCGTTCATCAGCGTGAAGCTCAAGGCACTCGTGAACAGTCCGTTGCTGAGACGAACAGGCCGCGACGTCGAAGAAGAATTTGGGTCGAGCTGACCTCTACGTGCCAGCTGCGACGTCAACAGCTAGGCCGACGAGGGCCGTGATCCCGACGCGGGCGGGTCGACTGTCTCCAGGGACAGTCGCCCCCCACTACCTCGGTTATTGACTGGTTACTGCAAGACGCGGTGCACGTCGCGCCATCGACGAGGCGTTCGGGCGCTCGGATACGCCGCGAACTACTGACGTCACCTCTGCACTGCAGGACGTCACGATTGCTCGACGCCCATGGTCCGCACCATGGCGTGGGTGTCCGGGATGGTCTCGAAGCGCACCGGCTGCCCGTCGCGGAGCCGCCAGACATGAGCGAATCGCGCCGTCATCGGACGGCCGGTTGCCTTGTTGGCAGCCCGATAGTGGCCCAGGGCGATCACCACGTCGCCGGCCTCGAAGACCTCGTCGGGTTCGATGGTGAAACCGTCCCACTCGCTGTTGAAGCGGGCGGTACCACCGAAGTGCAGCCCGTCCGGCACGACCCACTCGATGTCGCGATCGAGGGACTCCAGCAGACCCATCACGTCACCATCGGCCAGCTTGCCGTACAACGCGACAATCCGGGCCGACAGGCCGAGAGAGTCATGCTTGGCATCGATACTCATGGCAGTTCCTTCCATGTGGATGTGTCCGGAACATCGTCTAGCCGTCGAACGGCACCCACATCGGTTGAACTTCCTATACGGGACGTGACCAAGAACGCGCCACCGCTCGGAGCACGGACGGGTGCTCGCACGCCTGGACGCCGCTTCGCACACGAATAGGGCGGCCGACGACGGCCTGCATGGGCGACCTGAAGCGCGCGGCCGAGCCGTCGCGGTGGCGCGATCGACGTGTCCGGCGCGACCCGGCCGCGACCGATGAGCGATGGCGCAGCCCGCGCCAGGGATCCACAAAGGCAGACGGCTACGGTCTCGCCGCCCATGGACGATCACTGTTGACCATCGAATGAGCGGTGATCGGTCTGGTGCCCGAGTGGGCGCCTCGGGCACCGTGTGCGCTGCTGTCGACGCCCGTGCCGGCCTCCGGCCCGCGGTCGGGTGAATACGACGGCTCCGGTGACGACGATCGGCATTCGCGGGGTGGGGCACTCCCGTGTCTCCAGAAAGGCAGCGTGATCACCATTACTGCATCCGATTCCGGACCGGCCCCGGCAAGCGACGTTGAGTCGGTACCCGCGAACCTTGATCGAGGCGACGCCCCGCGGCCCACGCTCACTCGTAGAGACGTCGCCCCCTTGTCAGCTGCGGTGCAAGGGCCAGTGCTGTTGCCCGCAGATCCTGGGTTCGCCGCCGAGTGTGCGACGTACAACCTGCTCAACCCGTTGCGCCCGGCACTGGTGGTTGGTGCGTCCTGCGTCGCCGACGTGCAGGCCGCAGTGCGCTTCGCCGGTAGCCGGGGAATGCCGGTGGCTGTTTCGGCGACAGGTCATCAGGTCCGGCAACCAGCCAACGGCAGCGTTCTCATCACCCTGCGGCGGATGGTCGGCACCACGGTGGACGTGGCCCGGCGGTGTGTGCGGATTGCCGGCGGGACAAATTGGCAGGAGGTCGTGGATGCGGCCGCGGCGCATGGTCTCGCCCCGGTGAACGGCTCGTCCATGTCCGTCGCGGCGGTCGGCTACCTACTGGGGGGTGGCCTGAGCCCCACGCTGGGACGCACCAGAGGGTACGGGGCCGACACCGTGCGTGCCGTCGAAATCGTCACCGCAGACGGACAGCTTCGTCATGCCACCGCTTCTAGCGAGCCGGATCTGTTTTTCGCCGTACGTGGCGGCAAGGGCAACTTCGGTGTCGTGACGGCGATCGAGACCGACCTGTTCGAGGTGCGGAGGCTCTACGGCGGTGCGATCTACTTCGCGGGCGAACATGCACCGGAGGTTCTGCACGCCTGGCGGGAATGGGTAGTCGGCCTTCCCGCGCAGATGACGACATCAGTCGCTATCCAACGCCTCCCGTCCGCGCCGGAGCTGCCCGAGCCGATTCGCGGGGCCTTCGTCGTGGCGTTGCGGGTGGCCTACCTCGGTTCGACCGAGGAGGGGAAGTGCTTGGTGGCGGCGATGCGTGCTGCGGCCCCGGTGCTGCTCGACGGTGTGGTCGACATGCCGTACGGGGAGGTTGGCAAGATTCACGCGGATCCGGCGGATCCGCTGCCGTACGTTGACCGCACGACCGGGCTGCGCGCGTTGCCGCCGGAGGCGGTCGACGCTCTCCTCGACGTCGTCGGTCCGGACTCGGACTGCCCACTGGCGAGCGTGGAGATCCGCGCTCTGGGTGGTGCCCTCGACCGCCAGGCCGCAGTGCCGAACGCGGTGTCGCCCCGAGGGCTTCCGTTCGTGCTGTTCGGGTTCGGCGTGGGGGCGGCGGAGCAGGCCGCCTGGCTCAGCGGCTGCCTGACAAAGGTCATCCAGGCGGTGCGGCCGTGGGCCGACGAGCGGTCCCTACCCAATTTCCTGTCTGCCGACGAGGCCACCACCCCGGCTGCGGTTCGCGCCGTTTATGGAGCCGAACTGTACGACCGGCTGGCGCGGATCAAGGCTCGTTGGGATCCCGACAACATGTTCCGGATGAACCACAACATCCCGCCTGCTTCGGATGGTTCCTGACCGCGTTTCGGCCGGCCATGACCCGACGGCTCGGAACTCGTCCAGGAGACCCGACCAGGGATGGGTGCCGTCACCAGGTCCGCCGCCAAGCCGTCGTGACCACCACCACCACCAACAACGAAAGGATTTGACACAGCTGTGAAAGGCACCGGCCGATCTCGCCACTTTGTGCCGGTAAGTGATGACGGCCCTCAATCGAGAGAAAGCGTCTGTATGAATCATCTCCGAAAGCCGGGTGCCGCGCCCCGGCACCGTCTTCTGCCGGTGGCTAGCGCACTGCTGGTGCTTCCGCTGTTGGCCCTGACCGCTGTGGCGGTCGCGCCGCTCTTCCATGACTCTGACACCTCTGCGGCGATGCTGGTCGACGGCACACCCGCCGGCCAGGCACCCGCCGGCCAGGCACCCACAGGCCAGGCACCCACAGGCCAGGCAGCCACCCGGCAGGCTGCTGCCGCCCCGGCAAGCACCGTGGCCGCTCCGGCCGCTGCCACGCCCGCGGCCGTGAAGGGCGCCGTCCCGCCAGCCGGTACGGCGATTGCCGGCAGCTATATCGTCACCGTCAAGGCGGACGAAGCCGTCCGGATCCGCTCGGACGCGCGCGACCTGGCCGCCGACTACTCGGGCAAGCTCGGTGATGTCTGGACTGCGGCGCTGCACGGCTTCTCGGTACGTATGTCCGCGGCCGATGCCGAGCGGCTCGCGCACGACGCACGCGTTGCGTCCGTGCGGCCGGACCTGGTGGTCACCGCCGCCGGCACGCAGAGCGGCCCCTCCTGGAGCTTGGACCGGGTCGACCAGCCTGGCCGTACCCCCAGTGGCACCTACGACTTCGACAACGACGGCTCCGGCGCGCACGTCTACGTGTTCGACTCCGGTGTGCGCCTCACGCACTCCGAGTTCGCCGGCCGGATCGGCGGCAGCACCCCCGGCACCGACCACAACGACTGCGGCGGGCACGGCACCGCGGTGGCCAGCGCGGCCGCCGGCACGGTCTACGGCGTGGCGAAGAAGGCGACCGTGCATCCGGTACGCGTGCTCGGCTGCGACGGCGCCGGTGCGGCCGCCGACGCGCTGACCGCGATCGACTGGGTCACCAGCAGCGCGCCCCGCCCGGCCGTGGTGAACATGAGCTGGTCCACCGGCCCGCAGGAGGCGCTGGACAACGCGATCCGCGCGTCGACCGCGTCCGGCGTCACGTATGTCATCGCGGCTGGCAACCAGGAGAACGGTGCCTGCGCGACCTCGCCGCAGCGCGTCTCCGAGGCGATTGTGGTCGGCGCCACCGACGACCGGGACCGTCGCGCGAGCTTCTCGAACTACGGCTCGTGCGTCGACATCTTCGCGCCCGGCACCAGCATCAAAACCGGTGCCTGGACCGCGGACGACGCGACCGTGGCGTCGAGCGGCACGTCGCTGTCCGCACCGATCGTGGCCGGTGCCGCCGCCGTCTACCTGACCGCACACCCGTCGGCCACGCCCGCGCAGGTGCGGAACGCGCTGGTCGGCTGCGCCACCACCGGCCTGATCTCCGACCCGGGCGCCGGATCGCCGGACCGGCTGCTGAACACGCGGTGCGGCGGCCCCGCCATCACGAACCCGGGCGCGCAGTACACGACGGTCGGGAAGGCCATGACGCTGAGGAAGATCAGCGCGCCGACCGCGGTCCGCTTCGCCGCCACCGGTCTGCCTGCGGGTTTGTCGATCAACGCCACGACCGGCGTGATCAGCGGCACCGCCACCACGGGAGGCACCAGCACCGCGCAGGTCACCGCGACCGACGCGGCCGGCGCCAGCACCACCACGTCGTTCCGCTGGACTGTGATCGTGGGCCGTGGAGTGTTCACCGGGCCGGGCTCACTGTGCGTGGACAACACGAACGGCGACACCACGGACGGCAACCCGCTCCACCTCTTCCCGTGCATCATCAACAACAACAACCAGCTGTTCACCGTGCACGGCGACGGCCGGTTCGAGGTGCTGGGCAAGTGCATGACCGCGGGGTCTGCGGTGGTGCTGCGTACCTGTGACGGCTCTACCGCACAGGTCTGGACCGCGCGGAGCAGCGGCGAGGTGGTCAACCCGGCCACCGGCCGGTGCCTGACCGCCACGTCCGCGACCCGGAGTGCCCCGCTGTCGCTTGCGACCTGCACGGCCGGGACGCTTCAAATGTTCAAGGCGCCGTCCGGCCTGGGCGTTGACGTGGTCTCGGTGGAGAACCCCGGCTTCCAGGGCACGCTCAAGGGCACCGCAGTCCGCAAGGCCGTGTTCGCCTCGAACAAGGACACCACGCAGCGGCTCACCTGGTCCGCGACCGGGCTGCCGGCCGGGCTGTCGATCAACGCCTCGACCGGGATGATCAGCGGTACGGCCACCACGAGCACGATGTCTGCGGTCACCCTCACCGTGGCGAACGAGACCGGCCAGACCGGTGCCGCGTCCTTCAACTGGCAGGTCGGCGACGGCCGGATCCTCGGCGTCAACGGCTACTGCGCCGACTCGGCCTACGCCCGGGACCAGAACGGCAACCCGATCCAGCTGCACACCTGCAACGGCAACAACGCGCAGCTGTGGACAGTCCGGTCCGACGGGCGCCTCGCGGTGCTCGGCAAGTGCGTCACCGTGGCCGACGACGGCGTCTCCGTCGTGCTGAGCGACTGCGGCACCGCGGCAGCGCAGGTCTGGGCGGTTTCCGGCAGCACGCTGCGGCACACCGCGACCGGGAAGTGCCTCACGGCCCCGGCGGCGGACATCAACACCAAGCTCACGATCGCCACCTGCGCCACCCGCGCCGACCAGGTCTGGAACCTGCCGACGGCCCCGGTCAAGCTCGATGGTGTCACGCTGCAGCGTTGGGCGACCACCACCGCCCCGGCGCTGACCATCGCCGCGCGTTCGGCCGGAACCATCAGCCGGTACGCGGCCACCAGCCTGCCGTCCGGCGTGACCCTGAACGCGTCGACCGGCGTACTGTCCGGCACGCCCACGGCCATCGGATTCGGAGGCGCGATCGTCACGGTCACCGACTCGGCCGGCGGCATCGGGGCCACGTCGTTCCAGTGGACCGTCTTCCACGGTCAGATCCGCAACGCGAGCGGCTCGTGCCTGGACAACTCGGGCAGCGGGACCGCAGACGGCAACCCGATCCTGGTCTGGAGCTGCAGCGACGGCGACAACCAGAGGTGGCTCGTCCGCACGGACGGCGCGCTGCAGGTGCAGGGCGGCTGCATGGTCGCGTCCGCGCTCATCACGCGGGGCGGCTGCGACGGCACCGCAGACAAGGTATGGCAGGCGACCGAGAACGGTGAACTGCGCAACCCGGCCTCCGGCAAATGCCTGACCGCGCCGTCGCTGAACCGCGGCGTGCAGTTCACGCTCGCGGACTGTGCGGCGACGGCCCTGCAGATCTGGACGCTGCCGACCGCACCGCGAATCACCACGCCGGTCCCGCAGCAGTCCGTCACCGGCACGGCCGTGTCGCTGGCGCTCGGCGTCACGTACAACGGCGGCCCGACGCCCACCGTCACCGCGATCGGCCTGCCGGCCGGCCTGACCATCTCCGGCACCACGATCTCCGGCACGCCGACCACCACGGGCAGTTACACGGTATCGGTGCGCGCGCAGTCAACGGCCGGCGTGGCCACCGCGTCGTTCGTCTGGCTGATCATCGCACCGGGCACGTCTGGCTGATCATCCACCCAGACGGCAACACGCGCCCCGGCTCGATCACGAGCCGGGGCGCGTGTACCGTGCCAAAGCTTGCTTAGCGGCTCTGACCTGGTGTTTTGAAGATGCGTCAGACTGCCCGGTGGTACTTGTTGGAGGGCGAGGGCGGACAGGGTCGCCCGGTCCGGCCAGGACAGCCGCAGCCGGCCCGGACCTGCCGGCGCAGTATCGCTATCTCGTGCCGTAGCGCGAGGACCTCGATCAGCAACGCCCTGGCGCCCCGGATCAACAACCCCAGTCCGTTGGCTGCTGGTGAGCCCGGTGACCGCGCCCCAGCTCGTGGTCTTCGCCTGTCAGTCCGGTCCGGTCGACTGACCGTCCGGCGGCACCCGGATCGTGCCGGACGCGATCGCCCGCACTCCGCCGCCGAGCCGTACCCGCTGCACCGCCCCGCCCCGCGCGGTGACCGTGCCATCCAGCCGCGACGGCCGACACAGCTCGGCGCCCTGCCGCACGTGGTACGCCGACTCGCCATCCCCGGGCAGCAGCCCGGCCCCGACCAGCCACACTCCGAGGCCGAGGACCGCCGACCCGGACGCCGCGTCCTCGGCGACCCCGAACCCGGGCAGAAACGCCCGCAGGTGCGCGGTGCGGGTGTCCCCGTCCCACACGAACACCGCGAGGTGCGACACCCCGGGCTGCGGCCGATTCGTCGCGCGACTCACCGCGTCCGGGCGTACCGGCAGAAACGGAAACGTCATCCCGCAGCCGGCTTCCCGCGGCGGCGGGCCGGCCAGGTCGGCCGCGGTCAGCCCGGCCGCCGCCAGCAGCGGTGCGGGGTCCAGCTCGCGACCGAGGTCGGCGCCGGTCACCTCGAGCGAGGCGCCGTCGGCGGACACGTCCACCGGCACCGGGCCGCGGCCGCACTCTTGCACCACCCGGCCGGCCGGCACGCGGCCCAGCCGGACCAGCGTGGCCGCGGCGCCGATCGTCGGATGCCCAGCGAACGGGATCTCCGTCGTCGGCGTGAAGATCCGCACCGCGTACCCGGCGTCGCTGCGGGTGGGGCGGCACACGAACACCGTCTCGGACAGGTTGAACTCGCGGGCCACCGACTGCATGGCGGCCGGGGTCAGCCCGTCCGCGTCCAGCACGACGGCCAGCGGGTTCCCGCCGTACGGCCGGTCCGTGAAGACGTCCACCACCTCGTACTGCAAGCGATCCGGCACGCTCGCACCGTAACGGTCACGGTCAACGGCGTCAGCAGCGCGTGCAGCGCCTTGACGACCTCTCATTTCGCGGTCGGGATCGGGGCCACGGCATGCGACTGGAAGGTCGCGGCCAGCGCCCGGTGCTCGTCGGCCGGGTCGGGCGCGGGCAGGAGGGGCCCGGCGGCGCGGATGGCCGCCAGCAGGTCCGGTTCTGGCGCCAGGCCGTACTCGTGTAGGTCCACCATGTACTCCGGGAGGTTTAGGCCGTAGTTGTCGCTGCGGGAGGTCAGGCGTTGCCCGGCCGCCCACCGCCCACGGGTGGGCTCGAGCATCTGTCGCAGCTCGGAGACGCAGGTGTAGACATTGCCCCTTGCGCTGTGAGGCGGCTTTTCGCCCCAGACGGCGGCGATGAGTCGTTCCCGGGAGACGGCATGGTTCGCTTGCAGGGCGAGGACGCTGACGGGGCCGAGGAAACGGATGTCCAGGTCGTCGGGTTCTGCCACCGGGGCGTCCTCCACCTCGTACTCCAGCGCCTCCACTCGGGCGGTGATCACGCCAGCCGCACGCAAGCGGCGCGGTGCACGTTCCCGTGCAGCCGGCCGAACGGCGAGGCCGGCACCCACCTCAGCCAGGTTGTCGTCGGTCGACGGCTCGCCCTGTATCGCGAGGCCGGTGTCAAGCGGCGCCTCGCCGACGTCGCCTACCGCGTCGTGCTGAACCGCCTTGGCGTCCCTATGCCGGTCAGGACAGTTGAGCGTCGACAAGGATGGGCACCGCGAGAGCCTTGGAGATCGGGCAGCCCAGTTTCGTGGTTTCGACGTGCTCGGTGAACTTGCTCGCTTCAAGGCCGGGCGCATCCACGGTCACGGTCAGCGTGATGCCGGTGACTGCAGGTCCGTCGCCGAGCGTCACGGCAGCCGAGGTGAGCACGGACAGCACCGGCGTCCCGGCCTCGGAGATCACATTGGCCAGGAACATCGCGAAACAGGATGCGTGGGCGGCACCCAGGAGTTCCTCGGGGTGACAACCTTTGCTGTCCTGGAAGCGGGATGCGAATGTGTACGGAGCGTGTAGGAAGCCTGAGCCCACCTCCACCTCTCCAATGCCATCGGAAAGGCTGTCGCACCAAACGGCGTTCGCTACGCAAGTTGTCATACGCGGATCTTGTCGCAAACGGATGCTCACCCAGCACTCCAGTCTTTACCATGTCCTATCCACATCTAGTCAGTTGTCGTTGACGTTGTGAATGAATGTGGTTACTGTTCGCTGATTTGAAGCCGGCGATGCACGGGCTTGGCGTGTGACTTTCTCGCCGCAGGGGAAGCATCAATAGCAAGAATTGTTGTCAATGCCAAATGCCCACGACCGGCCTCTGTTTGGTGCCGTCCGGGAGGTCCGTCCGGGGATGACCTTTCCTCACCCGGCACTGTCGTAACCGTTCGGCCGCACGCCGTGGCGTACGCGCTCCGCTCTGGAATGATCTGAGGAAGTGTCTGGATGCTGTCCTATCGGTGGCGGCCTGACCATGTCGCGCCGTGCCTGGGTGTCGCACTCCTCGGCTGGATTCTCCCAGGGGAAGGCCGACCTGGTTACCGATCGATCGTCTCGGCAGGCTGAACTCATGCCGAATTGCTCGGCGTGAGTCACCTTCCGTCATATCGGACGATCATCGGAAAGCGAAGGAACACCATGTCCAAGGAAAACCCGCGAAGCCCCGAACTCCTCGAGTCCGTGTTGAAGGCGACCGGTTCCGCTCCTCAGCCGTTGCTGCTCTCCGGCGGGACGGTCTTTACCCGGAACCCTCTTATGGGTGACTGGGAGACGGCAGACGTCCTGCTCGGCGGTTCGGTCATCGTCGGCGTCGGCCCCGGCCTGCTCACCGCCGCCGCCGATGACGACATGCTCGTCATCGACTGCACGGGGTGTGTGGTCATGCCCGCACGACCGGATTTCGCCGCACCCGCGAGTACCGGTAACGGCACCCTCACCTGCGGGAACGTCGCCGACATCGTAGTGATGCGGATGGCTGACGGGCAGGACACGTCCAACGGGCCGGTCATCAACCGCCCTAACCACCTGGACATCCTCCTCTCCGAGGGCCAGGTGCAGGTGTGGGACGGGCGCCCGGTCGACGCCGAGTCAGTCGAGCGGACCGAGGCGACGGTCGAGTCCGACAGTGCACACCCGTACGCCGGCATGTGGATCGACGACACCGGCTTCCTGCACCAGGAGTTGCTGCCGGAAGGCCGCTACGACGAGACCCGGGATGGGCGTCCACACGCCTTCGAGGGCCGCTACTGGATCAACGGCGACCGCATCGAGTACCTCGACGACCTGGGCTTCTGGGCGTTCGGGGAGTTCCGGAACGGCATCCTCTACCACGCCCAATACCGGCTGACTCGAGGCTGACCCTTGTCCGCCGCCCGGTGGCTCACGACGCCACCGGGCGGCGCTGCCACGCGAGCACGAGGGCGGGCGGCGGCCGATGAGGCCGGTGCGCGCCAGCACAGGCGGCATGTCCCGGCCGTGTCCGCGACCAGCAGCGCGCCGTCGGATGGCGGCGAAAGGTCGTCCGCAGCGGCGTTCTTCGTCACATCCCCTATAGGGAACTCAACCGATGCGGGTGCCGACCGGGACGCCCGAAGATCTTTCCGACGTATCCATACGGAAGGAATCCCTATGAACATCAACGGCCAGCGTGACCCCCTCGGCCCGTCAGCTCTGGTTGTGGCGCTGTACGGCAGATTGACCGACGGTGACGTGGCGGGTCTGCTGGAGGGCCTCGACCGCGACATCGAGTGGGTCGTGCCGGACGGGCTGCACTACGGGGGCGTCTATCGCGGCCGGGAGTCGGTGCTGGCGAATGTGTTCGCCCGCTTCGAAACCGAGTGGGTCGGCTTCGCGGTGCAGCCCGACGAGATCTTCGAGGCCGGCGACGTCGTGATCGCCCTGGGGCACTACCGGGCCTCCAACCGGGCCACCGGCCGGCCGATGACGTCGCGGTTCGCCCACGTCTGGCGGTTGCGCGACGGGGTGCCGGTGCGCTTCGAGACCATCCTGGACACCCACGCCATGGTACGGACCATGGCCGCCGAACATTCATGAGGCATCTTCGCGTCATGTCGGGCGTTCCTTCCTCGCTGCAGGCTCGGTTGGCGGATCGCCTCCGCGCGTCCCGTGCTCGAGGTTTTGTCGGTCGCGAAACGTACCGTGCCGAATTCCAGGCCGCCCTGGCTGGCGAGCCCGGCGCATACGCGGTGTGTTTCCTGTACGGGCCCGGTGGCATCGGCAAGTCGTCGCTGCTACAGCGGTTCAAGGACACAGCCGAGGAAGCCACTCGCACTGTTATCGACATCGACGGCCGGGCAGTGGAGCCGTCGCCTACTCAATCGTTCGCGGTGGCGGAGGCGGCGTACGTCGATGACCGGGCAGTGGTGTTGATTGACGCGTTCGACGAGTGCAAGGGTCTGGAAGAGTGGTTGCGGGACCGCTTCCTTCCACAGGTCAGGACCGGCGTCGTGGTGGTCGCTGTCGGCCGGAAGCCTCCGGCGGCGAGCTGGACCTCCGATATGGCGTGGACGGGCACACTGCGAGTGGTGCGGCTCGATGGTCTCAGCCTCGAGGAGTCTGCCGCGTTACTCGATACCCGCGGGGTGAAGCCGGAAGTTCGGCACAGTGCCGCCGCCTTCGCCAGCGGGAACCCGTTGGCACTGAGCCTCGTGGCGGACGCCGCCGCCCGTACCGGCGCCTCCGGCGCGGACTGGAGACCCCCGCCGGACGTCATCGCGCCGTTGGTCAGTCAGCTGGTGGGAGATGTGCCGACCGAAAGCCATCGGGTTGCCTTGACCGTGCTGGCCCAGTCGCGGGTGACTACCGAAGGGCTGCTGCAGACGGTGCTGGGCACGCCGGACGCGGCCGAGATGTTCGACTGGCTGACAAGGCAGCCGTATGTCGAACTGAGTCGGCGCGGGATATTTCCGCACGACACCGTCCGCAGAGTGTTGGAAGCCGACCTGCAATGGCGAAATCGTCAGCGCTACGCCGAAATCTACGATCGGATCTGGCCGTACCTGCTCGAAGCAGGCCGGGTCGCCGACGATCCTGACGTGCTGCCCGCGATGCAGGATCTCGCCCATCTCTTGTTGAGCGAGATGGAGGACCGCTACTTCCGCGAGGCCCGCCATGAGATGCGGGTGTACGAGGCGCCCATGGACCCGGCGGACCGCGACGAGATTCTCGCCATGGCCGCTCGGACCGAGGGGGCGGAGTCCGCCGCCATTCTCGAATTCTGGCTGCGGCGACAGCCCGGATGCGTCCGCCTCTATCGTTCCGCGGAATGCGGTGATCTTGTCGGGTTCATGGCGTGGGTCCAGCTTCGCGCCGGTGACCGGGAGGCGCTCGAACTTGACCCGGTCGCAGCTGCTGCCTGGGCCCATGCTGCCGATGCCGGCGGGCTGCGTGCCGACGAACACATCGGCATCCAGCGGCATCTCGTTCATCCCGCTGCGTACCACCTCGTATCGACGCCGATGCACCTCATGCAACTACGTACCATGGCGCACTGGGTACGAGCGGAGGGCATGGCGTGGTCGTACATCGTGGTGTCCAACCCCGATTACTGGCGTCCACTCATGGACCACCTACAACACCGGCCGGTCCCACAGCGGCCTCGGCTCGGCGGCGTGGAGTATGCGTTGTTCGGCCGCAACTGGGAGCATGTCCCCCTGGAATGCTGGTTCGCAGGTCGCCACAGCACGTCACCCACCCCCTCGCCTGTCGATGCGGCAATCAAACTGTCGCGGGCCGAATTCGACACCGCTGTGCGGCAGGCGCTCGGCAGCTGGCGAAGTGCCTCGGAACTGGCTGCCAACCCGCTCGTCCGGACCAGACTGATCCGACACGTACTCGGTCACCTGGGCGGCGAGGCGGAAGTCGCCGTGGCATTGCGCGGTGTGCTCGATGAGGCCGTCAAGGCACTGCGCCAAGACCCGCGCACGGTCAAGATGTATCGGGCCGTTGCCGCCACCTACCTCGATGGGTTGCCGACCCAGCAAGCTGCCGCCCGCCGGTTGAACCTGCCGTTCTCGACCTACCGCCGGCACCTGACCCGCGGTCTCGCCCTTACCTGCGAGATCCTGTGGCAGCAGGAGTTGAAGCCACGCCGACTGTCGGGGCCGGAAGGGCGGGCCGCCCCGGCTTTTCCGGACAGGTGAACCGGGGATGGCGGTGACGGACCGTGGCGCGACGGCAACCGGTGCGCGCACCGGCACCGGCACCGACGGCGACCCGATGGAGTGAGAACCGCATCGGATACCGCAGAGCATCAAGTGGCATGGCAGATGAGCAGGTGCCGGTCTGAGTATTGACTGTCCGACCGTTCATCACGAATTTGGAGCTACTGCCCATGCCTGTTCGCAATTCATCGGCCCAGTGGAAGGGCGACCTGGCCCACGGAACTGGCACCATGACGTTGGCGTCGAAGGCCTACTCCGGCCCGTACTCGTTCACCTCCCGCTTCGAGGAGGGCACCGGAACGAACCCCGAGGAACTCATCGCCGCCGCGCACGCGGGATGCTTCTCCATGGCGTTCTCGCACATGCTGGCCGAAGCCGGCTACACGCCGACGTCAGTGGAAACCACGGCGTCGGTGCACATCGACCCGGCCGACGGGGGTTTTGCGATCAGCCGGATCACGCTGTCGGCCAAGGCCACCGTCCCGGGCATCGACAACGCGCAGTTCGAGAAGATCGCGGAGACGGCGAAGGTCAACTGCCCGGTGTCGCAGGCGCTCGCCGCCGTCGACATCACTCTCTCCGCGAAGCTGGTCTAGGCGGATGGCCGGGGACCGCGGCGGTCGTCCCGCCGTGGTCTCCCGGCCTGGCGGCCTTGCCGGGTGGCGCCGGGGTGCGGTGCACCCAGGTTCGGCCTGGCCTTGTTGCGGCCGGTTCAAGCGCTGAGGCTGGCTGGCCTCTGACAACCCGCATCTCGGAGGTACCGTTGCCGCCCATGCAAACAATCCGGGTCGCGGAGGTGCTGGCGACAGTTTCGCTCACCACGGACGTCGCGGCCGGCATGTCGTTCGAGAAAGGGCTGCAAACCTGTACCGTCGCGACCCGCCTCGCCCGGTTGGCGGGCGGCAACGACCGGCACGTCCGGGTGGTGTTCGAGACCGCGTTACTGCGGTCGATCGGGTGCACGTCGTACGCGCCCGAGTTGGCCGCCCTCTTCGGTGACGATGTCGCCTTGCAAGCCGTGCTCAAACGCGTCGACGTCGCCGATGAAGCCGTGCTGGACGGGCTGACCAGAGATTTCGGGAACTGGGCCGGGCGTGACGCGGCGCGGCTGGCCCGCACCTTCCTCGAGGTGTTTCCCAATGTGGGTGTGCAGGCGATGCGGCACGGTTGTGAGACCAGCCGGGACCTTGGACCACGGCTCGGTGTGCTGCCCGAATCGGTCGCGGCGTTGGACGACGTGTACGAACGCTGGGACGGCCGGGGAATCCCTGAGGGCCGGAGCGGTGCGGACCTGTCGCCGGCTGCCCGTACCGTGCATGTGGCCGAGCAAGCGGTCCTCGCCTATGCCGTCGGAGGAGTCGGCGGCGCGGTCGCCGAGGTGCGCCGTCGCTCCGGCGGCCACCTGGATCCTGCATTGGCCGATGTCTTCCTGGCCGAGCCGGAGGCGGCGCTTGCGCCATCGGACGCGACGGACGCTGTCGTCGCGGTGTTGGAAGCCGAACCGCTGCCGCACGCCACCGTGCCGTTCGGGTCGGTGCCACAGCTGTCGGCGGTGCTGGCCCGCATCGTCGACATGAAGAGCCCGTGGCTGCTGGGACACAGCGAACATGTCGCCGACCTGGCAGAGGGCGCCGGGCGGGTCGCCGGGCTCGACGAGGAGGCCCTGACAGAGTTGCGCAGCGCGGCGCTGCTGCATGACCTCGGCCGCGTAGTCGTTCCGGCCGGCATCTGGGACCAGCCGAAGAGCCTCACCGCTGCCGAGACCGAACGCGTGCGCATGCACACGTACTGGACCCATCGGATCCTGCAGCGGGTGCCGGCGCTGGCCACGCTCGCACCGATCGCCTCCGCTCACCATGAACGTGCTGACGGCGGCGGCTACCATCGCGGTGACCCGGTCCGCGAACTGCCCCTGACCGCCCGCATCGTGGCGGCTGCCGACATGCTCGCCGCGCTCACCGAGCCGCGTGCGCACCGGCCCGCGTACTCGCTTCCGGAAGCCGCGAAGATGCTTGTCCGCGACGCCGATGAAGGCGGCACCGACAAGGACGCGTGTGCTCTGGTCCTCGCCGCGGCGGGCGTACCCGCGCCGCGACGGCCGCTGCCGGACGGACTGACGGACCGGGAAGTGCAGGTGCTTCGGCTCGCGGCGCGCGGACTGACGAGCCGGCAGGCCGGCGCGGAACTATCGATCTCCCCGCGCACCGTGGACCACCATCTGACGCACATCTACGACAAGACGGGGCGGCGGACCCGCGCGGGCATCGCGCTGTACGCGATGGAACACTCGCTACTACCCTGAACGGACTCCGGTAACGGCTGGCGGGTTCGCGCTGCCGTTGGATGCCTTGTACCCGGTGCTATAGAACCCAATGCTCGCCGAACTTCCCAGCCCTTGGTGGACTCCACGCCGCGACAACAAGTTGCATGTGGAAAGCCTAGTAGTGGCTCTGTTCACCCGTAAGGCCAACCGCTATCTGCACATACCCATCGATGCTAGGTCTCAGCTATCCCCGCTTCGATAAAGCGGTGATTGCCCGCCTCCGGTCGGGGCAGGGGCGACGATATCTGACTAGGGTTGGGCACGGTGGAAGACGTAGCCGCCGTGGTACAGGATGTCTTCGTCGAACCTCCCGTCCGCAGTGAACCCAGTGTCGTCGACGTACTCGATCCGGGCGTCGAATACCTGGTAGGAGCCTGTATAGGCGCTCTGCCGCTCGCCGCGTGCCTCGTCGTAGCGGCCGTTAGCGAGCAGTTCCTGACGGATGTAGCCGTCAGCCGTCACCCACATCCCGACGTACGGGTGCGGCGACTCAATCCTCGCCTCGGCCGGCGGCGTCGCCAGCACTGCTGGGGGCGTTGACGCCAGGGGTGACCTCACCTCCTGATCGGCGTCGACTGGAGCAGCAGGTCTGTCACTGTCCGGCTGCACGGAGCACGCTGCGAGAAGCACGGCAACGTACGCGCCGCTGAGCACAGCCGAAAGGGGGAATTTCACAGGGTCTCCAGTGGTGTTCACGGACGATCAGCCAGCCAGCCGATGTACGGCCGGTAGATCACGCTGCACCCCCTTCAGACAGATTGGGGTGTGCTGGCGGCCAGCGAGCCCAGGAGCGCCAGGGCGTGGGCACTGGTCGAGCCCGGCGCTGCGTGATAGACGACGAGCTCTTGCCCGGGACTCGACCGGACGTCGAAGGTCTGCATCGTCAACGTCATCGGTCCAACATCACGGTGGTGGAAGCCCTTGCTTTGCAGAGCCTTGCCGTGTGCGTCGTGGCGGGTCCACAGCTCGGCGAATTCAGGGCTGCTGCTGAGCAGTTCGGTGAGAACCTGTTGTATCCGCGGATCGTCGGGCGCCTTGCCGTAGCCGAGTCGGAGGCCGGCCGCGGAGTTGCGCGCGACGTCACGCCAGTCCTGATAGAAGGTGCGCGCGCCCGGGTCGGTGAACACGATGTGCATCAAGTTGCGCGAATGCGTCCAACTGTGGAACAGCGCGTCAGCGATCGGGTTGGACGCCAGGACGTCGAAGGCCCGGTTGTAGACGATGGTCGGATTGTTGGGCCAGGCGGTCATCAGCTCGAGCAAGCTCAGATCGACGCGGTCGCTGACCGCCGCCGCCCGGGCCCGTGGGCTGAGCCCGGCCAGCCGGAACAGATGTTGACGGTCGTCCTCGCCCAGCCGGAGGGCGACCGCCAATGCACCGACCACCTGCGGAGAGGGGGTACGTTCCCGCCCCTGTTCGAGGCGGACGTAGTAGTCGACGCTCACCCCGGCCAGCATGGCCACTTCCTCGCGCCGCAGGCCTGGCACCCGGCGGCGCCCGACGCTGGGCAGGTTTGCGTCGCCCGGACTGACCAGCGCGCGACGGGTACTGAGATATGCCCCTAGTTCGGATTGAGCCATACCCGCATCGTAGGTTCGAATTCCGGGCTCTAGCTGGGTGCAGTGCTCCCAGGTAAACGCCACCCTCGCGGATCGTTTCCACCGTCAACTGGACCGCGCCCCGCGTCCAGCGTCGACGCGAGTGCTCTCGTCACCAAGACAGCCCCTGGTATTGATCCTCTTCCCTCGACAAGAAGATGATCGACCAGGGGCTGTCGGTATGGATCAGCCGGGGTACCCATGAACCCGACACAGGTTAAAGATCAAGTCAGAGAACCGCGACGGTCCTCCAGGGGGCGATGAACCGCAGGGTCAGTTGGCCTGGGCGGCGGCTTCGGCCTCGGAGTCGGCGATGCCGAGGTTGGCGTAGGCGACCGGGTTGGCGTACTCCCAGACCTTGACGATGCGCTCGTCGGCGACGTCGATGCGGAAGATGTAGACGTTGTTGTAGACGAGCTTCTCCGCGCTGGACACGATGTCACCGTTGGCCTGGAGAAACACCGAGTGGGCGTCCTCGCTGACGGTCCAGACCTTGTCCAGGAAGGCGACGTGGTCGAACTTCGCGGCGACCGACTCGACGTAGGCGAGGACGGCGGCCGGGCTGTCGAAGACGTACCAGGGCTCCGGAGTGCCCGCGATCGACAGCGGGATGACGAAGGTCGCGTCGTCCGCGAGCAGCGACGCGACGGTGCTGGGGTCGCGGTTCTCGAACGCGGTGATGAACGCCTGAGCGGTCTGCAGGGACTTCTGGTGCACGCTGTTCATGATCACTCTTTCGTGGTGGTGCGGAACGGCCGCAGTTCGCGGCCGCCGGGGAGAGGAAGTCGGAGGGGTTACCAGGGCACGGGGCCGGTGGCGCCGACGAAGGCCGGGCTCGGCGCGCCGGGGCCGGCATTGGCGGCAGCGACGATCGCCGCGGCGCCTTCCTCGACGCTCTGCGTGCCCTGGTAGCCGTTGAGGTCGGTCGCGGTGAACCCAGGGTCGACCGAAACCACGCTGATCTGCGGGAACGACTGCGCGTAGACGGCCGTCAGCATGTTCAGCGCGGCCTTGGATGAGTTGTAGGCCAGCAGCGGCGCCCACGCGGGGAGCAGTTCGGCGTGGGCGGCCGGGTCGGCGTTGATCGTCAGCGAGCCCAGCGCGCTGGAGACGTTCACGATCGTCGGCCGGTTGGCGCTCTGGAGCAGGGGTAGGAACGCGCGGATGCTCCGTACGGCGCCGAAGACGTTGGTGTCGAAGACCTGTTGCAGGTCAGCGGCGGTCAGCTCGCCAGCCGGGAGAGCCGGGCCGGCGACGCCTGCGTTGTTGACCAGGACGTCGACCCGGCCCGCCTCGGCGCGCACCTGGTCGGCGGCCCTGGCGACGGACGCGTCGTCGGTGATGTCGATCAGCAGCGACCGGGCACCGAGGGCCTTGGTGGCCTGCGCGCCGCGGACGGCGTCGCGGGCTCCGGCGTAGACGGTGTGGCCCCCCTCGATGAGGCGACGGGCCGTTTCGAATCCGAGGCCCTTGTTGGCCCCGGTGATCACGGTGACTGTTGTCATGTCACTCAACGTATGCACCGCCGTACGAGACAGGGAGAGCCCTCCTCAGCGGGGGGTCGGCCAGTACCAGGCTGTTCATGCAGGTCCGGCGGACAATGGAAGGGTGAACGACGATCCCGCAGCCCTCGGCCAAGCCCTGCGCCACTGGCGCGACCGCACCAGCCCCACGAACCTCGGCCTCCCCCATGGCGGCGTCCGACGGGCACCAGGGCTGCGCCGCGAAGAGCTCGCCCAGCTCGCCGGACTGTCCGTGGACTATGTCGTCCGTCTGGAACGGGGCCGGGCCACCTCGCCCTCCCCGCAGGTCCTCGCTTCCCTCGCCCGCGCCCTGCGCCTGACCGAGACCGAACGCGACCACCTCTACCTCCTGGCCGGTCAGGCGCCGCCCACCACCGGCCAGGTTTCCCCGCACATACCGCCCAGCGTCCAGCGCTTCCTCGACCAGCTCAACAGCAGCCCGCTCAGCGTCCACGACGCCGCCTGGAACCTCATCTCATGGAACCTCCTGTGGGCCGCCCTCATGGGCGACCCCTCACCCTGGCGTGGCAAGGACCGCAACATCGCCTGGCGGCACTTCACCCACCAGCCCACCCGCGTCACCCACACCCCCGACCAGCAGGACCGCTTCGAGACCGCCCTCGTCTCCGACCTGCGCTCCTCCGCTGCCCGCTACCCCAAGGACACCCAGCTCACGGCACTGATCAGCAGTTTGCGCGGCGCCAGCGACCGCTTCGACGACCTCTGGGGCTCCCACACGGTCGGCTTCCACACCACCGACAGCAAAACCATTCACCACCCCGACATCGGCCCCGTCACCGTCGACTGCGACACCCTCACCATCCCCGGCAACGACCTGCGCATCGCCATCTGCTCTCCACCAGCAGGGACCGCCACAGCCGACCAGTTCGCTTTGCTGAACACCATCGGGACTCAGGTTCTTAGCTGACACACTCTGCGTTGAGAAGTGGGCTGGCCGTCGGCGTCAACCGCCGAAGGGCCGCAGCGGCAGCATCGACAACTGACCAGCACAGGGCAGGTGAAACTCCATGCCGCCCAAGTTGATCATCCCACCGGTCACTCCGACCCAGTTGGCTCGGCCGTAGACGGCTCCGGCGACCGCCGTGCCCAGGAGCGCACCGATCAGGCTGGCCGACTCGTAGATGCCCATGCCGCGGCCGCTGTTGGCGCCGGAGGATTCGGCGATGGCGGCCTGCTGGATTGGCATGACGGCCGCCCACGCCAGACCGGTCAGTATCCACAGAGCGGCGATGGCGTGGGCGTTCGGCGCCCAGGCAAGTCCGACCGCGAAGGCGGTGCTGGAGAGCGAGGCGAAGGCGAGGACGCGGGTGCAGCCGTACCGTACGAGCCGCGTGAGTCGCCGCCGACAAGACCTGAACCAGGCTTATCGCCCGGAAACGTGAAACAGTTACGTATAGCAGCCGGAGGCATGTTTGCCTCAGAAACCTGGAAAGCGCTCCGACCGGACATGAATCCTTCTTATGTTCGTCATGGCTCGTCCGCCTGGGACGACCAGAAGGAGTGAGGGACATGTCGAAGAAGTTTCTGATCAAGCTCGCCGGCGGGGTGGCGCTGGGCAGTGCGGCCCTGCTGCTCGGTACGCCTGTCGCCGCGCTCGCCGCGCCCTACGAACAGGCCTACGGACAGGCCTCGGACCGCAACGAGGTTGTCTGCGCGACCAACGAGCAGACCAACAAGGTGGACATCACCCAGGTCATCAGCGACAACACCATCGAGGACAGCGACGTCACCTTCGAGCAGTCCGCAGCGGTCGAGACGACGAACGACAACCAAACTCAGCCCAACACCACCGTCGTCTGCATCGGGGACATCGACGTGGACGTGGACGTGGAGGACTAGGAGCTGCCCCGAGTCGCTCCAGCGTGCCGGTATCGGCTCGCCGGTGGGCCAGCATTCCGGCAACATCCCCGCGATTGGCGACGCGTACGCGGGTCCGGACGGAGCCTGGGTTCCCGAGGACGGGCGGCGTCGCGGTGGGTGACGGTGGCGCGCTCTCCGACACCAACACCGGTGCTCTGACGGCGACCGGTGCCGGCATGATGGGCGTGGGCGTGCCCGGTGGCATCGCACCGCTGCGTCGTCGGCGGTCCGCCAACGGCACCGTCGCCTGAGGCGGCCAGGAGCGCCAGCGGCCGGCACGGTTTCCCGTGGCGTGCCGCTGGCCTCGTGCTGGTCGTACTTCTCATGCTCACCGTGCAGGATTGATCCGGCTAGCGATGAACGACGCAGTCGTTGTTACCCGATTGCGGCAACGGCGTCCCTGCCCGCGGACGGCAGCCTGCAGTGGAAGTACGTCGAACTGTTGTCCCTGCCTGCAGCGCTCGACGCGACGCACGGTCGGTCGCTCCCGGTCACCGGTCTGCCCCGGGCCAACGAGTCCGGCCGCGTCGGGGCGCGTCGCTTCGACGAGGCGCCGCTGCGACATCCCGTCCTGAGCCCGCGCGCGCCGGCTGAGAAGGTCAGCAGGGACGCCCGCCTAGCGAACAGCCGTCGGCCACTCCGCTGACCCACGATGACCAGGTCTGAGCAGCTCCGCCTCGCCCTCGTCCGCGATGACGCAGCACGGGTGGCCTCGTCGGTAAATGCCGGGGGCAGTGGCGCGGGCGACCGATCGGGCTCGGCTGACCCAGGCGCGTCATCTTGCAGGCAAGACAAGAAGGAGGTCGCGGAGGCCGTCGGTGTCACGCCGGCCGCTGTCGGGCAGTACGAGGCCGGCTCCCGGCCTCGGCCCGAGCTGGCTCCGCTCGTCGCCGAGCTCCTCGGCGGGCGACCCCGGCGCGGCAGCCCGCGCTCTGCGATCCCATTGGGGCTTGGAACCGGCCCCATCCGCACCTGGTGCGCACCATGGAGGCACACGGCATCGTCGTGGCGCACGCCCCACCAGCCGACGGCGAGGTTGCCAACGTCGACGCCTGCCCGGTGACTGGGCACAAGAACGCGAACCGGAAAGGTTCGCCGCTGAGCTCCTGACCCCCCGCGCTGCCGCACCTGCCGCACCGGCTCAACTTCAAAATCCTGACGGGCTTGCAGGACGCCTGGGGGATATCGGCCGACAGCCTGCTCTACCGTTGCCGCGAGGTTGGCCTCTTCTCCGAACAGCCGATCCTGCTACAGCAGGCATTCGACCTTGCCAGCCGCCACGGCTTGACCCTTCCAGCACGCGCCGAGCAACTCGCCTGGCCGCTGCCACGCGTGCGCGAGCTGCTGGGCTTCCACGACCACCGCCCCTCGGTACGACTGCTGTACCCATCAAGTGATGCCGACCCGGGCAGAGCCCAGGGCGCGGAAGCGTTCCTCGGCCGCCGTGATCAGCAGGCCGGCGGCTCCCCCGCCGGCGGTGCACAGGTGCCACCGCGAGCCGGTACAGGTGGCAGCGCCACCCGGCAGCACCTGGCCGCTACCAAAGCTCGGCGGACAGAACGGTCCTTACGCCCCAGCGAACATGAATTAACTACTTATGGCGTCTCACGTACTACATGTTACGAAACCCGGAAACTCCTCTCGTTTCACGTTTATCGGCCTAACGTTCGTCATGGCTCGTCGTCCTGAGCCAACCAGAAGGGATTGAGGAGTATGTCGATGAAATTTTTGACCAAGCTCGCCGGCGGGGTGGTGCTGGGCAGCGCCGCGCTGCTGCTCGCGGCACCCGCCACCGCGCTCGCCGCGACCGACGGAGAACCCAAGGAGCCCGCGGCCTCGAAGCAGGGGGAGGAGTCGAAGAAGAAGTCAGACGACAAGCCCAAGACGTTCAACCTGCGCGACAAGAACGGTAACGGGGTTACCTGCGCGACCAACAAGCAGATCAACGAGCAGAACATCTCCCAGATCATCAAGGACAACACCATCACGGACAGCATCGTCACCTTCCACCTGGAGGCAGCGCAGGCGGCGTCGAACGACAACAGAACCCAGCCCAACACCCTCGTCGTCTGCATCCGCGACATCGACGTGGAGGTGGACGTGGAGAGCGATCTGCTCGGCGACCTCCTCAGGATGGTCGAGGCCGGTCTTGGCGAGCCTGGTTCGCCGGTGGGCCAGCCTGCCGCCCCGGCTGGCGGCGCGTACGCGGGTCCGGACGGAGCCTGGGTGTTGCCGAGGACGGCCGCCGTCGCGGCCGGTGACGGCGGCGCGCTTTCCGACACCAACACCGGTGTTCTGACGGCGACCGGTGCCGGCATGATGGGCGTGGGCGTGCTCGGTGGCATCGCGCTGCTGCGTCGACGGTCCACCAATGGCACTGTCGCCTAATGCGGCCAGGAGCGCCAGCGGCCGCCACGGTCTCCCGTGGCGCGCCGCTGGCCTCGTCCTGGTCACCCTTGTCACGCTTAGCGGAGCAGGAGTGATCGCGTTCGCGGCCACGGCTCCTGATCCGGTCGGACCGCCGCAGCCCGACCCCGCTGCCGCACCGCAGTCTCTGCCGTCACCGTTGACGGACGAACCCACCACACCACGGCCGACGCCGAGCGGAGCCAACGCGTCGCCGGCGGCCGGGGCGACCCACGGCGAGGCGCGCAGTGCTCCGGCCCGCATCGAAGGCGCTCTCGGGTCGACCGCGACCCGACCGTCTCCCTCACCGACGTTGGCCGGGATGCCGCGATCGCAGCCGACCCGTATCAAGATCCCGCGGATCGGCGTTGACGCGCCGACGATTCCGCTCGGGCTGGACCGGAACCAGCAGATCGCGGTCCCACCGCTGAATCAGCCCAATGCGGCCGGGTGGTACCAGCTGGGACCAAGTCCCGGCGAGGTGGGGACCGCGGTGGTGGTGGGCCACGTCGACTCACGCGCCACGGGTCGGGCTGTCTTCTTCCGCCTGGGCGCGCTGAAACCGGGGGACACCATCGAGGTGCTCCGCAAAGACGGCAAGAAGGCCCGCTTTACCGTCGACGGGGTGGCCCGCTATCCGAAGAAAAAGCTCCCGCTGAACCAGGTCTACGGTCACACCGGCAAGGCGCAGCTCCGCGTGATTACCTGTGGCGGCGACTACGACAAAGCAGCGAAATCGTACAAGGACAACATCGTGGTGTTCGCGACGCATCGTGGATCATGAAAGAAGAGCCAGCGGGACCAGCTCACCCAGGGGCACGGTAGGTCGCGACCAGCACGTCAATGACCTGCCCGTACTGGTCGACCGTCCGGTACACGTACCGCCACACCCGGTTGACCTTGACGTACGTCTCCCCGACGAACCACCTGGCACCCGCGGATACCAGCGCACCGCCACCACGATCACCTCTGGCGGGAACAGTGGACCGGAAGAAGGCCCGCCGAGGCGGGCCTTCTTCGGCGGTCGTCCCGATCGGCTGGATCGCCGCCGGAGACCCGGCCCGGCTGTTCTCGCCGGACCAGCACGACGAGTTGTGGCAGGTGCAGCGCGAGCTCGACTTCCCCGGCACGGTGTACGGAGTGCCCCGGGGCACCGACATGCGCGCCATCATGACCCGCCAATCCGAGTTCTACGCGGCCCACTCCAGTGACCAAGGGTGCCTGGGGTGGTCGGTTCGTGAAGGGAGGAAACCCTCCCCCTTTCGTCACCTGCCGATCTGCGCCGCAGGCTGGTGTGATTCGGGGGGACGCCGGCCGATCGGTGGATCACGCGGCCGGCCGGCTGTGGCGTTCGTCGGCGCCCACCCGAACCCGTTTCGGGCGGGCGCCACGCGCGTGGCACAAGGGGGGTGTGCCCTCCGGGCCGCACGGGACGCGGCCCGGAGGGCACACGTGCATCAGCCGCTGGTCATGCCGCGGCGGACCGCCTCGCCGGCCAGCCGGGACCGCCGGCGGTCGTCGTTGGTCACCAACGCGAACTTGTCGTACAGGTTGGCCAGGTGTTTCTTGACCGCGCTCTCGCTGACGCCCAGCGCGACGGCGAGGGCCCGTACTGTCGGCGGCTCCGGGAAGGCGCTGCCACCCTCGACGTACGGGCGGCAGAGCACCTCGATCAACTCCCGCTCTCGCCGGGTCAGCGTCGGGGGTGCCGGCGCTGGCTCGACCCCCACCGTCCGGGTGCCGGAGAGCTGCGCTGGCGCGTGGAACACCAGGCGGGCCGGCCCGATCTCGACCCGGTCGCCGTCGCGCAGCAGCCGCGCCGCCCGGACCGGGCCGCCGTTGACCGTGGTGCCGTTGGTGCTGCCCAGGTCGCGGATCGTCCAGCCCGACGGGAAGCGCTCCACCAGGGCGTGCAGGCGGGAGACCAGTTTGCTGTCGATGGGCAGCTCGTTGCCGGGGGATCGGCCGATGGTCAGCGCGTCGGCGCTGAGCGGTACCAGCCGGACGTTCCCCGCCGCGTGGACCTCGAAGTAGCCGTCCATCCCGTCACCGGTCGCAGAACGTCGCGGTGGTCGCGGTGGTCGCGGCGCCGGAGCGGTCGGCGATGACGGTCGCCGTCGCGGCGGTGCACCGGCCCGCCGAGCGGTGCGGGTCGGTCCACAGCTCCGGCGGCTGCCCGCCGGCCCGCTGCGGGGCCACGGGGCCGCCGTCCCGCACCGACAGGTCCACCGTCCAGGTGCCGCCGGTGGCCGCGTTGTCCCGGTACTGCTTCCACACCCAGACGTACGCCATGGTTGCCCGGCAGCTCGGCGACCAGTACTGCCTGACGGAGATGGCCCGCAGGCCGCCCGCGTGCCCGTAGGCGGTCGAACCGACCTGGTAGGCGTCGGCGTAGCAGGGGCCCGGTGGCGCGTCGTCCCGGCTGGCCCGCCGCGACTGGGCGGTGCCGGTGATCGCGGTCCGTATCGGATCGCGCCGGCCGTCCACCGCCACCTCCAGCGCCGCCCGGAACGACCCGGCGGTCAGCGGTACCACGACGAGGCGCACCTCGCACCGACCGTCCACAGCGAGCGGTCGCGTGGTGCAGTCCTCCCCGAGGATCCGCAGGTCCGCACGGGCCGGGCCGCTCAGCGCCAGCCCGGTCAGCCGGACCGGCCGGTCGTCGCGGTTGCGGACGGTCACCACCTGTTCGGTCGACTCCGCGTTGAGTTCCTGCTCGCCAAAGGCCAACTCGGCCGGCATCGCCACGGGGGCGGGTGTCGGCAGCGCCTCCGAACGGGTGGTGGCGAGCACCGACACCAGCGCGATGAGCAGCCCGACCGTGCGGACCAGCGGGTGTCCGCGTACCCATGACGGCTGGTGCGCGACGGTGGCCGACAGCGCCAGGGCGGCGCGGCGGCGGTCGACCAGCGACCGGCCGGGTGCGGACCTTCCGGCCGGTCGGCCCTCGACCCACGGACCGGGGGCATCGTCCGTGCCGAGGACGAACGGGGTGACCGGTAGCCCGGCAGCCGCCTGTTCCCGCCGCAGCTCCTCGGCGAACGCGGCGGCCGTCGCCGGCCGCTGCGTCGGATCCTTCGCCAGCGCGCGTTCCAACACCGCGCACACCCCGTCCGGTACGCCGCTCGGGCGCAGGTCCGGCACCGGGTCGACGGCGATCCGCCGGAGCAGCGAATCCAGCGACCCACCATCGGTGGGGGAGAAGGGCGGTGCGCCCCGGATCCAGTGCAGCACGGTCGAGGCCAGCGCGTAGACGTCGGCGGCCACCGAGGCCGGCTCGCCGCGCAGCACCTCCGGCGCGGTGTGCAGGACGCTCGCGGTCACCGTCCCACGTGCGCCGTTCGAGGTCGCGGAGCGGGGTCGGGCCTGGCCGAAGTCGGCCAGCTTCGGCTCGCCGTACCCGGAGATCAGGATGTTCTCGGGCTTCACGTCGCGGTGCAGCACGCCGGCCCGGTGCGCGGTCTCCAGGGCGCCGGCTACCGCGATCCCACCGGCCACCGCCGCCCGCCAGTCGTCCGCCGTGTCCCCGGCGAGCCGGTCGGCCAACGAGCCGCCCTCCTCGTACGCCATCAACAGGTACGGGTTGCCGGCGGCGGTACGGCCTGCCTGGTGCAGGGTGACGATGTGCGGGTGGTCGGAGAGCCGGCCGAGAACACGCAGTTCCCGTTCGAAGCGGGCGCGGGACGGGCCATGCCAGTCGGCGGCGAGCACCTTGACCGCGACCCAGCGCGAGAAGGCCGGCTGCCAGGCCCGGTAGACGAGGCCGAAACCTCCCCGACCGACCTCGACGGCGTCGGTGCAACCGTCGACCCCGAGTGCCGACTCCGGGTACGTCACCGGCTGCTTACTGTGGACCATCGTCGTTGAATGGTACCGAGGCCGGCAACGCGGTCGTCGGGCCGTCGGACTCCCGAGACCGTGCGGTCTCCGCCGCCGGCGGCCCATGCCCTGATCTGGGCATGGACCGCACGGCGATGGTCGGGCGAGGCCCAGCCGGGGCTGCCCCTCATTCTTCTGCGGGCGTCAGCTCCGTGAACGGCGCGCTCGCCGCCTGCCGGAGCTGGCGGGTTGGGACGTCAGCAGACAGTGCTGGTCGAGCCGCCCGTGGAGTTGAGGTAGCCGGTGACGTGCGTGCAGTGCGCGGCCGTGTTGGCCGGCGCGCCCCACAACTCCGCGCGGGTGGTGTTGTTGAGCTGGCCCACCCCGTAGTCCGAGCCGCTGTTCGAGTGGTCGATCACGTGGACGTAGAGGTCCCAGTTGGTGTGGGTGTTGCGGTACTGCTCCCACACGTAGATGTAGGCGTAGTTGTAGCCGCAGCCGTAGTACTGCTTGACCGAAGCCGCCTCCATGCCGCCGACCGTCAGCACCCGCGTCGTACCGATCTGGCGGACGCTGGAGCAGCTGGCCGGGGTGCTGGCCAGGGCGGGCGAGGCGTTGACCAGCGAGACGGTGGCAGCGGCGACGGCCGCGGCGGCGATGGCTGTGGTTCGGCGGAGGATCGACATGGGGACTCGCATTCTCTCGCGGACGTGACTAGCTGTCCGCCAGAGAACCAGGCTCCCGATTCGGCCGACAGGTGACGAAGAGGTCACCTTTCCCTCCCCGAGCCCGCTCGTCTCTACCTGGATTCGAGACGACCCAGGGTGCTCTCGACCGGTGCCGGCCAGGTGGAGTCCTTGAGGCCGAGGGCGTCCCGAAGGTAGGCCCACGTGAGCCGTTGGATCAGAGCAACCCTTTCGGGGCTCTCGTCCGTCGTCTCCTTGGCTTCGTAGTCGGAGACGCCGCCGAGCGAGTGCTCCGCTCCGAACAGGGTGAGCAGGCTCTTGCTGCCCGGGCTCAGGTGATACGCGTCGGTGAACCAGTCCGGCCCGCGGACCGACAACGGGGAGTCGTCCCGGTCGCCCGCGACGACGAGGGCCGGGCTGGTCATGTCGACGAAGCTCGGGCTCATGAAGGGAAAGTGCTCGGCAGCGAACGGGGCGAGATCGGCTCCACCTTGGCCGGTCACGGCCAGCAGGACGCCTGCCTTGATCCGTGGGTCGGACATGTCCTCTCCGGGGTTGCCGTCGGCGTCGAGGACTCGCGCCCCCAGCAGGGTGCTCGCCGTCTGGGCGCCCCAGGAGTGGCCGGCCACGGCGATGCGGGCGCGGTCGAGGCGTCCGACAAGGCCGGGGACGGACGACTCCAGCAGGTCGAGTTGGTCGAGGGTGCGCTTCAGGTCGTCCACCCGGAGTCGCCAGATCAGCGGCGTGCGGGGGTCGTCGGGAGGAAGGTTCAGTCTCCGTGAGTCGAGGTGGGTGGACTGGATGACGACGAAGCCGTGGGAGGCCCAGAAGTCGACCAGCGGACCGTAGTTGGCGGCCGAACCGCCGAAGCCGTGCGAGAAGACGATGACGGGTAGTTCGTGGCCGGTCGTGGGTGCGGAGACCCGTACGTGCTGATCGTCGCCGCGATCCGGGGCCGGCAGCGTGATGGGGTGGACCGAGACGACCGGCGTGGGCTCTGGCATTGCGGGCATGGGCGTTCCTTCTGACTTGGCATTGGGCCTGCCGTTCTGGCATGCTGCCAATGCGGAACCATGTTCCGCTAAAACATACGGAACATGGTTCCGCTTAACAAGGGATGTGACGGGGGTAACGGTGGCCGGTACGGGCAGCGGATCGGGTGGCGCGCGGAAGCAGCGGGCTGATTCGCGGCGCAACGAGGCGGCGCTACTGGAGGCGGCCGCCGCGGCGTTCGTCAGCTCCGGAGTCGACGCGCCCGTGCGCGACATCGCCGCCCGGGCCGGCGTCGGGGTTGGCACGATCTACCGTCACTTCCCGACGCGGGCCGATCTCATCGTCGCGGTGTACCGGCACCAGGTCGAGGCGTGCGCCGAGGCCGGCCCGGTGCTGCTGGCGGAGAGCGCCACCCCGCACGCCGCTCTGGCGAGCTGGATCCACCTCTTCGTCGACTTCCTGGTCACCAAGCACGGCCTGGCTGAGGCGATGCGGTCCGACGATGCCGCCTTCCAGACGCTGCACGCCTACTTCCTCGACCGTCTCGTCCCCGTCTGCGCCGAGCTGCTCGACGCCGCCGCCACGGCGGGCGAGATCATCCCCGACCTGGACGCCCTCGTCCTGATGCACGGCATCGGCAATCTCTGCATCGGCGCCGACAGCCCCGACTACGACGCGCGCCTCATGGTCGGACTCGTCATCGCGGGCTTGCGGCTGCGCTAGGCGCTCGAAGTACGGCCCGGTTGCGGCAGTGACGCGGCACCGCTGGTGATGGTCAACTCCAGATCACCGACATCGGGGCATCCCCGCGCTGGGACACCGCGACATCGCCGACATCGGGACGACACCCGTGCGAACGTCAACCGGTGATGATCATGGCGTCGGTCGGCGCGTGTCTGGCCACTGCGTGTCCGGGGGCACTATCGGCCGGCGAGGGGGTCGCTGGCCCCTGGCGACCGCCGCCGTGGAGGCCGAGGTGGCCGTGGCGGGGGCGTATCCGTCTCGGCTGGCGGTCACCGTGACGGTGAGCCGCTTTCCGTACAGCGCCACGGGGATCTTGATCGTTGCGCCGGTCGCGCCGGTGATCGCGATGCCGTTCGCCGACCACTGGTACACGTAGGCGGTCGCCGTGGGAGTCCATTGGCCCGGGTTCGCGGTGACGGTGCCCCCGACCTCCAGGGTTCCGGTGATCGTCGGAGGGTTGACCGCGCGCATCGCCAGGGGCGGGTTGATCGTGAAGGCGTTGGCCAGGACCACCGGCTGGCCCGCTCCATACGGGCGCAGGATCAGGCTGGCATTGCCGGCCGGCGCGGAGGCGAGGTTCACCTCGGCGGTCATCGTCGTGCCGTCCGCCGAGACCGTCTTGACCGTCGCGGTCAGCGGTTGTCCCGTGGCGGGGGTCACCTGGACCTCGTCACGCGGATGCAGCCCGGTGCCGTGGAGGGTGATCGTCCGGAGGCCGCCCGGGGGCACGGTGGTTGGAGCCACCGAGCTGACCGTGGCCACGCCGGGCTCGACGGTGAAGCTGTACTGCGTGTTCATGGAGCGGGTGCCGCCGGCCGTGAGGCTGCGAACGGTCAGGTAGTACGTGCCGGCCTCCGGTGGCGTCCAGGTCAGCGTCGCGGTGCCGTCGGGCTTGGCGGCCACGGTGACGTACTGCCCGAAATTGATCGAGTACTCGTACGTGGTCGTGCCGGGAAGGCGCGGCGTGAAGGTGAAGGTGCCCGCCGCGAGCCGGCCGCTGCCGGTTGCCGGAAAGTCGGTCGAGGTGACCCGCGGCGCGTCCGACACCGTCCAGTACGTGCCGCCCTCCTCGGTCTGCACGCCAGCGGCGTTGCGAGCGACGACGACAACGTAGTTGTAGCCGCTCTTCGTCGGCGTGTACCCGAAGGTGACGCTGCCGTCGGCGGCCGGCCTGACGACCTGCTTCGTGGCGTCGTCGCGGTTCAGCGTCGCCACGTACTCGACGACGTTCTCCATACGGGTGCGGGCCGTGAAGGTGGCCGGCGTCCCCAGGTCGGTGCCGCCGGTGCGCGTCACCGTCGGCGACGCGCCGTCGACCGAGACATAGTTCCAGCGCGGCTCGGACAGGGTGCCGTCCGCACTTCGGCTCTGGATGTGCAGGCCGGTGACGCTGGTCTCGGTGGCCGTCCAGGTGAGGTCGGCGGTGCCGTCGGCGCGAGCCGGCACGGTGATCTTCTCGATCGGCCGCTCCTCCAGGCCGGAGTACTCCGGCCAGTAGAGGTACGCCTCGACCTGCGGTACCCGGGGCGCGAGATGGAACGTGAGCGAGGAACCGATCGTCACACCCCGGTTCGTGTCGCCGGTGACCCTCGGGCCGTTGTCGACGAGGAATTCGTAGGCGCGGGGGGCGTGCGCGGTGCCATCGCCGGTGAGACTGTGCACGTAGAGGGTCTGCCGGCCGGCGCGTGTCGGGGCGATCATCGCCGTCGCTCTCCCGGCGGCATCCGCCGGAACCGTACCCGAGGGCCCGTTCTCGTCGATCCGCCAGACGAACGTCGCCGCGTCCGGGACCGTCGCGCTCAGCTCGAACGCGCCGGACACGCCGACGTTGTAGTCCAGGTTGGTGCCCCAGTCCGGGTACGCGGCCGAGAAGATCGACGGGCGCGTCTCCTTGACATGGAACTCCTGGTAGAGGGCCTCGGAACTGTTTCCGGCCCGGTCGACGGCGTAGGCGGTGACCGAGTGGTGGCCGGCTGCCCGGGGCGTCCACCGGATGGTCGCCGGACCGCCGAGCCCTTCGGCGTCGACCGTGGACTCGGGGGAATCGTCGCTCAACTCGGCGGAGTAGAACCGGTAGCGGTAGCTGACGGTGTCGTCGCTGGCCGAGGTCAGCGTGAAGTCACCTGGGACCCCGATCGCGCCGTGGGCGTCGTCCCAACTGCCGGGGGGATATTCGGTGGAGGTGACGGTCGGTGCCGGGCCGCCGCGGCGGTCGACGGTGAAGTGGCAGGTGCTGCTCCACGGTGAGGGGTCCGCACCGTCGAGCACGCGCACCCGCCAGGCGTACGTCACGCCGTCGAGCTGCTTCGACTCGTCTTCGAGCTGGACGTAGACCTCGTCGCTCTGCTCGGCGATGCCACTGAGCCACTGCTGCGGGTGCTCCGGGTCGGCGACGTCCCATACCTGGAAGTCGGCCTGCAACCCGGTGCTGTCGCCCGTCCGGCTGAAGGTGCCCTTCAGCACCACGGCATTGGCGTCGTTGAGCCTGATCGGGCTCAGATATGGCCCCGGCACGGCAGTGGCACAGGGCTGGTTGGCAGTCTTGAGATCAGTCGGCGCGGTCACCGCTGCGGCGGCCGGAGCGGCCGGCAGCCCCACCGTCAATCCGCAGCCGAGCGCCGTTGCCACGACCATCGCCGCGACCCGGCGATAAGCCCGCGAAGGTGTACGCATGTGGTCCCCCCACTGTGGAACAGGCGCCGTGATTACCCGCGAGAAAGAGTTTCCCACGTCGATGCGGCAGAGGAGGCCCGCCTTTCTGCCGGATCCAGCCGGCGGTCGGGGGAGGGCTCAGGCGAAGCCGAACAGGGGTGGGAAGGCGAGGACGACTGCCCAGGCCCACGCTGCGTACACGATCACGTAACGGGTCTGCCAGCGTTCCAGGTGGGCGAAGGGCATCCGGCCGCGCAAGAAGCCGAGGTACAGCCATGCCGACCAGGCCAGGTTGGTGAGCAGGATGAGGTTTTCGCCCAGCGCGGCGGTCTTGTTCGGGCTGAAGCCCCATTCGCTGATCCGGCCCGTGATCGCCACGAGCACCAGGAAGTCAATGACCAGCGCGCTGACGATGAGCGCGAGCTGCAGGCGGTCGAAGATGCCGGGTCGGGCCGTGAGGTCACGGGCGGAGATGGCGTACAACAGCATGCCCAGCACGATGACCAGCAGCAGGTCGAAGAGGATGAGCGCGTCGCGCTCGACGTCGATGCCGTTGTTGGTCCAGATGATGGCGACCAGGAAGGCCAGCAGGATGGCCGCGAAGAGCGGCGTGAAGACCCGGGTCAGCACCGGCGCCATGTTCTCGATGACGCTCTGCTTGGCCTCCACCAGCCACGCCGACACGATCACGGCGGCCATGGCGCCGCACGGCAGCAGCCACGACTGGATGAATCCCTCGGCGTCCAGGCCGATGGCATGGAAGGTGCCCACCGTGAAGGCGGTGAGCACGCCGCCCCCCAGTCCAATGAGGACGAAGTAGATCAGCCACTCCCCGGTGAACCGGATGAAGTCCATCCGCCGCCGGTCGGAGCGCCAGTCGCCGCCCACGTAGGCGACGCCGACCACCAGCCACAGGGCTATCGGCAGGTGGATCGCCGTGAGCACCATGGTCTGCGAGTCATCGGCCAGCGGATACGCGTTCGCGGCGACCGCGCCGAGAATGAACAGCAACGCCAGCGCCCCGATGACGCGAAGACCGACCCGGCGTTGCCAGGCGAAGTACGCCGCGAGCGCCGGCAGCGCGAAGAGGCTGATGTTTCGCGCGTAGAAGCTGCCATCGTCACCGGACAGGTCAAGCCCGAACAGCGATGGCACCTTGATCGCGAGCGCCGCGACGGCCGCACAGAGCACCATGACGGGCAGCTCGCGACGGGTACGGGCGGCGGTGGGCGTATCCGGCTCCCCGGGCAGTACGAGCTGTTTCCATAGCCGCTCGGAGTGCTCGCGAGCGAACTCCCGCGACAGTTCATCGAGGCTGCCCATGCGTTTGACAGCGATGAGGAACGACTCGTCGGGTCGCAGGCCCGCCTCGGTCAGCTCGGTGATCCGGCTGCGGAGGTGGTCCTCCAGCTCCTCGGCGTCGGTGTGGTGCAGCTCCCGGCGGCGGTCGATGTAGGCCCGCCACTCGGCGATCTGGCCCTCCAGATCGTTGTCGATGGTCATAGTCCCGACCCCCATGCCGGCGCCGTGATCGGCTTGATGGACTGTGTCGTGCTCCAGACGCCCCGCAGGGCGTCGACGACCGCGGCCCACTGGCGGTGCTGCTCGGCCAGCTCGGCCCGGCCCTGGTCGGTGATGCGGTAGTACTTGCGGCGTCGTCCCCCCGGCGGGGACTCCCAGGCCGACTCGACGTGGCCGAGCCGCTCCAGGCGGTGCAGCAGCGGGTAGAGCAGGCCGTCGGTCCACTCCAGTTGCCCGCCCGACAGGTCGTTGACCTGCTTGAGGATCGCGTAGCCGTAGCTCTCGCCCTCGGCGAGAATCCCCAGCACGAGCGGCGTAGCCGACGCCGCGACGAGGTCTTTGGTGATACGCATATGGACCGCCTATACCTAGATCTGCAATGCATAGTAGTTCTAGGCATGGTGCTCCCGCAATCGGAACCGCCGGCAGTGCCCGTGCCGCACCTGCCGACCGAACTCGTCACCCGCGCTTCGCCAGTGCGCCATGCGGCCGATCTTGACTGATTCCAGAAAAGACGCCAGACTGCCGAGCGTGGCCACGGCCTTGGACTTCAAACAGATGCTGCGCGAGGCAGCGCTGCGCGTGACCCGCCCTCGGGTGGCGGTGCTGAACGCGGTGTACGCCCATTCACACGCCGACACCGACTCGATCATCGGTGTCGTGCGCCGCGATCTCCCTGAGGTGTCCCACCAGGCCGTGTACGACGTACTGCGTGTGCTGACGGCTTCGGGGCTGGTGCGACGCATCCAGCCGGCCGGTTTCGTGGCGCGATACGAGTCGCGGGTCGGGGACAACCACCACCACGTGGTGTGCCGATCGTGCGGCGTCATCGCCGACGTCGACTGCGCCGTCGGTCAGGCGCCGTGCCTGACCGCGTCCGACGACCAGGGCTTCTTGATCGACGAGGCCGAGGTCGTCTACCGGGGCCTGTGCCCCGGCTGTTCCACCGCACACAGTTCCTGAACCCCTGAACCCCAATCCCGGAAGGAATCACGTGGCTGAGCACCACCATGATGCAGTCGTAGGAGACATGAACTCGGAGGAGAGCGAGGGTGGCTGTCCAGTCTCGGCGGCCGCACGTGCCCCGCATCCGACCCAGGGCGGGGGAAACCGGGAGTGGTGGCCGAACCGGCTGAACCTGCGGATCCTCGCCAAGAACCCGGCCGTGGCGAACCCTCTCGGTGAGCAGTTCAACTACGCCGCGGCGTTCAAGACCCTCGACCTGGCCGCCGTGAAGCAGGACATCGCGGAGGTCCTGACGACCTCGCAGGGCTGGTGGCCGGCCGACTACGGCCACTACGGCCCGTTCATCATCCGGATGTCGTGGCACAGCGCGGGCACGTACCGGATCAGCGACGGCCGCGGCGGCGCCGGCGCCGGCATGCAGCGCTTCGCGCCGCTCAACAGCTGGCCGGACAACGCGAACCTGGACAAGGCCCGCCGCCTGCTGTGGCCGGTCAAGAAGAAGTACGGCCAGAACCTCTCGTGGGCCGACCTCATGGTCCTCGCCGGAAACGTCGCCCTGGAGACGATGGGCTTCCAGACCTTCGGCTACGCCGGCGGTCGGGAGGACGTCTGGGAGCCGGACGAGGACGTCTACTGGGGTCCCGAGTCCACCTGGCTCGGGGACGAGCGCCACACCGGTGAGCGGGACCTTGAGAACCCGCTGGCCGCGGTCCAGATGGGCCTCATCTACGTGAACCCGGAAGGCCCGCACGGCAGCGGAGACCCGCTCGCCTCCGCGAGGGACATCCGCGAGACGTTCCACCGCATGGCGATGAACGACGAGGAGACCGTCGCGCTGATCGCCGGCGGGCACACGTTCGGCAAGACCCACGGCGCGGCCGACCCGAACAAGTACGTCGGTGCCGAGCCCGAGGGTGCCTCGCTGGAGGAGCAGGGGCTGGGCTGGAAGAACACCTTCGGCACCGGCCGGGGCGGCGACACGATCACCAGCGGTCTCGAGGGTGCGTGGACGAACACCCCCGTGACGTGGGACAACAGCTTCTTCGAGATCCTGTTCGGCTACGAGTGGGAGCAGACGACGAGCCCCGCCGGAGCGATCCAGTGGAAGCCGAAGGGTGGTGCCGGCGCGGGTACCGTCCCCGACGCCCACGACCCGTCGCGCAGCCACGCCCCGACGATGCTGACGACGGACCTCGCGCTCCGGGTGGACCCGATCTACGAGCCGATCTCGCGGCGCTTCCTGGAGCACCCGGAGGAGTTCGCGGACGCCTTCGCGCGGGCGTGGTTCAAGCTGACGCACCGCGACATGGGGCCGATCGAGCGCTACCTCGGCCCGGAGGTCCCGACCGAGACGCTGCTGTGGCAGGACCCGATCCCCGCCGTGACGCACGAGCTCGTCGACGCCGAGGATGTCGCCACCCTCAAGGCTCAGATCCTCGCCTCGGGGCTGTCGGTGCCCCAGCTGGTCTCCGCCGCATGGGCATCGGCGTCCACGTTCCGTGGCGGCGACAAGCGTGGCGGCGCGAACGGGGCCCGTATCCGGCTCGAGCCGCAGAACGGCTGGGAGGTCAACAACCCCGAGGAACTGGCGACGGTGCTGCGCACCCTGGAGGGAATCCAGGAGGCGTTCAACGCCGCTCAGACCGGAGGGAAGCTGGTCTCGCTCGCCGATCTGATCGTGCTCGGCGGGTCCGCAGCCGTCGAACTGGCCGCCAGCAACGCCAGCCACACCGTCGAGGTCCCCTTCACGCCGGGACGTACGGACGCGTCGCAGGAGCAGACCGACGTCGAGTCCTTCGCCGCGCTCGAGCCGACCGCGGACGGGTTCCGCAACTACCTGGGCAAGGGCAACCGGCTGCCGGCCGAGTTCCTCCTGATCGACCGGGCGAACCTGCTGACCCTGAGCGCGCCCGAGATGACGGTCCTCGTCGGCGGTCTCCGCGTCCTGGGCGCCACCGTCAAGCAGTCACCGCTCGGCGTCCTGACGGAGAACACCGGGTCGCTGACCAACGACTTCTTCGTCAACCTGCTCGACCTGGGCACGACGTGGAAGGCGACGTCCGAGGACGCGAACCTCTTCGAGGGCCGTGACCTTGGCACGGGCGAGGTCAAGTGGACCGGCACTCGCGCCGACCTCGTCTTCGGCTCGAACTCCGAGCTGCGCGCGCTCGCCGAGGTCTACGCGAGCGACGACGCGCGGGAGAAGTTCGTTCGCGACTTCGCCGCGGCGTGGGTGAAGGTGATGAACCTCGACCGGTACGACCTCGTCTGATCCTGACGTCCAGGTCGGCCCTGTGGGGGGCCGACCTGGACGTCCTCGTTCGGGTGCTCGACCTCGGCCGTGACCAGCTAAAGAGCTGGTCACGGCCGGTCTTCATCTCGCGGGGCCCGTCGGTGGGGTAGGAGGCGGCCGCGCCCCGAAGTGGGACGCGGCCGCCGTGCACCTGAGCGACCGTCAGGGGGCCGCGATGAAATATCCCGACTGGTCGACGATGACATGGGTGGAGCCGCTGCTGTTGTTGTACGCGGCCATCCGCCCCTCGGCACCGAGTTTGACCACGGCCAGGTTGGACGCCGTCTCCCTCGCCAGGAAGTTGACGCTGGACGTCGTGGGTGTGCCTCCCGGCGGGTAGACGGCCAGAACACCGGCGGTGGTCGGATCGGTGACGGTCACGTTCACCACCGCTGCCGTCGGTGTCGGGCACTCGTCCTCGCAGTACGCCCCGTAACGCCGGACGCTGACCGTCGCCTTCTCCCCTGCGTGGAAGGGTTCGTTGTAGAAGGAACGGTCCCAGCCGCTGAGGCCGCGGCTGTCCGCGATCCGGTCTGGCCCGTACGGGACGTACGTCTGGTCAGCGACGCCGTACGACGGCGCGGCAAAGTAGCCGGCGAGGTCAGCCACCACGTGGGCGGTGCCGGAGCTGGCATTGCGCATCATCGCCTTGCCGGCCACCAGCGGCACGATGACCAGGTTCGGGATGGTCTGCCCGGCCACGAAGTTCAGGTTGGATGCCATGGGTGTCGGCCAGGTATCCGGGTAGAGCGTCAGCACGCCGCTGGCCGTCGGCGCGGTCACCGTCACATTGACGATCGCCGCCTTTGCCTCCGCAGGCACCTTGCCGGTGAGGTCCAGGCGCAGGTATCCGTTGGCTGCCATCGGCGTACCGGCCCCGGCGCGGGTGTCCAGGGCCCGGGTCGGTGTGAGCGGCTGCATGGCGGCGCCATAGGAGCCGTAGAAGCCTTGGAGGTCGGCGATCACGTGAACCGTGCCGCCGCTGCTGTTGCGAAACCGGAGCTTTCCGTTGGTCATCGGCACGGTGGCCAGGTTCGGGACCGTCTCGTTCGGCACGAAGTTGAGGTTCGACGAGGTGGGCAGCGGGGCACCGTCCGGGTAGACCGTGAGGAAGCCGGCGGTGCGGGGTTGGGTGACTGTCACGTTGAGCACCACCGCACTGATGTCCGCTGCCGCCACCCCGTTGATGCTGGGAACGTCGAGCACCACCTCGGACTTGGCCGGGACCGGGGTGGTGGTGGGCGTACCCACCGCCTCGCGGGTGTCGAGTAGCCGGGTCGGGTGCACCGTCTCGTAGAGCGCACCGACCTGAGTGCAGCGGTAGGAAGAGAACTCGGCTGGGAGTCGAAAGCCGGTGAAGCTGATCCGGATGTGGACGCAGGCCTGACCCGCCCGGCGCAAGGTGTGGTCGAACGTACGAGCGGAGGTCACCCGCCAGAGCTGCTCACCCTCGAACTGGTACGCGATCGAACCGCCCTCGCCGCCGACGGGCCACGCGTACTGCGGAGTCGCGGAAGCCGTGACCGCGAAGGGATTTCCGCCCGGCTTGCGCCGGATCGTGGACCGGCCCTCCGAACCGCCCTGCGCCTCGACCGCGCCCCGGTCGTGGTAGCCGCCCCCGGTGCCGGTGTTGGCGATCGCCGGGTTGTCGGTGCGCGGGTTGCCCAACATGTCGGTGCCGGTGACGCCACGAGCGGAGGCGTCCCCGGAGTCCACCGCAGGCGAGGACGGGTCGATTGTGTGCCAGGGCCGGAGTGACCCTTTGTAGGAACCGATCATCGGGTCCACCGCGAGATCGTGTCCGCCCTGCCCAGTGGCCTGGCGGAACGCCGGCAGGTCCTGATATCTGCCGTCACCCCAGGCGTACAGAGCGCCGCCGGTGATCGGGTCGATCAGGTTGTAATCCGCGAACGTCCCCGGCACCGACCCAGCCGAGACGGAGATCGCCGTCGCATTCGCCGGGGTGGCGCAGGCCTGCCGGAACGGGTTGGTGCGGACGATGTTGTTCCGGACCGACACACCCGTCGAGGCCGCAGTCACCTCGATCCCCACGGCGCAGTTCGTGAGCAGGGTGTTGTTGGTGACGACGGTGCCGGGCGCGTCGGTGACTCGCAGGCCCGAGAGGGAGAACTCATTGCCGGTCACCACCGCGCCGACGACTCCGGCGTCGATCGCCAGACCCGGATAGCCCGCAGGTGCGCTCGACAGGTAGCTCCGGCTGACGGTGACACCGCCCGACTGGCCCGTCACCCGGACCGCGCCGAAGGTGGCGCGGACGCCCTGGACGACGACGCCGTCGAGAGTTACTCGCTGCGACCCGTTCACCACGAGGGCCGACTGGTCGGCTGTGCTCAGCAGACGGAATCCCTCGACCCCGACGTCGTGCACGTTGTCGAGGGTGAAGACCACGCCGGTGACCGCACCCACGGTGGTGTTTCCCACCGCGACAGTCCCGCCGGGCCCGTTGACGGCCCGAAAGGTGATCGGCGCGCCGACCTCGCTCGACCGGGTGATGGTCACGGCCTCCGGGTAGTCGCCGGGCTGCACCAACACCGTTTGCCCGGGCTCTGCCAGCGCTGCCGCATCGGAGATGGTGCAGAACGGTGCGTCGACGGTGCCGTACCCGCCTGGCGTGCAGTTCTTGCTGTTGACGTACAGGTCGCGGATCCCCGCGGGCGCGGGCGCGGGCGCGGCGACGGCCGCGGTCGTCGCCGGGGCCACCAGGCCCATGGCACCGATCAACGGTACGACCCCGAGACGTGCCCATGCGCGAATGTCCATGCGTCCCCCGTGGAAGTCGATCATTTGGCGCGGGGAGCGTAGCGCGACGTTGACGGAGATGAGCAGCGCCGATCGGACAAGGCGCGCCCAGCCGGTCAGCCCGACTCATCTGTCGTGCCCACGGTGGAGGGATGACCCCCACCTGCTCGGCGGCCTAGCTGTCTCGACGAGATCACGCCCGATCACACGGGCTAGTCGACCCAGATCACGATCCCGGTCAGGTCGTTGAGCACGGCCGCCACCCCCGCCCGGATGGCGGCCGCGCAGCGCTCGGTCGTGAACGAGTCGGGGTCGTACGTCGAAGACATGCCGAGCCCCTCACCACGGAACGACGCGCCGGACCAGTCGACCGCCGTGACGTTGTGGGTGGGCTCGGCCAGCTCCGCGCCCACCACGAGGAACCGCTGGTCCAGGTGGTTGGGGGTGACCAGCGCCAGGGGGTCGATGAGGTCGTTCCCCGCACTGACGATGAGATCCGGGCCCATCTCCATGGCCTTGGCGATGCTGGAAACGGAGTCGTGGCCGTCGCCGACGACGATCTTTCTGAGGTCGACGTGTTCGTCGTCGGCCCAGTCCTCAATTGCCGTCACGAGGGCCTTGGTCGGGCGGTCGTCACCGGCGGTGAGCAACACGACCCGGTAGTCCTTCGACGGGTGGACGCCGGCCCATGAGCCGGGCTGCGGCCGGACGGTCCCCTCCGGAGCGGGCTTGGTGGAGGGGTCGATGAATCCCGGACCGAGCGAGCCGATGGCGGCGGGCCTGGGGTGCGGCTGTGACCAGTCGTCACCGGAGCTGCATCCGGTGATCAGCGCGGCGGTCGCGGCCAGCATGGCAACGGCCCGAAGCGGGGGGCGCAAAGTGATCGTCCTCCGAGTGGTGGCGGAAAGTGTTGCTTCGTATTCCTATCCCAGTTCCGGTCGCCAAGAATCCGCAGGCGGTCGTTCCGGGGCTTTGTTCTCCAGCGGTTCTTCGGCGGGCGGGCTCGTGTTCACCCGTGCCATGCAACGTGCACTGGCCAACCGAGGGAGCCGCATGTCAGGGCACGTCCGCCGTACCGTTATCGTCGCTGTTGTCGGGATCGTCGCGGCGGTCCTCTCTTTTCTGAGCGCCGGGCCGGCGTCAGCGCACGGGTTTTCGTCGACTGTGTACGCCAAAATTGCAGCGGGAGACGAGGGTCACATACGCACGACATTGGAGCTCGAATACGACCTCCTCGTCGTGTCCGCCGCTGATTCCGGCGACGACGATCCGCTCTTTCAGGCGGGAACCGCCGCGTTCGAGGCGGAGGACACCGCAGGGCAGGCCGCCGCGCTCAAGACCCATGCCGACTCGACCATCAGGTACGTCACCGACCGCTTCTCGGTGACCTCGAAGGGTGCGGCCTGTCGGCCGACGCAGGTGGGCGACGCGACGATCGGCGAGCGCGAAGGCGTGCCGTACGCCGATCTGCTGCTCGACTGGACCTGCCCCGAGCAGGCCGACGAGCACGAGGTGCGCAGCGGGCTCTTCGCCGACGGCGAGGGCTACGTCAAGGGCACCAAGACGATCGTCACGTACGAGATCGACGGCCGTTCGGGCAGCGCGGCCCTCGACGCGGCCAACCCCTCCTTCTCCACCGGTCAGGCCGCCTACGAGCGGTTCCGGGAGTTCTTCCTGCTGGGCGCCGAGCATCTGCTGTCGGGCATCGACCACATCCTGTTCCTGCTGGCGCTCATCGCCGGGTCGCGGCGGCTGCGGGAGATCGTGCTCGCGGCCACGAGTTTCACCCTGGCGCACTCGGTGACGTTCATGCTCGCCGCCCTCGGCCTGGTCGACGTGCCGGCGAGGGTCGTGGAGCCGGTCATCGCGCTGTCGATCGCCGTGGTCGCCGGCTGGCACCTGTGGGGGATCTGGCGGCGCGGCGATCACGCCACCGACCTCGATCCGGCGGGCCGTGGCCACTTCAGTCTGGACCGCTCCGGCTGGATCCGTCTGGGTGTGGTGTTCTGCTTCGGCCTCGTGCACGGCCTGGGTTTCGCGGGCGCGCTCGGGATCGACGAGGCGTGGTCGTGGACCCTGCTGTGGTCCCTGCTGGTGTTCAACGTCGGCATCGAGGTCGTCCAGTTGGCGATTATCGCCGTTGTCTTCCCGCTGCTGATCGTGTTGCGGCGCCGTACGCCGAAAATCGGCCTCTGGGCGACCGGCGCTGTTTCTGGAGCCGTGTCCATTATGGGGCTGGTCTGGTTCGTGCAGCGCGTATCTGGATCATGAGTAAGGCTAAGTAGTTCGGGAAGTGCAGCCATCCGCAAGATCACGTTCATGGTTGGTTCATCACGTGGCGAAAGCTTTGGTTTGCTTCCCCACCGTCGGGCGAAGATCATCCATTTCTCTATTTGAAAAGGGAACAATGTCGATGACATTGAGCACCTCGACAGGGGCCCCCGGGCTCGTGCGGCGGCGCGTCGTCGCCGGGGTCGCCGCGGGCGTCCTCGGAATGGCCGCAGCCCTCGGTAGCGGCCTGACGGCCACCGCCAGCGCGGCCGAGTCCACCACGATCACCGGCGTCATCCTCGGCGTCGGCGCCAACGAGACGCAGCGCGTCGTGACCTGGTACTCCTCCGCCGACACCGCGCAGAAGATCCAGCTCGCCCCCACCGCCGAGATCGTGAACGGCGAGTTCCCGGCCAGTGCCGTCAGCTTCGACGCCGTCGGTGCCGCGAACACGTCCACCACCGGCTTCAACCGGCACGCCACGATCAGCAACCTGCGCGAGAACACGGCGTACTCGTACCGCGTCGGCGCCGAGGGCAGCTGGTCCGCGGCGTACGCCTTCAAGACGCAGGACTTCGAGGGCGACTACGACTTCCTGTTCTTCGGCGACCCCCAGATCGGTTCCTCCGGTGACCGGCTGAAGGACCAGGCCGGCTGGGAGGAGACCCTGAAGGTCGCCACCGCGGCGAACCCGAACGCCGAGCTGCTGGTGTCGGGCGGCGACCACGTCGAGAGCGCCAACGACGAGGGTCAGTGGACCTCGTTCCTGGCGCCCGACCAGCTGCGTCAGTACCCGCTCGTCGCCACCATCGGTAACCACGACGTCGGCGGCAAGTCCTACGAGCAGCACCACTTCACCCCGAACACCGACCGCACGGCCCCGTACTACGACAACGGGAACCCGGCGGGCACCAAGTCCGGTGGTGACTACTGGTTCGTCTACAAGGACGTGCTGTTCATCGACATCAACAGCAACAGCTACAAGGTGCCCGCCGAGGGCGGCAACGTCGGCGACGCGGCGCACGTCTCGTACATCACCGACGTGATCAACAAGCACGGCTCCGAGGCCAAGTGGAAGGTGCTGGTCTACCACCACTCGATCTACTCGCCGGCCAGCCACGCCACCGACACGGACAACAAGGACCGTCGTGAGCACTTCACGACCGCCTTCTCGAACCTCGGCATCGACATGGTGCTGCAGGGTCACGACCACAGCTACTCCCGCAGCTACTCGATCAAGAACGGCCAGAAGGAGAACCCGGCCGAGCAGCCCGGCGCTGCCGACGTGTTCCCCGGCCCGGGCGGCGTCATCTACGTGACGGCGAACTCGGCCTCCGGCTCGAAGTACTACGACATCAAGAAGCCGGACAGCACCGGCACGGGCATCCGCGGTAACGGTCCCGACCCGCTGGACCCGGGCAAGTACTGGTACAACTCGGTGCAGAACCAGGAGCACGTCCGCAGCTACGTCAAGGTGCAGGTGCGCGGCGACAAACTGGTTCTGCAGAACCTCCGCAGCGGCACGTGCGCGGCGCCGAACGCGGCGGTCGAGAACGGCAACGCCCCGTGCAACAACACCGCCGAGGGTCAGCCGGTCGGCTCGATCGTCGACAAGGTGACGGTGCACCCGTTCAACGGTGACGGCCAGGCCATCCAGGTGAACGTGCCGAACCCGGCTCCGGGTGAGTTCGGCTGGACGATCGACGGCTACAACGGCCTGGTCGACCTCGGTACCGCGCAGGAGCGCGACGGCACCTACTTCGAGGCGAACGGCAAGATCAACCCGATCCTCGTGTCGGACAGCCGCCGATCGCTCGCCCCGTGGTCGATCTCGGCCAACGTGGGTGACTTCCAGGACGCCGACAAGACGTTCTCCGGCTCCTACCTGGGCTGGACCCCGTACGTCCTCGACGCTGGCGCTGGTGCCGAGGCCGGTGCTCCGGTCCTGTCGGGCTTCGACGACCAGGGCAAGGGCCTCTCGGTTTCGAGCGGACTCGGTGCGGCCGTGCAGGGCCACCCCCGGGGCGGCGCCAAGCTCGGCGCTGACCTGGACCTGAAGATCCCGGACAGCATCGCGAAGGGTAGCTACCGCGCCACCCTCACGATCACTGCGCTGAGCAGCTGATCGAACCTGCTCCATCGGGCGGGGTAGGCACCTTCGGGGGCCTACCCCGCCACCCGTTGCAAACCTCCCAAGATCACCTCAAGGACCCGAAATGCACGCGTCCGTAACGCGCTGGAAGACCAGGACCGCAACACTCCTTCGTACGACCGCTCTCGCACTGCTCGCCACCTCCGCCGTCGCCGGCCTGGCCGCAGGCCCCGCCCTGGCAGCGGAAGGTGATGTCGCCTGGACGGTCCGGACGGCCTCCAACAGCTACGGCGCCGCCCGGTCCAGCTACAGCTACAACGTCAACCCCGGTGGAGTGGTTGAGGACGCGATGGTCGTCGCCAACCGCGGCCCGGTGCCGCTGAACCTGTCCGTGTACGCCGCCGACGGCTTCACGACCGGCGCCGGTCAGCTCGACCTGCTCACCCGGGACAAGAAGTCCGTCGCGATCGGGGCGTGGTCGCACGCCGGCACCGGCAGCGTCGCGATCCAGCCCGGGAAGACCGCCCAGGTCCCCTTCAAGATCAGCGTTCCGGACAACGCCACGCCCGGTGACTACGTCGGCGGCATCCTCACCTCGCTGACGCAGGCCGACCAGGCTGAGGGCATCAACGTGGACCGGCGCCTCGGTATCCGGATCAAGCTGCGGGTCGGCGGTGAGCTGAAGCCGAGCCTCGCCATCGAGGACCTGCACGTGAAGTACGCCGGCACGGTCAACCCGTTCAGCAAGGGCGACGCCACCGTCACCTACAAGATCCACAACACCGGCAACGCCGCCCTGTCCGGCCAGCAGGCAGTGTCGATCTCGGGCCCGTTCGGGTCGCTGCGGGTCAAGGCGGGCGGGGTCGCAGCCCCGCCGGAGTTGCTTCCGGGCGAGAGCTGGACCGTGAGCGTGCCCGTGCACGGCATGGCTCCCGCGGTCCGGCTGGCGGCGACCGCAACCCTCACGCCGCTGCTCACCGACGCGTCAGGCTCCACCACCTCGCTCAAGCCGGTCCAGGTCACGGCGCACGGCTGGGCACTGCCGTGGATGCTGGTGCTGGTGGTCGTCGTACTGATCGCCGTGCTCGTCGGGGCACTCCTGTACCGGCGTCGCAACCGCGTCCGGCGCACGGAGCGCGAGGACGCCCGGGTGCGCGACGCCGTCGAGCAGGCGCTCCGGGGTCAGGAGGCGCAGACGTCCTGACCGCAGGATTGAGGTGGGGTCACGGCCTGGACGAGGGGCGGTCCCGGTCCGGCGATTGCGGGACGGCGGCCACCGCCCGGCGGGTCAGGCCGACGGCGACCGCGACGACCGCGACCACCAGTGCCGCCGCCAGCGCGGGTGCCCAGGTCGGTGCCAGGCGCAGCACCACCGTGCCGAGTACGGCGCCGCCGACCAGTCCCGCCAACCGGCCGAGGCCACCCACGTCCGCGAACCGGTGTGGGTCGAGGACGCGACGCCGGACCATGTTGGTCAGCGAGCCGGTCAGATAGGTGGTCGAGGCACCCCGGATGCCGGCGCCGATGGTGATCACGCTCTGCATGCCACTCGCCACGGACGCCACCCCGAGCAGCACGAGCCCGGCGGCGTACCCGGGACGCGCCGCGCAGCCCAGCCAGCCCGCCGTGAATCCGAGCAGCAGCACCGCCTCGGCCGCCGCGACTACTGCGGTACGGCGGTTCCACCCCGGTCCGCCGTGGCGTAACGGCAGCGTGGCGCCGGCCACGCCGAGCGCGTAACCGCCCACCGCCGCCACGGCACCGGCGAGCGAGCGGGCATTCGCCGTGGCGATCGCATGGCCGAACTGCACCAGATTGCCGGTGATCACGCTGGCGAAGTACCCGTTGAGCCGGGTCAGGCAGATCACGTCGAGGCAGCCGGAGGCCGCGGCCAGCACCACCAGGAGCCCGGCCGTGGTCTGCCTCGACGGAGCGTGCACGAGGCAGCCATTCCCGCGTTGGCTCCGACTACGCCACAGCCTCGGGGCGCACCGGTGCCCCGAGGCGATCGAGCACGGGCGGTCGCCCTTGTGGGTGAACGGTGCACAGCCCCGGACCGGGCCCGTCCCGGAGCCGGCATGCTGCGACGGTGACGCTGGCGCGGAGAGGGAATCCACATGGTTGACGGGGATGTGCCCGAGCGGATGCAGGCCGCGGCCTTCGACGAGTTCGGCGGGCCGGAGGTGATCACCCTCCGGATCCTGCCGGTGCCGGAGATCGCCGATGACGAGGTGCTGATCAAGGTGTGGAGCGCCGGCGTGGGAGTGTGGGACGCGTACGAGCGCCAGGGCACTCTGGTGCCCGAGGGCGCCGCGTTCCCGATCGTGCCCGGTCCGGACGGTGCCGGAACGGTGGCCGCCGCCGGCAGCCAGGTGACCAACGTCGCGGTGGGTGACCTGGTCTACGTGTCCGCCAACACCCGGCCGAAGGGCGGCTTCTACGCCGAGTACGCGGTGGCGGAGGCGCAGTACGTCGCGAAGCTGCCCGAAGGTGTGTCGGTGGAGCACGCCGGCGCCATGCCCACCGACGCGTTGACCGCGCTGGCGGGGCTGGACGCCCTGAGTCTGTCGGCCGGTGCCTGGCTGCTGATCTTCGGCGCGAGCGGCGGGCAGGGCCACCTGGCCGTGCAGTTGGCCAAGCGGCAGGGGCTCAACGTGATCGCGGTGGCCTCCGGGCCGGACGGGGTGGCGTTGGTGACCCGGCTCGGCGCCGACGTGTCTCTAGACGGCCACGGCGACCTGACCCAGGTGCTGGCGCGGATCCGGGAAGCGGCCCCGGGTGGAGTGGACGGCATCCTGGCGATGGCTGGCGGCAAGACACTGGACCGGCTCACCGAGGCGCTGTCCGACGGCGGTGTGGTCGCGTACCCCCATGGTGTGCAGCCCGAACCGAGCGAACGGCCCGGCGTGCCGGTCCGGGCGTACGACGGTGCGGCCAACCTCCGGCAGTTGCAACGCCTCAACGAGCTCATCGAGGCGGCACCGTTCGAGGTGCACGTCGCCGAGACGTTCCCGCTGGGCAAGGTGGTGGAGGCACACCGCCGGCTGCAGACCTCCTACCAGGGCAAGCTGCTGCTGAAGGTCAGCTAGGCCCGGCGGTCGGGGCGATCACGGTCCGGTCGCCGCCAGGTAGCCGGCGAGGTGGCCGGCGGCCACCAGCATCGCGTGGCCGCGGGTGGCCAGCCGCTGCCGCCAGGTGTGCAGGGAGGCCGCCAGTGGGCCGGGACCGTCGGCGGCGCGTACCTGCCGCATCACGGTCGCGATGTGCTCCAGCAGGTAACCGCCCCGGCGCAGAAGGTGGGTCAGTTCGGCGTCGCGGACGTCGTCGGGGCCGTACAGCCGCTGCCCGGCGGCGCGGTCGCGCGCCGGGCACAGGATGCCGGCCCTCTCCCACTTCCGCAGGGTCGCGGGTGTCACGCCGAGCCGGTGGGCGAGGTCGCCGACGGTCAGCGGCCGGCCGGGCGGGCTGGGGGTCGGTGCCGCGGTGAGCACCCCGATCGTCGCCTCGACGGCGTCGAGCGTCTCGCGGTCCCGTAGCAGTTGCGCGTGACTGCTGTCGACGGCGCGCAGGGCGGCGTCCAGGTCACCGCGGACCGCCGCCCGCATGATCTCGCCGGCGGTCGCGTACCCGTGCCCCGCGACGAGCGCCAGGTAGGCGCGCAACGCCGCGGCGTGCACCTCGGTGTACGTGCGGTAGCCGCTCGGCGTGCGCCGGGCGGCAGGGATGACGCCGTCGCGCTCGTAGTTGCGGACCGCCTGGCTGGAGATGCCGTGCTCCCGGGCCAGGTCCACCGGCCGGTAGGCGTGTCCTGCGGTTTGAGGGTTCAGGGCCGTCTCCAGGAGATCGCCGATGGAGAAAGTCTCAACGGGTGGTTCAACGATACGGTGAAGGTCATGGCTTCTTCATCAATGCCCGCCGCCTGGTCGTTCGACCTCGGTGCCGACGACATCGCCGACCTCATCCTCGCCCTGCCCGAGGTGACCGTCGTACGGGCCGACGACGCGTCCGGTGCCCCGCAGTCCAGTTGGGGCGACCGGTTCTTCTTCGTCGGCCCGGACCACCGCCGGCCGTTCGCCACCCTGGTCGGACAGGACACCACCGGCTTCGACGAGGACTCGAAGCTCGACCGGCCGGGCGTCTTCCGGCTCAACCTGGACCTCGGCCGCGAGGAGTTCGAGCGCCGGTTCGGCTACCCACCGGCGCAGGTCACCGAGCACCGTTCCGCGGTCGACTTCACCGCCCTCGACCAGGTCGTTCCCCATCCCGCCTACGGCACCCACGGGTGGGCGTGCGTGCTCAACCCGGGCCCGCGCAGCCTGAGCGAGGTCGACCGGTTGCTCGCGCACGCGCATCACCGGGCGCTGCGGCGGCACCAACGCTCGCTGGACCGGCAGCAGCGCCCGGACTGAGCGGAGCGGCGCCACCGGTCGTGGCGTCGACCACCTGGTCGGGCCTCAGCGATCGCGGGGTTGCGGCACGCGTACCGACGCCATGCCGGCCGCGGTGGCGGCCTGAATGCCCAGGTCGGTGTCCTCGAAGACCAGGCAGGACCCCGGGGGTACGCCGAGGTGTGACGCCGCGAGCAGGAAGGCTTCCGGGTCCGGCTTGGCCCGCGTGTAGTCGTCGGCGCACACCAGCACGTCAAACCGGTCGAGCAGGCCGAGCGCGTCGAGGGATGCGGTGACCGAGGCCCGGGTGCTGCCGGAGACGACGGCGAACGGGACCCGCTGGTGCGCGTCCTGGATGTGCGCCAGCACCTCGGGCACGGCGGCGAGCTGCGGCAGCAGCTCCTGGTAGTAGCTCTCCCGGCGCTCGGTGACGGTCGCCACCGGCATGGCCAGACCGTGCCGCTCGTTCAGGGTGGCGATGATGTCGGCCACCGGCCGGCCACCCCAGGCGTAGAACAGCTCCTCCGGGAACTCGCAGCCCCACTCGTCCAGTGCCCGCTGCCAGGCCAGATAGTGCAGTGGCATCGAGTCGACGATGGTGCCGTCGCAGTCGAACAGGTACGCCTCGAACTCGCCGGGTGGCACGGTCAGACTCACCGGTGCAGGTTACAGCGGGTGCGCCGACCGGCCCGGTGCGCGGCGGCCGGGGGCATCCGGTCAGTCGGCCGGCTCGTCGGTGGTGACGGATTCGAGCCGGCGGAGCAGGTGCGCCCGTTCCGGCTCGGTGCCGACCAGCGTCAGCGCGCTCCGGTACGCCGCCGCGGCCTCGTCGTACCGGTTGAGCCGGCGCAGCAGGTCGGCCCGGGTCGCCGAATAGAGGTGGTAGCCGCGCAGCCGGGGATCGTCGGCCAACTCGTCCAGCAGGGCGAGCCCGGCCTCCGGCCCGTCCCGCATGGCCACCGCGGCGGCCCGGTTGAGTGCGACGACCGGCGAGGGGACCAGGCCGAGCAGCACGTCGTACAGCGCCACCACCTGGGGCCAGTCGGTGCTGGCCACATCGGCGGCCTCGTCGTGCAGCGCGGCGATGGCGGCCTGCACCCCGTACGCCCCGGGTGGTCGGCCGGTCAGCGCGACCACCACCAGGCCGCGCCCCTCGTCGATCATGCGGTGGTCCCAGCGCCCACGGTCCTGGTCGTCGAGCAGGACCACCCGGCCGTCCGGCCCGGTCCGCGCGGCACGCCGGGCGTGGACCAGCAGCATCAATCCGAGCAGCCCGGCGACCTCCCGCTCGGCCGGCAGCAACCGACGCAGGATTCGGGCCAGCCGGATGGCCTCCTCGGCGAGGTCGGTCCGCTGGAGATCCGGGCCGGAGCTGGCGGCATAGCCCTCGGTGAAGATCGAGTAGACCGCCTGAAGCACCGTGGGCAGGCGTTCGGGCAGCTCGTCGGCCCCGGGCACCCGGAACGGGATACGTGCGTCGCGGATCTTCCGCTTGGCCCGGACGAGTCGCTGAGCCATGGTCGCGGGCGGCACCAGGAAGGCCCGCGCGACCTCGACCGTGGTGAGCCCGGCGAGGAAGCGCAGGGTGAGCGCTCCGCGGTCCTGGGCGGGCAGGGCCGGGTGCGCGCAGGTGAAGAAGAGCGCCAGCCGATCGTCGGGCAGGTCGCGGTCCGCGTCGGCGGGTGGGGCGGCGTCGGCCCGCTCGGCCTCCGCCTGGAGCACGGCGAGTCGGGTGGCCAGCACCCGGTCGCGGCGCAGCCGGTCCACCGCGCGGCGGCGGGCCGTGGTGAGCAGCCAGGCGCCCGGCCGGCTCGGGACGCCGTCGGTGGGCCAACGCACCAGCGCCGCCTCGATGGCCTCGGAGGCGACCTCCTCGGCCAGGTCTAGGTCTCCGAAGCGATGCACGAGCGAGGCGAGCAGCCGGCCACGTTCCTCCCGGAACACCGCCTCCACGGACGACCCGACCGGCTCCGCCCCCGCTGCCCCCTCGCCCGCCATCGTCAGACCCCGACCTCGATCTCGGCGACCGGGCGCACCTGGACCGACCCACCGCCGAGGGCGCCAGGGCTGCGGGCCGCCCATTCCAGCGCGACATCGAGATTCGGCACGTCGATGATGTCGTACCCGCCGAGCACCTCACGGGTCTCCGCGAACGGCCCGTCGGTGATCGTGCGTTCGCCTTCCGGGCCGACCTGCACCGTCGTGCACGTGGTCAGGTCCTGCAACGGGTGCCCGGAGACCCAGATCCCCGCGTCCTTCATCTCCCGGTCGTAGCGGATCCAGTCCTCGAAGCTGCACCCGTCGATGGGCTCGCCCCCGTCGGTCGCGGGGCTCATGAACAGCAGCATGTACTTCACGCTTCGGCTCCTCTCGGTGCGGCGGGTCGCCGTACAGCATGACGACGAACGGGGACCGGGGATATCGACACGGCGTCCAGAATTCTTCTTTCCGCAGCTCAGCCGGTCCACCGTTCGGCGCCGCCGAGGCTTCACGCCGGGGCGTCCGTCCGCCTCCGGCTCCGCTCCGCTCGCCGCCGCACCTGCTGGTACGCGCCGGTCAGCCCCATCGCCCGGCGGACCTCGACCAGCGTCTGCCGTACCTCCTGGCGGGTCCGTTCGGTGCCCTCGACGATCAGCCGGTCGACCAGCCCCCGGTCCGCTTCGATCCGGGCCCGCCGCTCCCTGATCGGTGCCAGGAACCGCTCCAGCGCGACGACCAGCCGCTCCTTGACCTCCACGTCACCGACCCGTCCGGCCCGGTAGCGCGCGGCCAGTTCGGCCACCTCGTCACGGTCCGGGTTGAAGACCTCGTGGTACGCGAAGACCGGATTGCCCTCCACCGTGCCCGGCACATCGGCCCGGACCCGGTTCGGGTCGGTGTACATGCCGAGCACCTTGCGACGCACCGTGGCGGGGTCGTCGGAGAGGGCGATCGTGTTGCCCCGGCTCTTGCTCATCTTGGCCGCGCCGTCGGTGCCCACAAGGCTCGGCGTATCCGCCGGGATCAGCTCGGGCACCGGGAAGACCGGCCCGTACAGGTGGTTGAACCGGCGGGCGATCTCCCGGGTCACCTCGACGTGCGCGGCGTTGTCCCGGCCGACCGGGACGACCTGCCCCTTCACGCAGAGGATGTCCGCGGCCTGGAGCACCGGGTAGCCCAGCAGCCCATACGGCATCTCCTCCTTGCCCGCGTCCCGGGCCATGTCCTTCAGCGACGGCACCCGTTCCAGCCGGGGCACGCTCACCAGGTTCTGCAGGAGTGTGTTGAGGTCGCCGACCTCCGGGATTGCTGACTGGAGGTAGAAGGTCGCCCGCGCCGGGTCGATGCCGGCGGCCAGGATGTCGGTCACCATCTCGCGGGCGTTGCCGGAGACCTGGTCGATGTCCTCGCGGCGGTTCCTGGTGGTCAGCATGTGCAGGTCGGCGATGATGAAGAAGCTCTCGTAGCGCTGGTGCAGCCGCACCCGATTGGCGATGCTGCCGACGTAGTGGCCAAGGTGCAGGCGACCGGTGGGCCGGTCGCCGGTGAGCATTCGTGCGACGGACATGGTGGTGTGCCTTTCGTGCGGGAAGGTGGGTAACGCGTGGGCGCGCGCCGAGCGGGGCGAAATTCGCCCCGTCGGTCAGCGGGTTCGACTCAGCGAGCCGTCCGCCATCGCGCGCCGGCGCGGTACCGCAGACCACCAGCACGGAGTACGTCCAGGAGTTGCTCACGGCCATCGCCGGAGCTGATCGGGAACCCGGGCACCGCGCAGAGGGGGAGGCAGTCGACCATCTCGACCGCCTCCGACGCGCAACTGCTCGTCCGGACCACGGAATCACGGTACCCGTGAAGCCGCGCCCGTACCGTCCGCTCCGGAGTGGCCCGGTATCTCCGGCACGGGTCCGCCGCTCAGCGCTGTGGCTCGGGGCTCCCGGCTTGGCGCGGCCGATAGCTCTCCGCGTAGTAGTTGCCGACGCGTTCCCGGTACTCCGGGTCGGACGACTCCGGATCGAAGGGCGGTGCGTCCTTGATCTCCTGTCGGGTCCGGTCGACGTGCACGCTGCGGTCCCGGTGGTCCACCCGGGCCACCGTGCCGGCCGGCAGCAGCACCTTGTGGCCGAGGATCCATGGCCCGGTGTCCACCACCAGGTACCGCGCGTCCGCGTCGTGGCTCGCCTCGTCGATGGTGCCGATCCGCCCGTCGGTCGCCTGCACCCGGTAGCCGACCAGGTCGATCGGCGTGCCGGGGCCGGGTGCGTCCGGCCCGTCGTGCGCACCGTCCGGGCCTTCCGGAGGGGAGGCCGAGGGGATGGTCTGCGCGTACCCGCCGGCGAGGGCCGACGGGTCGCGCCAGTCCCAGGGATTGAAGATCGAGGGTTGCACGGGACACCTCCGGTGACGGTCTTCGGCTGTCCCGTTCCGCTGTGCCCACCCCGCTCCCGCCGGAAACAATTCGGCAGTTCTGAGTTCATCGAAATGCGCGCTGCGAAATACGTCATAGCTGTCGAACGTCGATGACGAGCAGGGCAACCGCCCAGCTCAGCGCGGTCCGGGCCGCTCATCCGCACATCCACCGTCGGGGCGCTGTGTCCCTCCCGCACATTCGAGGGCAGGTCCGGCGCCACCATTCTGGTCCCGCATCCAAGCATTGCCGAAGAAGGGGGACGCAGATGTACAGCACAATTCGACGGTTCGGCGCCGTGCTGGCGCTCGCGCTGGGCCTCGTCGCCGCGAGCGGGAGCGCGGCGCAGGCGCGAACGCTCAATCCGTACTCCCCGCGGGCGCTCTGCGGGCTCGGCTACGCCCCGGTCGACCAGGACCCGATCCGGGACGCGCGGACCGGCAACCGACTCGGCACCGTCCACCTGTTGTACGACCCGATCACCGGATTCGGCTGCACGGTCACCATCAAGGCCGCTCACCTCGGCATGCTCACCCGCACACAGACCTACCTCTCCGCCCAGGACCTGCCGACCCAGGTCGACGATGCCGCCAGGCTCTACGCCGCCGGCCCCGCCCGGGCGTACGTCCGGGGCGGCTGCGCGATCTGGGGTGGGCTGATGGCCGACCCGAGCGGCGTCATCAGCCGCCACGATCGGGCCAACCCGGCGATCGGCGGCATCGGGACCTGCTTCTGAGTCAGATTGAGTCAGATCCAGCCGCGAGGGCGATCCTCGTGCCGATCCAATCCCGGCGTCCGGGCCGGTGACCAGCTCCGCTGGCATACTCGGCTGCCATGGTGCTGTCGCGTGCGTGGGCTGTCTTCCTGGTCGGAGTCGGGGTCTGGACCTGGGTGATCTGGCCGAGGTTCGCCGTCGCCATCTGGCAGGACCCGCGCTCCTGGGCGTCCGGCACGGTGGGGGACGGCGCGGCCACCAGCTTCCTGTGGGTGCACGCCCTGCTGATCGGGGCGTCGCTGGCCATCGGCAGCACCGTCGGCGTCCTCGGCATCCGCGCCTGGTTCGCCGCCCGTCGGCGCCTGAACCGCCCTGCCGCCTGACGGCCCAAGGCCCCAGATCCGGCTCGGCTGGTCACTCTCGGTCGGCTGAGAGCCCGTCTTCGGCGGTGTCCCGCGCCTTTGCGAAACCGCCAAACGCGCTGAACTGGGGATACGGCCCCCGGCAGCGAGTGTGACGTGGGACGCTACCCCCGGATTTGACGATCAAACCCACGGACGCGTAACTTTCTCTCTGCCAGCGCGGAACGGGGCAAACGGGACGAAAGTCCTGGAGCACCGAATCGGGCAGGCAGCCGGGTCAGGCAGGGGTTCGCTCCTGCGGGACACGGCTCGGGCGGGGCTCGCCGAATTGGCCGGGAGGCGGATTTGGTGCAGCGCAACCGACCGGGTAAGGTTCACGACCGGCAGGGAACCGGGCAAGTCTGCGGGAAACCGCAGTGGCCGGCCTGCCAAATCCGACGACCTGACGCAGCGGTCCGCTGCTGCGTGAGTGCGCCGGGACCAACCCGTACGAAGCACGACAGACCGGGACACACGGTTTGACACGGCGAAGACGGTGAGGTAACGTAGTAAAAGTGCCCGGCGCCAGTGAGCGGCGGGGACGAGGATGGAAAGCCCCGAGAGAGTGCTCCACTGAGTGGGGCTTCTGGTCGGTGTGTGGTTGTTCTTTGAGAACTCAACAGGGTGCTTGAAAAGCCAGTGCCAATTATGATTTATACCCCGG